>NZ_JBEYIF010000020.1:0-125000 GCF_040635655.1 Streptomyces sp. NPDC006923
GCGAAAGGGCAGCCACTTCCTTGCCTTCCTCGGCCTCGCCGCAGCCCTCACCTGCTACAAAAGACTCGCGAAGCTCGCCACGTGAGACATCCTCTTAGTTCTGTCCCGTAATCCCCGGCGGGCGCGCGATGACAGCTACGGCGCCTCGCCGCGTTCCCGGAGCGCCCGAATACATCCCGTATGCGAGCGCCCCTCCGACGCGCGACGCACCGCATCCGACGCCGCGCGCTGATCCACCAGGAAGTACGGGACAGCCCTTACTGTCGAAACACAGCAAGAGGGGAGGCGCGTTGAGCCCTTCAGGAGCGGCCTTCGGGTCCGACGTACTCAAAGGTCGGGCCTGCCGTTGTGCCCTCGCCGTCAGGCATCTGCATCAGGCTCTGAGCCTGCGCCTTGAGCGCGTACATCGTGCCCGTGGCGGCCCCGAGCATGTTCGGACTTCCGTTGAATGCCTGCTCCAGTTGCTGTAGCAACACGCAGTATGTCCGGTTGCACTCCTCCTGGGCAGTTCGGATCGGACTGCCTTGAGGGTGGTCTGCCAGCAGCGGATTGGGGCGCATCGGCAGGACACCGGAGAGGTCGATTGCCACGGCTTCACCCGTTGGACCCGACTGCGGCGTGTCCCCGCGCAGGTATCGCCGACCGAGCTTGAGTTCCTGGAATCGGTAGTAGTGCGAAACCTCGTCACGGTCCGGGTGAAAGATGTCGTGGTCGCCGTCCCAGACTTCGCCCCGTGCCGTTCCCTCGCCCTGTTCGACTATTCCTCCAGCGCGGCCAGTGCCGAGCGGAGATCAGTGACCGCGGCGAGATGTCCGCCGGTGTGGGCGAAGGGGCCGCCTGTCACTTGTCGAGCCGCGTCCCCACTGAAGACCTCCTGCTCACCGAGTTCAGTGGACAAGTGGTGCAGCCCCTGTTCGATCGCGTCATAGAACTGACCGATCGTCTTGTAGTTGTCGCCCTCGGCCGGAGCGCCGGGCAGCGCCGGCTGTTCGAGGCGGAGGAACATCTCAAGCGCCTCTTTCCCGAAGGGAACCAGCGACAGTCGCAGGGAGCGGTCGCCGTGAGGCAGAGGCCGCGGATGAGGCCGCAGCAGGGTCGTCGGGTTCAGGCGCGGCCGTCCGCCGACAGCGTTGAGGAGATTCGCCGCCAGCGCCAGATGGATCATCTCCTCAACGAAGACACCACCCAGTGCTTGGGCGGCATCCGGGTTCCGCGACGGGTCGAGAGAGTAGAGGGCGCAGAGATACGGCGGCAGAGTGGCGTGTTCCAGTTCGATCGCCCATTGGAGGTGCTCGCGGAGACTTTCGAGCGTGGTGATTCGCGCTGTCGCGGGCGTGTGGCCGGACTGAAGGTCGTGTCGCTCATTCACAGTTGTTCCCCATTCGGATGTGGAGTGGTTGAGTGCGGTGATCCCGGAAGCGTCCTGTTGTTTTCCCAACTCGGTCAGGACGTCGCGGTGTCAACCGGTGGGATGGGTCCGCCGGCAGTCGTATCCGGTTCAGTCGCGGAACACCGCGGGCCGGTTGCCGATCTGACCAGTACCGCCGGGTACCCATTGACGCGGCCGAAGGCGCGAATCAGTGGATGCGGTGCGGTTGGGCGTGCCCGCCCCTGCTCCACCCCTCGTGGCGGTCAGAGGTTGGAACTCAAAAGGCCGGCTATCGCGACACGCGGTCGACAAGTAACGCAACGCCCAGTCGAAATGGGAGCGGTCTTGGCGATCACCCCTGGCCCGTGGGCGGTCCGGCCTGGATTCCCCTGATGAGCCCGGTGGACTGACCCACCTCGATGAGATAGCCGTCGGGGTCGCGCAGATAGCAGCGCAGCTCGGACGTGCGGTCAACGGGTTCGGTGAGAAAGTGGGCTCCCCGCGCGACGGCGTGCTCGTAAAAGGCAGCCATGTCGGCCACACGTACATTGAGGAAACTGGACACGCGCTCGCTGCTCCGGGGCGCTTCCAAGGTGACTCCCGGCTTGTCAGGCGTGGGCCCGCCGCCGGGATTCATGATGATCCAGCTGTTGGCGACCTTCACGATCGCCGGATTCTCCTCCATCACGACCTCGCCGCTGAAGACGTCGGCGTAGAAGCGCCGGGAAACGGTCACGTCGCGCACGGTCAGGAAGTGCGTGAGGAGGAGGCCATTCTCGGGTGCGGGGAGGTCACCATGGGGTGTCATCGTTCGTCATTCCTCGACTGCGTCAGGTGGTCATGGATCAAGATCAGGGCGATATGCCTGCCCGTCAGGGCGCGGCGCTCGCATGGGATAGGGCAGTTGCCGCGGCCGGGGCGGTACTCTGCCGCCCTATAGACCGAGCGCGTCGCCGTTCTGTGACATGCGGGCGAAAGCACTCAGTGACCCAGCTCTCTTACGTTCACACCTGCGAAGCGCCGTCAGCCCGTCCTCGCGGGACCGCCAGGAAGCGAGGCTGTGACCGCGACGCGCGAGCGGGGTCCATCAGCCGCTGCGGGCGATCAGGGCCACGTCGGACAGGGCGCTTGAAACACCGGAGGAAGCGAGCTGCTGTCACAAATACATCGCTCGGCCTGTCTTGCTGAATATGCTCAACGTCATATCCAGAACATCAATGACCGCGTCGGCGCAGCATGACGCGTATGCCGTCAGCGCCGAGTTCTACGACATCCTGCAGGCGCAGGAGGACGAGACAGAGGTGCAGCGCCTGTACGGCCACGACGTCGCGAAAGCACGTCTCGGGGTGCTTGATGTCGGCGCCGGAACCGGACGGGTCACAGTGATGAGCCTTCTGCGCTCGGGCGCTGACGTGCACTCCGTGGAGCCGGCACGCGCCATGCGCGCCGCCTTGATGACGCGCCTCGCGTCCTTGCCTGCCGAGCTGAGGGCACGAGTCACTGTGCACCCCGAGAAACTTGATGAGGCGGAGCTGCGTGACGTCGCAGACGTAGCAATCTGCCACAACACGATCGCCTGTCTGGCACCCGCCGCACGCCGCGCCCTGTGGCCGGCACTCGCCCAGGCGCTCGTTCCCGATGGCTCACTGCTTCTTCAGCTGCCGCCCGCTCACCTTCCCGCTCAGGAAACCGTGCGTGTTTTCGCGAAACAGTGGGTTGGGCAGCACGAGTACGGAGGACGGATGGTGATGTCGGTCGAGGCGGGCAGGATCCGCACACGATGCGACTACTGGGTACGAGGCTCGGCGGGGGGGCTGCGTGAGCACACCGAAACCTTTTGGCTGTGGCCGGCCTCTCGCATCGAAATGATCAGCGAACTGGCGGAGCACGGGTTTGTTTTGCGACCCGCCCGGGACGATCCGGCCGTCGTCGCTATGACTCTTGTCCGCAGGTGAGGAGCTTCTGAGCACCTCACCGCGCATCATGGCCCGGGCGCTCCACCGTGAGCAGAGGCATGGGGACGCCCCCGCCGTACGGCATCCCCACAGCCCCGCACCCCCCCGTCAGTCCGGCGAGGACATCGCCTCAATGATCCGCTCCGCCGCCAGCGTCGCCGTCAGCGTGCCCTCCCGTACCTGCTGTTCGAGCACCGGCGCCACCTCCCGTACACCGGGATGCTCGCGCAGCCGGTCCAGGAGGTGGTCGCGGACCATCGACCAGGTCCAGTCGACCTGCTGGTCGCGACGCTTCCGCGCCAGCCGTCCGTCGGCCCCGAGCACCGCGCGGTGCTGTTCGAGCCGCTCCCACACGACGTCCAGACCGGTGCCCTCCCGGGCACTGCAGCTCAGTACCGGCGGTGTCCAGGCCGCGTCCGCCGGATGCATCAGCCGGAGCGCTCCGGCGAGTTCACGCGCGGCGGAGCGGGCGTCGCGCTCGTGCGGGCCGTCGGCCTTGTTGACCGCGATGACGTCCGCCAGCTCCAGGACGCCCTTCTTGATGCCCTGGAGCTGATCGCCCGTGCGGGCGAGGCTGAGCAGCAGGAAGGAGTCGACCATATGGGCGACGGCGGTCTCGGACTGGCCGACTCCGACCGTCTCGACGAGCACCACGTCGTAGCCCGCCGCCTCCATCACGACGATCGTCTCCCGGGTCGCCTTGGCGACCCCGCCCAGCGTGCCCGCCGTGGGCGAGGGACGGACGAACGCCGCCGGGTCCACGGCCAGCCGCTCCATCCGGGTCTTGTCTCCCAGGATGGAGCCGCCGGTCCTGCTGGAGGACGGGTCGACGGCGAGCACCGCGACCCGGTGGCCGAGGCCGGTGAGCAGCGTCCCGAGCGCGTCGATGAAGGTGGACTTGCCGACGCCGGGGACCCCGCTGATACCGATCCGGCGGGCCTTGCCGGAGTGCGGCAGCAGTTCGGTCAGCAGTCGCTGGGCGAGCGCCCGGTGGTCGGGCCTGGTGGACTCCACGAGGGTGACGGCACGGGCGACGTACGAACGGGAGCCGTCCAGGACACCCTTGGTGTAGCTGTCGATGTCGATCCGGGGCGGCACGCGCTCACCGCTCGGGGCCGGAAGCGGCGGGCTCGTGCCCGAGGGCGGCCGCCAGCGACGTCAGCAGATCGTGCGCGGCGTCCGGGATCACCGTGCCGGGCGGGAAGACCGCGGCGGCTCCCGCGCGGCGCAGCTCCTCGATGTCCTGGGGCGGGATCACCCCGCCGACGACGATCATGATGTCCTCCCGGCCCTCCGCGGCGAGCTCCTCACGCAGCGCCGGGACAAGGGTGAGGTGCCCGGCGGCCAGCGAGGAGACGCCCACGATGTGGACATCCGCCTCGACCGCCTGCCGCGCGACCTCACCGGGCGTCTGGAACAGCGGGCCGACGTCGACGTCGAAGCCCAGGTCGGCGAAGGCCGTCGCGATCACCTTCTGGCCGCGGTCATGGCCGTCCTGGCCCATCTTGGCGACCAGGATGCGGGGGCGGCGGCCCTCGGCCTGTTCGAAGGCGTCGACCGCGGCGCGGGTGCGCTCCACGGACGGGGAAGTGCCTGCCTCGTTCCGGTACACACCGGAGATCGTACGGATCTGCCCCGAGTGGCGCCCGTACACCTTCTCCAGGGCTTCGGAGATCTCCCCGACGGTCGCCTTCGCACGGGCCGCGTTCACCGCGAGAGCGAGCAGATTGCCGTCACCTCCCGACGAGGAGCCGGCCCGCGCCGCGGCGGTGAGCGCGCGCAGCGAGTCCTGGCAGGCGCTCTCGTCGCGTTCGGCCCGGAGCCGGCGCAGTTTCTCGATCTGCTGGGCGCGCACCGAGGAGTTGTCGACCTTGAGCACCTCGATCCGCTCGTCGGTCTCCACCAGGTACTTGTTGACGCCGATGACGGGCTGGCGCCCCGAGTCGATCCTGGCCTGGGTACGGGCCGCGGCCTCCTCGACGCGGAGTTTGGGGATACCGGCGTCAATGGCCTGCGCCATCCCGCCGGCCGCCTCGACCTCCTCGATGTGCTTCCAGGCGCGGCGCGCGAGATCGTGGGTCAGTTTCTCGACATAGGCGCTGCCACCCCACGGGTCGATCACCCGGCCGGTCCCGGACTCCTGCTGGAGCAGAAGCTGTGTGTTGCGGGCGATCCGGGCGGAGAAGTCGGTGGGCAGGGCCAGCGCCTCGTCCAGCGCGTTGGTGTGCAGCGACTGGGTGTGGCCCTGGGTGGCGGCCATCGCCTCCACACAGGTGCGGGTGACGTTGTTGAAGACGTCCTGCGCGGTGAGCGACCAGCCGGAGGTCTGCGAATGGGTGCGCAGCGAAAGCGACTTGGGGTTCTTCGGGTCGAACTGCTTGACCAGCCTGGCCCAGAGCAGCCGGGCCGCCCGCAACTTGGCGATCTCCATGAAGAAGTTCATGCCGATGGCCCAGAAGAAGGAGAGCCGGGGCGCGAACGCGTCCACGTCGAGGCCGACACCGAGGCCGGCGCGCAGATATTCCACCCCGTCGGCGAGGGTGTAGGCCAGTTCGAGATCGGCCGTCGCGCCGGCTTCCTGGATGTGATAGCCCGAGATGGAGATGGAGTTGTAACGCGGCATCTTCTGCGAGGTGTACTCGAAGATGTCGGAGATGATCCGCATGGATGGTTTCGGCGGATAGATATAGGTGTTGCGGACCATGAACTCTTTGAGGATGTCGTTCTGGATGGTCCCGGCCAGCTTCTCGGGCGGTACGCCCTGTTCCTCGGCGGCGACGATGTACAGGGCGAGAACGGGCAGCACCGCGCCGTTCATCGTCATCGACACGCTCATCCGGTCGAGCGGGATGCCGTCGAAGAGCTGACGCATGTCATAGATCGAGTCGATGGCGACACCGGCCATGCCGACATCGCCCGTCACCCGTGGATGGTCGCTGTCGTAGCCGCGGTGGGTCGGCAGGTCGAAGGCGACGGACAGGCCCTTCTGCCCGGCGGCGAGGTTGCGCCGGTAGAAGGCGTTGGACTCCTCGGCGGTGGAGAATCCCGCGTACTGCCGGATGGTCCAGGGCTGGTTGACGTACATCGTGGGATACGGGCCGCGCAGATACGGCGCGATGCCCGGGTAGGTGGCGAGGAAGTCCAGCCCCGCCAGGTCCCGCTCGGTGTAGAGGGGTTTGACGGCGATGCCCTCCGGGGTGTCCCAGTCGAGCGCGCCGCCGGCCTTGCCGGTGCGCTCCTCGACTGCCGTACGCCACTGGTCCTCGGTGACCTCGGCGCCTTCGCCGGGGCCGAGGTCGATCTCGGAGAAGTCCGGGATCCGCATCACGCCACTCCCATCCTGTCGAGGACGGAGGTGAGGACGGCGACCGCGTCGTCTCCCGCCGCCACGAATTCGTCGACTCCGGCCCGTAGCCAGGTCTCGCGGTGCTCGCCCGGACGGCCGGCGAGGAACACCCGTCGCGCGCCGGCGGACTTGAGGGTTTCGGCCACGGGGCCGGCCTGCTCCGCGTAGAGCGCGTCGCTGGAGCAGAGGCAGGCGATGTCGGCCCCGCTGCGGGTGAACGCTCCGGCGGCCGTGCCCGCGTCGACGGACACGGGGTCATGGACCGGCTCGATCCCGCCCGCCTGGAAGAGGCCGGCGGCGAAGGCGGCGCGCGCCGTGTGCGCGGCGGCCGGTCCCAGCGCGGCCAGGAAGACCCGTGGCCGGGCGCCGGTGGTGGCGAGATGGGCGTCGGAGCGGGCCCGCAGCGCCTCGAACGCCTCGTCGCGGCGGACCACGGGCAGCCCGCCGCCGGGTGGCGCGGGCGCAGGGTCGCGCTCCACCGGGGGCTGCGAGAGCTGCGGGAACTCACTGACGCCCGTGATGGACTCGCGCCGCCTGGCCAGCCGACCGGACCGGCTCTCCCAGGTGGCGGCGATCCGTTCGCCGATCAGCCCGCCGCGCAGCGCGGCCCGCTGGCCTCCCGCGCGCTCGATCTCCTGGAACCACGCCCAGGCCGCGTGGGCCAGTTCGTCCGTGAGCCGCTCCACGTACCAGGAGCCGCCCGCCGGGTCGATGACCCGGCCCAGGTGGGACTCCTCCAGCAGGATCGTCGAGGTGTTGCGGGCGATCCGGCCGGCGAAGGCGTCGGGCAGTCCGAGTGCGTGGTCGAAGGGCAGTACGGTCACGGCGTCGGCGCCGCCCACCCCGGCGGCGAGTGCGGCGACCGTCGTGCGCAGCATGTTCACCCAGGGGTCACGGCGGGTCATCATCACCGGCGAGGTCACCGCGTGCTGGCGCTGCGCGCCGGCGGAACCGGCGCCGCAGACCTGCGCGACCCGGGCCCACAGCCGGCGCGCGGCGCGGAGTTTCGCGATCGTCAGGAACTGGTCGGCGGTGGCCGCGTACCGGAACTCGAGCTGTCCGCAGGCCGCTTCGGCCGAGAGGCCGGCGGCGGTGAGGTCGCGCAGCCAGCCCACGCCGGTGGCGAGCGAGCAGCCCAGCTCCTGGGCGTCGGAGGCGCCGGCCTCGTGATAGGGCAGCGCGTCCACGGCGATGGCGCGCAGCCCCGGGTAGTCCCGGTGGCAGAGCGCGGCCAGTTCCGCCGCCTCGCCGGTGTGGGTGTCCGTCTCGCGTCCGGTGCGGGCGAGTTGGCCGACGGGGTCGGCGCCGAGGGTGCCCCGCGCCTCGCGGCGGGCGACCCCGCGCTCGTCGTACAGCCGCAGCAACTCCCGTGCGGCGGGGTCGAACTGGTCGCCCGCGTCGAGCGCGATCGGAGCCAGTTCGAGATAGACACCGTCAAGTGCCTTGGCCAGCGAGGACACCGGCACCCCGGCGGCCCCCACCACCAGCCACAGCGAGGTGACGCCGTTCGCCAGGTCGGCCAGTATCGATTCGTTGGTGTCGGCCGGATCGGGCCGCGCGTGACGCTGGCGTACGTCCCAGCCGGAGACGGTGCCGCCCTCCGGCCTGCCGCCCCGGGTGAAGGGCGCGAATCCGGGATGACCGCCCTGCCCGGGAGCGTCCTCGGCGGTGTACAGGGGGCGGGTGGTGAGGCCGTCCTGGAGTGGGGTGGAGAGCGCGTCTTCGGCCGCCGGCCCCGAGACGTCCCGACCCGATTTGCGCAGGACGCCTGCCACCAGGCTCTGCCACTGCTCGCGGGTCGCGTCGGGGAACTCGGCGGCCAGGGGGAGCCCGTCGTCGGGCAGGACCGTCATGCCCCGGATTTTAGGGCAGCCCGCCGAACGAGCATCAGGCCACGCCCATGTGACCTTGCCCTCTCAGGGCGCTCCGGTTCCGGGGTGTCCATCATGCGCCGTGCCCGCGGCGACCGGAAGAGGGCGGGGGGCTGCCGTGGGCGGTGAACCCGCAGACGCTACGCTGCCTCCCGTACGGCACGTGATCGCCACCGCCTGCGCCTGGACGGGATCACTGGACATGTCACCGGCCTCAATGGGCCACGTCAGTGAAGAGCCGGCGTGAGCAGGAGCACACAACCATCCATATGATCGAACCCGCGCATCGCCCGTCAGCCCTCAGTCCGCCACTGCGCCGCGGTTCCACCGGCCAGTGCACGATCATTCCTTGGATGGCGTAGTACCTCATGTCTTGGTTCGAATCTTTCATTCTCGGGCTCGTTCAGGGGCTGACCGAGTTCCTGCCCATTTCCTCCAGCGCGCATCTGCGCCTGACCGCGGCGTTCGCCGGCTGGCACGACCCGGGTGCGGCGTTCACCGCGATCACCCAGATCGGTACGGAAGCAGCCGTCCTGATCTATTTCCGCAAGGACATCGCCCGGATCGTCTCGGCGTGGTTCCGCTCGCTGACGAACAAGGCGATGCGCAGTGATCACGACGCCCAGATGGGCTGGCTGGTCATTGTGGGCTCGATCCCGATCGGTGTCCTCGGCATCACCTTCAAGGACCAGATCGAGGGCCCGTTCCGCGACCTGCGTCTGATCGCGGTCACGCTGATAGTCATGGGCGTCGTGCTGGGTGTGGCCGACCGTCTCGCGGCCCGCGACGAGACCGGCGGCAAACACCGCGCCGTCAAGGTGCGCAAGTCGCTCCAGGAACTGGGCGTCAGGGACGGTCTGATCTTCGGTTTCTGCCAGGCGCTGGCCCTGGTGCCGGGTGTCTCCCGGTCGGGCGCCACCATCAGCGGCGGTCTGCTGATGGGGTACACCCGTGAGGCGGCCGCGCGCTACTCGTTCCTGCTGGCGGTGCCCGCGGTGCTCGCGTCGGGCGCCTTCGAGCTGAAGGACGCGGGCGAGGGCCATGTGTCGTGGGGCCCGACCATCTTCGCGACGGTCATCGCGTTCGCGGTGGGATACGCGGTCATCGCGTGGTTCATGAAGTTCATCACCACCAAGAGCTTCATGCCGTTTGTGATCTACCGGCTCCTGCTCGGTATCGCCCTGTTCGTCCTGATCGGCACGGACACGCTGAGCCCGCACGCGGGCGAGTCGGCCGGCTGAGCGGGGAGACAAGCACACGATCACAGCCGCGGAGGACGGATCCGGGCCTCCGCGGCTTGATCATCTCCCATTCATCTCCCATTTCTCTCCCTCGGGACACCACGGACGACGAGTGTGAGCAAGGACGCGCTCGGATCGGTGTTCGGGCGCCCACCCCTGCCCGTAGGCTTGTCATATGACTTCCGCATCCGCATCTTCGGCCTCCGGTGCCGTCGCCGCCAACGAGCGGATCCGTGCGCTCGTCGACGCGGCCGACGGGACCTGGCCCGCTGAGGCGTACGAGGTTCTGCTGCTGGAATGGGCCGCGGCGCTGCGCGACGGCGTCGACGAAGCCGCCTGACGGGCCGTCGGCCCGCCCGGTGAAGACCCCTGCTATCGGCCCTTCTCCTCGGGCGCTCGGGCAGCCGCGTCGAGGTCCGGCCACAGAGCGTCGGGCAGTTCTTCGCCGGCCCAGCGGGCGGCGGTCATGACCTCGTGGGGGGCGCGGAAACCCGCGACCACGCCGGTCACGACGGGATCGCGCAGCGGAAAGCGGACAGCGGCGTGCGGCAGGACGGTGCCGTGCCGAACACAGACGTCGGCGAGACGCCGGGCCCGGCTCAGCACCGCGCCGGAGGCGGGACCGTAGTCGAAGAAGGCGTCATCGGCGGGGCGGGGGCGGCTGAGCAGACCCGAGTTGAACGGCGCCGCGGCGATCACCGAGACCCCCCGGCGCGCGCACGCCTCCAGCAGCGGACGGGCGGTGCGGTCGATCAGTGTCCATCGGCCGGCCGTCATCACGGTGTCCACATCGGCTTCGGCGACGACCCGCAGCAGCGGCGCCACGGTGTTCGTGCCGACGCCGACGGCGCCGATGACGCCCTGGTCGCGGAGGTCCACCAGGGCCGGCAGCGCCTGGTCGACGGCCGCGTCCAGATGGTCGTCGGGGTCGTGGACATAAACGATGTCCACCCGGTCCAGGCCCAGCCGGGTCAGGCTGGAATCGAGGCTTCGCAGGACGCCGTCACGCGAGAAGTCGGGACGGCGGATCAGTGTGTCCGGCACGGCGAAGCCACCCGCGGCCAGGTCCGACCCGGTGGGCGCGGGGTGGGGTGCCAGCAGGCGGCCGACCTTGGTGGAGACGGTGTACTCCGACCGGGGCCGCTGGGCGAGGGCCGCGCCGAGCCGCCGTTCTGAGAGTCCGAGGCCGTAGTGCGGCGCGGTGTCGTAGTAACGCACACCGGCGTCCCAGGCGGCGTCGACCGTGGCCCGCGCCTGGTCGTCGTCGAGCGGGGTGTAGAGATTGCCGAGGGGGGCGGCGCCGAATCCCAGGGAGCTGACGCGGACGCGCGTACGGCCGAGCCGGCGGCCCGTCATACGGGGATCCCGTACCAGCGTGCGGCCGTCGTGCCGAAGACCGCCTCGCGCTCGCCGGCGCTCAGGTCGCCGGTGAGGGCCTCGGCGACGGCCAGGACGTCGTCGTACTCCGCCGCGAGCAGGCAGACGGGCCAGTCCGAGCCGTACATGAGGCGGTGCGGGCCCACCGTCGTGAGGAGTACGTCCGCGTAGGCGCGCAGGGCGGGGACGGGGGCGGGCCCGGTGCGGGTGACCAGGCCGGAGAGTTTTACGGCGACGTTGGGGCAGCCGGCGAGTTCGGTCAGCAGTGACGTCCAGGGCTCCAGGCCGTCCCCGCCGATGACCGGGTTGCCCGCGTGGTCCAGGACGAAGCGGACGCCGGGCAGTTCGCGTACGGTCCTGACGGCGGCGGGCAGTTGGTCGGGCCGGACGAGCAGGTCGTAGACGAGGCCCGCGGCGCCGACCGCCTCGATACCGCGCCGGACCTCGGGGCGCGCGGTCCAGTCCGGGTCGGGCTCGTCCTGGACCCCGTGCCGGATGCCGACGAGCGCGGAACCGCCGGGCCCCTCGCGCAGTTCCGCCAGGCGGTCCGCGATGCCGGGGTCGGTCAGGCTCGTCCAGCCGACGACCGCTCGGACATGCGGGTCCCCGGATGCCAGGGCGAGCAGCTCCGGTGTTTCCTCCGGCACGGGCATGGCCGCCACGACGACGGTCGCGTCGATGGCGTGCCGGTCGAGCGCCGGCCGCAGTTCGCCCGCGGTGAAGGTCCGGCGCAGGACGGGGATGTCGCGGGTCCATGGCTGGTCGCGTACCGCGAGGTCCCAGAGATGGTGGTGAGCGTCGATACGCACCGTTGATCCTTATGGCTCAGTGAATGGTTTTCCGGACGGTGGCACGCGCCTTCCGTCCGTGCCGGGCGCCGTTCTCACACGGTCGCCGCCATGGCCCCGGCGGGCTGCCTCAGTCGAGGTGGAAGATCTCCTCGGCGGGGGCCCACCACTCCCCCTCGGACGCGCTGTCCAGCGGCTGCTGGCACGGGTCGGTCATCGCCCACCACTCGCGTGAGACCGGGTCGGCCGCGATCAGCGCGGTGTCGGACGCGTAGTCCGTTCCCGTGTACTCCAGGTAGCTGAACAGCAGGCCGTCCCGGAGAAAGATGGAGTAGTTGCCGATGTTGGCCCGCTTGAGGGCCATGAGCACGCCCGGCCAGGCGGCGGCGTGCAGTTCGCGGTACTCCGACTCCTTCTCGGGCCGCAGCCGGATCACGGCGGCGAAGCGCTGCACCGCTCAGCCCTCCTTCGCCGGTGGCAGCCCGCCGGCGATCAGGGGGTGTCCGGCTCCGGCCGGGTCGTGCGCTGCCAGTCTCATAGCGGTCTCTCCCAGGGGGTGCGCGCTCGGAAATCCCACCGCGTGGCGCACCGGCGGGCCGTCCGGCCCCGCGCTCCTGCCGCGGCTCACGCCGGAGGCGGATTCTGGTGGCGACTATGCCGGGCGCCCGTCCCGGCGCCGCCGCACTTCCCCACAAAGGATCTGCTTCATCCGACAGGCAGGACCATAAGGATCAGATCCCTTCCGCGCAATACTTCGGGGTTGGATATCCCTTTTGCCATATTGCGAGCGGTAACGAGGGGGTGCCTGGACGAAGTTTCATCCGGGCTCTTCTCAACGCGTAACGCGGATGTCATAGTTGCCCCGCCGATGAACCTGATTAATTCGAACGCATACGAGGGGGGTACGCCGTGGCAGCTCCATCACAGGTCCCTGGCGGAGGGGACGACGACGCGTCGAGTCGCTACCGGCCCGGTTACGAGCTGGTCGCCGAGCAGCTCCTGAACTACATCGCCGAGCAGAATCTGCGGTCCGGCGACCGGCTGCCCACCGAACAGGGGCTGGCCCAGATCCTGGGCGCCTCCCGCAATGTCACCCGCGAGGCGGTGAAGGTGCTGGCCGCCATCGGCCGGCTGAGCGTGCGGCGCGGCGCGGGCATCTTCGTCGCCGACTCGGCCGGCGGGCTGGTGGACGATCAGCTCTCGCACTTCCGGCCCACCAGCATGGAAGACGTCCTGATGCTCCTGGACTACCGGACCGTGATCGAGTCGGAGACGGCGCGCCGCGCCGCCTCCCTCGCCACGCCGATCGAGGTCAGGGCCATCCGGGAGTGCGCCGAGACATCCCTGGTGGCGGCCAGGGCGGGCGACGGCTACGGCTTCGCCAAGGCCGACACCGCGTTCCACGACGCGGTGGGCGCCGCCGCGCACAATGTGTTTCTGAGGTCGAGCGTCGCCGGTGTGCGGCGCCTGGCGTCACAGTCGGATGTGCTGCTCTTCCACGGTGACGCGCCCGGGTCCCTGGAAGTTGCGGCGGCACAGCACCTCGCCATAGCCGAGGCGGTCGCCGCGGGGGAGGCCGCTCTCGCCGGGGAGCTGATGGTGGAACACATCGCCACCACGCAGAGCCAGTTCGAACGAAAGATCCGCGACAGGCTGTTCAACCTCGACTCCCGCGGCGCCTCCGGCGCACCCGCGCGGCCGTCGAAACCGACCGGTGTCGCGGACGGTCCGCTGTCGGCGGAGACGTCCGCCTCGTAGGGCGCCCCCCAGGGCGGAAAACACGCCCCGGGGTGTCACACCACCGCACGGCTCGCGGACCGAGCCGCCCAACGCCAGAGGGACCCGGAGGACGACCGGGTTCCCCGACGTCACTTCATTCAGGCGATTGGATTTCCGTGTCTGTACCGTCTGCCCGTAAAGGCATGTTCATACCGCTCCGAAGAGCGCTGGTAGCCGCCCTGTCCCTGGCCGCGGCCGCGGCGCCGCTGGCCGCCGTACCGGCCCAGGCGTCCCCGTCGCGCGCACCGGGCCTGGACGTCTATGTCTCACCGTCCGGCCGGGACTCCGGCTCCGGCACCGCCGCGCGTCCGTTCAAGACGCTGGAACACGCACGGGACTATGTGCGTGAGGCCGGGAAGAGGGTCCGCGGTGATGTCCGTGTACGGCTGATGTCCGGTACGTACCAGCTCAGCCGTACCTTCAGTCTCACCGCCCAGGACTCCGGCCGGGACGGCCACCAGGTCGTCTACGAGGCCGCGCCCGGCGCGCACCCGGTGATCAGCGGCGGCAGGCAGATCACCGGGTGGACCCCGGCCGACGCCTCGGGGCGTGTCTACAAGGCCAGGGCCGGTGACCTCGACACCCGGCAGCTCTATGTGAACGGCGAGTTGCAGACCCGGGCGCGCGGCGCGAAGAACCCGCCCGGCTTCAACAAGACGTCCACCGGCTACACCTTCACCGACACCAGCATCAGCGGCTACCAGCGTCCCTCGGACCTGGAGGTCGTCAGCAGCTGGGGCTGGAAGCTCCAGCGCTGCGGTGTGCAGTCCATCTCCGGCAACACGATGACCATGGAACAGCCCTGCTGGCACAACGCACACCTCCAGCAGGGCCAGGAGATCCAGAATCCGACCTGGCTGGAGAACGCCCGCGAGCTGCTGGACAGCCCCGGTGAGTGGTATCTCGA
The DNA here is from genome assembly GCF_040635655.1 of Streptomyces sp. NPDC006923. Lineage (NCBI taxonomy): Bacteria > Bacillati > Actinomycetota > Actinomycetes > Kitasatosporales > Streptomycetaceae > Streptomyces > Streptomyces sp. NPDC006923. The sequence goes on from NZ_JBEYIF010000020.1 coordinate 14,634, forward strand.
CAGGAGCCGGGGCGAGGTCTACTACATGCCCAAGCCCGGCCAGGACCTGTCCACCGCGACCGTCACGGTGCCGCAGGTGCAGGACCTGGTCGATCTGAACGGCACCAAGGGCCACCCGGTCGCCAACGTGTCCTTCCAGGGCATCACCTTCTCCTACTCGACCTGGCTCGCGCCCAGTTCGCCCGACGGCCTCATCGAGGGCCAGGCGGGCTTCCGGATGGTCGGCGAGGGCAACCCCGACTTCGACTCCACCCGGCTGAAGTGGCAGAAGACGCCAGGCGCGGTCAATGTGAGCTACGGCCACAACGTCGGCTTCCGGGACAACACCTTCACCCACCTCGGCGCGGTCGGCCTGAATCTGAACACCGGCACCCAGTCCGCCGCCATCACGGGCAACGTCTTCCGCCAGATCGCCGCCACCGGCATCCAGATCGGCGGCACCGATGTGATCGACGCCCACCCCGACGACCCGCGCGACATCACCAAGGACGTCACGGTCGACAACAACGTCGTGACCAAGGTCGCCGACCAGTACAACGGCTCCCTGGGCATCCTGGCCGGTTACACCGACCACACGGTGATCACCCACAACAAGGTCTACGACCTGCCCTACAGCGGTATCTCCGTGGGCTGGGGCTGGGGTCTGACCGACAAGGGCGGCGACACCAACTACCCGGGCAACTCCGGCGTACCGGTCTGGGACACCGACACCACCAGCCGGGACAACATCGTCACGCACAACGAGATCTCCGACATCATGAAGTCGCAGGCCGACGGCGGCGCCATCTACACACTCAGCACCAACCCCGGCGGGCTCGTCGCAGGCAACTACATCCATGGCGTCCCGGAGCCGGCCTACGGTGCCATCTACCACGACGAGGGCAGCCGCTACTGGCGGAACACGGGCAACGCCCTGTGCGACGTGTCGTACCAGTGGATGCTGATGAACCACGGCATGGACATCACCGCCACCGGCAACTTCACCACGCAGCCCGCGTTCACCACCCAGGCCAACAGCACGGGCAACACCGTCACCGGCAACACCACCGTCGGCTCCTGCGACCAGCTCCCGGCCTCGATCGTGAACAACGCCGGCCTCCAGCCGCGCTACCGTCACCTCGACCCGGGCCCGGACGTCACCGACCACAAGGCGCCGACCGCCCCCGGCACTCCGGCCGCGGTCACCGACTTCCCGACCGTGGCGGACCTCGACTGGCCGGCGGCCGACGACAACACGGGCGTCACGGGCTACTCCGTCTACCGCGACGACACGCTCGTCAGCGCCTCCGGAAAGACATCGGTGCGCCTGTCCGGCCTGACCGCGGGCAAGACCTACAGCTTCCGGATCACCGCCCGTGACGCGGCCGGCAACGAGTCCTCGCAGAGCCCGGCGCTGAAGGTCACCATGCCCTCCGGCACCGACCTGGCGCTGAAGAAGCCGGTCACCGCGTCGTCCGACTCGGAGGGCAATGTCCCCGAGAAGGCGGTGGACGGTGACCTGTCCACCCGCTGGGCCCAGGGCCTCGGCCTGCCCGACCCGTCCTGGATCCAGGTGGACCTCGGCGCCCAGTACGACGTGAACGGCGCGATCACCACCTTCGAGAAGAGCAAGGGCTACAAGTACCGCGTCCAGGTGTCACCGGACGAGGTCAACTGGAAGACCCTGGCGGATCACACCTCCGCGAACACCACGGAGATGACCGACTACGCGCACACCGCCGAACCGGTCGCCGGCCGCTTCGTGCGGCTGACGGTCACCGGGACCAGCGGAAACGGCGGCAGTGTCGTCGACTTCCAGGTCTACGGCACCCGCAGCGCGCCCAGCTCGGACACCACGGCGCCCTCGGCCCCCGGACGGCCCGGTGTCAGGCCCCTGCTGCCCGGCCTGCTGGACCTCGACTGGCCGGCCGCCACGGACAACACGGGCGTGACCAGCTACGTCGTCTACCAGGACGGCAAGCGGATCGCCGTCACCGACGCCACGACCCTGCGGGTCTCCGGTCTGACCCCGGAGAAGGAGTACTCCTTCACCGTCGTCGCCCGGGACGCCGCGCTGAACACCTCCGGGCCCAGTGCGGCGGCCGTCGTCACCACTCCGGCCGACAACGACCTGGCGCTGCGCAAGCCCGTCACCGCCTCGTCGTTCTCGGAGGACAACACACCGGAGAAGGCGGTGGACGGTGACCTGTCCACCCGCTGGGCGCAGGGCCTCGGCCTGCCCGACCCGTCCTGGATCCAGGTCGACCTGGGCAAGGACACCAAGATCTCCAGCGTGGTGACCACCTTCGAGAAGCCCAGCGGCTACACCTACCGCCTGGAGTACTCGACCGACGGGAAGACGTGGTCCAGGCTCGACGACCACACGTCAGAGAACACCGTCTCGGCGGCCAACTACTCGTTCGCCGACGAACCCGTCACCGCCCGCCACCTGCGGCTGACCGTCACCGGCTCCAGTTGGAACGGCGGCAGTATCTACGGGCTCCAGGCGTACGGCGACTTCTGACCCGCACGCGCCCGGGGCGTGTCACGAGTCCCGCCCGGCCCCCGGGCGGACGGCGCTCCTGCCGCGACACGCCCCGGGTCCTCACCCGCTCCCGGGCCGGCCCGCCCCCACAGAAATGAAAGCCAGAATGAAGATCACCCATGTCGAAGTACACCGGATCGATGTTCCGGCGGCCAGTCCGCCCTTCCGCTGGAGGGACGGACTGAGCGGAAGCGCTCCGGTGGGCGACGGCGCGGTCCTGCGGATCGGCACCGACGAGGGGGCCGAGGGCGTGGCTCTGTTCGCCAGGCCGGGAGCCTTCACCACCCTGCGGGACCTGGTGGAGCGGGTCTTCCGTGACGAACTGGTCGGGGCCGACCCGTTCCAGCGGGAATGGCTGTGGCACCGGGTGTGGGAGCTGGACCGTATCCACGAACTCCCGCTCCCCACCCTGGGCCTCATCGACACCGCCCTGTGGGACCTGGCCGGCCGTTACCACGGCCAGCCGGTCTGGCGGCTGCTCGGCGGTTTCCGGGAGGCGATCCCCGCGTACGCCTCCACCTCGACGTTCTCCAGCACCGCGGAGTTCCTCGATGTGGCGGACCAGTGCCTGGAACTGGGCTACCGCGGTATCAAACTGCACGCCTGGGGCGACGCCCGCCGTGACGCCGAGCTGTGTCTGGCGCTGCGGGAACACGTCGGTCCCTCGGTCCCGCTCATGTACGACGGATCGGCCGGTTTCGACCTGCCCGACGCGATCCGGCTGGGGCGTGCGCTGTCCGAGGCGGACTACCTCTGGTACGAGGAACCGATGCGCGAGTTCAGCATCTCGGCGTACCAGAAGCTGGCGACGGCCGTGGACATACCACTGCTGGTGGCCGAGACCTCCGACGGAGCGCATATGAACTCCGCGGACTTCATCAGGGCCGGCGCCGCCACGTTCGGGGTGCGGGCCGGCACCACCCTCCGGGGCGGGATCACCGGCGCCATGCGCACCGCACACCTCGCCGACGCCTACCGGCTGCGTGCCGAGGTGCACGGTTCGGACATCCCGAACCACCACCTGTGCATGGCCATCTCCAACACCACCTATTACGAGTCCCTGGTGACCGCGACGAAGGTTGTCCGCGAGCGCCATGTGGACGCTCAGGGTCTGGTGCACGCCCCCACGGGGCCGGGCATTGCCCTCCCGCTCGACTTCGGCTACGGCAGCGCCCTCCAGCCCTTCGTCGAGCAGCCGCGCTGACCGGAGCGGCGGCCGGCCGGCAGCAGTCCGCCGTCACCGCACCCGGGGCCCCCATCCGGCGCGTTACCTGTCCCACGCAAGAACAAGAAAGGCAAGACAATGAGGTCTTCCGGATCTCCCAGAGCCGGCCGACGCCGCACCGTGCTGCGCACCGCCGCGGCCGCGCTCTCCCTGGCCGCGGCGGCCGTACTGGCCGGCTGTGCCAGTGCCGACACCACCACCGGGCCGTCCGCCTCCTCGGCACCGGCGTTCAAGCCGGCCGCGCAGAAGGACGGTTCACAGATCACGGTGTGGGCCGACTCGACCCGGCTGCCGTCGGTGCAGGCGTACCAGACGTCGCACCCGGACGTGAAGATGAAGATCGTCACGTACGACGGCGGCGCCGACGGCTCCACATATCTCCAGTCGAAGGTGCAGCTCTTCGACCGGACCGGCAGCGGCTGGCCGGACGTGGTGTTCGGCTCGCCCACCGACGTGACCTGGGCGTCCGAGCCCACCAAGCCCGGCGCGCAGCCGTTCGCCGCGCCTCTGGACGACAAGCTCGTACCGAGCGCCACCCTGGACGGTTTCGCCAAGGGCTCTCTGACGCCCTGCCAGTTCAACGACCACACCTACTGCCTGCGCAATGACATCGCGCAGGTGGTCCTCTGGTACAACAAGACCCTCATGGACACGTGGGGATATCCGGTCCCCACCACCTGGGAGCAGTACCAGGCGCTGGGCAAGCGGGTGGCCAAGGAGCACCCCGGCTACCTGGTCGGCTCGGTCGGCGACACCAACTCCCACGAGTCGTACTTCTGGTCCGGCCAGTGCCCGGCGTTCAGCCTGGTGAAGCCGAACACTCTGCGCAGCGACCTGAAGGACGAGAAGTGCGTCCGCATGGCGAACCTGCTGGACGAGCTGATCTCCGCCAAGGCCGTCACCACCAAGGGTTTCTTCAGCCAGGGCTTCGCCAAGGACAGCGGCGACAAGGTGCTGATGGCGTACGGCCCGTCCTGGTACGGCCAGTATCTGTTCAAGGCGGCCTTCAAGGCTCCGGCCAAGCAGATCGCCGTGGCGCCCCCGCTGACCTGGCCGGGGGAGACCGAGCAGGCCACCGGCAATGTCGGCGGCGGTGTGTGGATGGTGTCCTCGCACAGCGCCAACCTGAAGGCGTCCTCGGATCTGGTCACCTGGCTGACCACCTCCGACGAGAACCAGGCGTCCGCGCCCACCTACCCGGCCTACACCAAGGCCGCCGAGGCGTGGCTGGCGAACCCCGCCAACAGCGACTACTTCGCCAACGATGTGAGCAAGCCCTTCCAGCAGGCCGCCGACGAGGTGTGGACCGGCTGGTCGAACACCAAGTTCTCGGATGCCACGGCCTGGTCCAGCGTTGTGCTGCCGGCCCTGACCTCGGGCAAGAGCCTGGCCTCCACGCTGCCGGCCTGGCAGCGGGAGATCGGTAACCAGGCTCGGGCCGAGGGGTACCAGGTGGTCGGCGAATGACCCTGCTGGAGACTGAGCGCGTCGCCGTCTCCACCCTCCGCCGCGGCACTGTGCCGCGGCGGAGGGGCCCCGGCCCCGCGGGCTACTTCTTCGTCGCCGGCTACGCGCTGCTGCTGCTCGCGTTCGGTGTCTTCCCGACCGCCTATTCGTTCTATCTGGCGCTCACCAACGACCGGGGCCAGTTCACCGGGTTCAACCAGTTCGTGAAGGTCGCCCAGGACTACCGTTTCGTCCCGGCCTTCAGCCATATGCTGCTCTACCTCGTCATGTGGCTGATCGTCCTGGTCGTCCTGGTGGTGCTGGTCGCGGTGGTCCTGCGCAGCCGGGTGCGGCCGGGCACCTCGGCGCTCTTCCGCTTCCTCTACTACATCCCCGGCGCCCTCGCCGGGGTCGCGAGCGTCCTGGTCTGGCTGTTCATGCTGGACCCGGACGTCAGCCCGGTGTCCTGGCTGCTCAACAGCATGGGCATGCACAGCTTCGCGGCCGTGCTCGCGCCCGGCAACCTGCCGCTGATCCTGATGCTGATCGCCTTCTGGACCGGCGCCGGCGGCTGGATGGTGGTGATGTACGGCGCGCTGAACAACATCCCGGACGAAGTGCTGGAAGCCGCCCGGATGGACGGCGCGGGGCCCTGGCGCACCGCCTGGCACATCCAGATCCCGATGATCCGGCAGTGGATCGTGTACATGGCGATCATGGCCTTCGCCACCGGCACCCAGCTCTTTGTCGAGCCCCAGTTGCTCCAGACGGCCAGCCTCGGGCGGGTGAGCCCCACCTGGTCACCCAATCAGCTCGCCTATGTCTACGCGTTCCAGCAGGGCGACTTCAACGGCGCCGCCGCCATCTCCGTCTTTCTGCTGGCGCTGGGACTCGTGGCCGCCGGTCTGCTGGTCGCCCGATCGAACCTGTTCAAGTTGGACGAGAAATGACCCAATCCGCTCTCCCGTCAACAGCCGCAGGCCGGCGCGTCCGGCCCTCCCGGGCCGTGTCCTTCCTGGTCGTGGGCGTTCTGCTGGCCGTGCTGCTGGTGTTCTTCGTACTGCCGGTGATCTGGCTGCTGCTCGCGCCGTCGAAGACCGCCGGCCAAGTGGTGCAGGACAATCCGCTGTCCTTCGGCTCGTTCCAGCAGATCGGCACCGCCTGGCGGCACCTGTTCGATTTCCAGGACGGCGCCATGGCCACCTGGCTGCGCAACTCGGCCGTCTACTCCGGCGGATCGCTCGTCCTGACGCTGGCCGTCAGCGTGCCGGCCGGCTACGCGCTGGCCCTGACGAAGTTCCGGGGCCGCAAGACCCTGCTGACAGTCACTCTGGTCACGATGATCATGCCGCAGGCCACCCTGGTCCTGCCGGTCTTCCTGGAACTGAACCGCTTCCATCTGATCGGCACCGTCTGGTCCGTGATCCTGCCCTTCTCCTTCTTTCCGTTCGGCGTGTACCTGGTCTACATCTACTTCGGCAGCAGCCTGCCCAGGGATCTTCTGTCGGCCGCGCGGATCGACGGCTGCACGGAGTGGCAGCTCTTCTCCCGCATCGCGCTGCCGCTGGCGAAACCCGTGGTGGGGCTGGTCGCGTTCTTCAGCTTCGTGGGCAACTGGAACAACTTCTTCCTGCCCTATCTCGTCCTGCCGAGCAGCGAGCAGTTCCCCGTCCAGGTGGGTCTGAACCAACTGCTGACCTCCACCCCGGCGTTCAACCCGGTGGCCGGTGCCGGTCTGAACATCACCATCCCGGAGCTGTCCCTGGCGATTCTCGTCGCCATCCTGCCCGTTCTGGTGCTCTTCCTGTTCTCCCAGCGCACGCTGGTGTCCGGGATGCTCGCCGGATCGACCAAGGAATGAGCGCCTTACGAGCGGACCCGCCGCTGGCCCCCGCCCGGCACCGGCTGCCGCTGGCCCCCGCCCGGCACCGGCTGCCGCCGGGCCCGGGTCGGCGGCGCTCCCCCGCCCGACGACTTCTGGAGCACCCTTGGAATCCGAGCCCGGCCACATCACCTGGCCACCGCCCGAACTCGCCGTACCACCGGTACAGCTTCCACCGACCGCCCCCGCCACCGGCGCCGACGGTGTACGCAGGTACGACGGCCTGAGTTATGCCACCAACTCCGGTTACCGGGCGCGGCTGCTCGATCTGTCCGTACCCGCCGTGACCGGACCCGCGCCGGTGGTGGTGTGGATCCACGGCGGCGCATGGATGGAGGGCGACCGGCGCCATCCCCCGCCGACCGTCAGCGCGGACCTGCTGTTCGGCTCCCTGCTCCGGGCCGGACTGGCCGTGGCCGCCATCGACTACCGCCATGCCCGCGAAGCGCCGTTCCCCGCCCAGTTGCACGACGTCAAGGCCGCCATCCGCTATCTGCGCCACTACGCCGGGCAGCTCGGGATCGACGGGACACGCATCGGTGTGTGGGGCGAGTCGGCCGGTGGTCACCTGGCCGCGCTCGCGGGACTGACCGGCGCGGGCCGTCCTCCGCTGGAGGGCACGGAGGGAGTCGCGGAGGGCGACACGACGGTCGCGGCGGTCGTGGACTGGTACGGGATCTCCGACCTGAGCCCGCTGCTGCCGGACGACCCCGGCCCCGACGACCCCTTCGCGACGCTGCTGGGCGGCGACCGGGCCGACCGGGCGCGCCGCGCGGCGGCGGCCAGCCCCGTCAGCTACGCGCGCTCGTCCGCGCCGCCCTTCCTGCTGATCCACGGAAGCCGGGACACACTCGTCCCGTTCGAACACAGCGAGCGGCTGGCCGGGCTCCTGCGGGCCGCCGGCAACGAGGTGGAACTCGTCTCCGTACCGGGCGCGGAACACATCTTCCTCAACGCCGATGTCGTGCCCCTCGTGGCCCGGAGCGTCGCCTTCCTCGCCCATCACCTGCGCCGTCCCGCGACCGCCTGAGCCGCGATCCGCTCGCCTCGGGAAGGGGCCTGGTCATGAGGGGAGCCGCCCGGCTTCCCCGGCGCCGGGCGGGCCCGCCGTCAGCGATTCAGCGGCGTCATGTCCGCATAGCGATTGCCCAGCGGGGCCGCGATCGAGCTCAGCCGGTCGATCTGCCCGGGGGTCAGCCGTACCCTGTCGGCTCCGGCGTCCTCCTCCAGACGGGACACATGCTTGGTCCCGGGGATCGGGGCGATGTCGTCGCCCCGGGAAAGCAGCCAGGCGAGCGCGACCTGGGCCGGCGTCACCCCGGCGTCCCGCGCCACGCTCTCCACCTCGTCGACGATGCGCAGGTTCTGCTCGAAGTTCCCTTCGGCGAAGCGCGGGTTGGTCCTGCGGAAGTCCCCGTCGGCCAGCTTCTCGGTGGAGCGGATGCGCCCGGTCAGAAAGCCCCGGCCGAGCGGGGAGTAGGGGACAAAGCCGATGCCGAGCTCCCGCAGCGTCGGCAGCACCTCCGCCTCGGGGTCCCGGGTCCACAGTGAGTACTCCGACTGGAGCGCGGTCACAGGACACACCGCGTGGGCGCGGCGAATGGTCTCGGGACCGGCCTCCGAGAGGCCGATGTGCCGGATCTTCCCTTCCCTCACCAGGTCGCCGAGCGCTCCCATCGTCTCCTCGATCGGCGTATCGGGGTCGACCCGGTGCTGGTAGTAGAGATCGATGTGGTCGGTGCCGAGCCTGCGGAGCGATCCTTCGAGAGCGAGCCGGACATTCTCCGGCGAACTGTCGAACCGCTGGGCGTCCGCGTCCGGGTGCGAGATGTAGCCGAACTTCGTGGCCAGCACCACCTGGTCGCGCCGACCGGCGATGGCCCGGCCCACCAGCTCCTCATTGGTGTAGGGGCCGTAGACCTCCGCGGTGTCCAGAAAGGTCACACCGAGGTCGAGCGCCCGGTGGATGGTGCGGATGGATTCCTTCATGTCTGTTCCGGCGCCGGTGTAGTACGCCGACATTCCCATGCAGCCGAGCCCGATGCGGGAGACGTCGAGACCGGCGAGCGAGATGTGTTTCATGAGTGGTGTCGTCCTTGGCGATCGGTGAGCCGTGTGCCGCCACCGCGCTTGCCCGGACGGGTCGACGCGGTGTCTATGCGACGGCCGCTGATACGGGCGGGGAAGATCGACAGCCACAGCGGACGGTCTCCTCCTGCCCAGGGTTCGGTGTATGCCTGCTGGTCCAGGCCGCGGGCGGCGGCGTCTCCGGTGACGGCACGCGCGGTGCCGACGACATTGACGCTCCAGCCCTTGCTCATCGCGTCGTCGATGTGGTCGACCTCGAAGGCGACTTCCTTGTCCGCCGCCTGGGCGGCCGCGGTGCCGGGTGCTGTTCGGTAGGTGACGGCTCCGTCGACGACGATGTAATTGACGGGAATGACGGCGGGGCCCTCACGAGTGGCCACCGCCACCCGGCCGACGCCATGGGTCGACAGCAGCGCCCGGCACTCTTCCTCGCTGAGTGTGATCAGCTCGGCATGGCGGGCCGCCCGGCCGATCCCGGAGGGCAGATCCGTCCCCGTGCCCGTCAATTCCCCGACGGTGGTCTCCAGTGCCTGGGCCAGCCTCAGCAGGAAACCGGTCCCCGGTGCGGCCTGCTGATCCTCGACGTACTGGATGTACTCGGGCGCCGATCCGGCGCGTTCGGCCGTCTCCTCACGGGTGAGCCCCAGTTGCTCACGGCGTGCCACGACCCGTCTGCCCAGGTCGCTGCGTGTCGGACTGGGCGTCCAGTCGTGTGTGTGGCGCTGCGTGTGGTCCGGCATGGTGGGCAACCACTTCCTTCGGGCCGTGTTGCCGCCTCCCCCGATCTCTCCAGCTTCTCGCACCGCATGCCGTGTCGCATGTCAGCGGAGCCCGGCCGTCGAGCCGTCGGCGCGCCGTCCGCTCCGAGTGGCCCGCGGCCCGGACGCGAGTAAACTGGTCGTACAGTTCAGTACCGTTCTGGATGTCGTTCAGCACAGCCGGCACGGCCGGGCCCTGTCCGGCCAAGGAGGTCATCATGAGTGTCTGGTTCATCACGGGAGCGTCGCGTGGTTTCGGGCTGGAGCTCGCGCGGCAGGCGCTCGCCGCGGGCCATCAGGTCGTCGCGACGGCACGCGACGCCGCGTCCATCAAGGATCAGCTTCCCGAGGGCGGCGACGCGCTGCTCGCCGTGGATCTCGATGTGACGGACGAGGCGCAGGCCGGGCAGGCCGTCCGGGCCGCGGTCGACGCCTTCGGCCGGATCGACGTCGTCGTCAACAACGCGGGCCGGGGGCTGCTGTCCGCCGTCGAGGAGGCGAGCGACGAGGCCGCGCGCTCGGTGTACGACGTCAATGTCTTCGGCACGCTCAATGTCCAGCGCGCGGTCCTGCCCGTACTGCGCGCCCAGCGTTCGGGACATCTCATCAACATCAGCTCGGTGGGAGGGCTCGTCGGCTCGCCGGGATGGGGCCTCTACAACTCGACGAAGTTCGCCGTCGAGGGCTTCACCGAGGCCCTCAGCAAGGAAGTCGCTCCTCTCGGAGTCCGGGTCACCCTGGTCGAGCCCGGTTACTTCAGGACGGACTTCCTCGACGGCACGAGCCTGCACACCGAGGGGTCGGTGATCCACGACTACGACGGGACCTCCGGCGCGATGCGCCGCACCGCCACACAGCGCAACCACGAGCAGCCGGGCGACCCGGTGAAGGCCGCCGCCGCGATTCTGCGGATCACCGAGGAGGAGCAGCCCCCGCTGCGCCTGCTCCTCGGCTCCGACGCGGTGACGAATGTGGAGGCCAAGGTGGACCAGTTGCGGGGCGACATCAACACCTGGCGGGAACTCTCCCTGTCCACCGACCACGACGACGTCCGGGCGGGCTGACCGGATGGTACTCGGGGAAAGCCCGGTTGCGGCGAGCGGGGCGCGCGGTATCCTCGCCCACCCCCGCTCGCCGCGCAGTCTGCGCGCGCACGGCGCCGCGATAGCCGCCACCGGGCAACTGCTGGACGAGGGCGGTCTGCCCGCGGTGACGGTGGACGCCATCGCCGAGCGCTCCGGAGTGAGCAAGGCGACCATCTACAAGCACTGGCCGTCCAAGACCGCGGTCGCCGCGGAGGCCTTCGGCACCCGGATGGCCGACGCGATCCCGCTTCCCGACACCGGGTCCGCCCGCGGCGATCTCGCCGAACAGGTCAGGCGGGTCAGCGCCTTCTACGCCAGCCGGGCCGGCACGGTCTTCTCCCAACTGCTCGCCGCCTGCGTCACCGACGCCGAAGCCGGCCCGTACTTCCGGCGGTTCTTCCTCTCGGGACGCCGGGACGCCATGCGCACCCTGTGGGAGCGGGCTCTGGACCGGGGCGAGGTGGATCCCTCCGTCGATGTCGAGACCGCCATCGATGTGCTCTTCGGCCCGCTCATCTTCCGGCTCATCTCCGGACACCGCCCCCTGACCGAGGAGAGCGCCGACGCGATCGCCGACGCGGCTCTCGACGGGCTGCTGAAAAAGCCGTCCTCTGGCTGACGTCGGACATCGGGCACGCGGTGCCCGGTTCGGCCGGCCGCCCGGGTCGGTCCCGGGCGGCCGGCCGGTCGTTCACCGCACGCGCCGGTCGCGCCTCACCATGCGGCGGGCGCGGGCGGTGCGACCACCGGCGGACGGTCGTCGCAGGTGATGGTGTTCGGCAGCTCCCACGGCGCCAGCCACGGCCCGGTGGTGCCGCCTCCGTCATTGCCGCCGAGATCCGTCAGCGAGAACTCCGAGCCTGCGGGTGTGAAGTTGAACGAACCGCAGTTGTTGACACCGACCGCGCCGACATTGCGCGCGTCCACATTCTCGAAGGACGCGGATCCCGCCACCCGGGCGCTGACCACCGAGGTGCCCGTGCCGTCGACCTTGATGTCCTTGAAGTGGACGTTGGTAATCGAGTAGAGGTCCTTCACCGGGAAGTCACTGACCAGCATCACCGCGTTGTAGGTGTTGTCGAGGAAGGTGTCCCCCACGACCTGGATGTCCGCGTCGATGTTCTTCTCCAGGGCGTAGAACCAGATGGCTCCCAGGCCGATGTTCCAGTTCAGCTCGTATGTACCGGCGCGGACCGTGGTGTTGTCGGTGATCCAGAGGTGTCCCCTGAACGCCTCGGCGCCGAAGCGGGAGCCGACCTGGATGGCGCTGCCCTCCCGGACCGGGTCGGCGACGAGGTTGTCCGAGATGGTGTTGTCGGTGCCGCCGTAGACGGCGATGCCATTCGCCAGGACCGGAGTCTGCACGGTGTTGTGGGCGAAGGTGTTGTGGGCGTTCGCGGTCTTCTCGGACCACATGGCGAGGCCGTCGTCGCCCGAATTGCGGATGAGGTTGTTGGACACGACCGAATGCGTGACGCCGGTGTGGAAGTTGAGGCCGTCGGCTATCTGGTCGGTGATGACGTTGTTGGTGATCCGCAGGTTTGTCATCGGGCCGTCGAACCACATGCCCACCTTGGTGTGGTGGATATAGAGGCCGTCGATGGTCGAGTCGCTCATCGCTCCGCCGACGCCGTTCACCTGGTCGGTGTCGACGCGCTCACGGACGTCGCCCTCGATCGCGAAGCCGGAGAGATGGACATTGGTACTGCCGCCGGCCGACGCGTCCTTGCCGTAGAAGCCGACGCCGGTGTGCACCGACCCGTCCGGCGCGGGCGTACCGAGCGCGATCTCGCGGCCCTTGATGATGGTGTACCAGCTACCGGCGCCCTCGATCGTCACCCTGTCGACGATGATGTGACGGTTCACCTGGTAGGTACCGGGCGGGACATACACCGTGAGGTGTTTGCGCTGGGCGAAGGCGATCGCCCTGTCGAACGCGTCGGCGGAGTCGCGCCGGCCGAGCGGGTCGGCTCCGAACGCCAGCACATTCGCCGCGACGAGCCTGGTGTGCGGCGCGCCGACGAGTTCCGAGTCGAGCAGATCGACGACCGTCTCCGTGGCTCCCCTCCCGACGGGCACCGTCAGCCGCACCGTGTCACCCGCGCGGTACTTCCGGCCCAGCAACAGGCGCTGCTCGTCGTAGAAGTGGTTCGGGCGGAACGGCTTGGCGATCGTCGGCGCCGGTGTGGTGGCGCTGGGCACACAGGAGCACTCGGTGATCCACCAGTCCGGTTGCAGCAGACCGGCGTTGGGGTCGTTCGAGAACGGATACTGGTTGTAGAGCCACGCGTACTTCGAGGTGAGGGTCATGGTGGTCCGGCTCTTGCCGTTCACCGTGACATCGAGCGGGGCGGTGATGCCACCGCCGTTGGGCGCGTCCGGGATGCTGTAGCGCACGGTGATGGCGTTGGCAGCGCTCGGCAGGACGAACTCGACGTATGTGCCCGGCGTGAGCTTGACCGCCTTACGGCCGGACGCCTCCGCCGGCAGTGTGTACGCCGTACGGTCCGGGCCGATGACCGTGCCGGTGGTCGTCGCGTTCTCGGCCTCCTGCTCGACGAACCCGAGATCCGCGCCCCGGCCCGCGACAAGCGACGGATCGAGGGCGGCGCGGGTCACCACGGGCGCCGGGGCGGTGTCCGCGCGTCCGTCGGCGAGCGCGGTGCCGCCGGTCTGCGTGCTCAGGCCGACAGTGGCCGCGATCAGCGCCGCGACCACCGTCACCACTCTTCGCCGCGGTCCCCCGGACCGTCTCGCGGCGCTTCCTCTGCTGCTCCGTGACATCGCGTGCTCGTTTCTCTCGGCAGGGTGAACACCCAGACGTCGAGGCGGAGCGGACGCCATGAGGGTGAGGTGACATTAGGACCCCAACACCCCATCCCACAAGGCTCATACAAGGTATTTTCGTACGCTTGCCGCCTTGCTGCAATTATCAGTTGGATTCTTGCAGCGGCTGCTCCGAGTCGTTGCGAAGTCGCCCAGTCGGCGGCCATCGGTGACACGGCAGGTGACGGGCCCCTTGCCCGATTTGGCCCGCTTATGACAATTCTTCGCCGCCCGGGTCACCCGTCCGGGCCCGCGAAGACCGACCGGACAGCTTTCAGTTGCTGTACACCCGGCGCGGCCGTACGAGAACAACGGTGCGGCGCTGCTCGGTCATCACACGGTCGTACTCCTCCCAGTCCTCGTGTTCGCCGCCCGCCGCCACGAACACCGCGCGCCGCAGCAGCCGTAGCCCCTCGGCGTCCAGCCAGGGCTGCGGATCGTCAGGACCGGCGAGCTGGGCGTCGCCCTCGACGGTCGCCCACCGCCAGCCGCTGCGGAAGGTCGCCGTCATCTGCGGTCTGGCCCGGAGGTTGGCCAGCTTCACCCTGCCGTAGGTGACAAAGGCCAGGACGGCCTCGTCCGTCGACGGATGGGCCAGCACTCCGGCGTTGACGAGCGAGGACTGGATGGTGGAGTCGGCCCGGAGTGTCGAGATCACCGCCAGCCCGCTTTCGTCCCGCCCGAGCGCGGCCGCCTCTTCCAGTGTCGTCATCGCTCTCCTCATCCGCGTGGTGGTGCCGTTCGGGGACCGGAGCCCCCGCACTCTCGTTCCGGAGCACACTCTCGTTCCGGAGCATTCAGTCGGCGTTCCTGAGCCGGTCCGGCAACTGCGCCCGGGAGCTTATCCCCAGTTTCGGGAAGATCCGGTACAGATGCGCGCCGATGGTCCGCGGCGACAAGTAGAGCTGCTCGCCGATCTCCCGGTTGGACAGACCTTCCGCCGCCAGACGGGCGATCTGCGACTCCTGCGGGCTGAGCCGGTCCCAGGCGCCCGGGTTGCGGCGCTCACTGCTCTCCCCCGAGGCGCGCAGTTCCTTGCGTGCGCGCTCACCCCACGGGAGGACACCGAGCGCGTCGAAGGACTCCCGGGCGAACCGGAGCGGCGTCCGCGCCTCCGTCGTACGGCGCCGGCGCCGCAGCCAGATCCCGTACGCCAGCATCAGCCGCGCCCGCGCCAGAGGCCAGTGCGTCATGTCGAGGTCCAGGGCCGCCCGGTAGAGCTCCTCCGCGTGTTCGTCGTCGGCGAGCAGGGCGCGGGCGTAGCCCAGATTCACCTGGATCAACTGCGCGTCGCTTCCGGAGACGGCCTTCTCCAGCTTTCTCAGCTCGGCGAGGGCGGCCTCGCGGTGCTCGCCGCGTACCGCGGCCTCGGCGAGATCTCCGATCGCCGCCGTCCGCAGGAACGGATGGGAGGCGGGGTCGGCCGGGGCGAACACGCGCCACAGGCAGTCGTACGCCTCGGACGGGTTGCCCGCGGCCAGGCTGGTGAGGCCCCTGGCGATCTGGATGGAGGCCAGACTGGAGTGGTGGGCCGTGGTCAGGGCCGCGCCCTCCGCCTCTCCCGCCAGGATCCGGGCGGTGTCCAGATCGCCGCGCAACGCCGCGAACTGGGCCTTGGCCGTCTTCGCGCCCGTGAGCCAACGCGGCTGCTGATTCTCCGTCGCGAGCTGCGCCGCCTCCTCCACCGCGGGCATGCCCACCGCCCAGTCCACGGTGTGGACCATGGTGAACGCCAGGGGCACAAGGGTCCCCGCCAGGAGGCCGAGTCTGCCCTGGGCCCGGAATTCGGCAGCGGCACGGCTGAGGAATCCGGCGGCCCGGTCGAAGGCGCCGATCAGGGTGGCCGCCGTGCCGAGTGTGGCGGCCGCGGCGGCGTCATAGCCGTCCTCCCGCGCCAGCCGGTCCAGGCGCTCCCGTACCTCCGTCCCGCGCTCCAGCGGGGTGGCGGCGGCCAGGGCGTACAGCAGGTCGGGGTCCAGCTCGGACACCGGTAGCGCTTCCACGGCCGCCACGATCCGTTCCCGAATCTCCCGGCCGGGGTCGGTCCACCAGCAGCGCTGGGCCGCTCCCTTGAGCAGCCGCAGGGCCAGCGCCGGGTCGCCCTCCGCGGCCGCTCGCCGGGCGGTCGAGATGATCAGGTGCAGCCGGGGCTCGCCCACCGACACGTCCACTTCCAGCGTTTCGCGCAGCAGCAGCCGCCGGGCCCGCTGGAGTGTGCCGAGTTGCAGCGGCTCGGCCTGCCGCAGCAGACCGAACGCCTGCTCGGTGTGGCCGAGTTCAAAGGCGAGTTCCGCCGCGTCGAGGAGTCGCGCGCCACGGCCGGAGGCCCGTTCGCTCAGCCTCGCGGCACGTTCCAGCGCCGTCACCGCCACCGTGATCGCGCCGCGGCCCCGTGCCCGCGCGGCCACCTCGTCCAGTCGTCGGGCCACCGCCTCGTCCCGGCGGCCGGTGGCCGCCGCCCGGTGCCACGCCTGCCGGTCGGGCTGACCGTCGAGCACCTGGGTCAGGGCCGCGTGCGCCGCGAGCCGGTCCGCGAGCGGCGCGGCCTGGAGGACGGCGGAACGGACCAGGGGGTGACGAAAGCTCATCCGGAGTTCGTCGGCGTCGAGCAGCCGGGCCTCCACGGCGGGCGCCAGCGCCTGCTCCGAGACCTTGGTACCGGTGAGAACGGAGGTGGCCGCCAGCACTTCGGCGGACGCGCCCTCCTCGTCGGCGGCGGCGACGAGCAGCAGCCGCCGGGTGTCGGACGGCAGATCGTGGACGCGGGAGGCGAAAGCCTCCTCCAGCCGGGCGGTGAGCGGCACGGGCGTCGAGGTCAGGAAGTCCGCGACGGGCCGGTCGTCGCTCAGTGCGAGGGGGAGCTCGATCAGCGCCAGGGGGTTGCCCGCGGCCGCTTCCAGCACGCGCCGGCGGGCCCCGGCCGCCAGCGCGGGCGCCCGGTCGTGCAGGAGCGCCTCGGCCGCCGCGGGATCGAGGGAGCGCAGTCGCAGTTCCGGGATCCCGCAGACGTCCAGCGGGCCCGCGTGGCCGTCGCGGAGGCCGATCAGCAGGCCGATCGGTTCGGCGCCCAGCCTGCGGGCGATAAAACCCAGGACGTCCAGCGTCGGCATGTCGAGCCATTGCGCGTCGTCCACCACGAGGAGCAGGCGCCCCCGCGTCGATGCCTCGTCCAGCAGATTGAGGGTGGCGAGCGCGATGATGAAGAACTGGGGCACCGCTGCGTCGGCGAAGGAGCCCGCCATGCCGAAGGCTCCGAGCAGCGCGTCCGACTGCACTGGGGGGAGCCCCTTCACACCGTCGAGCAGCGTCCGCACCAACTGGTGCAGACCCGCGAACGGAAGCTGTGCCTCCGACTGGACCCCGGCCGCGGTCAGCACCGTCACTCCGGCGTCCGCGGCGTCCGACGCGGCGCGCGCGAGCAGCGCCGACTTCCCGATTCCGGGCTCCCCGCGGAGCAGCAGGGCGGCGCCGCGCTCCGGCAGCAGCTCGATCAGGGCGTTGACGACGCCGATCTCATGATCCCGCCCGAAAAGCACGCTTCCTGCCACTCGGCCTTCCTTCCTGCGCCGGAATGAGTGGCCGGGGCCCCTGGTCAGCGGCCAGACGCCACGGCCGAGCGGTATGTCCGATCGTACGCCGCCGAAATGGAGGCCCTTCCTCCGGCCGGTGCCGGACGCCGGGCGGATCGGACAGGCCGGGCAGCCGCCGCGACTGATGGTCATTCCCGCGTCGGATGACTGAGGACGGCAGGGTCCCGGCGCGTGCAGGCTCCGTTGCGGGGTCGGCTCTCCGTGCCACGGGGGCCGGCCGAGGCGATGCGCGCCCTTCCCTTTCCGGGACCGGGTCCTTTCCGGGACCGGGTCCCTCCGGAGGCCGGGCCGCCGCTCCACCGTTCGCTTCCGTATCGGAGACCCTGTGAGTTTGCTGTTGACCACCGCGTCCGTACCGGATGAGCACAAAATCGCGTACTGGAGCGCAGCAGTCGACAGAACACTGGGACCCCTGGTGGTGACGCGCTGGGAGCCGGCGCCGTTCGCGGGCCGGATCAGATCCGACCGGCTCGGGCACCTCCGGGTCGTCACCGTCGAGTCCGAACCGCAGCGGATGCGGCGGACACCGGAGCTGATCAAGCGATCGTCCGAGGGGTGTGTCGGCCTCGCCGTTCAGGCCCGGGGCACCGCGTCGCTGGTCCAGGAGGGCCGCAGCACCGTGGTACGGGAGACGGAGCTGGTGATCTACGACACGGCGCGGCCGTACTCCTTCGACTACCCGGACCCCTTCCGGGTCCATGTGATCCATATGCCCCGCCGAGCGCTGGGCGTGCCGGACAGCGAACTCAGGCAGGTGACCGGCACCTCGATCAGTCCGGCCCAGGGCGTCGCCGCGCTGCTCGGCCCGTTCCTCACCACTCTGGCCACCTCGGCACACCCCCACGATCCGGGGGTCGGCGACCGGCTGGCGGGCAACCTCATGGATCTGCTGGCCACTCTCGTCTTCGAACTGGCGAGGCCGGTGGTGGACCGCGACACCACACGCGGCTGTCTGATCCGCCGCGTGCGGCACTACATCAACCGGAATCTGCGCGATCCGGCGCTCGCGCCCGAGATGATCGCCGAGGCTCACCAGATATCCGTGCGCTATCTGCACCGGCTCTTCGAAGGCGAAGGCATCACGGTCAGCCGGTTCATCCAGCGCCGTCGCCTTGAGGAGTGCGGTCGGGAGCTGGCGCGGCGCGGCCATACGAGCCAGACCGTTTCCGCGGTGGCGGAGCGCTGGGGATTCACCAACCCGGCGCACTTCAGCCGCGCTTTCCGGTCGGCGTACGGAATGTCTCCCCGCGCATGGCGGAACAGCCGGACCCAGCAGGGCGATTCCACCCCGTCGTAGCCGCGCCGGCCGACCGCGCCGGAAACGGTGAACGCCACGAGCGGAACACACCAGCGCGGGGATCCGTGGGCCCCTACCCGACCCAACAGCGTTCGCCCAGTGGGTTCCTGAGGCCCGTCCCTCCACCTGGACGGCACAACTCGGACGTTCCACAGGTCAGCGGAGGCCCCCACCGCCGGGGGCTCCGCCGCGCCGTGCACGCAGAGGCAAGTGCCGGGCACTGCACGCATATTTCAGCAGATATCGTGAGTGTGTTCGTGCAGAGGCACGCCCTCTCCCCACTATTTCGCCGCGCTCTTTACGGCGAGTTTCGAGGCAGATACATGTCCGTGAACCCCATTCCGCCGGCTCCGGTGCTGGAGCCCGCCGGCGAAGCGTTCTCGAAGGCCACGGCCAATCCGCCGTACCTCTTCGACCTGGCGCCGGCCGAAGGACGGAAAACGGTCGACGAGGTGCAGTCCGGCGACATAGCCAAGCCGGAGATCGACGAGGAGTGGATCACCGTCGACGGCGGGCCGACCGGCTCGGTGAAGGCCCGGATCGTGAAGCCGAAGGGTGCGACGGGGACGCTTCCCGTCCTCATCTACATCCACGGCGCGGGCTGGGTCTTCGGCAACGCCCACACGCACGACCGGCTCGTCCGCGAACTGGCCGTGGGCGCGAACGCCGCCGTCGTCTTCCCCGAGTACGACCTCTCCCCCGAGCACCGCTACCCCACCGCCATCGAGCAGAACTACGCGGTCGCCCAGTGGGTCGTCAGGGACGGCGCCACAAAGGGTCTGGACGCCTCCCGCATCGCGGTCGCCGGCGACTCGGTGGGCGGCAACATGACCGCCGCCCTCACCCTGATGGCCAAGGAGCGCGGGGACATCCCGCTGGTCCAGCAGGTGCTCTTCTACCCGGTCACCGACGCGTCGTTCGACACCGGCTCGTACCACCAGTTCGCCGAGGGCTACTTCCTGCGCCGCGACGGCATGCAGTGGTTCTGGGACCAGTACACGACCGACCCCGCCCAGCGCGCCGAGATCACCGCCTCGCCGCTGCGCGCCACCACCGAGCAGCTCACCGGCCTGCCGCCGGCACTCGTCATCACCGGCGAGGCCGACGTCCTGCGCGACGAGGGCGAGGCGTACGCCAACAAGCTCCGCCAGGCCGGCGTACCCGTAACCGCGGTCCGCTACCAGGGCATCATCCACGACTTCGTGATGCTCAACGCGCTGCGCGAGACACACGCCGCCGAGGCCGCCATCACCCAGGCGATCGGCACCCTGCGCACGGCGCTGCACCCGGCCGTCTGACAGGGCGCGGACCAACCGGGCCTCGCGGCGAGGACTTTGACCGCCGCTCCGCCCGGCGCACCGGGGCGGGTCTGGACGCATCCGTGTCCCGGCCCGCCCCGGTCGGGCTCCGAAGACCCATGTCGCAGGCCCCCGGCCGACGGCCGCGCTCGGGAAGCGGATCCGCGGCCCCCCTCGCCGCCACGCCACACCCAGAAATTAGGAAGTACGGAAAATCCCCTTAAAGGGTGGTACTGATTGTTCTCCTGTGCTGTTTCCCGCTTTCCCCGCCTCTTGTTTTCCCGATGTCCCGAACCGCCCGTTCCAACGCCCCGCCCACGCGGCGGAATCCGCGGCAAGAGAGGTTTTCCTTCATGGCAACGTGCACCGTCGGTGAGTATCTGCTGATGCGGCTTCGGGAGATCGGAGTCCGCCGCGTTTTCGGTGTGGCAGGCGACTACGTCATGGAGTTCCTGGACCAGATCGAGGCGATGGAGGGCATCGACTGGGTGGGAAATCGCAATGAGCTCAATGCCGCGTACGCCGCTGACGGGTACGGCCGGCTGAACGGAATCTCCGCACTGGTCACGACCTTCGGTGTCGGCGAGCTGAGCGCGATCAACGGTGTCGCCGGCTCGTTCGCCGAATCAGTGCCGGTCGTGACGATCGTCGGCACTCCGGCGACGTTCGTCGTCGAGTCCAGGGCGCTGGTGCACCACACGCTCGGAGACGGCGATTTCACTCATTTCTCGACCTGCATGAGTGAGTTCTCGGTCGTTCAGGCACGGCTGAACCGGGACGGCGCCGCCTCCGAGATCGATCGAGCGCTGCGCGTCTGCTGGTTGCAGAAGCGACCTGTCTATCTGATGCTGCCGTCTGACGTGGCCTATCTGCCGATCGAGCCACCGACCGAGCCACTGCTGTTGTCAGAGCCTTCCAGCGACCCGCGCCGGCTCATGACCTTCACGGAGGAGGCGGCGGGCCGGCTGCGTGCCGCCCGTACGGCCGCCGTCCTGATCGGCCACGAGGTCGACCGGTATCACCTCGCTCCGCAATTGATGCGGACGGCCGAGAAGATCGGCTGCCCCGTGGCCTCACTGAGCAGTGGCAAAGGAATTTTCCCCGAGGACCACGATCAGTACATCGGCGGGTACGCCGGAAAGCTCAGCGAGCCCAGTGTCAGAACGACCATCGAGAGCGCCGACTGCCTGATCACCGCCGGTGTGAGGTTCACCGATTCCACCTCCGGCGGCTTTACGCAGACCATCGACCAGTCCCGGGTCATCGAAATGCATCCGTTCTCCGCGAGTATCGGCCATGTGCAGTACGCGCATGTCTCCATGAAGGACGCCCTGAGCGCCCTTCACGCGGCTGACGCTCCCGCGCACAGCATGGGAGACATCCCGTCGCTCTACCAGCGCGATGTCCGCACCGGTACCGCCTATCGGCCGGAAGAGGCGGCGCCGCTCGTCCAGAAACGGTTCTGGCAGCAGATGCAGGCGTTTCTCAGACCCGGAGACGTGCTTGTCGCCGATCAGGGAACGTCCTATTTCGGAGCCGCCGAGCTCGCCTTCCCCCACGACTGTGTCTTTGTCGGACAGCCGTTGTGGGGATCGATCGGCTATACGCTCCCGGCCTTGCTGGGCACCATGCTCGCGGCTCCCGAACGCCGGCACATTCTGGTGATCGGCGACGGCTCCTTCCAACTGACCGCTCAGGAGCTCTCCACAATCCTGCGGCACCGGCTCACCCCCGTCATCATCCTCATCAACAATGACGGTTACACCGTCGAGCGCACCATCCTCGGCGCGACCGCCGAATACAACGACATCCCTCGCTGGCGCTACAGCGAACTGGTCGATGTCTTCACCACCGCGCCCGACCGCGCCATCGGCATCAGCGCCCGGACCGAGGACGAGTTCGCGGCAGCGCTCGACGCGGCCGGCGAACACCGGGACCGGCTCGCGTTCATCGAGGTGACGATGGACCGTATGGACGCGCCCGAGAACCTCGTCAAGCTGGGCAAGGCGTTCGCGAACGAGGACTACCGCCACGCGCCCGTCTCCTGAAGGCCGTCCCGGTCCACCGGGACACACCGGAGGCCGGCCGGCGGATCACTCCACCGGCCGGCCTCCGTACCGTCTGACCGCTTCCGGCCGGTGACGACTCCGGCGCGGGCCCGTCCACACCCGG
This sequence comes from Streptomyces sp. NPDC006923, assembly GCF_040635655.1. Taxonomy (NCBI): domain Bacteria; kingdom Bacillati; phylum Actinomycetota; class Actinomycetes; order Kitasatosporales; family Streptomycetaceae; genus Streptomyces; species Streptomyces sp. NPDC006923. The sequence goes on from NZ_JBEYIF010000020.1 coordinate 36,825, forward strand.
GAAGAGCCCGCGGTCCGTCACTTGACGATCTCCAGGACCGCCATCATGCCCCCGTCCTCGTGGTTGAGGATGTGGCAGTGCAGGACGGTTTTCCCGGTGTAGTCGAGGAAGTGATTCCGCACCACGATCCGTCCTCTGGCGGGGACGTTCGCGGTGTCCTGCATGCTGCGGGCCTGGTACGGGCGGCCGTTGACGCTCATGAGCTGGAAGTGGTTGGTGTGCACATGGAAGGAGTGTTCTTCGTCGCTGTCGTTTCTGACGGTCCACTCCTCCACGGTGTTCACTCGGGACCGGACGTCCACCCGGTCCGGGTCGAACCGCTTGCCGTTGATGTAGAACAGCGTCCCCGCCTTGTTCTCGGAGAAGACCATGGTGCGCCGGGCAGCGAGCTTGGCATCGCTCAGATCCACTCTCGGCGCGAAGGCCGCGGGCAGCGCCACCGGTGGCACTTCTTCGCCTTCGGACACCAGGGTGGCCAGTCGCACCTTCGGAAACTGGTTGCCGGCGGATCCGGTGCTGTACGCGAGCGTCTGCAACTGCGTACTGCCGCGCGGCCCGCCCCGTACGAGCACGTCGTACCGGGCGCCCGACGCGATGACGAGCGAGTCCGCCTTCCAGATCCGGTCGACGGGACTGGCGTCCTGGGCGATGACCTGGAACTGCTGCCCCTGTAGATGGACTTTGTAGTAGATGTTGGCGCTGATATTGGCCAGCCGCCACAGTTGGTACTCACCCGGGCGGATGCTGATGGTCGGTGTGAGCTGGCCGTTGACCGTGCGATTGGTCGCTCCGCCGATCCGCAGATTCCTGGTTCTGACCTCGTCACCCTCGACCTGGAAGTCCTTGAGCGCGACGACATGCTCGGTGATGTTCCGCAGGGCGGGCGGCAGATACCGCTTCAGACCCTCGACGACGATCACACCGGACATCCCCCCGGCGACCTGGGGCGCGGACATCGGGTGCGCGTGCGAGTGGTACCAGTAGGTCCCGGGCTTGATGGTCTTGAGGAATTTGTACGCGTAGTGAAACGTCTCGCCGGGGTGGATATGGATGAAGACATTGTCGGAATTGCCGGACGGGGACACATGCAGCCCGTGCACATGCAGATTCGTGTACTTGTCCAGCCGGTTCCGCACCTCCAGCTCCATCCTGTCGCCCGGCTGGATCCGCAGAGTGGGCGGCATATAGCGGCCGTTGTACGTGAGCGCCCAGAGCTTGCGGCCGGCCACATCGACCTTGCGCCTGCTCACATCGAGCCGCGCGCGCAGCACACCGCCGCGGCTCACCAGCTCTTCCGGGTCCTTGAGCGGGGCGCCCGCCCGCACCGGCGTTGCCTCCGCCCGGCCGGCGCCACTGCCGGTGCGGGTGTCCGTATCGGTACCACCGCCACTGCCGCAGCCGCTCACCGCGACAGCACAGGCCAGGAGCAGCCCGGCCACGAGGCGGGTCAGCGTGTGTCGGGACCGCATCGCACCTCCAGATGTCCGGCGGTCCCGGCCGGGGCCGCGACCACGGAGAAGCGGGCCATACGCATGCGTACTCTCCCAACGGTGGACAAGGGTGTCGGGCAGAGCACACCCGATGGGTGTTCCGTGAGTGAGGCATTAGCCCAGGAGAGGGCGCCGTCGGAATTCACCGTGGCTTCCGCGCGCGGACGGCCACATGCCGGGCGCACGGGCTCCCGGCGTTGCGGGGTGCCGGCGGGTGCACGACGCTGGAGAGGGGGCCGGCGGGTAGGAGGAGTGTGCGATGGACACCTTCCGGGTGCGAAGGGTGTACGACGACCCTGATCCGGCCGACGACGGTACCCGCGTTCTGGTGGACCGGCTCTGGCCCCGGGGCGTTTCGAAAGAGCGCGCCGACATCGACGAATGGGTCAAGGAGGTCGCTCCGTCGGAGGAGTTGCGCTCCTGGCTGCACCAGGACGCCTCCCGGTACGAGGAGTTCGCCTCCCGCTACCAGAAGGAACTCGACGACGCCCGGCACAAGGACGCCGTGCGTCATCTCGTGGAGCTGGGCCGGAAAGAGCCCGTCACCCTCGTGACCTCGGTGAAGGATGTGGACCACAGCCATATTCCGACCCTGCTGCGATGCCTTTCCCGGGACGGCCGCCACTGACATGCCGCCGCGACTGACGAGCCGCCGCGACTGACACGTCTACGGAGCCCGGCACGCGAGGGTCACACGTCGAGGGTCACAGGTCGAGAACCACGCTGTCGGTGGGCGACGAACAGCAGATCAGGGCGTTGCCGTCGGCCGGTTCGTCGATCGGCTCCGGCGCGTAGCCGACGGCCCCCGACAGCAGCGCCGTCTCACAGGTGTGGCAGATACCGGTGCGGCAGGACCACCGGGTGGGTACGTCGCAGGCCTCGGCGAGTTCGAGCAGGCTCGTACGCTCCGGGTCCCATCGCACCGTAAGACCACTGCGGGCGAACGACACGGCGGGTCCGGTGCCGGCGGGCCCGGCCGGCGGATGGGGCGGCCGGCCGGACCCGGAGGTCACCCCGGGGGTCAGGGCGGCGCCCGCGCCGAAGGCCTCGGTGTGAATACGGGCCGGGTCGAGCCCGGTGGACGCGAGTGCGGCCGCGAGACCGGTCATGAACTCCGCCGGGCCGCACAGATACGCGTCGGCGTCTTCCGGCAGGCCGAGGCCACCGAGGAGCGCGGCGGAGAGCCGTCCCCGCGTGGTGTAGTCGACGCCCTCCCGGTCCTTTTCGGCGGGACGGCTGTAGCAGACGAGGTTATGGCTGCCGGGCAGCCGGCCGAGGAGTTCCCGGCTCTCCTCCGCGAAGGCGTGTTCGTCCCGGTCGCGCGCTCCGTGCAACCACCACACTTGCCGCCCCGACGCGGCGTCGGCCAGCTCGTGCAGCATGGCCAGCACGGGCGTGGCGCCGACGCCGGCCGACATCAGCAGCACCGGGTTCTCGCTGTCCCTGAGGAAGAACGTGCCACGCGGCGCGGCCACGTCAAGGGCGTCACCGACGCGCACCCGCGTATGCAGCAGGCTGCTGGCCGTGCCGTGCGGCTCCTGCTTCACACTGATCCGGTACTCGGCTGCGCCGGGCCGCCCCGACAGCGAGTAGCTGCGGATCAGCGGCGCCGTGGCCCCCTCCGGGCGCAGCCGCAGCGTCAGGGCCTGTCCTGGCAGCCACGGCGGCAGTGACGAGCCGTCGGCGGCGGCCAGCCACAGGGAGACGACGCTGGGGGTCTCCTCGTGGAGGCGAGTGACGGTCAGCGGGCGGAATCCGGTCCAGGCGGGCGGTGGACTGGTCGCGGCGGTGCTCAGGCCGGCGTTGCCCGCCGCCCCGGGCGGAGCGTTCTCCGCCTGCTCACGGACGGCTTCGAGGGATGTTCTCCAGCCCGGGCTCAGAGCGGGCACCCGCAGGGCGCGATCGATACCGTCCCGGGGATGTCCCGGCAGATACAGCAGCGCGTCGATCTCCGCGACGCTCATTCCCACCGGGTCCGAGGCGATCTTGGTGATCTCCTGCCCGGCCTCGACCTCTCCCTCGACAAGGACCCGCAAATAGAAGCCCGGGCGCCGGTGGGACACCAGCAGAGCGGCCATCTGCGGCTCCCCCATCCGCAGCCCCACCCGGTAGCAGGTCACACGGGGCTGGCTGACCTCGAAGACCGCACCGCCGATGCGGTACCGGTCACCGACGCAGACCTCGTCGTCCGGCAGCCCGTCGACGGTGAAGTTCTCGCCGAACTGCCCGGAGACGAAGTCGTCGCGGCCCAGCTCCTTCTCCCAGTAGCGGTACGAGTCCGTCTGGTACACCAGCACCGCGCGGTGCTCACCGCCGTGTCCCGCGAGATCCCCCTGGCCGTCTCCATCGATATTGAGGCGTCGCACCATCCGGGGACCGGTGACCGCCTGCTTCCACACTCCCGTGTGCACGGTGCGGCCACTCCACCGGACATCCTGCGGCAGGCCCACATTCACTGCGGTCAGCCTGGCCAATGCTCTCGCCTCGCCTCGCGTCGGATCTTTCCACGCTAACAACGCCCGCCGGCTCGCGCGCGGCTCCGGAGCATGGCCGGAGCCGCGCCGGTGCCCGCCGGTCCCGGAGCCCGCTGGTCCCAACGAGTGGTTTACGGCCGTGGCGCCCACAATGGGATGGGGGTGTGGAGCGATCCGGGAGGAGCCCATGGGAATCGTGTCGCGTGGCTTCCACGGCCGGCGCCCGGCCGAAGCCGCCCTGCCGCCGGGCCAGTACCTGGTGCGGGACTTCCCGGTCCTGTCGGCGGGCCCGACACCGCGGGTGCCGCTGGAGACATGGGAGTTCACCGTCACGACGGCCGCCGGTGCCCGGCACCGCTGGTCCTGGCGGGATCTGCTGGACCTGCCCGCCGAACGGCCGACGGTCGACCTGCACTGTGTGACCAAGTGGTCGAAGTTCGGGACCCGGTGGGAAGGGGTCTCGCTGGACACACTGCTCGCCGATGTCGATCTCGACGCCGCTTACGCGATGGTCCACAGCTACGGCGGCTACACCACCAACCTCCCGCTGGAGGACCTGCTGGACGGCAAGGCGTGGATCGTCCACCAGTACGACGGCGAGGACCTGCCCGCAGAACACGGCGGCCCGGCCCGGCTGCTGGTGCCCCATCTGTACTTGTGGAAATCGGCGAAGTGGGTGAAGGGCATCCAGCTCATGCCCACCGACGATCCGGGCTTCTGGGAGAGTCTCGGCTACCACGAATACGGCGACCCATGGCGCGAACAGCGGTATCAGGGCGACTGAGCGGCCGGCTGCGCTGGCAGACGGTGACGCTGACGGACCGGCGCGACGAGACGGCGAGCGCCAGGACGCTCGTCCTCGACGCTCCTGACTGGCGCGGCCATGCCGCGGGCCAGCATGTGGACGTGCGCCTGACCGCCGAGGACGGCTACAGCACCCAGCGCAGTTACTCCGTCGCCTCGGCTCCCGGCGAGGGCCGGATGGAGCTGACGGTGCAGCGGGTGCCCGACGGAGAGGTCTCGTCCTATCTCCTCGACGTACTGGAGCCCGGCGATCAGCTTGAGCTGCGCGGCCCGGTCGGCGGCTGGTTCGTGTGGGATCCGGCCGACCCCTCGCCCGTCCTGCTGGTGGCCGGCGGGTCCGGGATCGTGCCGCTGATGTCCATGATCCGGACGCGCCGGAGCGTCGTGGGCCCCGCGCCCTTCCGGCTGCTCTATTCGGTGCGCACGCCGAAGGACCGGTATTACGTCCCGGAGCTGCGCCCCGACGACGGGCTGGATGTGACCTGTCTGTACACGCGCTCGGCACCGGCCGGCTGGCCCCGGCCACCGGGGCGGCTGGCCGCCACCGACGAGACCGCCTTCGGCCGGCCCGCCGGGCCCGAGCCGATGTGCTTCGTCTGCGGCCCGACGGGCTTCGTCGAACTGGCCGCCGAACTCCTCGTGGCGGGCGGCCACGACCCCGACCGGATCAGGACCGAACGCTTCGGTCCTGTCGGAGGCTGACATGAACCGAATCCAGGGTCCCGACTTCCAGGACGGCAATGTCCTGGCGGGATCGTTCCGTGAGATCTTCACGACCGACATCACCGCGGCGACCGGTACCTGCGCGGGCTGCGGCACGACGGGCCCGGTGGCGGAGCTGCGCGTCTACGCGCACGCGCCGGGGATGGTGGCCCGGTGCCCGCACTGCGACGAGGTGATCCTCCGTGTGGTGCGCGCGCCGAACGCGGCCTGGCTCGATCTGCGAGGCACGACCGCGCTGAGAATCCCGCTCCCCGAGGAGTGAGACCGCCGCCGACGGGCCCGATGTCCCGCACGGCGCGAGTGCACGGCCCTTGGCCCGGGGCTCCCGCTGCCGGAGACTGAGGTGATGACGCAGCGTGTAGATCTCGCGACCGTAATGGACCGGCTGGCCATCGACGATGTGATCACCGGTTACGCGGTGGCCGTGGACGACGCGGACTGGGCCGGATTCCGGGCCCTGTTCACCTCCGACGGCCGGGCCGACTACACCGCGGCGGGGGGCATCGAGGGAACGGCCGCCGAAGTCGCCGACTGGCTCGCCGGGATGCTCCGGCCCTTTCCCGTCCGCCAGCATCTGATCGTCAACCGTCTGCCGCGCATCCAGGACCTCGGTGGTTATCCGGGCGACCGCGCCGAGGTGCGGGCCGAGTGTCTCAGCCCGCTGCGCCACGAGTCGGGCCAGGACCTCATGTGGGGCGGCCGGGGCGTGTTCGGTCTGCTGCGCGGTGACGCGGGCTGGAAGCTGCGCACCGTGGTCATCGAGGAGAAGTGGCGGCACGCCATGGTCCCCGGCACCGGCTGACCGTCCTGAAGGGCTCCGTCCGGGTGCTGCCGGGCCATGCCTTCCAGCGCCGCTTCGATCATTCCTCCGTGCTGCTTCGGTCCTTCGCATTCGGGGAAGGGACTGCAGAACGAGCAGGTCGAGGAGGCGCACGTATGCATAACCCGGTCGGACGGCACGGGTGGTTCGGCCGGCGCAGGGAGTCGTGGTCATGGACATCACCGTGGTGGCGGGGCGTGGCCGCGCCGGCCGCCGGAGCGCTGTCCGCGCTCGCCTTTCCTCAGCCGTCCCTCTGGTGGCTCGCGTATGCCTCACTGGTGCCGTGGATGCTGCTGATGCGCACCGCGCCGACCGGCCGCCGTGCGGCGCTGGAGGGCTGGCTGGGCGGTCTCGGGTTCATGCTCGCCGTCCATCACTGGCTGATGCCCAGCCTGCATGTGTTCATCGTCGTGCTGGCGGCGCTTCTCGGGGCGCTGTGGGCGCCATGGGGCTGGCTGGTCCGTCATATGCTCGGCGGATCGCCGTCCACGCGCCGCGCCGCCCTCGCGGTCGCGGTGGTGCCCTCCGGCTGGCTGATGATCGAACTCGTCAGGTCCTGGGAGGGCCTGGGCGGGCCGTGGGGGCTGCTCGGCGCCAGCCAGTGGGAGGTGCCGCCCGCTCTGCGGCTCGCGTCGGTGGGCGGGGTCTGGCTGGTGAGTCTGCTGGTCGTCGCGGTGAACACCGCGCTCACCGTGCTGGTCTCGGTGGCCGGGTCACGTGCGGTGGGGGCCGTGGGTGTGGTGCTGTGCGCCGTCACGGTGGGATCCGTCGGGAGCTGGGCGCCGGCGCCCGAGCAGTCGGGCCGGGTGCGGATCGCCGTCGTCCAGCCGGGAGTCGTCGGCGGCGCCGGCGCCGTCGAGCGCAGGTTCGCGAGCGGTGAGGCGCTGACCCGCACCCTGGCCGGGCAGAAGGTCGATCTGGTGGTGTGGGGGGAGAGCAGTGTCGGCTCCGACCTGACGGCGCGACCCGATCTGGCGGCCAGGATCGCGGGGCTCTCCCGCACGGTCGGCGCCGGGATACTGGTCAATGTGGACGCGCGCAGCACCGACGCGGCGGGCCGGTCCGGCATCTTCAAACGGGCTGTCCTGGTGGGGCCGAACGGCCCGACGGGCGAGACCTACGACAAGATGCGGCTCGTGCCCTTCGGCGAGTACATCCCGGCGCGCGCCGCGCTGGGTTGGGCGACCTCGGTGGGCCGGGCGGCCGGTGAGGACCGCAGGCGCGGCACCCAGCAGGTGATCATGGCGCTGCCGGAAGGGGACAGGGGCGGGCTGCGCTTCGGTCCGCTGGTCTGTTTCGAGTCGGCGTTTCCCGATATGAGCCGGCGCCTGGTCAGGGATGGCGCGCAGGTGCTGGTGGCGCAGTCCTCGACCTCGTCGTTCCAGGGGAGTTGGGCGCCTCCGCAGCACGCGTCGCTGGGGGCGCTGCGGGCCGCGGAGACCGGCCGCCCCATGGTGCATGCCACGCTCACGGGCGTCAGCGCGGTCTTCGGACCGGGCGGCGAACCGATCAGCGGCGGGATCGGTATGGAGCGCCGGTCCGCCGAGGTGTTCGACGTTCCGCTGGCGCGCGGCACGACCCCGTATGTCAGGTTCGGCGACTGGGTTGTCCATGGCGCGCTGGCACTGCTCGTGGCGCTCTGCGCGGCGGCGGGCGTGCGGTCGCTCAGGCGCCCTGCTCCAGCGCCTCTCGTACCACCCGCTCGCACAGCTCATGAGTCCGAAGCGCGTCCTGTGCGCTGAGCGGCTTCCCGGCCCGTACGGCGTCCAGGAAGCCGAGGACGCACTGTTCGATGCCGCGCTGGCGGGCCACCGGGACCCAGTCGCCGCGCCGCCGCACGCTCGGCTGGCCCTTGTGGTCGATGATCGTCGCGAGATCGTGGACCTCGCGCTTCCTGTCCTGTCCGGACACTTCGAGGATCTCCTCGGTGGAACCGTTCATCCGGTTCATCATGCCGATGGCGGTGAAGCCGTCGCCGGAGAGCTGGAGTACGACATGGTGCAGCAGTCCGTCCCGGACGCGCGCCCGCACATCGGTGTGCTCGACGGGCCCCGGCAGCAGGAAGCGCAGGGTGTCGACGACATGGATGAAGTCGTCCAGCACAAAGGTGCGCGGATCCTCGGGCAGCCCCACGCGGTTCTTCTGGAGCAGGATCAGCTCGCGCGGGTGCTCCAGGCACTGAGCGTAGCCCGGTGCCAGCCGGCGGTTGAAGCCGACGGCGAGGCTGACGCCCCGCTCCTCGGCAAGGCCCACCACGCGCTCCGAGTCGGCGAGTTCGTAGGCGATCGGCTTGTCGACATACGTGGGGACGCCCGCCTCCAGGAGCCGGGTGACGATCTCGGCGTGCACGGCGGTCGGAGCGTGCACGAAGGCCGCGTCGAGGCCCTGGGAGAGCAGGGAGCCGAGGTCGGTGTGGCGCTGCGCGGCCGGGATGTGATGGGCCTCCGCGGTGCTCGTCAGGGTGGCGGGAGAGCGGGTCTGCAGATGCAGTTCGACCCCGGGCAGTGTGGTGAGAACCGGCAGATACGCCTTCCGCGCGATGTCGCCGAGCCCGATGCAGCCGACCTTCACAGGGCCTCCCTGGCGTTGTCCTTCACCAACAGATGGGCGTGCGTCCGCTTGCCGGCCCACTGCCGCGCTGTCCGGGAAGCATACGCGCGCGCCGGGAAGCTCCGGCGTGCGAGCCCGGCCGGACCCCGGCGGGCGGGCGCCCGCCCCGGGGCGGGGCGGGGCGGGGCGGGGCGGGGCGGGGCGAATAAGCCTTGGCGAGGGACCACGCCGGTACGTGAGGATGACGCTCATGACGACATCCGAACGCACCGAACCCTCCACCGTCGCCGGTGAACGCGAGATGCTGGACGGCTGGCTGGAATATCACCGGGAGACCCTGGCCGTGAAATGTTCCGGGCTGGACGGCAAACAGCTCAGGGAGACCTCCGTCCCTCCCTCGGACCTGAGCCTGCTCGGCCTGGTCCGGCACATGGCGGAGGTCGAGCGCAGTTGGTTCCGCAATGTCCTGGCCGACGAGAAGGTCCCGCCGATCTACTACAGCGACGACGATCCCGACGGCGATTTCCATCCCGGTGAGGACGACACCTGGGACGAGGCGTACGCGACCTGGCAGGCCGAGGTCGCCCGCGCCCGCGAGCTGGCCGCCCCGCACGGCCTCGACGACCTGGGGGCGGGCCCGCGGCGTGAGCGGACCACCGGGGAGCCGTACAACCTGCGCTGGATCTACATCCACATGATCGAGGAGTACGCCCGGCACAACGGGCACGCCGATCTGATCCGCGAGCGGATCGACGGCGCGACCGGCGACTGACCGTCCGCGGCCGGGGCGGGCGCCACGGTGGCGGTCCGCCTGCCGTCTGGTCCGGTGCCGCCGCACACAGAGCGCCCCGATCCGCCATTCGGCTCCGGCCCGGCGTCACCCGTCCGGGCCAATCAGCGGTCTTCAGCTCGCCCGGCACCACCCGCGCCCAGCAGAGTGGCGCGGGTGCAGCGAACGAGAAGCGCAGCGATGCTCCTGATGGGAGCGGCGGTCACGGCCGTCTGCGGATGTGTGACGGTGGAGGCGCCCCGGCCCGAGCCCGGTGCGGTGCCACGCCCGGGGGTGAGCAGCAGCACCGCGGGGCCCGGGAGTGTCGATTCCCAGATTGTCCAGGGCCCGGCCCGCGAGGCGCTGGCGCCGATCGCCTCCTCCCCGGGCCCGGAACCGGCAGGCTCCCCCTCTCCTTCCCCGGTCCGCGGGACCGGCCCGGAGGGGGACTCCGGAGACGCATGGGCACCGGCCGCGCCACCCCGGCAGCCGCAGCAGGGTCCCCGCGAGCAGCCGGCGGTCCAGCGGCCTCTCGCGCCCGCTCCCTCCGGCACGAATGTCTGCGCCCTCGGCGAGACCTTCGGCCGCTGGCCGGCGGACAGCCCTCAGGCCCGTATCTGCCGTAACACCTACGGAAGATGACCACGGGCCGCGACGGGGGCAGGGGGCTCCGCCGCGGCCCCGTGCTCATCTCCCCCGCAGCCGCCGCTCCAGCCGGTCGATCCCCGCCCGGACCCCGTGCCCGCATCCGTCCTCGCCCAGGACGTCCGCCGCGTCGCGCGCCCGGTCCAGGTGGAGGCGCGCCGCGTCCGGCCGCTGGAGCTTCGCGTAGTCGGCGGCGAGATTGAGATGGAGCGACGGGTAGAAGGCGCGCACCGCCGGAGAGTCCTTGGACCGGGCCGGGCCGTCCCCGCTCTTGTCCAGCCCGTCCGCGGCGGTCAGCGCCCGGAGATCCCAGGCGAGTTCGTCGCCGGGGTCGTCCTGGGTGTCCGCCATGTAGTGGGCGAGCGTGCAGCGGTGAAGGGCGTCGCCGGCCTCGCAGATCTCCGTCCACAGTTCACCGAAGCGGTTGCGCGCCTCCTCACGGTCGCCGCCGTGGAGGAGCATGACCGCCTGCCCGATCCGGGTCATGACGGCGTCCTCCGACGCCTGCTGCTGCTCCATCACTGCCGCCTTCACTGTCCGTCCGATTAATCCGATAAACACGACGCTAGCTGTCGTTCCGGACAATCCCCTTCAGGCTCGGGCACAGGGCCCGAGCCAGTCGGACGGCGTCACGGATCAGCCGAGGTCGGGGATGCGCCAGTCGATGGGCGCGTGGCCCTGGGCGGCCACCGCCTCATTGATCCGCGTGAAAGGGCGCGACCCGAAGAATTTCTTCGCCGACAGCGGCGAGGGGTGCGCGCCCGTCACCACCGCGTGCCGCTCCGCGTCGATCAGCGGGAGCTTCTTCTGGGCGTAGGCACCCCAGAGGACGAAGACCGCCGGGTCGGGCCGCTCGGCCACCGCGCGGATCACCGCGTCCGTCACCTTCTCCCAGCCCTTGCCCTTGTGGGAGTTGGGCTCGCCCTCCCGGACGGTCAGCACCGCGTTGAGCAGCAGCACGCCCTGCTGGGCCCAGGGCATCAGATAGCCGTTGTCCGGCACCGGATGTCCGAGCTCCTCCTTCATCTCCTTGTAGATGTTCCGCAGGGAGGGAGGTGTCTTGACACCCGGCCGCACCGAGAAGCACAGGCCGTGTCCCTGCCCGGCGCCGTGGTACGGATCCTGGCCCAGGACCAGCACCTTGACCTGGTCGTACGGAGTGGCGTCGAGCGCCGCGAAGACCTCTTCACGCGGTGGGTAGACCGGCCCCTTCGCCCGCTCCTCCTCGACGAAGTCCGTCAGCTCCTTGAAATAGGGCTTCTGCAGTTCGTCGCCGAGGACGCCGCGCCAGGATTCGGGCAGCATGTCGGTGTCGGTCACGTCAACAACCTCCGGTAAGCGATCACTTGTCCGCCACTGAACCTACCGGTGGCCACTGACATCGATACGCGTCGGCGGTTCCGGCGGTCGTGGCCCCGGCACCGGCGGACGCCCTGCTGGGCTGTCCACGGCCCCTACCAGCTTCTTTTGCGGCTCAGCTCCCACATCTGCATCACCGTCTGCGGGTCCAGCGCACGCTCGCCGCCTCCGATGTCGTCGGTCGAGGCCACATACAGCTTGCCCTGCCACAGCGGGAGGAGCCGGACATCCTCCACGAGGATGTCCTGGGCCCGCGCGAACTGCCGGCTCACCGCACCCCGGTCACTCACCCCGCGTGACCGCGGCAGCAGGTGCTGGGTGATCTCGGGGCTCTCATAGGGCGTGCTCAGCGCGTTGTGCCCTTCGCGCAGCCGGCACCCAGCCATGGATCGGCAGACCGTACCGCAGTGCCCGCCGGATCGAGAGGGAGATCCGGCGGGGCTCTTCGGAGCGTCTCGGCCCCGAACCTCCTTATCCCACACCGGCGTTGAGGAAGATCCCGCCGTCGACGACCAGGGTCTGGCCGGTGATCCAGTCGGACTGGTCCGAGGTCAGGAACGCGGCGGCGCCGCCGATGTCCTCCGGCACCCCGAGCCGGCCCAGCGGATAGGCGGCAGCGGCCTCGGCCTCCCGGCCCTCGTAGAGCGCCTGCGCGAACCTGGTCTTGACCACGGCCGGCGCGATGGCGTTGACCCGTACGGCCGGCGCGAACTCGTGCGCGAGCTGGAGGGTCAGATTGACCATCGCCGCCTTGCTCATGCCGTACGCGCCGATGAACGGCGACGCCGAGACCCCGGCGACCGACGCGATGTTCACAATCGCGCCGCCATTCTCCTTCTGCCAGGCACGCCAGGTCCGCTGGGCGAAGCCGAGGGCCGAGATGACATTGGTCTCGTACACCTTGCGGGCCACGTTCAGGTCCAGTTCGGCGATCGGGCCGAAGACCGGATTCGTCCCGGCGTTGTTGACCAGGAAGTCGACCCGGCCGAACGCCTCCATGGTGCGCTCCACGGCGATCGCCTGGTGCGCCTCGTCGTGCGCCTTGCCCGGCACGCCGATCGCCCGGTCGGAGCCGAGCTTCTCCACCGCCTCCTTGAGCGCGTCCTCGCCGCGCCCCGTGATGCACACCCGGTCGCCGCGGGCGACGAACGCCTCGGCCACGCCGTATCCGATGCCGCGGCTGGCGCCCGTGATCAGGGCGACCCTGCCGCTGTCCTGTATCCGCTGTGTCATGTCAGTGCTCCCCGGTTCAGTTGAGCGGTCCGCCCGCGACATACATGACCTGGCCGGAGACAAAGCCGGCCGCGTCGCCCGTGAAGAAGGCGATGGCGTTCGCGACGTCCTCCGGCCGTCCGACGCGCTGGACCGGGATCTCGGTGGCGGCCGCGGCCTGGAACTCCTCGAAGCCCATGCCGATGCGCGCGGCGGTCTGAGCGGTCATCTCGGTGACGATGAAGCCCGGTGCGACGGCGTTGGCGGTGATGCCGAACTTGCCGAGTTCCTTGGCGAGGGTCTTGGTGAAGCCCTGGAGGCCGGCCTTGACGGCGGCGTAGTTGGCCTGGCCCCGGTTGCCCAGCGCGGAGCTGGAGGAGAGGCTGACGATCCGCCCGAACCGCGCGTCGACCATGTGCTTCTGGCAGGCGCGGGCCATCAGGAACGCCCCTTTGAGGTGCACGTTCACCACGGTGTCCCAGTCGGACTCGCTCATCTTGAAGAGCAGATTGTCGCGCAGTACACCGGCGTTGTTGACGAGGACGGTCGGCGCCCCCAGCTCCTCGGCGACCCGCGCGACGGCGGCCCCCACCTGCGCGCTGTCGGAGACGTCGCAGCCGACGGCGAGCGCCGTGCCGCCGGCCGCGCCGATCTTCTCGACGGTGTCCTTGCAGGCCGTCTCGTCGAGGTCGAGTACGGCGACGGCGCGGCCCTCCGCGGCCAGCCGCACGGCGGTGGCGGCGCCAATGCCGCGCGCCGCCCCGGTCACGATGGCTACGCGCTGCTCGGTGGTGGACATCCCTGTTCTCCTCGCCCTAGAATCCCGCGGCCCCTCGATCGCTGAGCAACCGCTTAGTAGCTTCGGCAGACGAGACGCTAGAAGCCCCGGCACCCGGTGTCAACGGGCCACGGGCGGGGCGTGGGGATCGGCCGTGGATGTCACATCGGAAGGCCCCGTCCGTCAGAGGACCAGCAGGTCGAGCAGCCGCTCCGCCTCCGCCTTCGGATCGGCCGTCAGCCCGGTGTGCACGGGCCCCGGCTGTACGACGGTCGAGCGCGGCGCGATCAGCCAGCGGAAGCGCCGGCCCGGGTCGTCCCCGGCGGCCTGCCCCGCCCCGTCACCTCCGCAGCAGACACTCTCGACCGCGCGCAGCGCCGCCCGTACCCCGGCGATGTCCGCGTGCGGGTCGAGCGCCTTCAGTCTGGACTCGTCCAGATGGGTCCTGGCGGCGACATAGGACCGCGCGCGGCAGTAGACCAGCACCCCGGCGTTCATGCACTCGCCGCGCTCCATGCGCGGCACCACCCGGAGCAGCGCGTACTCGTAGACGTCCCTCGTACTCACCGGCCGCCGTCCTTCGTGTCGTTCGTCCCCCGCGCCTGCTGCGGGCGGGGCGCGAGGCGGTCGGCCAGCCAGCCGGGCGCCGCCGACGGCTTGGGCCTGGCGGGCGCGTCCAGGATCACCCGTTCGTGGATCGTCGCGGCACGCGCGAGCAGCGGCTCCACATACGCGCGGCGCAGCGCGTCCGTCGAGTCGAAGCCGGGCTCGTCGACGAGCCACTCGTCCGGTACGTCGGCGGTGACCTCGGTCAGCAACTCCTCGGTGACCAGCGGCGCGAGCTCCGCCGCGGCCGCCGCGATGTCCGGGGCGAAGGGCGCGAGCGCGTGGTCGGACGCGTTGTACGGCTTGGCCGCGGAGGCCCCGGCGCCCGGCCAGTTGTGGTGCCAGATCATGGTGGCCCCATGATCGATCAGCCACAGGTCGCCGTGCCAGACAAGCATGTTGGGGTTGCGCCAGGAGCGGTCGACGTTGTTGATGACCGCGTCGAACCAGACGATCCGCCCGGCCTCCTCCGGACCGACCTGGTAAGCCAGCGGGTCGAAGCCGATCGATCCCGGCAGATAGTCCATGCCGAGGTTCAGCCCGCCGCTCGCCTTCAGCAGCTCCTGTACCTCCTGGTCCGGCTCGGAGAGTCCGATGACGGGGTCGAGCTGCATGGTCACCAGCTCGGGGACGCGCAGGCCGAGTCTGCGCGCGAGCTGACCGCAGATCACCTCGGCGACAAGCGTCTTGCGGCCCTGTCCCGCGCCGGTGAACTTCATGACATACGTGCCCAGGTCGTCGGCCTCGACGATCCCGGGCAGCGATCCACCCTCCCGCAAAGGAGTGACATAGCGGGTCGCTACAACTTCTTCCAACACTTTCCCAGGCCACCCATCTCTTCATCCTTACAATCCACGGACAACCTCTCCGGGGTGTAGAGGCAGAAATCACCGGTCAACGGCGCTGGGGAGAATCTGGGGAGTCTCGGCCGGCGAGGCCGGTCTCCCCGCTCCCCAGCAGACCGTCGATCGCGCCGCGCCCCTTGCTGCCAGCTTCCGGCATGAAGTGAGCATAGTAACCGAGGGTGATCGCCGGTGAGGGGTGTCCGAGCCACCGAGCCTTCGACGCGACGCTTGAGTTCCTCGGCTACCGAGGGGGCAGATCCACCGTGCGGATCTTCTTCCCCTTCGGCAGGGCGAAGTACAGCCTTCCGTGAATCGCCCGTACTTGGCGCCGGACGTGAAGCATGCCGCGTACATAGTCGACATCCTCCGGACTCACCTCACCCTGGCGGAGCCCGCACCCCAGGCCAACCACGACAGCGATCCTGTTCCGCTCATTGATGGCATCGCGGACCCGCAGTGCCGTAGCCATCGACCACGCGTCGCGTCGCCCCCGCGGCGACTTGGGCCACCGCACAGATTTCGCGTGCACCGCCAGGGCTTCGGTGCGTTCAGCGTTACTGGAGTACGGGCGCACGTATGCCCATTCGTCGAGCAGGGTGCGATTCAAGCGCTCCACCTTGCCGTTCGTCTACGGGCGAGAGGGGCGCGTGCGCTTATGGACGATATCGGCGGCGCTGAGAGTCTGGCCGAACAGGCGGGGGGATCTGCAGCAGGAGCCATTGTCGGTAAGGACGCGCTCGACGGTGATGCCGTGCTCGGCGAAGAAGGTGTTCGCACGCTGCCAGAAGGAGGCCGCGGTCTCTTTGCGTTCGTCGGTCAGAACCTCGCTGCACGCGAGCCGGGAGTGATCGTCGACGGCTGTGTGGACGAAGCTGTAGCCGGTCACGGGACTGCCGCCCCTATGCGCGTCGGTTGTGGCCTGCCGATTGCCGGCGGCCTGCTGGCGGGGCATGATCCGATGTCCGCCGCCGTCGGGAATGTTGCTGAGCTTCTTGACGTCGACGTGGACCAGTTCGTCGGGACGTGATCGTTCGTAGCGTCGGATGACCGTGGGCCGGTCCATCCAGCGCAGCCGGTTCAGGCCGTGGCGGGTCAGGACACGGTGGACCGTCTAGCTGGGTATGCCCAGGATCGGCCGATCCGTGCGGGGCCGAGCTTGCGGTCGCGGCGTAGCTCGCAGATGCGATTCTCGACATCGGCAGGGGTTCGGTGCGGTGTCGTCAGGGGTCGGCTGGAGCGGTCATACAACCCCGGATCGCCTTCGGCTCGCCGGCGCCGTACCCATTTGTGGGCTGTGGTACGGGAGATGCCCATTTCTCCGACCGGCTTCCCCTTACCCATAACGTGCCGCCAACCTTGATCACGTCTCCGCCGCCCACTGTTAACAACGCTCGTGGTCAATACACCTAGGTTGGTTCCGCGATGCGGGCGTGGCGTTGGACCAGGTCGAGGGTTTCTCCGCCGAGGCGAAGGCGGGGCACTGTGGCTGGAGGGAACCAGGCGAGCATCACGCCCTCCGTGAGTGGAAGCCGAGCCGGGTCGCCTTCCCAGAGTGCGGTGAAGATTCGGACCGGCACGGTCAGGCCGTCCGGGTCGCGGACTTCTTCGTCCAGGAATGTCTCCAGTCGCTGGGGAATGATGCCGGCTTCCTCCGCCAGTTCGCGCCGGATCGTGTCCTCCGGAGTGCGGTCGCCGGGCTCGTGGCCGCCGCCGAGCAAGGCCCAGCACCCCGGAGCCCAGATACCCTCCCGCATGTCCCGTAGGTGCAGCAGGTACTCGCCGCGGGAGTTGCAAATCAGCGCCGAGGCATTGAGCGGGTTTACCTGTCCGTCCAGACCGGTCACCTTGGCCGCCAGCTCCGTAAGGGTGACGTCTGCTGCGGGCTGCCAGAGCGCCTGGGCGTTGGGCTTGTTGGGCTTGTGGGCGACGTAGAAGGTGTAGCGGAGATCGGCGATCGGTGCGCCGGAAGTCCGGCTGACTGCGCCGGGACCCGGTGCGATGTCGATCGGGGCGTGGAGGAATTGCGGGGTGAGGCAGAGGTCGCCGGGGCGGATGCCGGTCTGGTCACGTACGGCGCGCAGGGCGGTGGCCAGCGGACTGCGGTCCCCGTCCTGGTGTTCGGCGCCCGGCAGGCCGGAGCCGGCGGGGGCGTTCTGTGTGTGCAGGACGAGGCGGTCGTGGTCGATGACGACGGCACTGCACGTCACCGGTACCGGGTCCGGTGTCCTGTGTGCTGCGTCGAGGGCGGCTGCCACGGGGGCGAGGCGGGTGCTCTCGGTGGGGTGATGGACCAGGTACGAGGTGAGAACGGTACGGAGATCGCTTGGACTGAACACAGGTGGACCTCGGGGTGATGCGGGTGGTGGCATCCGGCAGGTTCGGGGATCGTCCCACGGTCGTGTTCACGATGAGGTGGGAACGCGCTCGCGGGGGTCTGGGTCGGTGGCCAGTCGGGCGTGGAGGTGGGGAGTCGTGACGGGCGCCGGTGTTGTCGGTGGTGGCCTGCCGCATGGTGCCCTCCAGCAGGAGTCCGGCCTTGGCCGCAACGGTGCATGAGGCCGGATTGTCGGTGGAGTGGTGCATGAAGCGGGTGCGCAGCCACTGGGCGGCACGTTCGTCGGCGGGCAGGCGGTGCAGGTGTGCCCCGGTGGCCCAGCGGACGATCTCGGCGTCGGCGAGGGCTCGGGCGACGTGCTGCTCGTCGTCGGGGGAGAGCGGGCGCAGCGTGAGCCGACGTGATTACCTGGCCGGCCGACGACAACAGATGCGGAACGGGCTTGGCCTCGCCTTCCCGCTCCCGGGCCAAAAGAGCAGGCCGGCAGGTGAGAGCCACGGCGGCGGCACCGTCACCGAAGAGGGAGTTGACCACCGTGCGCATAGTTGAGTCGAAGACGTACGCGGCCGAGCAGACCTCGGCGCACAGCACCACCGCGACGGACCCGGGATTGGCCACACACCATGACCTGGCAGCGGTAAGGCCGTTCATGGCCGCGTGGCAGCCCATTCCCACGATGTCGAGACGCTGAACGGTCGGCGGCAGCCCCATCTCCCGCAGCAGCAGCGCGCTCAGCCCGGGGGTGAGCAGCCCCGTCGTCGTCACACAGCACAGATAGCCCACCTGCTCCGAGGCGAGACCGGCCCTCACCAGGCAGGTACGGATCGCCCGGCTGCCCATGTCAATCGCGATCCGGCGGGGCTTGCCCCGGAGGTCGCCCGCGCTCTCCTCAATCGGGCGCCCGTCGCTGCCCGGATCAGGAAGTGTCAGAAAGCGGCGCCGGATCCCTCCGGGCCCGGGCCGGGCGGCTGGTGTTGTGTACCAGCGGGTGCAGCCGCGACCGGCAGCGCGTCCAGCCCGGCCGAGGGAGTGCCACGTTAACTCGACACTTCCTCCCGTCGCCGGTCATCGCCGGCCGTGACGGGAATGGCGTTGTCGATGAGGACGGCGGCGATGGCGGCGGCGGTGGGGAATGCGTCGGCGTTCAGGACCCGGGTCCGGGCCGCGGCGCCGTCGATGAGCAGCGCGAGCTGCTCACCGAGCTGTTCAGGGTCGGCGGCGCCGGCTTCGCGGGCGGTGTCGGCGAGCCGCGCGGCGACGGCCTTTTTGTACTCGCGTGCGTACTGGGATGCGGGGTGCTGGGGGTCGTGGAGTTCGACGGCCGCGGCGATGTAGGGGCACAGGGGGGTGGTGGGGGGGATGTCGAAGGCGGCGAGAAGCCGTTCGCGGGGCGTGAGGTCGGTGCGGTCGAACACGCCGGACAGAACGGAGGGGTCGAACCGGCGCAGGTACTCGGCGACGAGTTCGTCCTTGCCGCTGAAGTGCTGGTAGGCCGTGCGCTTGGACACCTCGGCCGCGGCGCAGAGCTGGTCCATGCCGGTGCGGTTGATGCCCTGCTCGCGGAACAGCCGCTGGGACGCGCTGAGGATGCGCTCGCGGGCGCCCCGGCCTCGGCGGCGGCCCGTGGGGCCCTTCTCCAACTCTGTCATGCGTTCATGGTACCCCAGCTAGGTAACGACCGGTGTACATAGTTTGCACACCACCCGCCCGCCCCGTACCGTAAGCACACAGGGCGGTGTACATAACACCGTCTCCCCAGGTGCGCACGGCACCACCGACTCAAGGGAGCAACCATGGGAAAGCTCGACGGCAAGGTCGCGGTCATCACCGGCGGCACCACCGGCATGGCGCTGGCCGGCGCGAAGCTGTTCGTCGACGAGGGCGCGCACGTCTTCATCACCGGCCGCCGCCAGGACGCCCTGGACGAGGCCGTGAAGCAGATCGGCCGCAACGTCACCGGCGTCCAGGGCGACGCCGCCAACCTGGACGACCTGGACCGCCTGTACGACACCGTCAAGCGGGAGAAGGGCAGCCTCGACGTGCTGTGGGCCAGCGCAGGCGGCGGCAAGCCCGCTCCGCTCGGCGAGATCACCGAGGCCCAGTTCGACACCTGGTTCGGGCTCAACGCCCGCGGCACCCTGTTCACCGTCCAGAAGGCCCTCCCGCTCTTCAACGACGGCGGCTCCATCCTCATGACCGGCTCCAACGCCTCCCTCGGCGCCTTCCCAGGCTGGAGCGTCTACGCCGGCAGCAAGGCCGTCCAGCAGGCATGGGCCCGAATCTGGCTCAACGAACTCAAGGACCGCCGCATCCGCGTCAACGTCCTGACCCCCGGCCAGGTCGCCACCGCCAAGCAGGAAGAACTCTTCGACGAGGCCACCAAGCGCCAGTTCGAGTCCCTCATCCCCCGCGGCCAGATGGGCCGCCCCGACGAAATCGCCACCGCCGCCCTCTTCCTCGCCTCCGACGACTCCAGCTACGTCAACGGCATGGAACTCGTCGCCGACGGCGGCACCACCGCCATCTGAACCGAACAACACACGATCGGGGCAGGACAATTCATGAGCAAGATCAGCATCATCGGCACCGGGAACATGGCCCGCACCATCGGCGCACGGGCGATAGCGGGCGGCAACACCGTCGAGGTCATGGGCCGCGATCAGTCCAAGGCCGCCGACCTGGCCAAGGCTCTCGGCGGCGGCACCACGACGGGAGAATGGGGCACCGCCCCGGCCGGGGACATCGTCATCGTGGCCCTGCTGTACGACGGTGTCGTGCCGGCCGTCGCCCAGTACGGAGACGCTCTCGCGGGCAAGGTCATCGTCGACATCAGCAACCCCTTCAATTCCACGTTCGACGGGCTGGCCCACCGCGAAGAGACCTCGATCGCGCGGGAAGTCGATAAGGCCGCCCCGGCCAGCGCCAACGTGGTGAAGGCGTTCAACACCGTCTTCCGCCATGTCCTGGAGAAGGGTCGGCCCGACGTCTTCCTCGCCGGCGACAATGCGCAGGCCAAGGCACGTGTGGAGGCGTTCGTCGAGAGCCTCGGGCTGCGCCCGCTGGACGTCGGCGGCCTGAAAATGGCGCACTGGCTGGAAGGAGCGGGCGTAGTCACGGTGGGCCTCGCCAACCACGGGGTGGGGAACGTGAACTTCGCCCTCAGCATCACCGAACTTCCCGCCTGAGCAAACGATTGACCGAGCCTTTTCGGAGCGGCTGCCGATCGGGGGACGGAGCCGGCGTGAGGGCGGGGTGCGCAACGCACAGGGCTCCCGTGCCGTTGAGGGAGGTGTCCGTAGCCTCGGCTCAGCAGCACAGGAGCCCTGTTGGTTCCCTACGCGGCCGCACTCGACCTCCCGCACACCCTGGCCGTGTGGGTCACGATGCTCATCGTCACCCGTGAGGGTGACAGGCGCTGCACACTCCCGCCGCAGCGGCGCGCACTCATCGCGCCGGTGTACCTGCACCCCACGGCACCCTCGCCCGGATCGCGGCCGGCTTCGGGAAATCCGTCGGCACCGCCCACGCCTACGACCACCGTCACGGGCCTGCTCGCCGACCGGGCCCCGGGCCTGCGGAAGACGCTGCGCGAGTACGGTCCCGAGTTCGTCCTTCTGGACGGCACCCTCGCCGAGTGCGACCGCGTCGGCGGCAGCCGCGCTGATTAACCCGTTCCAGTCGTTCGTGCGTCCAGATCACCCGAGCGGCACGTGAACGTATGGCGTCCACTCATACATGCGGTTGTCCCGGTGCAGGACAATCAACTCGGCCAGGACCGCCCGATTGAGCATGATCGCCACAGCCGGATCATGCCACCTGCCAGCAACGACGCCTCACCCGCTGTCACGCACCAACTCGTTGGTCCGCGGCTTAGTCCGCTGCTGGGTGGCAAGCCGTGCCGGCGGCGGTCCAGGGTCCGCCCGTTCACATCGGCCTGCCGGGCATGGACGTTGTCCGCGATTGCCTTCCGGATGCTGGACGGCTCGCTTCCCCGGGGAGCGGCACCCCGTAGGCTGGGAGGCGCAGCTGGTTCGCCCCGTCCGCCAGGCGGGATGCGTCGTAAGAGGGAACCCGGTGGGAATCCGGGACTGCCCCGCAGCGGTGAGCGGGAACGACCGCCGTCATAGCACTGGGTCCGACGTACAGGGTCTGGGAAGCGACGGCCAGTAGGTGTCTCGTACGACAGAGACGTGCCCGCGAGTCCGAAGACCTGCCACTGCCCGCGTGCGGACCACTCCGTGCGCGGACATTCCGGTGACCTCGTGGGCGGGTCGGCGTACCTGTCGGGCGGATGACCGCGCTGTGCGCGGGATCGTTTCCGTCCGGTTCGGCACCGCTCCGCGCTCGCGTCCGTCTCCGGGATCTCAGGGATTCATCTCGCGAAGGAGATCTCCGTGACAGCGAAGTCCGCAGCCGCGGCAGCACGGGCCACCGTGCACGGCTACCCCCGGCAGGGCCCGAACCGGGAACTGAAGAAGGCGATCGAGGGCTACTGGACGGGCCGCGTCACCGCGGACGCCCTCCGGGCCACCGCCGCCGAACTGCGCCGAAGCAACTGGCAGCAGCTCACCGAGGCCGGTATCGACGAAGTGCCCACCGGCGACTTCTCGTACTACGACCACGTCCTGGACACCACCGTCGCGCTCGGCGCGATCCCCGCCCGCCACCGGGCCGCCGTCGAGGCCGACGCCCTGGACGGCTACTTCGCCATGGCCCGCGGCACCCAGGACATCGCGCCGCTGGAAATGACCAAGTGGTTCGACACCAACTACCACTACCTCGTCCCGGAGCTCGGCCCGGACACCGTCTTCACGGCCGACCCGGCGAAGCAGGTCGCCGAGCTGAAGGAGGCCCTCGCCCTGGGCCTGACCGCGCGGCCGGTCCTGGTCGGCCCGGTGACCTACCTCCTGCTCGCCAAGCCCGCGCCCGGCGTCGCCGCCGGCTTCGACCCGCTCACTCTGCTCGAACGTCTGCTGCCCGTATACGCGGAGATTCTCGCCGGCCTCCGCGCGGCCGGCGCCGAGTGGGTGCAGCTCGACGAGCCCGCCCTCGTCCAGGACCGCACCCCGGCCGAACTGAACGCCGCCGCCCGCGCTTACCACGACCTCGGCGCCCTCACCGACCGGCCCAAGTTGCTGGTCGCCTCGTACTTCGACCGGCTCGGCGAGGCACTGCCGGTGCTGGCCAAGGCCCCGGTCGAGGGGCTGGCGCTGGACTTCACCGAGTCCGCGGCCGCCAACCTGGAGGCGCTCGCCGCCGTGGGCGGACTGCCCGGCAAGCGGCTGGTCGCCGGTGTGGTCAACGGCCGCAACATCTGGGTGAACGACCTGGGGAAGTCCCTGGCCACCCTGGGCACCCTGCTCGGGCTGGCCGGCCGCGTCGACGTCGCCGCCTCCTGCTCCCTCCTGCATGTGCCCCTCGACGCCGCGCCGGAGCGGGACATCGAGCCGCAGATCCTGCGCTGGCTCGCCTTCGCCCGGCAGAAGACCGCCGAAATCGTCACCCTCACCCAGGGCCTCACCCAGGGCACGGGCGCGATCACCGGCGAACTCGCCGCCAACCGGGCCGATCTGGCCTCCCGCGCGAACTCACCCATCACGCGCGACCCCGCCGTACGGACCCGCGCCTCCGCCGTCACCGACGCCGACGCCCGCCGCTCCCAGCCGTACGCCGAACGTGCGGCGGCGCAGCGCACCCACCTCGGTCTGCCCCCGCTGCCGACCACCACCATCGGCTCCTTCCCGCAGACCGGCGAACTGCGCACCGCCCGCGCCGACCTCCGCGCGCGCCGGATCGACACCGCCGGCTACGAGGAGCGCATCAAGGCGGAGATCCAGGAGGTCATCTCCTTCCAGGAGAAGACCGGCCTGGACGTCCTCGTGCACGGCGAGCCCGAACGCAACGACATGGTCCAGTACTTCGCCGAGCAGCTCACCGGCTACCTCGCCACGCAGCACGGCTGGGTGCAGTCCTACGGCACCCGTTACGTCCGCCCGCCGATCCTGGCCGGCGACATCTCCCGCCCCGAACCGATGACGGTGCGCTGGACGACGTACGCCCAGTCCCTCACCTCACGGCCGGTCAAGGGCATGCTCACCGGGCCGGTCACCATGCTCGCCTGGTCCTTCGTCCGCGACGACCAGCCCCTCGGCGACACCGCCCGCCAGGTCGCCCTCGCCCTGCGCGACGAGGTGAACGACCTGGAGCGGGCCGGGACTTCGGTCATCCAGGTGGACGAACCCGCGCTGCGCGAGACGCTCCCGCTGCGCACCGCCGACCGCCCGGAGTATCTCGCCTGGGCCACCGAGGCGTTCCGGCTCACCACGTCCGGCGTACGGCCGGACACACAGATCCACACGCACATGTGCTACGCGGAGTTCGGTGACATCGTCCAGGCCATCGACGACCTCGACGCCGACGTCATCAGCCTGGAGGCCGCCCGCTCCCATATGCAGGTCGCCCGCGAACTGGCCGCACACGGCTATCCGCGTGAGGCGGGCCCGGGCGTGTACGACATCCACTCCCCGCGGGTACCGAGCACCGAGGAGGCGGCCGGACTGTTGCGCGCCGGGCTGAAGGCCATTCCCGCCGAACGGCTGTGGGTCAACCCCGACTGCGGGCTGAAGACCCGCGGCTGGCCCGAGACCCGCGCCTCGCTGGAGCACCTGGTCGCCGCCGCCCGCACGGTCCGTGAGGAACTCTCCGCGTCCTGACGGCCCCGCCAGTCGGCCGGGGGAGGAAGCACGTGGCGTCCTCCCCCGGCCGAGCGCGGGAGCCGACCGGGTTTCCTCGATCGGGCACCCTCCGCCTGGCCGGCCTCCGAGTCCCGCTTGCTACGCTGCGCCTGCCTCTCGTGGGGGAAGCCGGTGGGAATCCGGCGCTGTCCCGCAACGGTGTGCGTGGCCTGCCCAGGTCGCGCGAGTCCGATCACCCACGGCAGGTGTGCGACCCGTCGACCGCCCGCCGTGGACTGCGAGCAGGGACCGCCAGAACCCCCCGGGGTTCTCTGGTGCCCCGCGCGTGCTGCCGGTGGCGCCAACCCCGAGGATGTGCGCCCCTCTTGCCCCGCACCGCCGCTCCCCCTTCCGCCACAGGCGCTCCGCGTGGACACATACCCACTGCGTCTCTGGTCGTCGGACTCACACTCGTGCTGGTCGTCTCGCTGGTGTGCGGGGTGGGGCTCGGAGCGACGGGAATGGGCTGGGGGCAGGTGCTGCGGCTCATGTGGGCCGGCCTGAGCGGCGGAAGCCTGGGCACCGACGACGCGGGGGCCTACACCGTCGTGTGGGAGATCCGCTTTCCACGTGTCGTGCTCGCCGGCGTGGTCGGCGCGGGGCTCGCCGCGGTCGGGGTCGGGGTGCAGGCGTTGGTGCGTAACGCCCTGGCCGATCCCTTTGTGCTCGGCATCTCCTCCGGCGCCGCCGTCGGCGCCAACGCGGTCATCCTGTTCGGCGCGCTCGCCGGCCTCGGCGTCTGGGCGCTCTCCTTCTCCGCCTTCGTGTCGGCGCTCGCGGCGACCTTCATCGTGTACGCGGTGGCCCGCTCCCCGCTCGGGCTCAGCCCACTGCGGCTTGTTCTGACCGGCACGGCGCTCGCCTACGGCTTCCAGGCCATCACGACCGTCATGGTCTTCGGCGCCGAGCGGGGCGAGGCGGCTCGCGCGGCGATGATGTGGCTGCTCGGCAGCCTGGGCGGGGCGACCTGGCCGAAGGTTCCGCCGGCGGCCATGACGGTGCTGGCGGGCTGGCTGTGGCTCAGGCTGCGGGCCGGCGCGCTGGACGCGCTCTCCATGGGCGACGAGACGGCGGCGGCCCTGGGCGTGCCGCCCGACCGGCTGCGGCGTGAACTGTTCGTCGTGACCGCGGCCGTCACGGGCACGGTGGTCGCCGTGAGCGGGGCGATCGGTTTCGTCGGGCTGATGGTCCCGCACCTCGTACGCATGCTCGTGGGCGCGTCCCACACGCGGGTGCTCGCGGTCGCGCCGCTCGCCGGGGCGGTCCTGCTCGTGTGGGCCGACGTGCTGTCACGGGTGCTGCTCGCACCGACGGAACTGCCCGTCGGCGTGGTCACGGCCGCCCTCGGCGTACCCACGTTCCTGCTGCTCATGCGGCGCGGGGGCCATGCGCTGACGGGGCGTTGAGCCCGTGCCTCCCGCAGCACCACCCGTATCTGTCCCCGTACCGATGCTTGAAGTGAAGGAGGAGTTGTGCGGCTCGACGTCGAAGGCGTTTCGGTCGAGGTGGCCGGCACCCGGCTCGTCGACGAGGTCACCCTCGACGTGCCCGCCGGAACCTTTGTGGGCCTCGTCGGCCCCAACGGCAGCGGGAAGTCGACGTTGCTGCGGTGTGTCTACCGGGCCCGACGGCCCGACTCCGGAGTCGTCAGGGTCGAGAGCGAGGACGTGCACCGTATGCGGCCCCGGGCCGCGGCGCGCCTGCTCGCCGCGCTACCGCAGGAGTCGGCGGCGGACTTCGACTTCACGGTCACCGAGGTCGTCGCGATGGGGCGCCTGCCGCACCGCGAGCGCACCGCCGCGCGCGACGGGCAGATCTGTGAGCGGGCCCTGGAGCAAGCCGGGGTGGCGCACCTCGCCGCACGCGGCTTCCTGTCGCTGTCCGGCGGCGAGAAGCAGCGGGTGCTCATCGCCCGCGCGCTCACCCAGGAACCACGCGTCCTGGTCCTCGACGAGCCCACCAACCACCTCGACATCGCGCACCAGCTCGACGTCCTGCGCCGGGTCCGCGCCAGCGGTCCGACCGTGCTCGCGGCCCTGCACGACCTCAATCTCGCCGCCGCTCACTGCGACCGGCTGCACGTACTGGACGGCGGGCGCCTCGTCTCCTCGGGTCCCCCGGACGAGGTCCTCTCCCCCGAGCTTCTCGCCGACGTCTTCCACGTCCGAGCACACCGGGTGCGCCACCCCGAGACCGGCGCCACCCAGTTCCTCTTCGATCCACTGGCACCCTGACCCCCTCTCCGGAAGGCTCCCGTGCGCAAGCTCATCTCCTCCGCCTCGCTCGGCCTCGCCGCCGCTCTCACGCTGAGTGGCTGTGGCGCGAAGGTCGCGTCCGACGCCAAGGCCACGAAGTCACAGGCGGTCACCGTCACCAACTGCGGTACGAAGGTCACCTACGACCAGCGCCCCGAGCGGGTGGTGACCAACGATGTCGGCATCACCGAGCTCATGTTCGCGCTCGGCCTGGAGGACCACATGGCCGGCTATGTCATGCCCGCGGACAAGGGCTCCCTCGACGGCCTGCCGTACAAGGCCGCGTACAACAAGGTGAAGTGGCTCTCCAAGGACCGCATCACCAAGGAGACAGCCCTCGACGCACGCGCCGATCTCGTCTTCGCCGGCTGGAACTACGGCTTCAACGAGAACGCGCTGACGCCGGACGACCTGCACAAGGACGGCATCGACACCTATCTGCTCACCGAGTCCTGCCGCAACGCCCGCACGAGCACCTCGCGCGGCATCATGCCGCCGCTCGACGCGCTCTACACGGATCTGGAGAACCTCGGCCGGATCTTCGGTGTCGAGAAGCGCGCACAGAAACTGATCAAGCAGTACAGGGCAACGGTCGCCGACGTCCGCGCGAAGGCCCCCAAGGGCGCGGACAAGCCCTCGGTCTTCCTCTACGACAGCGGCCAGGACCAGCCCTTCACCTCCGGCCGCTACGCCGCGCCCGAGCAGATCATCAGCGAGGCCGGAGGCGTCAA
This sequence comes from Streptomyces sp. NPDC006923, assembly GCF_040635655.1. Lineage (NCBI taxonomy): Bacteria > Bacillati > Actinomycetota > Actinomycetes > Kitasatosporales > Streptomycetaceae > Streptomyces > Streptomyces sp. NPDC006923. The sequence goes on from NZ_JBEYIF010000020.1 coordinate 63,955, forward strand.
CCTCCTGCACGACCTTGCGGACTCGTGGACGACAGTCGGCTGGGAGACGGTCGTGAAGAGGGATCCGGACGTCATCGTCATCAACGACTACGGCTCCACGAGTGCGGAGCAGAAGAAGGACTTCCTGCTCTCCTACCCACCGCTGCGGAACGTCTCCGCCATCAAGCACAAGCGGATCTACACCCTCGACTACGCCGACCTCGTCGAGAGCCCGCGCAACCCCTCGGCGATCGAGCGGCTCGGCGCCTACCTGCGCCGGGGGGCTGCCGGTTCCTGAGGATCGCGAGGGTTGTCCGTGGTCCGCTCAACAGCCGGTCTCCACCGAGGAGGACGTCATGGTCGGGAGATCCCGTGTGACGGTTCGTGGGTTTCCTCGGCAGGTCGGTCCGCGGGTGCGGGCCAGCAGCAGGGCGACGTCGTCCTCCGACGCCTCCGACAGCACGGCGTCGGGGAGGACGGTCTCCGATTCGCTGCGGGGTTTCATGGTCATCGCCGTGATCACCTCGGTGCAGAGGCACTCCAGCGGGACCTCGGGATGGGCGAGGGCCGCACCCAGCCGGCGCAGCCCGTCGTCGAGATCGGCCTGACGGGACTCGATGAGCCCGTCGGTGTACAGGGCGATGACACTGCCCTCGGGCAGTTCGACGGAGAGGGATCCGTACGAGCTGAGTCCGGTGCCGATCGGTGTCCCGGCGGGCAGGTCGGGGAAGACGACACTGCCGTCGGGATGGACCACCGCGGGCGGCGGGTGCCCGGCCCGTGCCATGGTGCAGATCCGGGTGGCGGGGTCGTAGACGACGTAGACACAGGTACCGCCCATGGCCTGGGACCAGAAGCCGGGCCCCCCGATTTCCTCCCGGTCCTCGCCGCCGTCCTGCTCGGTCAGACGCACCACGAGGCTGTCGAGCCTGGAGAGCAGTTCATGGGGCGGCAGATCCAGCTCGGCGAGGGTGCGGACGACCGTGCGGAACTGTCCCATCCGTGCCGCGGCGTTGATCCCGTGCCCGACGACATCCCCCACCACCATCGCGATCCGGCCGCCGGGCAGGTCGATCACATCGAACCAGTCGCCTCCGACGCCCTCGTGCGTGTCCGCCGGCAGATAGCGCGAGGCCAGCTCCATCGCCGCTCCTCCCTCCAGATTCCGGGGGAGCAGATTCCGCTGGAGTGCGAGCGAGGCGGCCCGCTCGCGGGTGAATCTGCGGGCGTTGTCCAGACTCAGCGACGCCCGTCCGGCGAGTTCCTGGAGCAGCAGCAGTTCGTCCGGGGAGAAGGAATGGGGGTTGTCGGTGCGGACGAACACGGCTTCGCCGAGGAGCGTGCCCCGTGCCTGGAGCGGGACGATGATCAGGGAGTGCATCCCGGTCGCGCGGATCTTCCGCAGCCGGTCCGGGTCCTGGTCGACCCAGGTGCCGGGAGAGGTGTCGAGGACCGGCTCGTAGTGCGGCTCCCGCGAGTACAGAGCGCGGGTGAAGGGGGACGACGAGGGGACGAAGACCGCGTCCCCTATGTTCCACAGGGCCTCCGGTTTCTCCGGATGGATCGAGGCCACCCCCGCGCGGCGGAACACGGGGACACGCTCGTCCGAAGAGGTCAGCCGCTGGAGGGGCTCACCGCCGAGCGGAACCGATTCGGCCAGGTCGACCGTGATGTAGTCGGCCAGCCGGGGCACCGCGAAATCGGCCAGTTCCTGGGCCGTCTTCAGGACGTCGAGGGTGGTACCGATGCTCTTACTGGCCTCGCTGAGCACATGGAGGTGCCGATGGCTGTCGGACCTGCTGATGTCCGCGGCCATGCAGCACACACCCTGGGGCCCGCCGTGCTCATCTTCGAGGCGGAAGTACGTGCAGGAGAACACGCACTCCTCGTCCGTGTCCGGCACGGGCCACCGCTGTTCACGCTCGATCACCGGGACACCGGTCTCGAACACCTGCCGGACCAGGGCCACAACGGCCCTGCTCTCGTTGCCGGGCCACAACTCCGTGAGCACGTGCCCCACCCGCTGGTAGTGCATCAGCCGGTCCCAGCGCGCGGCTTCCTCGTTCCTCCAGAGGTATCGGCCGTCCCCGTCACAAATCGACACCGCGATCGGTGAGCGGGCCAGTGCGGTCCCGAGAGGGATCTGCGGTGGTTGGCGAGGCGATGCCGATGTGACGGTGACGGCCGTAACCGTCACGAACCAGTCCGTTCTGCCGCCGCCGGACAGAGGGAGAGCGTCGATGGACGCCCGGACGCCCGTCCCGTCCCTCCGGCGCAGTGCCGTCGTTCCCGACCATGGCTCCCGCAGCCGTGCCCGCCGGGCCCACTCGGCCCGGCCCCGGGCCGCGAGGCGCGGCTCCAGCAGCCTCGCGGCGGAGCGGCCGACGACCTCCGCGGCGCTGTATCCCAGAAGCTCCCCGGCCCCGTCCGTCCAGCCCGTGACGGTTCCCTGCGCATCGATCGTCGCCGCGACCGCGCTCATCCGAGAGGGCTCCGATGATCCGGCTGGGAAATTGATCACTAACCGGCCTCCCCTCGTCGAAGGCCGCCGCTGGTCGGCCCTCCCCCGGGAGCAGGTGTCGGCATGGACGGCCCGGAGGTTCCTCTCCCGAGCACCATCCGCCGGCCACCGGCGTGGGTGAGGCTTGTCCGGCGACGCGGCTTCGACGTGGGGATCCCGATCACTTCTGACTCGGTCCGCTGACAGGGCTCTGATGCCGGTCGGGCAGGCTGAAGAGCTCGAAAAACACCCGTGCGGTATCGGGCTCGCCCTCCACGGTGAGTTCCCCCGCGGCCATTGCGCGCTCCACCGTCATCCGGCCCCTGGCAAGGACATTGAAGGTCTCCTTGTCGCAGGTCAGCCGAAGATCTGGGGTGATCGGTGCGACTCCGACCTCCACCCGGATCCGATTGCCGTCGCCGTGCAGCCACAGCATCTCATCACCCACGACGAGTTGCGTGAGTGCGTCAAAGTCGACCGCCTCCTCGGGGGCCGTAAGGCGCATTGCGACCATGCGCCAAGCGGTCCGGCTGGTGTACTCCGATGACGGTTCTTCAAGGCCGGCCCCCCAATCCACCAGCGCCTTCAGGACCGGTATCAGAGCTTCCCCGCGTTCGCCCAGCTCATAGGCTCCGATATGGTCCGGGCCGCCCAATGTCGTCCGACGCACGACATGGTGTTTCTCCAAGTGCTTGAGACGAGCCGCGAGAAGGCCGTTACCAATGCCGGGAAGAGCGTTGAGGAGTGCGCCGTAGCGACGAGGCCCCAATACGAGTTCCCGCAGGATCAGCAAAGTCCACCGCTCGCCCAGCACATCGAGTGCGCGGGCGATAAAGCACGTCTGTTCGTAAGACCGGGTCATCGGCTCAAGCCTCCCTGGCGACCGGTGCCGGCCGGAAGCGTCAGCGAATGGTGCCAGACGGGTAACGGCTGAGACAGCGCGACGCAGCCCATCGCATCAATGATGAACCGCCGCACCTGCCCCCAGCACCAGCTCAATTCCGCACCGTTCTCGCCTCCCTTGCACGCGCAGGCATTCTCAACCGTCTCCCTGACCACCGACCGGGCTTCCTCGCCGGTGGAAACCGCGTCCACCACATAAAAATGCCGGACCAGCCGCCCTGCGTCCGAGCTGAGGCACACCTCCACCAGCCACTTGTCCACGATACCCATGAAGCTCCTTCGGGAGTTCAAATTCAAGTGGCCGACACTACTCCTTTCTGCACCACCCCTCGCTCACAATCATCTCTGCGCAGGTGACGGCGACTGCGTACACGAAGACACACGGTGGACCGCGCCATAAGCGCCACGCATCTGTCCCGCCACCATCGGACGGTGACCGGCAATGGCCGGAGAGTGAGGCGCCGAGGCGACGGGAAAGGGGCGACAGAAATCGCACCGAAACTCAACGGGAACCGCTCCTGGACGCTTTTCCGCACACGCTGTGGCCCACCAGGAGCCTGTCGGCCACGGAAATGATGGGAGCGGGTGCGGTCAGAAGTGGCGGGGCAGACGGATGGAGCGGCACGCACGACCCATCGGTGTTCGCCGCACCGCCGTGCGATGTCGTTCAGCCGCCCTGGGACGAGAGCGCCCGACAGCGCCCCCACCAGCCCGACAGCGCCTCCACCATACTGGCGATATGGCTACTACCACCGTGAACCAGGATCAGTCGGATGCGTGGAACGGATACGAGGGCCGGCACTGGGCCGATCACGCCGAGCGTTACGACGCCCTGAACGAAGGCGCGGACGAACTGCTGCTCGACGCGGCAGGCGTCCGGGCCGGCCTTCGTATTCTCGACATCGGATGTGGCACCGGTCAGCTCACCCGCCGGGCCGCCCTGCGGGGAGCCGAGGGTCTCGGCCTCGACCTGTCGGCTCCGATGCTGGAGGCCGCGGCGGACACCGCCGCCAAGGCCGGCCTGGAATCGGTCTCCTTCGTCCGTGGGGACGCGCAGGTCTTTCCGTTTGACGAAGCCGCCTACGACGCGGCCGTGAGCCGCTTCGGTGTGATGTTCTTCGCCGATCCCGTCGCCGCCTTCGCGAACATCCGGCGGGCGCTGCGGCCGGGCGGACGCCTCGCCTTCGTCTGCTCTCAAGGGCACGCCCAGATGGACCAGACGGTGATCTACCGGGCGATCGGCGCCCGCATTCCCGTACCGGACTTCACTCAGCACACCGGGCCCGCGTCCTTCGCGGACCCGGCCAGAAGCCAACAGGTCCTGAGCGAGGCCGGTTTCACCTCCGTCACCGTCGAACCGTTCACCCTGGCGCAGCACTGGGGGGCCGATCCGGACGACGCGGCCGGCTTCCTGACGGACTGGGGCCCTGTCCGCCACTGGATGCGCGAGGCACATGCCGACGACGCCGTCCGCCGCCAGGTGCGCGCCGCCGCGGCCGAGGCGTTCGCCGCCTATACGACGGACGACGGCGTCACACTCTCGGCCCGCGTATGGCGCGTCAGCGCGGACCGCCCCTGAATCGCGTCCCCCACCGAACCCCCCGCGCGGCGGCCCCCTGGCCGCCCGCCCACCGCCCCACAACAGACCGGAGAGCAGCGTCTTTCCGAGCCCCCTTCCCCCTGGACGAGGGCCGCGCCGAACCGGGCGAACAGCGATCGCGCGACGGCCTTCGGCGCCGCGCCTCCCGAGCTCTGGCCCCCGGACCGACAGAAACTGAGGCCCTGGCCTCGGCCGGACTCCCCGGGCAGGCCGTCGAGCAGATCAAACGCGATAACGCGATGAGACCGCTCGCATCCCGCTGGGCCGTCGCGGCAACGCCGACGCCGTGGGTGTGTTTCTCGTTCAGGACGGGGTGACACTGTGGATGTCGAGGGAGACGATGACCGGCCCTTCGGCCGTGGTGTTGTCAGGGTTGCGGGGCACGACCCGTCGTCGGGTGGGAAAGGCGGCGCGGTCGGGAGACCGCCGACGGCGCGCGTTCAGCGCACGACTGGTTCGAGAAGTCGTCGCGGTGTGTTGATCGCGGTGGACACGGGATCGAGATCAGTTTTCGCCGTAATGAATCCGGGTCCGGGTTCGACCCGGATCTCCGCGACCGGCACAGCCGCGCCGCAGTCCTGGCAGCGCCCCTCGTGGTCGAGCGCGCCGCCGTCCTGATCATGGAGGAGGACGCGCTTCGCTCCGTCCGGAGAGTAGAAGGTCTCCCCCCAGTTCATCAGGGCGCGCACAACCGGCCACAGCGCGACACCCTTGGGGGTCAGCCGGTATTCGACACCCGCCGCCGCCTCATCGTCACGAGCGAGCACGCCTTCCTGCACGAGGGCCTTCAGCCGGCTGGTCAGAACGGCGCGCGGAATCCCGAGCTGAGTGGCGAAGTCGCCAAACCTGCGCACTCCGTAGAACGCGTCTCGGATGATCAGGAGCGTCCACCTCTCTCCGACGACCTCCAGCGTTCGAGCGAGCGGGCAGTTCCGGTCCGCGTACGTGTTGGGAAGGGTCATATCCAGATTCTACCAGCAGAGTTCACTCATTGAACTGAGGCATGTTACGGTGTCGAACAGGAGCAGTTCAGTCAGCGAACCGGCTGTGCGTCGAGCTGTCACCTCCTGATGAGGCGCCCCGCCACGCCCACCGGGTCATTACGGGAAGGCGCCCCGCGCCATGAGCAAGATGTCCCCTCGGCGAATTCTTTTCCATTGACCACCTGCCGCGGCGACGGCAGAGACATACAGAAGATTCCCAGGAGGTACGAGTGGCTGATGACCAACGGGTCTTCCTGATCACGGGTGCGGCCGGAAAAACGGGACACGCCGGCGTCGAGTCACTCCTGGCGCGCGGCCATACGGTCCGCGCGCTGGTCCGGCAGGACGACGACCGGGCGCGGTCCCTGGCCGCGGCGGGCGCGGAACCCGTCGTCGGAGATCTGCTCGACCTCGATGACATGAGCCGCGCCATGCGCGGGGTGAGCGGGGCCTACTTCTGCTACCCGATCCGCGAGGGACTGATTGAGGCGACCACGGTCTTCGCGCAGGCCGCGGTGGAGGCGGGCGTCCGGTCCGTCGTCAATATGTCGCAGATCTCCGCCAGGCGTGAATCAAAGAGCAACGCCGCACGCCAGCACTGGCTCAGCGAGCGACTGCTGGACCGGACAGACATGCTCGTGACCCATGTGCGCCCCACATTCTTCACCGCGTGGCTCGTGGACTGGTGGGAACGCAGGGACGGTGAGGGCGCACTGCGGCTGCCGTTCGGACATGGACGCCACGCGCCCGTCGCGGAAATTGACCAGGCACGTGTGATCGCGGCGGTGCTGGCCGATCCAGAACCGCACAACCGCGAGGCCTACACCCTGCATGGGCCGATCGAGATGGATCACTACGAAATCGCTGACGCCGTATCCGGGGAGCTGGGCATTCCAGTCCACTACGAGCCGATCAGTGTCGAAGAGTTCGCAGCCGCCATGACGTCTCGTGGGCTGCCTGCCCACCTGGTCCAGCACCTGAGCAATGTGGCCGTCGATTATCAGCAGGGGATTTTCGCCGGCACGAACAACGTCATCGAGGACATCAGCGGCAGCGTTCCCCTGACGGTGGAGCAGTATGTCGCCGGCCGCAGGGAGGATTTCCGCACCAGCGGCCCCAACTTCGTACCGAGGCCCTCCGCCTGAGCTGCCGCAAGGGCGCAGGTCACTCCGCTCGCGCCCGCCCATTGTCTGTCCGGGCTCGGCCTCGTCCTCTCCCCCCGACCGTTTTGACCGCGCCCCGTCGATGGCCATCGACGGGCCGCGAGAGCTGCCCGTCCGCCGAACGCCGTCAACACCCCACCGCGGTCGGCCGGAGGGCGAACAACAACCGCGGCACCCCGTCGCCGGCTTGTCGGGATCGCTGAACAACACAAACCCATCCGTATGTGATGACGCTCCATGGAGTCGATATGACGCTCTTCACCACCCCCTTCGGTATACGCGCCACAGCCGCGGACGTTCTGGCGGGGGTCGATCTGTCCGGACAACGCATCATTGTCACGGGAGGCGCTTCAGGGCTGGGGACCGAGACGGTCCGCGCTCTCGCCGGTGCGGGTGCGCACGTCACCATCGCCACGCGTAACCCCGCAATCGCCAAGACGATCCTTGAGGAATTCCCGGACACCGAGGCCGTCGCACTCGACCTCGCGGATCTGCGCTCCGTTCGGGCGTTCTGCGACAACTGGGACGGGCCGGTGAATGCCATTGTCGCCAATGCCGGCGTGATGATGCTGCCCACTCATCAGGTGAACGCGCAGGGCTGGGAGATGCAGCTCGCCATCAACTACCTCGGGCACTTCGCCCTGGCGCTCGGGCTGCACACCGCCCTCAAGGCCGCGGAGAAACCTCGCGTGGTCGTCGTCAGCTCCGGTGCACAACGCCTGGGCGGCTTCGACTTCGACGACCCGCAGTTCGAGCGGCGCCCCTACGACCCCCTCACTGCCTACGTGCAGTCGAAGACGGCCGACGTGCTGCTCGCTGTCGGGCTCAGCCGTCGCTGGGCCGAGGACGGCATCAGCGCCAATTCCTGTGAGCCGGGATGGATCCACACCAATCTGTCGCGGCATATGGACAAGGCCACCATGCAGGCGCTGGGCTCCATGGACGACGAGGGGAACCTCATCACTCCCGACTACTTCAAGAACCCCGAGCAGGGGGCCGCCACCAGCACACTCCTTGCCGCCTCGCCGCTGCTGGACGGTGTGACCGGCCGGTACTTCGAGGACAACCACGAGGCCGAGGTCGTCGAAGGCGGCCCCGAGCTGACCATGGCAGGTGTCGCCACGTGGTCGATCGATCCAGCCGCCGCGGACCGACTGTGGGAGTACGCGCTCCCTGTTGTGCGGGATGCCGTGTAGGGGCCGGCGCTCACCGCTCGCAGACGTGGGACCGGGGGCCCGCCGGACGCCGTCGCGCGTCCCCCGCACGGCCGGCCGTTGTGTTCGCCGGCACGTGACGCTCGCGTGATCGCGGCCATTCGCGCCGTCGAGCTTCGAGCCGTGCCCATCCCGGCCCCTCCCCTACCCTCCGATTGAGGAGTCACCCATGTCCAGCCGTATCCGCCTAGGACCCAAGGCGTCCTTCGCCCTCCTCGTCTCCATAGTCCTGACACTGCTCGCGGCGTCCACCGCGCCGACCCCGCTGTACGCGGTCTACCAGCGGGAATGGGGCTTCTCCCCGATCACCACCACGGTGGTCTTCGGGGCTTATGCGCTCGCCGTGCTGGTCGCGCTGCTGGTCTTCGGCCGAGTCTCCGACCACATCGGCCGCCGCCCCATGCTCTTCGCCGCACTGGCCGGGCAGGTTGTCGCGATGGCGGTCTTCAGCACTGCGGACAGCGTGGGCGCCCTGCTCATCGCCCGGGTGATCCAGGGACTCGCCACCGGCACCGCCGTCGGTGCCATCGGAGCCGGCATGCTCGACCTCGACCGGGTACGCGGCGCGCTCGCCAACTCCTTCGCGCCCGTCCTCGGCACGTCCCTCGGCGCCCTGCTCTCCGGCCTGGTCGTGCAGTACCTGTCCTGGCCGACCCATCTGATCTACCTCGGGCTGCTGACCGCTTTTGCCCTTGAGGCCCTGGGCCTGACCCTGATGCCCGAGACGGTGACCACCAAGCCCGGCGCCCTCGCCAGCATGAAGCCCGAGATCAAGCTGCCGCGTGCCGCCCGCGGCCCGGTCGCTGTCGCGGCTCCCGTGATCTTCGCGGTCTGGGCGCTCGCCGGCTTCTACGGAGCCCTCGCCCCGGGGCTGACCGGCACCCTGGTCCACTCCCACAACGCCGTGTACGGCGGGCTGGGCCTGTCCACCCTTGCCGGAGCCGGTGCCGTCGCCGTGCTCCTGCTGCGCAAGGCAGCGGCCCGTACGGTGATGCTCATCGGCGTTCCCGCACTGGTGGCCGGAATCGTCGTCACCTTGGTCTCCATCGGCTCCGGCGCGGGCGGCGCGGCCTCGGTGACCGGGTTCTTCGTGGGCACAGCCGTCGCGGGTATCGGTTTCGGGGCCGGCTTCCTGGTCGGCATCCGGCTGGTGGTCCCCGTCGTCGAGGCGCACGAGCGCGCCGGCGTCCTGTCGCTGCTGTATGTGGTGACCTACCTCGGCATGGGTATCCCCGCGGTCATCGGAGGCGTGCTGGTCGTCCACGGCGGCGGCCTGATAGACACCGCGCGGGAGTACGGCATCGCCGTGATCGTGCTGGCGTTGCTCGCCCTCACCGGACTGCTGCTCAGCGGTCGCAGGCTCCAGCCGGCCGTCACTCCCCGGGTCGTGGTCGCCGATTCCTCCGGCCCGCACGTCCAGAACGTCGCCGAGGCCGGGGCCTCCCCGGCACCTGCGGCCTCGCCGCGCAGCGGCGGCGAGGCGACCTAAACTGAGGGCTGTCCACGTTAGTCAGACCTGTCTGATCAGATGACTGGATGCATTCCATGCCGACCAAGGCCACACGTTCCCCCCGTCCCGTCAAGCCGTCCGCCCGGGACCGGCTCCTCACCGCCGCGAGCGAGCTTTTCTACGCCGAGGGTGTGCACACCGTCGGCATCGACCGGATCATCGAGCAGGCAGGCGTCGCCAAGGCGTCCCTCTACAGCACCTTCGGCAACAAGGAAGGGCTGGTGAGTGCCTACCTCGACGGCCGCCATGCGATTGCCCGGGAACGCGTCGAACGGACCCTGGCCCGCTTCCGCACCCCCCGCGAGCGGCTGCTCGGCGTCTTCGACGAGGTGGGGGAGCAGGTCACGCGCCCCGGCTTCAACGGCTGCGCCTTTGTGGCCGCCAGCGCCGAGTCCCATTCAGGAGGAGCGGTCGAGGTCGCCGCCGACCACCACCGCGCCTGGATGCGCGGCTTCCTCGCCCAGTTGGCCGCCGAGGCGGAGGTCGCCGACCCGGAACGCCTGGCCCATCAGTTGCACATGCTGTACGACGCCGCGGTGCTCTCCGGCCGGATGGACCGCGACCCCTCGGCGGCGACCAGCGCCCGCGACGCGGCGGCCGTCCTCTACGACGCGGCCCCGAAGACCACGCCCGCCACCGCCCGGTTGGTGCCCACGGCTCCGACGGGCGGGGTCGCCCGGTCCGATGGGGCGGCGCCGGTGGAGTCGTGACCGAAACCGCCCGTGAGCCGGCTGGGGCAGCGCCGGTCCGTCGGCTGCCGTGCCCCTGGCGCGGCGGCTGCCCCGGCGGCTCCGGCAGAAGCGGTGGTCAGCGCCGGGAAGCGGCCGTGGAGTACTGATCGGCGGCGATGAGCGAGGCGCCCCGCTCGGCGATGCCGTAGACGGCCGCCATGGTGTTGGCCGCGGAGATGGACGGCATGACGGACGCGTCGGCCACCCGGAGACCGGTGGTGCCGTGTACGCGGAGGTCAGAGTCGACGACGGCCATGGCGTCCGTGCCGATCCGGCAGGTGCCGACGGCGTGCCAGTACGGGCAGTAACTGTCCCTGAGGTAGGCGCGGAGCGCGCCGTCGCCGGTGATCTCCGGACCCGGGTGGACCTCTCGTAGCCGCCACGGGTCCAGCGCGTGTGCCGCGCCGATGTCCCGAGCGATCCGCAGGTTGGTGAGCATTCTGTCGAGATCGAACGGATCGCTGAGATAACGCGGCTCGACGCGTGGGGCGGCGTCCGGTGCCGGGCCCGTGAGCCTGACCGTGCCCCGGCTTCTGGGGTTCATCACGGAGAAGGCGACTGTGTAGCCGTTCTCGGGCCCGAAGTACGGCGGGAGGGGGCGGGCGCTGCTGAACATGATGAATTGCAGGGTCGGGCGCGGCCGGCCGGCCCACGCCGGATACTCCGGGTGCTCGGGATCGGGGATGACTCCGCTCGCCTCGGCGTGGTTGTTCTCTCCTGGTGGCACCGGTCGCGCCGCTTCGTAGGAGACACCGGTGAGCGGGTGGTCGTGCAGATTCGCGCCGACGCCGGGGAGATCGACGACCGTGTCGAGCCCGACCTCCCGGAGATGGGACGCGGGGCCGATCCCGGAGCGCAGCAGCAGTTGGGCGCTGCCGACGGTGCCCGCGGTGAGGACGACTTCCGCCGTGCACCGCGCGGTGCGGACGGCCGCGCCGCCTCGGCTCTGGGCGCCCCGCTCGCCGTACGCGACTCCGGTGCACCGGCCGTTTTCGGTGAGCACCCGGTGCACCTGGGCATCGGTCACGATGGTCAGGTTGTCCCGGCTCCGGACCTCGGGCGTCAGATACGCCCCGGCGGCGGTGACGCGGCGGCCTCGCGCGATGGCCAAGTCGTGCAGGCCGAGCCCCTCTTCGAGACCGCTGCTGGGATCGACGGCCCGGGGCAGACCGGTTTCCCACGCCGCGTCGAGCAGTGCCGCGGTGACGGGGTTGTGGTCGGCGGCGGCCCGTACGGTGACGGGGCCGTCGGTCCCCCGGGCGCCCGCGTCCCGTCCGATGGCGTTCTCGGAGCGCTTGAAGAAGGGCAGAAGGCCCTCGAATCCCCACCCCTGAGCGCCTTCGTCGGGCCAGACGTCATAACCGCTGCGGTGCCCACGCACAAACACCATGCCATTGATGTCGGTCGAGCCGCCGAGCCCGCTTCCCCGCGACAGCATGGTGGGGCGCTTGGTCATCTCGTCGAACACCAGGTCGCCGCAGTCGCCGGGGCCCCCGATCAGGTCGGTCCAGGCGCGGGGGACGGTCGCCTCTTCCGGTATGTCCCCGGGTCCCGCCTCGACCAGCAGAACGCGTGCCGCGGGATCTTCCGAGAGCCGTGCGGCCAGTACACACCCGGCTGTTCCGCCGCCGACGACGATGTACTCGTATTCGCGCTCCGCCTGTCGCACCACTGAACCCTCCGGTTTCCGCGGCTCCCGCACCGCTCCCCGAGGCTTGAACGGACATTCCAGCCCACGAGCTGTCCCGTAAGCCCTGGCGGGCTCGCGGCGACGGCATGCCGCCGCGGTGTCGGAACGCCCCCGTACGCCCAGTATGAGGACGCCCCGCCGCCTTCGCCTTGCGACCCACCACATCGGCACGGGGCGCGCCGTCCCGCCGGACGCGGTCGCTTCCGCTCAGCGTATTCAGCTAACCGGATGGTTGGCAACAGGTCGATCGACCGCTCCCGGCTTGGCATTCTGCGGGACTCGGGCATGCGACTAACCGTCTAGTTGACATACGGAGGGCCTCTCGCTTCAATTCAACTATCCGGTTGGTCGACAGGACCGACCGGGTGCGGCCCGATGGGCGGTGCGTGCCATGACGTGGTCATGGCCGTGCGTTCCACCAGCGAAGAATGGGAAGAAGCAGATGCCTACGAAGACCGCCCGGCGCCCCCTGGGACGCATCCTCGGCACGACCGCGGCGCTGGCCACCGCAACGCTGGTCGTCACCGCGTGCTCGTCCCCCGCCGCCACCACATCCGCGGCATCCGGCGCCGCGCCGACGCCGGAGCGGCCCCGCGTCGGGGTCATCCTGGGAGGCGGCGGGGAGAGCGGGGTCGCATGGGAAACCGCCGTGCTCGCCGCGCTGAAGGACAAGGCGCGGCTGACCCGCGACAACGTCGATGTCGTCGTCGGCACCTCCGCCGGCGCGATCGCCGGGGCCTACTTCAGCGCGGTGGACGACCTCGACCAGGTCGTCGAAGCCCAGCGGGCCGGGAAGGGCGTCTCCGCACCGGTGCCGGCCGGCAAGGGCGACCCCATACCCAAGGACGTCATGGCCGCCCTCGGTTCCACCCAGGGAACCATCGAGGAACGGGGCAGGAGGATCGGAGCAATGGCGATGAAGGCCAAGACCCCCATCTCCAGCCAGGACCTGGTCACCTACGTCGGTTCGGCGCTTCCCGCCAAGGACTGGCCCGCACTCGACTTCAGGGCCACATCCGTCAATGCCGAGACCGGCAGGACCGTGCTGTGGAAGAAGAGCGACGGCGTCCCTCTCGGCGCGGCGGTCGCCTCTTCCGCCGCGGTTCCCGGCTTCCTGCCCGCCATCGAGATCGACGGGCAGCACTACACGGACGCGCCGCGTGCCACCTTCTCCGCCGAGCTGGTCAAGGAGAAGAAGCTCGACGCCATCGTCTACATCGGCATGCCCACGCCCAGCCTGTCGAACACGGTTGAGGAGGAAGCCCTCGCCGCGCTCGAAGACAACGGTCTGAAGGTTGTCCGGATCACCGGTGGCGAGGGCACCGACAAGCTCATCCGTGACGCCCTGAACCCGAAGATCAAGCCGCTGGCGGTCACCTTGGGACTGCGGGACGGCGCCGACGCGGCCAAGAACGTCGCGGCACTGCTGGACAACTGACGGTGTTCCGCCGGGGTCGGCCCGGTCGCGGCCGGCCCCGGCGGGAGCCGCGTACGGACACGGCACCCCACCTCCTCCGCACCCGGCCCGATCCATGCCGCGCCCGGCGCGGAGCGGACCCGTCGCTCCCCCTGACGGCCGGGAGGCGGTCGGGGCACAGCGGGCCCCGGCCCCGCCCTCACACAAACACAGACGTGAAAGGACGCACCATGAATTCCACCTCCCGCGCCTCCGCCACCCCCTGGACACCGGACGCGATTGCCGACCAGCGGGGCCGGACCGCCCTGATCACGGGCGGCAACAGTGGCATCGGCCTGGAGACCGCCCGCGTACTGGCCCGTCACGGCGCGCGCGTGATCCTCGCCGGACGCAGCCGGCACAAGCTTGACGAGGCCGCCGACGGGCTTCGCGGTGCGCAGCCCGACGCGGAGGTCGCGACGGCGGTCATCGATCTCGGCGACCTCGCCTCACTCCGGCGGGCAACCATGGCCCTGGCCGAGACGGAGACCATCGACCTGCTGTTCAACAACGCGGGCGTGATGAACATCCCCGAGCGCCGCACCACCAGCGACGGCTTCGAGCTCACCTTCGGCACCAACCACCTCGGGCACTTCGCCCTCACCGCGGGGCTGATGCCGGCCCTGCGCCGGTCACCGGCCGCACGGATCGTCACGGTCAGCGCGATCGCCGCGACCTGGCGCATGGGCCGCCTGGAGGACCTGATGAGCGACCGCCGCTACGGAGCGATGAGCGCCTACGCCAAGTCCAAGCGCGCCAATGTCGTCTTCACCCAGGAACTCGCCCGCCGCCTGGACGGCACCGGTGTCGAGGCCCTCGTGGTCCACCCCGGCTCCGCCATGACCAACCTCCAGCGCCACAGCCAAGGTGCCCTGTCGAAGCTGGTCGTCGCCCTCACCTCGCGCACCGTGATGGGCTCGGCGGAAGGCGCGGCCTGGCCCTCGCTGTACGCCGCCACCAGCCCCGACGCCCACAGCGGCCAGTTCATCGCGCCGGCCGGCCGTGATCAGACCGCCGGCACCCCCAAGGCCGTCCCGCTCCCGCACGGAGCCGACGATCCTGCCGAGGGCGCCTTCCTGTGGAGCGAGAGCGAACGCCTCACCGGCATCCGCTTTCTCTCCGACCCCTCGGTGCCCCGCTGACCGTCCCCTACGGAGAGGGCCTCGGGGTAGTGGGCCTCGGGGAGAGGGCCTCGGCAGGACCTGCCCGGGATTCCGGCGCGCCTCGCGCCTACGGATCCCGGGCAGGTCCTGTCCTGTCACGGCACGTCTGTCCGCTGCCGACGGCGTGGCGGGTTGCCGCCCGTGGTGCGCCCTCAGGTCCGGGACCGGTCGCGCTCGCCGGCAGGCGGGTCCGGTGCCGGTCAGTGAGCGCGGCGGGCGGCGGCGAGCATGTCGAGGGAGACCTGCCACAGGCGCGCCGCCTTCTGCCCGTCCAGGGCGTGGGCGGCCACGCCGCGGCGGACGCCCGGCTGGTGCGGGCCGGCCTCGTCGCAGTCCTCGAAGTACCGGCCGGTGACACCCTCGACCAGCGGCGAGGCCGCGAGCAGTACGGAGGTGGCGGCACCCTGCTCGGTGTTCTTCACCGACACACCGTCGCTCCGTCCGGGCTCGAAGGAGGCAGGGGCGTTGAGGGCCGAACCGATGTGCCGGGAGAGTTTGGTGTCGGCGATCCGGCCGGGGTTGAGTGCGTTGACGCTGATGCCGTCGGCCGCCCAGCGCCTGGCGGCCTCGACCGCGAACAGGATGTTGGCGGTCTTGGACTGGCTGTAGGCGGCCCACGCGTCATACGGCTGGTGCTCGAAGTTGATGTCGTCGAAGAGGACCTCGCCGTTGATGTGGCCGACCGAACTGACCACGGCGACCCGGGCGTCCCCGGCCGCCTTGAGGGCCTCGTGCAAGCCCGTGGTGAGGGCGAAGTGGCCGAGGTGGTTGGTGGCGAACTGCAGCTCCCACCCCTCGGCGGTGCGTGTCTCGGGCGAGGCCATGACGCCGGCGTTGTCGACCAGGATGTGCAGCGGACCCTGCCACGCGGCCACGAACGCGGCGACCGACTCCTGGTCGGACAGATCGAGCGGCGCGACCAGGACCCGGCCATTGCCCGTGGTGCTGGTGATGTCGGTGGCGGTCCTCGCGCCTGCCGCCGTGTCGCGGACGGCCAGAGTGACCTCGGCGCCCGCGGCGGCCAGAGCCCGCGCGGTCTCCACGCCGATACCCGAGGAGCCCCCGGTGACCACCGCGCGGCGGCCGGCCAGGTCGACGCCCGCGACGACCTCCGCGGCGGTGGTTTGTGCGCCGAACGGAGTGGTGACGCGTCCGTGATCGGTCATGGGATCGGCCTCTCTGTACGTCCCGCCGCCCCCGGCGGGAGGGGATCTGCTCTTCTGTTCCAGACAAGCAGCCGAAGCGGCTGGTCAGAGCGTCGGAAGAGGCATGGCCCAGCCGGGGGTCCGGCAGTACCCCTTTACGGTCGAAACCGGCGCGGTGGGCGCCGTACCGTGAAGACATGGATGACCACCGGCCCACGCCAAGCAGCCGGAGCACCGAGCTCGGCGAGTTCCTGCGTACCCGCCGCGCCAAGATCACCCCCGAGCAGGCCGGCCTCACTCCCACGCCGACGGTCCGCCGGGTGCCGGGCCTGCGCCGGGAGGAGGTCGCCCAGCTCGCCGGTGTCAGCGTCGACTACTACGTACGACTGGAACGCAGCCGCAACGTCAACGCCTCCGAGGCCGTGCTCGACGCCATCGCCCGCGCGCTGCGGCTGACCGGGGACGAGCGCAGCCATCTGTTCGCTGTGGCCAGGCCCGCGCGGACCCGGCCCCGCCCGCTGGCGCCCCAGCGGGTCCGCCCCGGGCTGTACCGGATCCTGGAGACACTGAGTGAGGTCCCGGCGCTGGTCGTCGGGCGCCGTACCGACGTCCTCGCCACCAATGCGCTGGCCCGCGCCCTCTACACCGACTTCGACGCCCTGCCCCACCGTGAGCGGAACATGGCCCGCTTCATCTTCCTCGACGAGGGCGCCCGCACCCTCTACCAGGACTGGGAAGGCATCGCCCGCACCAGTGTCGCCACCCTGCACCTCTACGCCGGACAGCATCCGCACGATCCCCAGCTCGCCGAACTCATCGGCGAACTCTCGCTGCGCGATCCCGACTTCCGTACCTGGTGGGCCGATCACGACATCCAGCGCCGCACCTACGGCTCCAAGCACTTCCACCACCCGCTGGTCGGCGACCTCAGCCTCGACTACGAAGCCCTCGCCGTCACCGGCGACCACGACCAGGTCCTCGGCATCTACACGGCCGAACCCGGCACCCCCTCCGAGCAGGCCCTGAGCCTGCTCGCCGCATGGACCGGCGAGCCGGCCGCACCGCATCGCCCCCACCCGTCCGCACAGGACTGAGCGGCCGCCAGGGCGCCGGGCTCACACAGAGGCGTCACCCGTCGCCACCTCAGGGAAGGACACCCGCGGTGGCGGGCACGGCATGACGCAGCCCAGCGGCGTCCTGGCTGGGGGGTGCGCCGAACTGGCGGCGGTATTCCCGGCTGAACTGAGACGCGCTGTCGTAGCCGACCCGGTGACCGACCCCGGTGACATCGTTGGGACGGGTGGCGAGCAGCAGCCGGGCCTGCTGGAGCCGGATCTGCTTCTGGAACTGGATGGGGCTCATCGCGGTCACCGCCTGGAAGTTGCGGTAGAAGGCCGAGACACTCATGCCGGAGAGCTGCGCCACATCCTCGACCTTGAACGGCTGCGCGTAGTGGTCGCGAATCCACCGCACCGCGCGCGCGATGTGGCTGAGGCTGCTGTCGGCAAGGCCGAGCTGGCGCACGATGTGGCCCTGTTCGCCGGTGATCAGCCGCCACAGGATCTCGCGTTTGACCAGCGGCGCCAGCACCGTACGGTCGCGGGGCTCGTCGAGCAGCCGCAGCAGCCGGACCACGGCGTCAAGCAGATCGTCCGGTGCGTCGCTGACGGCGATGCCCGGCACCGCGCTGCCGCCGGCGCGCGGAGCGTCTCCCGGCCCGGCCTGGAGCAGCAGCTCGGCGACGGCGGACGGTTCCAGCGTGAGTCCGAACCCGATCGCCGGGTATTCCGGGCTGGCCTCGGTGAACTGACCGGTGACCGGCAGGTCGACCGAGGCGACGAGATACTGCCCGGCGTGGTATTCGAAAACCCGGTTGCCCAGCGCGAGGCGTTTGGCGCCCTGGGCGATGACCGCCAGCACCGTGCCGGACATCGACGGCGCCGGCGGATCGGGCCGCTCGACCTTTGAGATGAGCACGCCGTCGATGGCGGTGGTCCAGTCGGGCCGCGCGTGCCGGGTCAGCAGGGTGCGGAGCTCGTCGAGGTACATGCCTCAATTGCAGCACACCGCCGGTCCTTCACTCCCGTACCGAAGAGGATCGTGCAAGTCCCCGCGAGCATCGTTCTATCGTTTCCGCAGGTCAAGCGGGTTGAATGGAATCACTGGAACCCGGGGCGGACCCCAAGAACTCCCGCCCCTGGACCACATACGCACATTCCGCCGACCACAGGAGAAGGTAGCCGTGAACGCCGCCTATGGATTCAACGCCACATTGACCGCCAAGCCCGGACTGGGTGATCAGCTCGTCGATCTGCTGCTGACCGGCCTGGACGAGGGCAGCCCCGGCGCGAGCGAATACTGCGTCGTCTATCTCGTCTCCCGTTCGGCGTCCAGCCCCGACGTGGTCCACATCACCGAGGGCTGGACCAGCGAGGAGGACCACCACCGGATCTTCGCCGGTGAAGCCGCCCAGAGCATCGTGTCGCGGATCGACGGGATGCTGGCCAAGGAGTCCGAGTACACCGACTACGTACCGGTCCGCGGCAAGGCCGCCTTCTGAGTCCCGGAGCCCGGCCGGCCGCTTCTCCCGCGCCGCTCAATCCCGCCTGACGGCCCCGCAGCCGTCCTCTCCCCGCACACGAAAGGTGACCACCATGACCCTGGCACGACCCGAACTGGACCCCGAACTGCGCGCGCTGCTCGCCGAG
The DNA here is from genome assembly GCF_040635655.1 of Streptomyces sp. NPDC006923. Classification (NCBI taxonomy): domain Bacteria; kingdom Bacillati; phylum Actinomycetota; class Actinomycetes; order Kitasatosporales; family Streptomycetaceae; genus Streptomyces; species Streptomyces sp. NPDC006923. The sequence continues at coordinate 82,700 of NZ_JBEYIF010000020.1, forward strand.
ATGCCGCTCATGGCCGAACTCAACCCCGACGTGCTCGCACAGCTCCGCCTGCTCCCGCCGACGCCGGTGGAGCCCCTCCTCGAAGGACGCCGGGTCGACCGGCGCGAGGTCACCGTGTCCGGCGCGGACAGTACGCCGATCCCGCTGTCGGTCCTCAGCCCCGCCGGGACCGGGCGCTCCACGCCGGCGCCCTGCGTCTACTGGATGCACGGCGGCGGGATGGTCATGGGGGATCGTTTCTCGCAGATCGACATCCCGCTGGAATGGCTCGACCTGTTCGGCGCCGTCGTCGTCTCCGTGGACTACCGGCTGGCGCCGGAGGCCACCGGTACGACCCTGGTCGAGGACTGCTACCAAGGTCTGCTCTGGATCTCCGAGCACGCCGATGAGCTGGGTGTGGACCCCGCTCGCATCATCGTCGCGGGCGTCAGCGCCGGGGGCGGCCTCGCTGCCGGAGTCGCCCTGATGGCGCGCGATCGCGGCACCCCGGCGGTCGCGGCCCAGATGCTGATCTGCCCCATGCTCGACCACCGCAACATCACCGTGTCCAGCCGGCAGTACTCCGGCACGCCCGGCGTGTGGACCCGCGAGATGAACGAGTTCGGATGGCGGTCCGTGCTCGGTGACCTCACGGACGAGCAGGTGCCCGGCCATGTCTCGCCCGCCGTGGCCGACAGCCTCGCGGGCCTGCCGACCACCTATGTCGACGCAGGTTCGGCCGAGGTCTTCCGCGACGAGGACATCGCCTATGCCACCCGTATCTGGGAGGCCGGCGGCCAGGCGGAACTCCACGTCTGGGCGGGCGGGTTCCACGGATTCGACGCGCTCTTCCCGCAGGCCCGGCTCTCGGCCGAGGCGCGCCGGACGCGCAACGACTGGCTCGCCCGGGTCCTGGCCCCGGCTACCGGCGTATAGCGCTGCCCCGCCGGATGCCGGAGACCGGCTCATCAGGTCCTGTCCGGCCTCCCGGGCGTCCCGGCTGCACAACAACTCCCGGGCCACACACAGCAATTCCCATGTGCCCACCGTCCTGCCGGTGCCCCGGCAGAGGCTTCACCACACAGGAGGAACAGCATGAAGGTCGCTCTTGTCACCGGCGCCAGCTCCGGTATCGGGCGGAGCGCGGCGATGCAGATCGCCAAGCGCGGCGCCGGAGTGATTCTGACCTACGGCAACAACGCGCGAGGAGGGCTGGAGACCGCGGCCGCGATCGAGAAGGAGGGCGGCACGGCCGTCGCACTGAAGCTGGACGTCGGTGAGACGAGCACCTTCCCCGCCTTCCACGAGACCGTGGCCGGCGTGCTGCGCGACACCTGGGGCCGCGCCACATTCGACTACCTGGTCAACAACGCCGGTTTCGCGCATATGGCGTTGCTGGAGGACACGGCCGAGGAGACGTTCGACAGGCTGATGCGCGTCCTGCTGAAGGGCCCGTACTTCCTGACCCAACGCCTGCTGCCGCTGCTGGAGGACGGCGGCGCCGTCGTCAACACGAGCAGCAACTCGGCGATGGCCTCCGGTCTGGAGCCCGGCTATTCGGCCTACGCGTCGATGAAGGGCGGCCTGAATGTGCTGACCCAGTACATGGCGAAGGAGTTCAGCGGGCGGGGCATCCGCGTCAACGCCGTGTCGCCCGGTTCGACACGGACCCGGATCGGCGACGACGCCTTCGACCGGTTTCCCGAGGTCATCCCGGCCCTCGCGGCGAAGACCGCCCTCGGCCGGGTCGGTGAACCCGACGACATCGGCGCGATGATCGCCACTCTGCTCTCCGCCGAGAGCGGCTGGGTCACCGCCCAGAACATCGAGGTGTCGGGCGGCTACAACTTGTAGCCCGGGACTCGCCGGTGAAACCCGGGGCGCCCACCGGCCGGAGAGGCGGCCTCGCGACCTGCCGCGAGCCCGCCTCCCTTACGGCTGGGCCAGGACTCGGCCCGGCGCACCCCGCCGTGTCAGCGGCTGGCGATCTGCTGGAGCGCCGCACCCTGGTAGCGGGCACCGGCGTTCCAGAGGATGAAGGAGTCCATCTTGTTGGCCGCTGCGGCCTTGATCTGTTCGGCCACCTGGGTCGGCCCGTAGGTGCTGCCCATCGAGAAGTCCTGGAGCCACGGGACGATCGCGGTCTGGGTCCCCTTGGCCTGGCGGGCGAAGTCGGCGAGCGAGCGCTGCACGATCGCGTAGGGGGCGGTGTCGGGGTTGGCCACGCCGTACTCCCCCGGGCCCCAGTGGGACGGATAGACCATCGGCGCGATGTAGTCACTGACCTTGACCAGCGCCGCGATGTCCTGGGCGATCTCGGTGGGCCGGGTGGCGGCTATGCCGAAGACCGAGACGCCGAGGTACTTGGCGTGCGGGCGCATCGCGGTCCGGGTGTCGGCGACGAAGGAGGTGATGGACTGCTCCGGTGTGGCGGTCCCGATGCCAGGGAAGCGCATCTTCGACAGCGGTCCGTCGGGGCGGCGCACGTAGTCGTAGAGGATGTCGTCGAAGCCGAGCTTGGACGCTTCGACGGCGAGGTCCTGGTTGTACTTGCGGACCGTGACATCGGCGAAGTTCGTGAAGGCCAGGGCTCCGTAGTGGCCGCCGGCGCCGTAGGGCTGGCCCTCGGGCGTCAGCACGACCTGGTTGTGCTTGCCGGCCTTCCAGGCGGCCGTGGCGAGCTTGGGGTCGCGGAAGGCGACGATACGGCCGATGACCTGGGCGCCGGCCGCGTGGATCTCGGCGATCGCCTTGCGGGCGTCGTAGTAGCCCTTGGCCGCGCCGATCTGACGGGCCAGCGGCACCTGGGAGGCGTATCCGACCTCGCCGTCCTCGTCCTTGACGTCCAGTTGCACGGCGTTGAGCTTGCCGCTGCGGACCAGGGCGAGGATGTTGCCCCGCAGGGTGTCGTTGCCCCAGCCGATGGCGGTGATGTGCGCGGCACGGATCATGGGGCGGCGGCCCCGGGCGGACACGGCCTTGGTGGTGGTGTTTCCGGCCCGGTCCACCGCGGTGAACTGCACGACGGGGGTGCCCTTGGGTACCGTGATCTTGAAGGCGCCGGCCTTGTCGACGGGCACCTCCTTGCCGTCGACGGTCACCTTGGCATCGGTGGCGGCCTTGCCGGTGATGGTCACGGGGCCGGTGACGTTCTTGACGTCGGGGTCGGCCACCTTCAGATCGGGAGCGGTGGTGTCCACCGTGAAGTCCACGGTCTCCCGGTACGAGGCGAAGGGGAGGCTGCTCGCGCCCTCGACCACCAAGGTGTGACGGCCCTCGGCCAGAGGCGGGAGGGCGAGCTTCAGACGGGCGCCCTCGGGCTTGACGGCGACCACCGCTCCGTCGAGGGTGGCGCGCACCTTCTCCTGGGCGCCGGCTCCCTTGGCGTCGAGGTAGGCGCTGACCCGTGCGGCCCTTCGCCCGTCGAGGACGGCACCGTCGTTGAGACCCTGCACGCCCGGTCCGGATACGAGGAAGGTCCATCCCACTCCGCCCACTGCGAGCACGACGGCCGTCGCTATGAGGGCGCGCCGGCGAGCCGGCCGGCGGTGGCGGTAGGAGTAGTCGGAGTGCGGTATGTGCTTCTTAGCCATCGTGACGCCCTTCGTGCTGTGGCGGGGTGGTCTCTCCATTGATTGCCGTACGGCGTGTCGGTCCTCCTGTTCTGACCGGATTTCACACGAACAGCCGTGTTCGGCCCCGGCGTGGTGACTGGGCCATCCAGGGGACGGTGCGGTACGGGGGCACCCGCGGCCGGTAGGGATGGCGCGACACGTTCGCCTTGGAGGTCCTTCATGCGCCACCCACTCGTCCCGCTCTGCGCCCTGGCAGGCGCCGCCCTGCTCGCCTCGGGCTGCTCCTCGGGATCGTCACCGGTCACCTCACCGGCGGCGTCCAGCCCCGTCGCTCTGAAAAACCCGGCGGAGGTCGGCGCCGACGAGCTCGGCCAGGTGCCGGTGCTGATGTACCACCAGCTCACCGAGAAACCGGCCAGCGTCTACGACCGCACCCCGGCCGATTTCCGGGCCGAGCTGGAACGCCTCGCCCGGGAGAAGTACGTGCCGGTCACCGCCCGGGACTTCCAGACGGGCCACATCGACATCCCGGCCGGAACACACCCGGTGGTCCTCACGTTCGACGACTCGACCAACAGCCAGATGCGCCTGGGCCCGGACGGCAATCCGGCACCGGACACGGCCGTCGCGATCCTGGCGGAGACGGCGAAGAAGTACCCGGCGTTCAAGCCGGTGGCGACCTTCTTCGTCAACGCGGACGCCTTCTCGGCCACCGGTTCCGCCAGAGCGCTGACCTGGCTGAAGGCGCACGGGCACGAGGTCGGCAACCACACCGACCGCCACCAGAACCTGCGCTCCCTGGACCAGGCGGGCGCCTCGGGAGCCATCGCCGCCGGACAGCAGGCGATCGAGAAGGCGGCGCCGGGGACCCGGGTCACCTCCCTCGCCCTGCCCTTCGGAGCCATGCCTCAGCCGGCCGAGGTCGCCGCGCGGGGCACGGGCTACCGCTACGACGGGGTGTACCTCGTGGGGGCCAACCCCTCGGTCTCGCCGTTCGCCAACGCCTTCACACCGAACGCGATCCCGCGGATCCGCTCGGCGGGGCCCAAGGACCCGGACGCCGAGTTCGGTTCGTCGCGCTGGCTGGACAAGATCGCCGCTGCCAAGAACTGGTACGTCTCGGACGGGAATCCGAAGAAGGTCTCCTTCCCACGCGCCTCGCAGGACCAGATGGCACCGGCCTTCGCGTCGCGGGCCCAGCCGTACTAGGGCTTGTTTCGATCGTGCCGGAGGCCCCAGGCCATTGGCAGACCGTGTGGCACCCGGCCCGGTGGAGGCTCCGAACCGCCTCGGAGGCTCCGCCGGGCGGTCACCGTTCAACGGCGTCACAACGGCCACGCCGATCTGCTCCGCGAGCGGATCGACGGAGTCACCGGCGCACAGCCGCGTCCTCCGGGCGCGTTCAGTCACCGTGGCGACGGCATCGCCCGGCCCGCTTCAGCCTCGGTATGCCTTCAGCAGATACATCCACACTTCGCTGATGGTGGGAAAACACGACACGGCGTGCCAGAGCCGGGAAATGGGCACCTCACCCGCGACCGCGACGGTCGCCGAGTGAAGCAGTTCGCTGACACCGGGGCCGACGAAGGTCACACCGAGCAGCACTTCACGGTCGAGGTCGACGACCATGCGCGCCCGGCCCCGGTAGCCGTCGGCGTAGAGGTTGGCCCCGGGGACGGAGGCGAAGTCGACATCGACCGCGCGTACCCGGTATCCCGCGTGGGTCGCCTCCTCGGTGGACAGGCCGACCGCGGCCGCCTCCGGGTCGGTGAAGAAGATCTGCGGGACGGCATGCTGGTCGGCGGTGGTGGCGTGGGCGCCCCAGGGTGTGGTGTCCAGTGGCTGTCCGGCCGCGCGGGCGCCGATGGCGTCACCGGCGATCCGGGCCTGGTACTTGCCCTGATGGGTGAGAAGGGCATGGTGGTTGATGTCACCGAGCGCGTACAGCCACTGCCCGTCCACGTCCCGGACGGCACCTGTCTCGTCGACGTCCAGCCACGACCCGGGCGTCAGGCCCAGGGTCTCCAGACCGATGTCCGCGGTGCGTGGAGAGCGGCCGGTCGCGAAGAGGATGTCGTCGACCTCCAGCCGTGTGCCGTCGTCCAGTACGACAATGAGCGGCCCTGCGGGGTCGGGACGGTGAAGCGCGTCGACGGACACCCCGAGACGTACGTCCACACCGGCGTCCTCCAGCCCCGCTGCGACCAGTTCACCGGCGAAGGGCTCCATCCTCGGCAGCAGCGCCCGGCGGGCCAGCAGCGTGACCGAGGAGCCCAGGCCCTGCCAGGCCGTGGCCATCTCGACGCCGACTCCTCCCCCGCCGACAACGGCGAGCCGTCCCGGCACCGAGCTGGAATCGGTCGCCGTGCGGTTGGTCCACACCCGGGCCTCGGCGATACCCGGAACATCGGGCACCACCGCGTCGCTGCCGGTGCACAGGGCGACCGCGTGCCGTGCCACGAGCACCCTCTCCCCACCGCCCGCGGTGCTGACGACCACGCGGCGGGGGCCGTCCAGCCTGGCCTCGCCCCGCAGCAGATCGGCGCCGGTGCCTCTCACCCCGTCGGCCTGGCCGGTGTCGTCCCAGTCGGTCACGTACCGGTTCCGCCGGGCGAACACACCGGCCGTATTGATGGGCCCGGTGACCGCGTCGCGCGCCCCGTCGACTCTCCGGGCGTCAGCCACCGCGATCACCGGACGCAACAGCGCCTTGCTGGGTACGCACGCCCAGTACGAGCACTCGCCACCGACCAGTTCACGCTCCGCCACCGCGACGCTCAACCCCGCGGCGCGGGCACGCTCCGCGACATTCTGTCCGACCGGACCGGCGCCGATCACCACGACGTCATACGTTCGCTCTGCCGCGTCCTTGGCTGAATCGCTCATCCAGCCATCGCATCACGAGCGGTCGCGCACTTCGGCGCGGTGCCCGCTGACACGCCTTACGGCCTCCTCCCGAACACCCCACTGGCACCGTGTCCACCGCCCGGTGCCGGGCTGCGGCACGTATCGCCGGATCCGCGTCAGCGGGCGCCGTCGTACCCGTCCTTCAGTGTGTGCTGGTCCACGCGTGCAGCTTGTCCGGGTTGACGATCAGCCACAGGTCGGTGATCAGGCCGCCGTGGACGTCCATGGCGAGGACGGCGACGGTGGTGTCCGCCATGCGGACCGCCAGGCCGGGGGCGCCGTTGACGTCGTCCTCGACGAGTGTCACGCCGGGTTCCTTGCGCATGAGGCCGAGGAGGAGTCGGGCCACCTTGTCCCGGCCGACGACCGGGCGCAGAGCCGCCCGTACCTTGCCGCCTCCGTCGCTGCGCGACTCGACGGCGGGATCGAGCAGCGCGACGAGAGCGTCGAGGTCGCCGCTCTCGCACGCCTCGCGGAACGCGGTGAGGGCCCGCCGGTGTTCCTGCGCCGTACTGCTGCCGGGCCGTCGGTGGGTGAGGCGTGCACGGGCGGAGACGGCGAGTTGGCGGCAGGCCGCCGGAGTGCGGCCCACCGTCTCGGCGATCTCGGTGAACGGCATGCCGAAGACGTCGTGGAGGACGAAGGCGACGCGTTCGGCGGGCGTCATCGTTTCCAGGAGCACCAGCATCCCCATGCCGACCGATTCGTCGAGGGTGATGCGGTCGGCGGGATCGTCCCCGCCGGTGCCTCCGGTGCCGGCCCACGGGGTGCTGTGCCGGACGGGCTCGGGCAGCCATTCACCGGTGTAGCGCTCCCGGCGGACCCGCGCCGAGCCGAGGTGGTCGAGGCAGATCCGCGAGGCGACCCGGGTCAGCCACGCCAGCGGGGCGTCGATCGCCCGCTGTGCCTCCTCCGACAGGGCGTACCAGCGGGCGTACGTCTCCTGGACGACGTCCTCGGCGTCCTGTACGGAGCCGAGCATGCGGTAGCCGAGGTTGAGCAGCCGGCGGCGTTCGGCCATGAGCGAGCCGAGGCTGGGGTCCCGGTCGGGTCCTGACGGCGAAGACACGGCGTGGTCATCCTCCCTGGGCGGTGTGGCCGGCGAGCCATTCGCCGAAGGTCTGGCTGCCCCGGGGCCCCTGTCCCGCCGGCAACTGGCCGTCGCCGGTCATCGCGGCGCCCGTGGCACCGGGGAGCCTGACCGGCAGCAGCAGGCGGCGCTGGTGCCGGGCCCGCAGCAGCCCGCGCACCATATCGACGAGTTGCTCGACACGCGGTCCCGCGAGCTCGGGAGCCATGCCCTGCGCCGGGGCCAGGGCAAGGCGCACCAGGTGCTGGGCCACCTCGCGGGCCGCGACCGGCTGAGTCCGCATCCGGGGCACCACGGCGAACGGTTTCGGCACCCGGTCGAGGGTCTGCTCCGCGAACTCGTGGAACTGCGTGGCACGCAGCACCGTCCATGGCACAGGTCCGTCCGTCACCACCTCCTCCTGGCGCAGTTTCCCCTGGTAATAGCCGAGACCGACCCGGTCAATACCGACGATCGACAAGGCGACGTGGTGTCGTACCCCGGCCCGCGCACCGGCGTCCAGGAGGTTGCGGCTGACGCTTCCGAAGAACGAGATCGCCTTCTTGCTGTTCACAGTCGTCGTGTTGCTCACATCGACGACCGTGTCCACGCCTGCCATGGCCGCGTCCAGTCCCGCCCCCGAGACAAGGTCCACGCCCCGGGACCGGGCCAGCACCACTGGGTCCTGGCCTGCCGCGGCGAGCTCTTCGACCACCAACCGTCCGACCAGTCCGGTCCCGCCTGCCACCGCCACCCGCATGCCGGGCCTCTCTTTCCGGCTCGTGTCGCCGTTGTCTCGATTGTCGCGGTAGTTGTGTGTGCCGGTGTATGTCATCGTCCGCCGCCCCGTCGCACATCGGCGACCGGCACCAGCAGCAGGGCCGACAGCACGACGAGTGCGGTCAGGGACACAACGTTGAGTACCTGGTCACGCGTCTCGTACATGTCGAGGTGCTGCATGTGATAGCTGAAGTGCAGCACGTTGAAGACCAGCCAGGCCGTGCCCGTGGTCTGCACCAGCCGGGTGTTCCGCACCGAACGCAGGGTGATGATCGTCAGGATGGCCATCGCCAGGAACATGGCTCCCGCGTCCTTGGCGAGGTGCTCGTTGTAAGGGCCAAGCTGAGGCAGCCAGCTCAGGCCGAAGCCGGGAAAGTTCCCGTGCCACTCCTGCGGAAAGAAGTAGGCCCAGACGCCTGTGTACAGGGCGACCAGGGCCAGCAGACCGAGATTGGCGTACCGGATTTTTGTGTTCATGCCCCTATGACGAGACAGCGCCCCCGGATGTGAGGCGAGCCGTTGCGGCGCGCCGGTGAGGCGCAGTCATGGCGACAGGGGGGCGGGAGCGGTGGCACCACGACGCACGACGCCCACGCGGCGGGTCCCGAGGATTCCCCCGCTGGGACTCGACGGCCCGGCCCTCCCGCGGGAAAGCCCCCGCTTCGAGAAATCGCGTGTCGTCTGAACATCGCGGCTTCCGTCCCCGTACCTCCTCATGAACCGCCCGGCGAAGAGCCGGCATCGAAAGGGGACGTGGTATGTCGGGAACGCAGGGGACCGCACGGATCGTGACGCGCCGGACTGTGGTGGCCGCGGCCGGAGCGGCAGGGCTGGGCGCGGCACTCGTCGCGTGCGGCGGATCGGACTCGGACGCCCCGGCGGGCTCCACCGCCGACAAGCCGGCGTCCGGCGGGGACGGCGGTGGCGCGGGCGAGATCCTCGCGAAGACCAGCGACATCCCCGAGGGCGGCGGCAAGGTCTTCGCCGATCAGGGGGTGGTCGTCACCCAGCCCGCGGCCGGCGAGTTCAAGGCTTTCTCGTCCACGTGCACACATCAGGGCTGCGCCGTGAAGGACGTCTCCGCCGGGATCATCCACTGTCCCTGCCACGGCAGCCAGTTCAGCGCGGCGGACGGCAGTGTGAAGGCCGGGCCCGCGACCCAGCCGCTGCCCGCCGCCTCGATCAAGGTGGCGGGTGACGCGATCACGCTCGGCTGACCGGTTACGGCCGCCCGGCCGCGGGTGAGCGTTCCGGGCGGTGGCCGGCCGCCGGTGAGGTCCTTCAGCCGGTCACCGCCCGGGCCGCCTCGCCCAGTGCCCCGACCGCCGCCCTGATCGAAGGGCGGCGGTCCGCGTCCGTGCGCCACACGGCGTAGACGTGCCGGCGCATCGTCTGCCGTACGGGGACCACCGCGACGCCGTCCGGGACCGGCCCCCGGCCCAGTCGTGGCGCGACACAGACACCGAGTCCCGCCGCGATCAGCGCGAGCTGGGTGTGATACTCCCCCGCAAAATGCGAGATCCGCGGTTCGAAGCCCTTCGACCGGAGGGTGAACATCAGCCACTCATGGCAGAACTCGCCCTCCGGCCAGGACACCCAGTCGTCGTCGGCGAACTCCTCCAGATCCACTTCCGCCCGGTCGGCGAGCGGATGGTCCACGGGCATCGCCACATCGGCGGCGTCGTCCAGGAGATGCGCCGTCGCCAGGCCGCCGGGTACCGGCAGCCGCTTGTTGCTCCAGTCCAGCACCACCGCGAGATCGAGATCTCCCCTGATGACGCCGCGGATCCCGGCCTCGGGCTCCAGTTCCCGCGATCCCACCCGCAGCTCGGGATGGCTGGACCTCAGGGCGCGCACGGTGACGGGGAGGAGCCCGCGGGCCGCCGTCGGAAACGCCGCGATCCGCACCTCGCCCACCACCCGGCCGCGCTGCGCCTCGATGTCCGACTGCGCGACCTCGACCTGGGAGAGGATCCGCGCGGCATGGTCGGCGAGCAGCCGGCCCGCGTCGGTGAGGCGGACCCCGCGCCCGTTCCTGGCCAGCAGTTGCTGACCCACCTCGCGTTCGAGCTTGGCCAGTTGCTGGGAGACGGCCGAGGTGGTGACATGCAGCCCCTCGGCGGCCCCACCGACCGAGCCGTGGCGGGCCAGGGCATCCAGCGTCCGCAGGCGCTCCAGATTCAACATGTAAGCAATACTAATCAGACGAGTGGAGATAATCTCGCTTGTCCTACAAGGTTGTACACTCCATCGTTAGCCGTATGAGCACCGCCACCCCTCCCCGTCCCGGGCCGGCCGCCGTCTCCGTGCCCGCCCCCGCCGTCGCCGCCGATGCCCAGGCACCGGCGCGCACCCGCACCCGTTCCGGCCCCCTTCTCGACTGGCGCGTCCGGTTCGCGGCGCTCTCGCTCATCTGGGGCTTCAGCTTTCTGCTCATCAAGGTCGGCACCCACGGTTTCGCCCCCTTCCAGGTCACCTTCGGCAGGCTCTTCTTCGGCACGGCGGTGCTGGCGGTCGCGATGGCGGTGAAGCGCGAGCGGCTGCCGCGCGGGCGCCGGACCTGGGTCCATCTCACCGTCGCGGCCTTCTTTCTCAACGCACTGCCGTTCTCGTTGTTCGCCTACTCCGAGCTGACGATTCCCTCGACGCTCGCCGGAATCTGCAACGCCACCTCCCCGCTGTGGGGCATGGCGCTGTCCCTCGTCGCGCTCTCGGAGGACCGCCCCACCAGGCGCCGGGTCGCCGGGCTCGGCCTCGGCTTCCTCGGTGTGCTGACCGTCCTGGGCGCCTGGCAGGGCTTCTCCGGGCTGGACTTCACCGGCACTGCCATGGCCCTGCTGGCCTCGTTGAGCTACCCGGTCGGCTGGATCTACGTACGCCGCACACTGGCGGGCAGCAGCAGTTCCCATCTCTCCCTGACCGGGGCGCAGCTCTTCCTGGGCACGGTCCAACTGGCCCTGGTGACACCGCTCTTCACGACCCTGCCGGCCTCGCTTCCGGTGGGTCCGCTACTGGCCGTGATCGTGCTCGGCGCGCTCGGCACCGGGCTCGCGATCCTGCTCCAGTACGGAGTGGTCGCGGAGGTCGGCCCGACGACCGGCCAGATGGTCACGTACTTCATCCCGGTCATCGCCACCGCCGCCGGTGTGACCCTGCTCGGCGAGGAACTGAGCTGGAACACGCCCGTCGGGGCCCTGATCGTTCTCGCCGGGGCGGCGCTCACCCAGAGCAGGGCGAGGAAACCGGCGGACCGTCAGCCGTAACCGCGCGCGGGTGCCGGGCCGGCCGCCGCCGCCACCGCGTCGGCGACCGGCCCGATGTCGTCCGCCGTCATCTCCGACACCGTCAGCCGTACGCCCGGTGGCGCCGCCACCCGGAAGCGGGCTCCGGGCGCGACCGCCCACCCCGCCTGGAGCAGCCGCGCCACCGCACCGGTCTCGTCGGCGACCGGCACCCAGACGTTCATACCGCTGCGGCCGTGCGCCTCGACGCCTCGCTCCGCCAGGGCCCGTACCAGCGCGTCCCGGCGCGCTCCGTACGCCCGGGCGACGGTGCGCGCGTCCACGGCGTCCGAGGTCCAGAGCTGGACGACGGCCCGCTGGAGCAGCCTGCTGACCCAGCCCGGCCCGAGCCGCTGTCGCCCCGTCACCCGGTCCACGGTGACGGCGTCCCCGGTCAGCACGGCGAGCCGCAGATCCGGCCCGTACGCCTTCGCGGTGGAGCGTACGAGCGCCCAGTGCTCCGTGACCCCGGCGAGCGGATACAGCGGGAGGTCCACGATGCGGTGGCCGTGGTCGTCCTCGACGACCAGCACCTCGGGACTGTCCGCGAGCAGGGCGCGCAGCTCCGCGGCGCGGGCCTCCCCGACCGAGGCACCCGTGGGATTCTGCGCCCGGTCGGTGACGACGACCGCCCGGACACCCGCCCGTAGCGCGCGCTCCAGTTCACCGGGGAGCGGCCCGTCGTCGTCGAGCCGCATCGGTACGGAACGCAGCCCGAACGCGGGCACCAGGTCCAGCAGGCCGCCCCAGCCCGGGTCCTCGACGGCGACGGCGTCACCCGGCCTGAGGTGCGCGGCCAGCACCCGCTCGATGGCGTCGAGCGCTCCCGACGTGACGGCGACCGGTCCGGCCGGGACACCGTCCGCGTCCAGTCCCACGCGGGCGAGCCGCGCGAACTCCGGGTCGACGGCGGCCTGTCCGTACAGCCCGGGATGCTCCGCGTGGTGGCGCGCGGCAGCCGCGAGAGCCTCGTGCAGCGGAGGCAGCAGGGCCGGATCCGGGTTTCCGGCGGACACGTCGCGTACGCCGGGCGGCGCGTCGACGCCGATGGACCCGCGGGCCGTGGTGGCGGGACGGGGCCGCACCCGGCTGCCCCGGCGTCCGGCCGTCTCGATGATCCCGCGCTCGCGCAGCGTGCGGTAGGCGGCGGCGACCGTGTTCGGGTTGATCCCGAGACCGGCCGCCAACTCCCGCATCGGCGGCAGCGACTGGCCGGGGGTCAGCTCGCCGGAGCCGACCGCCCGCTCCACGCTCGCGGCGATCTCAGCGGCACGCCGCCCCACAATCCGATACTCTCCTAGCACAAAGAACACTATGCACTAGTGCAATGGAGACCGCAATGCCGGAGACCGCACCTCATCAGGAGAGCACCGCCTACCGGCCGACCGGACGCACCGTCCCCACCCGCTCGCGGGAACGGGCCGGATACGACCGGACACTGGTGCACGGCATACTCGACGAGGCGTATGTCTGCCATCTCGGTTTTGTCCGCGACGGTGCTCCCGTCGTGCTTCCGACGCTCTACGGACGCGTCGGCGAGCGACTGTATGTGCACGGCTCCACCGGATCGCGCCCGCTGCGCATGGCGGGTCACGGCGAGGACGGCGAACAGCATCCGGGCCTCGCCGTCTGTCTGACCGTCACCCATGTCGACGGCCTGGTACTCGCGCGCTCCGCCTTCCACCACTCCATCAACTACCGCTCCGTGGTGGTCCACGCCATCGCCCGCCAGGTGACCGACCCCGAGGAGCGGCGCAGCGCCCTCGACGCGATCGTGGACCATGTCGTCCCCGGCCGTTCTCATGACGCCCGCCCCGCCAACGCGCGGGAACTCGCGGCGACCGCGGTGATCCGCCTCGATCTCGACGAGGTCTCCGCCAAGGTCCGTACGGGCGGCCCCAACGACGAGCCCGAGGACATCTCGCTCCCGCACTGGACCGGAGTGGTACCCGTCGTACGCGGCTACGGCACACCGGTACCCGCCGACGACCTCGATCCCGCCGTCGCCCTGCCCGATTACCTCACCGTGCTCTGAGGGCCCGCCCGGTGCTCGTGCGGCGCGGGCTCCCCGGGATTCGCGGTGCCGCCCGCCGTCGGCCCGGACGGCGCCTTCGGCGTGGCGGACTGCGCGATGAAGGCCCCGATGAGCACCACCGCGCCGCCGGCGATCTGCGGCGCCGCGAGATGCTCCCGCAGCAGCACCCACGCCAGCACCGTCGCGATCACCGCCTCCAGACAGGCGACCACGCCCGCCACCTGGGGCGAGAGCTTGCGTACGGAAACCACCCCGGTCGCATAGGCGAGGACGGTCGCGATCAGCACCACCCAGCCGAGCAGCAGACCGGCGGCGATCTCTGTCCCGCCCAGGTCGGCGCTCCCGGCGAGCAGTGACCAGTCCATGCCCCACGGGCGGGTGACGGCGGTCAGCGCGACGGATCCGATGAGCAGCCCGAAGGCGATCACCCCCAGCGGGTCCGCCGCGTCCTCGGCGCCGCCGCCGTGGTCGGACAGGATGAAGTAGCTGACCTGGCAGCAGGCTGCGGCGAGTCCGAACAGCACTCCGATCGGGTCGAAGCTCAGTCCGGCCCACACCTCGACGACACAGGCGAGACCGCCCACCGCCAGCACGACCCCGATGGCGGCGGCGCGGGAGACGTGCCGGCGCTGGACGAAGCGGACCCAGAGCAGCACCATCGCGGGCGCGAGATATTCGATGAGCAGCGCCACACCGACCGGGATCCGGGAGATCGCGGCGAAATAACACGCCTGGACGCCCGCCACGGCCAGCAGGCCGAATCCGGCGAGCAGCGCGGGCTTGCGGCGCAGCAGTGAGCGGTGCCGCCAGGCCACCGGAAGCATGACCACGGCGGCGCCGGTGACCCGCAGCCAGACCACATGGAGCGGGTCGAGGCCCGCCTCGATGAGCGGCTTCGCCGCGACACCCGAACCGCCGAACGCGAACGCCGACGCCAGGGCGATGCCCAGGCCGACGCTCCTCCCCTGAGACGCGTGCATGACGCCATCATGACAGGCCGCGTCAGGAGCTACATCCCCATCACACCTGTCGAGATACGTGGTTCAGCCGGCCGGAGAGCGATCGTGTGTCCACTCCCGCGCGTTCCAGCACCTCAACCGCGCGGCAGGCCCCGTCACAGGCGAGCGCGGCGAGGAGATCGAGCCCGCCCGCCCGCTCCTCCCCGCGCAGCGCGGCATGTTCCGGTGCGCGCTCCATGGCGGTGACGGCAGCGGGCGACCAGCCGGTCACGGCGTGGTCGCGCACCACGGGAAGGGCCCCGGAGTCCTCCACCGTGCCCTGCCAGCGCAGTCCGTAGCCGATGCTCCGCTGGACGAGATAACCGAGCACCCGGGCCACCTGCGGACCACCGGCGAAAGCGGCTCTCACCTCGGGATCCGCTTCCAGCAGGGAGTGCAGGAGATGGGCTGTGTCGATCTGCGCGTCGCCGTCGCGAAGCGCTCTCCGGCGCGCGCCGGAGACAACTGCGGCGAGTTCCGGCGTGAGCCGGGCATCGATACCGGCCGGCGCGGGCACGGAGTCAGCCGGCACAGCGTCAATCGGCACTGCGGCAATCGGCACGCCGTCAGCGGGCACGGCATCGACCCGTACGGAATCCATCGGCTCGGAATCCACGTGAGGCGGTACGGGATCGGTACGGGCCGCGTCGGGATCGGCGCGGGTCGGGGCGGGCCGGTCAGGCACCCGCGGTGGGGGGCTTTGCACCCTCCTACCCCATCAGTCCTGTCCTGCCGAAGGCATCCCCGGTGGGAAGCATCTTCGGATCCCACCGGAGTTGGGCACATGTGGACGGGTTCTCCTCCTTGCGAATGAGATTGCCCTCCTTCTCTCCGGAGTAGCACGCGCCGCCTTGCCTTCCCATGCCCGGGGCAACCACTTCGGAGGGGACCCGGAGCCGCCGGTCGGCCCGGTACATGCGGGGCCCCTGCGGCCACAGCCGGGGACCCGCACACCGCCGGGTCGATCCTGACGGAGGATCAGTCCTCGTCCGCCAGGATCAGATACATCTTCTTGCGTGCCTCATTGGTGACCGCCAGAGCCTTCTGCCGCTGTTCGGGCGTGCCGGTCTTCCAGACCTGCGCGAACGCCTCCATCAGCCCGAAGCCTGCCTGACGGATCTCATTGACCGTCTCCCAGTCGATGCCGCGCCCGGCCTCTTCCCACGGGGCCTCGGGCCCCGATTCGGCCTCCGTACGTCCGGTCCCGGTGAGCGTGAACAGCTTCTTGCCGCCCTCGCTCTCGCTGACGATCAGCCCCTCGTCCTCAAGGAGCTGAAGCGTCGGATAAACCGAGCCGGGGCTGGGGCGCCATGCCCCGCCGCTGCGCTCGCCGATCTCCTGGATCATCTCGTACCCGTGCATCGGCCGGTCCTTGAGCAGCGCCAGGATCGAGGCACGCACATCACCGCGCCGTGCGCGCCCCCGGCCACCGCCGCGCCCCCTGCCGCCGCCTCCGAAAGGACCGCCGAAGGGCGGACCGAACGGGCCGAAAGCCCCACGCCGCCCCTCGAAGCCGCCCCGGCCCTGGTGACCGGGGCCGCAGTGACCGGCTCCCGGCCCGTGCTGGTGTTCATGTGAACGCATCGCTACGCTCCCTTCAGCGTTGATCTGTCGCGATGCTTCAACGATATATCGGAAGCTATCGCATGACAACACGTCGCCGGACGCTTCCCGTTCCGGGACTTCCACCGACCGCCGAAGGGGCGCCGACCAGAAAGTTAGCCCAATCTGTACAAAGCTGCGGGCCCTAGTCTGCGACGCATGAACGAGAGCCCGCGCCTGTCGCCCTCAGCGGTTCAGGCTTCGCGAGAGGTCCGTACGGTCATCAGCCGCCTGCGGCGCCGCATCCTGAACGCCGCCGAGGCCGAGGACATCACTCTTGGGCAGGCGTCGGTCCTGACTCGCCTGTCCGGCAAGCAGGGCGTCACGGCCAGCGAGCTGGCCTCGGCCGAGGGAGTGCGCCACCAGTCGATGACGGCGACGGTCGCGGCGCTGACCGCCCTGGGGCTGGTGGAACGGCGGCCCGACCCCGACGACGGGCGCCGTCTGCTGATCGCGCTGACCCCGGAGGGGCACCGGCGGGTGGCGGAGGGGCGGCAGGCCCGGCAGGAATGGCTAGCCGGTGAGTTGCAGGAGAAGTGCACGGAAGAGGAACGGCGCGCCGTGATCGCCGCCATGGCGATACTGGAGCGCCTCACCCATGACTGATCAGAAGACAGCGGGGCTCGGCGGGGCGGCGACGGCTGGCTTCGACCGGCGGCTGCTGCCGCCGATGATGCTGGGCTCGGTCCTGAACCCGGTCAACTCGACGATCATCGCCGTCACGCTCGTACCCCTCGGGAACGCGTTGGGCGCGCCGCCCTCGCAGACAGCGTGGCTGGTCTCCGCCCTCTACCTGGCCACGGCCCTCGGGCAGCCCGTCGTGGGCCGGCTCATCGACATCTTCGGGCCGCGCAGGCTCTTCCTGGTCAGTACGAGCCTGGTCGGGGTGGCCGGTGTCGTCGGCACCCTGGCGCCGAACCTGGGGGTGCTGATCGCCTCGCGGGTCCTGCTCGGGTTCGGCACCTGCGCCGGGTATCCCGCCGCGATGGCGCTGCTGCGCAGCGAGGCCAGGCGCACCGGGCGGGACAGTCCCGGTGGGGTGCTGACCGCCCTGGCCGTCGCCAACCAGACCATCGCCGTGATCGGCCCTCTGCTGGGGGGCCTGCTGATCGCACTGGGCGGCTGGCGTGCCACCTTCGCGCTGAACGTGCCGCTGGCCGTCGCGGCCGTGCTGCTGGGGCTGCTCCGGCTGCCGAAGGATGCCGTTGAAGGGGAAGCCGGCACAGGGGAAGCCGGTCCGAGGAAAACCGGCACAGAGGGCCTCGGTTCACGGGAGCCCTCGCCGCCTGGCCGCCTCGCCGCCCAGCTCGACCTGCCCGGCATGGCGCTGTTCGCCGTGATGCTCGTCGCGCTGCTGCTGTTCCTGATGAATCCGTACCTGCGCGACTGGTACCTGCCGGTGATCGCCGTCGCCGCGAGCGCCGCGTTCGCGGTGCGGGAGCTGAGGGCGTCCACCCCGTTCATCGACCTGCGGGTGCTGGGCGGCAACACGCCACTGCTGGTCACGTACGGGCGCGCGCTGGTCGCCTACGTCGTCGCCTACTCCTTTCTCTACGGATTCACCCAGTGGACCGAGGAGGGCTTCGGGCTCTCGCCCTTCCATGCCGGGCTGGTGCAGATCCCCATGTTCCTGGTGGCCATCGGTATCTCGATCGGAGCCGGGCGGCGCGAGGGCGTGCGCGGCAAGCTGCTCGTCGGCGCGCTCGGGCAGATCGTCGCCTGTGGGGTGATGCTGACGCTCACCGGCGACAGCCCGGTGTGGACACTGGTCCTTGTCGCGCTGGTCTTCGGCGTCCCCCAGGGACTGAACAACCTGGCCCTGCAGAACTCCGTCTACGTCCAGGCCGATCCCGAGCGCACCGCCTCCTCAGCCGGCCTGCTGCGCACCTTCGCCTACGTCGGCTCGATGGTCGCCTCGTCCACAACGGCCGCCTCCTTCGGGCAGCGCGCGAACACCGGCGGCATGCACCACCTCGCCTGGATCATGCTCGGCGCGGGCGTGCTCTACCTCCTCCTGAACCTCTTCGACCGCACTCTCAGGGCTGTCGCGTAATCCCTGGCGGCCGTGCGCTCACCGTCCACCCCGCGAGCGCCCCACCACCCCGGAACAGCACATACGGCCGGGTGTGGCGGGGCAAGGCGAAGGAGCCCCGGACGCGCTGTGCGAGGCTGGTCGGATCGAGGCCGACGACGCCGACGGAGACCGCGAACGCGGTCCCGCCCAACAGATGGGGACACGACCAGCATGGCCATGAGATCGGACACGCAGTCTCCCGCGCCGCACACCGCCGACAGCCACGACCTGATCCGCGTGCACGGCGCGCGCGTGAACAACCTCAAGGACGTCAGCATCGAGATCCCGAAGCGCCGGCTGACGGTGTTCACGGGTGTCTCCGGCTCGGGCAAGAGCTCACTGGTGTTCGGCACGATCGCCGCGGAGTCGCAGCGGCTGATCAACGAGACGTACAGCGCCTTCGTCCAGGGCTTCATGCCGGCGCTGGCGCGCCCCGAGGTCGACGTACTCGAAGGGCTGACCACGGCGATTATCGTCGACCAGCAGCGGATGGGTGCCGACGCCCGCTCCACCGTCGGCACCGCCACCGACGCCGGCGCGATGCTGCGCATCCTCTTCAGCCGGCTCGGGCAGCCGCACATCGGCTCGCCCAACGCGTTCTCCTTCAATGTCGCCTCGGTCCGGGCGAGCGGCGCGATCACGGTCGAACGCGGTGCCGGCAAGACCGTGCGACAGACCTTCACCCGCACCGGCGGTATGTGTCCGCGCTGCGAGGGCCGGGGCACGGCCTCCGAGATCGACCTCAGCCAGCTCTTCGACGACTCGAAGTCGCTCGCCGAAGGCGCGATCACCGTCCCCGGTTACAAGTCGGACGGTCACTGGACCGTACGCATCTTCACCGAGTCGGGCTTCCTCGACCCGGAGAAGCCGATCCGCGACTACACCGAGACCGAGCTGCACGACCTCCTCCACCGCGAGCCGACCAAGGTGAAGGTCAACGGCATCAACCTCACCTACGAGGGGCTGATCCCGAAGGTCCAGAAGTCGTTCCTCGCCAAGGACCGGGAAGCGATGCAACCGCACATCCGGGCGTTCGTGGACCGGGCGGTCACCTTCACCGCCTGCCCCGAGTGCGGTGGCACCCGGCTCAGCGAGGCGGCCCGGTCGTCGCGGATCGGCGGGGTCAACATCGCCGACGCCTGCGCGATGCAGATCAGCGACCTCGCCGCATGGGTCGGCGGCCTCGACGAGCCGTCGGTGGCGCCGCTGCTCACCACACTGCGGGGGACCCTCGACTCATTCGTGGAGATCGGGCTGGGCTATCTCTCACTCGACCGGTCGTCGGGCACGCTGTCCGGCGGTGAGGCGCAGCGCGTCAAGATGATCCGCCACCTCGGCTCCTCGCTGACCGACACCACCTACGTCTTCGACGAGCCCACCACGGGGCTCCACCCCCACGACATCCAGCGGATGAACAACCTGCTGCTGCGGCTGCGGGACAAGGGCAACACGGTGCTCGTCGTGGAGCACAAGCCGGAGACGATCGCGATCGCCGACCATGTGGTCGACCTCGGCCCCGCCGCCGGGGCGGCGGGCGGGACCGTCTGCTTCGAGGGCACCGTCGAGGGGCTGCGCGCCGGCGGCACGCTCACCGGACGCCATTTCGACGACCGGGCCGCTCTCAAGGAGAAGGTGCGGACGCCCACGGGGGAGCTGGAGGTCCGCGGTGCGGCGGCGCACAACCTCCGCGATGTCGACGTCGACATCCCGCTCGGCGTGCTGACCGTCGTCACCGGCGTCGCCGGCTCCGGCAAGAGCTCGCTGATCCATGGCTCGGTGTCCGGGCGGGACGGGGTTGTGTCGATCGACCAGGGCGCGATTCGAGGCTCGCGGCGGAGCAACCCGGCGACGTACACGGGACTGCTCGACCCGATCCGCAAGGCGTTCGCGAAGGCCAATGGCGTGAAACCGGCGCTGTTCAGCGCCAATTCCGAGGGGGCCTGCCCGAACTGCAACGGCGCCGGCGTCATCCACACCGATCTGGCGATGATGGCCGGCGTCGCCACCACCTGCGAGGAGTGCGAGGGCAAGCGGTTCGAGACATCGGTACTGGACTACCACCTCGGCGGCCGTGACATCAGCGAGGTGCTCGCGATGTCGGTGACCGAGGCGGAGGAGTTCTTCGGCGCCGGTGCGGCGCGCACCCCGGCCGCGCACGCCGTCCTGAAGCGGCTCGCCGACATCGGGCTCGGTTACCTCAGCCTCGGCCAGCCGCTCACGACACTGTCCGGCGGCGAGCGGCAGCGGCTCAAGCTGGCCACACATATGGCCGAGAAGGGCGGTGTGTACGTCCTTGACGAGCCGACCGCCGGCCTCCACCTCGCCGACGTCGAGCAGTTGCTCGGACTGCTCGACCGGCTCGTCGACTCCGGCAAGTCGGTCATCGTCGTCGAGCACCACCAGGCGGTCATGGCGCATGCCGACTGGATCATCGACCTGGGCCCCGGCGCCGGCCACGACGGCGGCCGGATCGTCTTCGAGGGCACACCCGCCGATCTCGTCGCCGCCCGCTCCACCCTCACCGGCGAGCACCTCGCGGCCTACGTCGGCGCCTGACCGGGGGCCTTTCGGGGGCCGCCGGAGCCCGGCCGCCGGGCGCACTGCCGTCCTCCGGGCCCCGGATCCAGAAACCGGGGCCCGGTGTTCCTCACTCACCAGTCGTGGACGGTGCCGTCCTGGAGACGGTTGACCGGCAGATAAGCGGCCTTGTACTCGTGCGCCGCGGCGAGGTCCTCATTGAGCTCCACACCGATGCCGGGGGCTTCGCCGGGGTGCAGATATCCACTGGTGAAGGTGTACGCGTGCGGGAACACCTCTTCGGTCAGCGCCGTGTACCCCGAGTACTCCTGGATGCCGAAGTTGTGGATGGCCAGGTCGAGATGGACGGCGGCGGCCATACCGACCGGCGAGATGTCCTCCGGGCCGTGGATGCCGCTCTTGATCTGGTGCTGTGCGGCGAAGTCGAAGAGCTTCCTGAGCGGCGAGACACCGCCGAAGTGGGTCACCGCCGAGCGCACATAGTCGATCAGCTTCTCGCTCACGAGCGTCTGATAGTCGTACAGAGAGTTGAAGACCTCACCGATCGCGAGCGGCGTGGTCGTGTGACCGCGGACCAGACGCAGGGCGTTCTGGTCCTCGGCGGGGGTGCAGTCCTCCAGCCAGAAAAGACGGTAGGGCTCAAGGTCCTTGCCGAGCTGCGCCGCCTGGATCGGCGTCAGCCGGTGATGCGCGTCGTGCAGCAGGGGCAGCTCGGGGCCGAACTCATTGCGGACCGCCTCGAAAACCGTCGGCATGTGCCGCAGATAGGCTGATGTGTCCCAGTCCTCCACCAGCGGCCGGGCCCCCTGGTGAGGGATCGGGGCGCCGTCCACCGCGTGGTCGGCGGTGTGGACACCGTAGACGGCCTTCAGGCCCGGGATGCCCGTCTGGATCCGGATGGACGGGTAGCCCTCGGCCAGCCGGGCGCGGATGGAGTCGAACAGCTCGGGGATGTCCTGCCCGCTGGCGTGTCCGTATGTCCCGACGCGCTCCCGGCTGGCACCGCCGAGGAGTTGGTAGAGCGGCAGGCCGGCCGCCTTCGCCTTGATGTCCCACAGAGCGACGTCGACGGCGGCGATCGCGGCCATCGTCACGGGGCCGCGCCGCCAGTAGGCGCCCCGGTACAGGGACTGCCAGGTGTCCTCGATGCGGTGCGGATCGATGCCGATGAGCAGCGGCGCCACATGGTCCCGGAGGTAGCTGGCGACGGAGAGTTCCCGTCCGTTGAGCGTGGCGTCGCCGAGGCCGGAGATGCCTTCGTCCGTTGTGATCTTGAGGGTGACGAAGTTGCGGCCCGGGCTGGTGACGACGACCTTCGCGTCGACGATCTTCATGAATACGCTCTTCCTCAGCTTGCGCTGCTGACATGGTGACGACGGGAGAAACAGACGAGGGGACAGGGCGCGGACAGCGGCCCCGGCGAGGTCAGCCCTTGGTGGCGCCCGAGGTGAGTCCGGCCACGAGGTACTTCTGGCCGAGGATCGCGGCGAGCAGGACCGGCAGTGTGATGAGGGTGGCGGCGGCCATCAGGCCGCCCCAGTCGGTGCTCGCGTAGGAGATGAAGTTGAACAGGGTCACGGGCACGGTCTGAGTGTGTTCGTCCGCGAAGATCAGCGCGAACATGAAGTTGTTCCAGCTGAAGACGAACGCCAGCAGGGACGCGGTGGCGGTGCCGGGTGCCGCCAGGGGCAGCGTGATCCGCCAGAACGCGCCGAACGCCGACAGTCCGTCCGTACGTGCGGCCTCCTCCAGTTCCACGGGCAGTCCCTCAAAGAAGCTGATCATGATCCATAGGATCAGCGGGACCGAGACGAACATATGGCTGAGGACGAGCACGGTGTAGGAGCCGACCAGGCCGGCCTGCGCGAACACGTAATACCAGGGGACGAGCAGCGAGATGCCGGGGATGATGCGCGCCACGAGGATGAGCGAACCGGCGCGGTGCATGCGGAACCGTCCCACCGCCCAGGCGGCCGGTACGGCGATGATCGCGGAGAGCAGGGTGGACAGGAAGCCGACGATCAGGGAGTTGGTCATCGACCGCAGGATCTGGCCGGCTTCGAGGACGCTGCGGAAATTGTCCAGGGTGGGTGAGAACCACAGGCCGACGCTCGGATCGGTGACCTGGACGTTCGTCTTGAACGCGGCGGCGAACATCCAGATGATCGGCAGCGCGAAGACGAGTGCCACCACCGTGATGGCCGTGCCCCTCAGCCAGGCCCGGTTCCGGCGCCGGTGGGCACCGCCGGGCGGCGTCGCGCGGGGACCGGTCGTCTTCCGGGGGGAGGCGGAGACGGTGACGCTCATGCGGACTTCCTTCCGGCCCGGCGGCGGAGCAGCAGCACGACGCCGATGATGAAGAGCGTGAACAGGACCAGGACGGCGGAGGCGAGCCCGTATTCCTGGTAGTCGAAGGTGAGGCCGTAGGAGTAGACGTTGAGGGTCTCCGCCTCGAAGTCCGAGCCTCCGCCGGGGCCCTTGGTGGCGTAGAGAATGTCAAAGGTCTTGAGCGCGTCGACGGAACGCAGCACCAGCGCGGTGGCCAGGGTGGGGCCGAGCATCGGCAGGATCACATACCGGAAGCGCTGCCACGCGGTGGCTCCGTCGACCCGCGACGCCTCTTCGGGCTCCTCCGGGAGAGTGGTCAGACCGGCGAGCAGCAGCAGGGTCATCATCGGTGTCCACTGCCAGACGTCAATGAGCATCAAGGTCGGCAGCGACTGGCTCACCGAGCCGAGGAATTCCTGTGGCGGCAGCCCGGCGGAGCTGAGCAGATGGTTGGCGATGCCGTTGGTGGGATCGAGGATCAGCAGCCACAGGATGCCGATCGCGACCGGTGTGGTGAGGAGCGGGATGATGAGGACCGTACGTACCCAGCGCATGGCGCGGAACGGCTTGCGCATGAGCATCGCCAGGGCGAGACCGAACAGGGTCTCCAGCACCACGGCGCCGACGGTGAAGATCAGCGTGCGCCGGGCGGCGGGCCAGAAGCGGCGCGCGTCGCCCAGCGCGTCGGTGAAGTTCCGCAGACCGACGTAGCCCTTCTCGGCGTTGACCGCGCCGAAGGCGTCGGTGAAGCTGAGGTTGAGCGTGAAGACCAGCGGAAAGATGATCATCAGGCCCACGAAGATCAGCGCCGGTGCGAGCATCGCCCACTTCAGCCGCCGGTTGGCCTGTTCGAACGTGCGGGGAGCCCGGGTGCGGGGGCCTGTCTCGCGGCCCGCTCCGGCCGTGCGGCCGGGCGCCGTCGTGGAGACCTCGGTAGTGGACATCAGGACTCCCGGTGGCGGTTGTCGCGGACAAGGAAATCGGCGAACTCCGCGTCGGCGTCGCGGGCTGTCGGCTCCACCGGGTTGCCGAGGATCCCGGCCACCAGCGGACGGCCGATGATGTCGCGGGCCCGGCCGACCTGGAGGACCGAGGGCCTGTCATGGCCGATACCGCGTTCCGCGTTGAGCCGCATGGCCTCCGCCAGTTCGGGCGGGAACGAGGCGAGAGTCCTCGGGTCCGACCAAGCCGACTGGCGGGCGCCCGGGATGCCGGACGCCTGGAGTTCGGCCGCCATCTCCGGGCTGGACGCCCACCGGATGAACTCCCAGGCGTCGTCACGCAGCAGGGAGAACCGGTTGATCCCCAGGCTCCAGGACGGGATGTTGTGCGGCCGGGCCCCGGCCGGCCCTGCCGGGAACGGGGCGAAGCCCACCCTCTTGCCGAGCGTCGAGATCTTCGGGTCGAGGAAGTTGCTGTAGA
The DNA here is from genome assembly GCF_040635655.1 of Streptomyces sp. NPDC006923. NCBI lineage: Bacteria > Bacillati > Actinomycetota > Actinomycetes > Kitasatosporales > Streptomycetaceae > Streptomyces > Streptomyces sp. NPDC006923. Next base: position 107,288 of record NZ_JBEYIF010000020.1, read on the forward strand.
CGGCGTCGGCGTCGATGAAGAACGCCGCCTTGCCCTGGGCGAAGACCGGCAGGGACTGTTCGAGGCTCATATTGGTGGCACCGGGCGGGCCCGCCTGCTTGAGCAGCTTGCCGTAGAACTTGTACGCGGTCAGCGCCTCCGGCGAGGCGATGGCGGACTTCCCGTCGACGACGAAGTCACCGCCGAAGGAGTACAGGAAGCTCGACCACTGGCTGACGGCGCCATTGCGCTGCCCCCGCCCGACATAGCCGTAGAAGCCCTTGCCGCGGTCCGTGAGACCCAGCGACATCTCCATCAGATCGTCGAGGGTGCGAGGCGGACCGCCGAGGTCCTCGACCAGGTCCTTGCGGTAGTAGAGCGCCGGGCGTTCGGTCACCACCGGCACGCTCAGGACCTTGCCCGCGGTGATCGACGCCTCGCGCGGGGCCTCCTGGAAGTCGGACCAGCCGTACGCCCGGTCACCCCGTACCCGGTCGGTGAGATCGGTGAGCCAGCCGTTGTGGGAGAAGACCAACTGCTCCTGGAGCGCCCGGACCATCATGATGTCCACGTCGGTGGCGGACGCGTTGAGTTTGACGTTGTAGCTGCTGGCGAGCTGGTCCGCGGTGAGCAGGGCCATGGAGACCTTGCGTCCGATCCGGTCCTCGAACTCACCCAGGCGGCGTTTGACCGCCAGCGACCAGACGTGGTTGATCGCCATGATCCTGAGCGGTGCGTCCGGGGAGGCGGTGCCGCCACGGGCCGAGCAGGCGCCGAGCGACCCCGTGCCCGCGGCGGCGGCGACGCCGACGGCCAGCTTGGCGAAAGAGCGCCGGCTGACGAACTGGCTGCTCGTGGACATCGTTGTCCTCGTCCTTCTGATCTGGTGCGTCCCGATTATCTGGTCCAACTGGTAGGACCAGATGGACCGTAACAGCAGACATCGCACCCTGACCAGCCTCTGCTGCCCAATAACGGGCTACACGAACGGGCAGGCGCGGAAAGAGCCAGGGCGGGACAGAGGGACGCACCACGGGAGCAGGCGGCACGAGCGGCCCGGGCACCGCGGCTCGGCACGGCCCCGGCATCGCCGCGCGCACACCGCGGGCGATCGGCCAACTCCGGTTCGGTACGGATGCGTTGAGGCCGGCGTCGGACCTCCTGCGCGCATCACGTCCTCCGGGCGGACGCCGCTACCGCCGCGACGCGCTCCGGCCCCGGCCGCCGGACTCGCCGAGCAGCGTCTCGATGTGCTGCAACGCCATCACATTCAGGTTGAGATCAAGGTCCGCGCCGTAGGTACGCAGACCGAGCACGAGATGCGCACGCATACGCTCGCACGCCAGCTCGACATCGCGCGCCGCGATCGCCTCGAAGATCTCGGGATGCTTCGCACCGCCCGGCTCACTGATCGACGGATCGGAGTTCGAGCGGAGCATCATCTCGAACATCATGCCGCTGATCGACGACAGCATGATCCGCAGCACGGGATTGCCGCTCGCCGCCGCAATCGCATCATGGAAATCGACATCCGCCTGCGCCTTCACGACAACATCCGTCGCCGTTTCCAGAGCGTCCCTGGCCGCGCGAATCGCTGCGAGGTCCTCCGCGCTCGCCCGCTCCGTCGCCAGCCTGACGGTCTCCACCTCAAGCGGGATACGCGCCTCTATGAGCTGCCGGACCGTGGGCCGCCCCGCGCGGTACAGCGCGTCATAACTGCGCGCCTGCTGAGACGTCTGTTCACATACGAACGATCCCCGGCCGGGCGCGACCTGGATCAGATGCTGGGCCTCCAGCCGCCGCAGCACCTCACGCACCACATTCCGGCTGGCGTGGAACTGGACGGCGAGCTCACGCTCGGACGGCAGCTTGGCCCCGACGGCGATCTCTCCGGACCGGATGTCGTGCTCCAGCTGACGCGCGATGCGCTCGGTCAAGAGTCCGCGCTGAGCGGGAGGTACGACACGGCCCGCCTGTGAGATAGGGGCAGCTGGCATGCGAAAGAGGATACAGGCCGACGCTCCACCCCATGAGCGGCTTCATTGGGACGTGGCATGATCCTGGTGGACCGGCGCCACGGCGAACGGGCGTCCCCACCCGGGGTGGATGGGGGTGTTTTGACCACGCGGCGAGGTGCCGTGACTGTCGTCGCACGCCCGCCGGGGACGACGGGACGGCCCTTAATCTCGGTCCATGCGGATTCGAATCGTCGACGCCTTCACCGACCGTCCCTTCGCCGGAAACCCGGCCGGAGTGCTCCTTCTGGACTCCGGCGCCTTCCCCGACGACACCTGGCTCCAGCGGGTGGCGGCGGAGGTGAATCTCTCGGAGACCGCCTTCGCCCACCCCCTGCCGCCCGGCGGCGACGCCGACTGGGCGCTGCGCTGGTTCACCCCTGCCGTCGAGGTGGACATGTGCGGCCATGCCACGCTGGCCACCGCGCATGTGCTGCGCTCCACCGGACTGGCCTCCGGCCCCGTACGCTTCGCCGCCCGGTGCGGGATCCTCGGCGCCACCGCGCACGCGGACGGCACCCTCACTCTCGACTTCCCGACCTCCACGCTGACCCCCGTGGAGGTCCCGGGCGGGATGGCCGCCGCGCTCGGCGCCGAGCCGGTCTCGGTGCACGACACCGCGGAGCACATCGGTGATCTGCTGGTCGAGCTGGCCGACGAGCGGACGGTACGGAGCCTCGCCCCCGATTCCGCCTCGCTCGTCGCGCTTGCCCGGCGGGGCATCATCGTCACCGCCGCCGCCGAGGAGCCGGGCCGCCACTACGACTTCGTCTCACGGGGCTTCTTCCCGGGTGTCGGCATCGACGAGGACCCGGTGACCGGCAGCGCCCACACGGCCCTGGCCCCGTTCTGGTCCGCGAAGCTGGGCCGTACCGAGCTGACCGGCCTCCAGGCGTCCGCGCGCACCGGACTGGTACGCACCTCGCTGCGCGGCGAACGGACCCTGCTCACCGGCCACGCGGTCACCGTCATCGACGGCGAGCTGCTCAGCGCGCCATGACCCGGGACGTACCGGCGGGCTCTACGGCGTGGGCAGCCAGCCGACCTTCCCCGCCAGCAGGGCGTACCCGACGAACGCGCCGATGTCGAGCAGCGCGTGAGCGGCCACCAGGGGGCCGACCCGCCCCCAGCGCCGGTACAGCAGCACGAACACGACGCCCATCACCATATTGCCGAGGAAGCCGCCGATGCCCTGGTACAGGTGGTAGGAGCCCCGCAGCACCGAACTCGCCGCCAGGGCCGCCATGGGCGTCCAGCCGAGCTGCCCGAGTCTGCGCAGCAGATACCCGACGACGATGACCTCCTCCAGTACGGAGTTCTGCACCGCCGAGAGAATCAGCACCGGGAACTTCCACCACACGTCCGGCAGCGATTCCGGCACCACCGTCAGATTGAATCCGACCGCCTGCGCCACCAGATAGAACGCGAGTCCGGCGCTGCCGATACCGGCCGCCACCAGCGTGCCGCGGCCCAGATCGGGCCCCGGCCGCCGCCGGTCGAAGCCGATGGCGGCCAGTCCGCTGCCCTCCCTCAGCAGCAGGTGCGCGACCAGCGCGACCGGCACCAGCGCGGTGCTGATCCCGAAGAGCTGCCAGGCCAGATCGAGCCAGGGCCGCCCGGGGGCGGCCGACGCGTTGAGTGTGGCCGCCTGGTCGCGCAGCGCCTCCGGCCTGGTCAGCGAACCCACAAAGCTGATCAGCGCCGATACGCCGCTCGCGCCGAGCGAGAGCGCCAGCACAAGGACCGTCTCGGACCGGAGAGTCCCCCGTGAGATCGTCTCCCGGGAAAAAGCACCGGCCTCGCGTCCCGCCTCCTCCTGCACACCCGCCTCCAGTTCGCGTGCGACATGACGTCACAGCTTGCCCGACGAGTATGTGACGGGCGCGGGCAGGGCCCGTTCGCCACGCATGGCGGTGGGGACGGGCCGGCTCGGGAGGACGGGGCGCGGGCGGCCACGACAGCCGCGGCGCCGCACGGACGGGTCAGCCCCGGGCCCGTGCGGCGCTTCTCAGGCCGCGCCCCCGGCGGACGCCGGCGGAAGCCCCACCGGCCAGGTGTGCACCGGCTCCCCCTGGTGCATCAGCTCGCTGTAGCGGCGAGTGGTGGCCGCGAGCGCCGCGTCCCGTCCCAGCCCCGCCTCCAGCGCCCGGTGGAAGGTCTCGACCTGCCACGATGCTCCGTTCACCCGGCGTTTGCAGCGCTCCTCGATCACCTGGAGATAGAAGTCGCGGTCGGCGGGCGCGATGTTCCACGCGTCGAGCCCGGCCGCGGCGAGCGGCAGCAGTTCGTCGCGTACGAGCTTCACGACCGGCACGGTGGTGGTGCCGGCGGCCCGGCCGGGGCGGGGCCACCGCAGCTCTGCGTCGATGCCGTGACGGCAGGCGACATCGAAGTTCTCCGCGGCATCCTCGAACGACAGCCTGTGCCACACCGGCCTGGTGTCCTCGGCGAGCGCCCGCACCAGACCGTAGTAGAAGGCGGCGTTGGCGATCACATCGGTGACCGTGGGACCGGCCGGCAGCACACGGTTCTCCACGCGCAGATGCGGTACGCCGTCGGCGACCTCGTAGACGGGCCGGTTCCAGCGGTACACCGTGCCGTTGTGCAGGACCAGTTCCTGGAGGCCCGGCATGCCGCCTTCGTCCAGGACACGCATCGGATCCTGGTCGTCGCAGATCGGCAGCAGCGGAGGGAAATACCGCAGATTCTCCTCGAACAGGTCATAGGCGGAGTCGATCCAGCGCTCACCGAACCAGGTCCGCGGGCGCACGCCCTGTGCTTTCAGCTCCGGTGGGCGGGTGTCGGTGGCCTGTTCGAAAAGCGGCGGCCTGGACTCCCGCCACAGCTCCCGGCCGAACAGGAACGGCGCGTTGGCACCCAGTGCCACCTGCACGGACGCCATGGCCTGAGCGGCGTTCCAGACATCCGCGAAGCGGTCGGGGGTGACCTGGAGATGCAGTTGCACGGAGGTGCAGGCGGCTTCCGGAGTGATCGACGCCGACGCGGACGTCAGCCGTTCGACGCCCTCGATGTCCAGGGTGAAATCCTCGCCCCTGGCCGCGACCATCTGCTCGTTGAGGAGCTTGTAGCGGTCGACGTCCGAGAGATTCGCGGAGACCACATCATGCTGGCCGAGCGTCGGGAGAATTCCGATCATCACGATCCCCGCGTCCACCTCGCTCGCTTTGCGGTGGGCATATCCGAGGCCGGTGCGCAGTTCCTCGGCAAGCTGATCGAGAACACGGCCGTCCAACCGGTGCGGGGCGACATTGACTTCCAGGTTGAACATTCCGAGTTCGGTCTGGAAATCACCGCTCGCGATGCGCTTCAGAACCTCCGTATTCATCATGCGGGGCATGCCGTCGGAGCCCGCCAGATTCAGCTCGATCTCCAGACCCATCAGGTTTTTGGGCCGGTCGAACCTCTCCTCCGCCAGGAGTCGCTCCAGCACCGCCAGGCACTGCTGCAGCTTCCTGCGGTACTTCCGCCGATCGGACAGGGCTGAACCGCTCGTCCCGACCTTCTCCCCCATCGAAGTGTCCCTCCTCGAGTGGGCAACCCGCGGCCTTGGCCGCTCGCGTCACGATCGATAATGCCCACACAGAGTGATCCGTAACGTCCCACGGACGTCTGACGCCCGGTAGAGTGCCGGCAGCGGTCGTGCGGCACATTCCTTTGGCATGACGCGGCGATGTTCCGTTACGGGCATATGACCGTCGTTGAAAAAGCCAACGAGTTTCGGCCGACCCCGTCGGACGAATCGACGCAGGCCAGGCGCCTGCGTTCACTGTTTATCGACGGAAATTTCGCGGGAGAAGGACCTGATAGTGACTTGCCCGCAATATCCATGAACGCTAGAAGAAACATGATGTGAACACGTGTCGTATAAACTGCGGTACAAGGCAGAGAGCCCGCGTCCGGCCGCACAGCCCTGACGCCTACCTCCGACCCCGCATATGCCGACAGCGACGTCCGCACACGCCCATGCTCCACCTCACGCGTCACCCTGTCTCCTGAGTGAGAGGCAACCCACCATGCCGCTGCATGTCTCCCCGGCCCCCGCGCCCGCCCTGCGCAGCGTTCTCGCGGCACTCGGTTCCCCCACGGCCGTCCGCGACGCCCACACGCCCGCTCTGCAGTCCGTCCAGGGACCGCTGAGCCCCGAGCTCCCGCTTCCCGTCCATGTACTCGACCAGGTCACCCCGGCCGGCCGGACGGCCACGCCGGAGGGCCGCGTCCCGCGGACCAGACTGGTCGGCTGGCGTTTCCTGATCCGCGCCGGCGACCACGCCGTGGCCGCAGCCGACACCATGCTCACCCCGGACGGCTGGGCCTTCTCGCGCTTCTTCGAGGGCCCCTACGTCACCGCCACCGAACGCGCCGTACGCCAGGCGGAGAGCCTGGGCACCGCCTATCAGCCCCGGCTGCTCTCGGTGCCCGAGCTGTACATGCTCACGCTCTGGCTGCACACGGACACGGAGGCGGACGCCTCCACCGGTTCGCCCACGGCCTCCGACGTCCTGGTGCCCCTGGCCCCCGCCCCGCCGGGCATCGCGGCGCACCGCCCGCATCGCGTCGCCGAGCTGCTGCCGGTGATCGGGCTGCGGCTCACCCCGGCGCCGCTCCTGCGCACCCCCGCCTGAATCGCCTTCGGCCGGCCGGCCTCATGGGGGCGGCAGTCCTGTGCCCCGCGACCTCTGGCATCCGCCCCAGGCCGCGGGGCACAGGACTGCCCATCCGGACTAGCCCGGACCGGCCCCCCCGAACCACCCGAAAAGACAGTGAAGTTGAGCCGAACCGTCCGGCCGGGTGACACGTCATTGAGCATAGGGAAGCGCTGCCGCGAAATACCTGCGGATTACCGTCTCTAGGGCAACACTAGGACTGGACCAAACAGATACGGGGGGCGGCCATGACCACACCGAGCCGCAGGACACTCGCCACGACACAGCGAAAGAACTCACCCATGTGCCAGCACCAGCCAGCCTGTCCTTCAGCCGACTCCGCCGACCGCGACGCCGCCCGACTGACGGCACACCACCCCGAGCAGGGCTGGAGTCTGCTGTGCAATGGCGTCCTGGTCTTCGAGGACACGGGTGAACTGCTGCCGGACGGACAGATCATCGCTCCGCACCGGCCGCTGCGGACCGAGCAGGTGGTGACGGCGGCCTGATGCCGTCCGGCGGCCCCGCCGCCGTCCTTCCGGCTGGGGCCGGCCCGCGGACGATCCCGCGCACCGGCCCCGACATGCGGCCGCCCCGCAGGGCAGCCCTTCCGACGCCCCTGCCGAGGCGTCCCTGCTCAGTGGTCGTACGCGTCCAGCGGCGGGCAGGAGCAGACCAGATTGCGGTCGCCGAACGCACCGTCGATCCGGCGGACCGGCGGCCAGTACTTGTCGGCGGCCGAGACACCGGCCGGGAAGGCCGCCTCGGCGCGGGTGTACGCGTGCTCCCACTCCCCGCCCAGCGCGGCGGCCGTGTGCGGGGCGTTGCGCAGCGGGTTGTCGTCCGCGGGCCACTCGCCCGACGCCACCCGCTCGATCTCCGCGCGAATCGCGATCATCGCCGCGCAAAAACGATCGATCTCGTGCAGATCCTCGCTCTCGGTGGGCTCGATCATCAGCGTGCCCGCGACCGGGAACGACATCGTCGGCGCGTGGAAGCCGTAGTCGATCAGCCTCTTGGCGATGTCGTCGACGCTGACGCCGGTGGCCTTGGACAGCGGCCGCAGGTCCACGATGCACTCATGGGCCACGAGTCCGTTGGGACCGGTGTACAGCACCGGGTAGTGCGGTTCGAGGCGCTTGGCGATGTAGTTGGCCGCGAGCACGGCGACCTGCGTCGCGCGCTTGAGACCCTCGCCACCCATCAGGCGTACGTACGCCCACGCGATCGGCAGGATCCCGGCCGAGCCCCAGGGAGCCGCCGAGACCGGTCCGACGCCCGTCTCGGGGCCCGCCGCGGGCTGGAGCGGGTGGTTGGGCAGATACGGGGCCAGGTGGGCCCGGACGCCGACGGGACCCACACCCGGGCCACCGCCGCCGTGCGGGATGCAGAACGTCTTGTGCAGATTCAGATGGGACACGTCCGAGCCGAACTTGCCGGGCTTGGCCAGCCCGACCAGCGCGTTGAGGTTGGCGCCGTCCACGTACACCTGGCCGCCCGCGTCGTGCACCGCCGCGCAGATGTCACTGATGTGCTCCTCGAACACACCGTGGGTGGACGGGTAGGTGACCATCAGCACGGCGAGTTCGTCCCCGTACTGCTCGATCTTGGCGTGCAGGTCCTCGACATCGACGTCGCCGTCCTCACGCGTCTTCACCACGACGACCTTCATCCCGGCCATGACCGCGCTCGCGGCGTTCGTGCCGTGCGCGGAGGACGGGATGAGACAGACGGTACGATCCGTGTCGCCGTTGGCCCGGTGGTACGCCCGTACGGCCAGCAGACCGGCCAGCTCGCCCTGCGAACCGGCGTTGGGCTGGAGGGAGACCGCGTCATAGCCGGTGACCTCGGCCAGCCGCTCCTCCAGCTCCCTGATGAGCGTCAAATAGCCCTGTGCCTGCTCGGCCGGGGCGAACGGGTGCAGCGCGCCGAACTCGGGCCAGGTGACCGGCTCCATCTCGGTGGTCGCGTTCAGCTTCATGGTGCAGGAGCCCAGCGGGATCATGCCGCGGTCCAGCGCGTAGTCGCGGTCGGCGAGCCGGCGCAGGTAGCGCAGCATCGCGGTCTCGGAACGGTGCTGGTGGAAGACGGGATGCGTCAGGTACTCGTCGGTACGCAGGAAGCCCTTGGGCAGGGAATCGTCCGTGACCGCGTCCAGCGCCTCGATGTCACCCTCGATCCCGAAGGTGTGCCACACGGTGGTGAGCTGAACGCGTCCGGTGGTCTCGTCGCAGGCGACGGAGACATGGTCGGCGTCCACCCGGTGGAGGTTGATGCCGTTCTCGCGGGCGGCGGCGACCACATCGGCGGCCCGGCCCGGCACCCGGACGGTCAGCGTGTCGAAGTACGTGTCGTGCACGACCTCGGCGCCGCCGGCGCGCAGCCCCTCGGCGAGCAGCGTCGCATAGCGATGGGTGCGCCGCGCGATGCTCCGCAGCCCGTCGGGGCCGTGGTAGACGGCGTACATGCCCGCCATCACGGCGAGCAGCACCTGAGCGGTGCAGATGTTGCTGGTGGCCTTCTCACGGCGGATGTGCTGTTCACGGGTCTGCAGCGCCAGCCGGTACGCCTTGTTGCCGTCGGCGTCCACGGAGACTCCGACAAGCCGGCCCGGCAGGCTGCGCGCGAACTTCTCACGGACGGCCATGAACCCGGCGTGCGGTCCGCCGAAGCCCATCGGCACGCCGAAGCGCTGTGAGGTGCCGACCGCGATGTCCGCGCCCAGCTCACCGGGCGAGGTGAGGAGGGTCAGCGCGAGCAGGTCGGCGGCGACGGTGACAATGGCGCCGATCTCGTGGGCCTGCTCGATGACGGGCCTGATGTCCCGCACCGCCCCCGACGCGCCCGGATACTGGATCAGCACGCCGAAGACTCCGCGTTCGGCCGTCTCGGCGGGGATGCCCTCGCTCAGGTCCGCGACGACCACCTCGACGCCGGTCGGCTCGGCGCGGGTCCTGATCACGGCGATGGTCTGCGGCAGGGCGTCGGCGTCGACCAGGAAGACGCCGTCCTTGACCTTGCCGACCCGGCGGGCCAGCGCCATCGCCTCCGCCGCGGCGGTGCCCTCGTCCAGGAGGGAGGCGCCCGAGGTCGGCAGACCGGTCAGGTCCGCCACGACCGTCTGGAAGTTGAGCAGCGCCTCCAGCCGGCCCTGGGAGATCTCCGGCTGGTACGGCGTGTACGCGGTGTACCAGGCTGGGTTCTCCATGACATTGCGGAGGATCACCGGCGGAGTGAAGGTGCCGTAGTAACCGAGACCGATCATCGGCACGAGCACCTGGTTGCGGTCGCCGAGCGTGCGCAGCTCGGCCTCGACCTCCACCTCGGTACGGGCGGCGGGAAGCCTCAGCGCCTCCGCGCTCTTGATCACGTCGGGCACCGCGGCGGCGGTCAGCTCGTCGAGCGAGCCGTAGCCGACCTGCGCGAGCATCTTCGCCTGCGCCGCGGCGTCGGGCCCGATGTGGCGCTGCTCGAAGGGGGTGCCCCGTTCGAGCTGTGAGAGCGGAATGCGGTTGGGGGTCATGCGGAGGCCTCCTGGTCTGACACGACCTGCGAGGGCACCGGCGGCGGTGCGGGTGCCCGGACGGCCTCCCCCTCTGTCATCTCGACCTGAGAGCTTCACCGGCCCGCCCGGAGGCGGCCCGGCTTTCACCGTCGGTGAGAGCGGATGTTGTCCGACGCCCGCCCTGCTTTCCAGAGTGACCTCGTCCGTGCGGTACAGGGGCCTGAGAGATTCCGGGGAGGATTTGCTCCTTCGGCGTCCTCCGATGATCTCACCGGAAGACTCTCCCGCACGGGGTCAGCAGCCGCCAGCCAGCCTACCAGCGTGCTCCGGGGCACTGTTTTCGAGTGGCCGATGCCACCAATCTGCACTTTTGTATTATTTACGTTCAGTTGCGACCAGTTGGAGGGACCGTGGAGACCGACATCGATCCGCGCAGCCTGATCGGCCGCAAGGCGTTCGACCGTGACGGCCACAAGCTCGGGACGGTGGACGAGGTGTACCTGGACGACGCCACCGGAGCCCCTGAATGGGCGGCCGTCCGCACCGGCCTCTTCAGCCGCGACGCCTTCGTCCCCCTCGCCCCCAGCACTCTCGCCGACGACGCGCTCCACGTCCCCTTCGAACGCGCCCTCATCAAGGACGCCCCGGACTTCGGCGTCGGCCGCCACCTCTCCCCCGAGCAGGAGCTCCAGCTTTACCACCACTACGGACTGGCCCTTCCCGAACCCGAGCCGCCGGAGCGGCCCGCGTCCCGGTCCGACCACGACGGGGAACGCGACTTCGGACGGCTGGCCGGCCAGGACGACTGATCCGGCGGCGCGGGCACCAGCGGCAGCGGCTCCGACAGCTCCAGATCGGGGTCGTCGACCCAGAACGTCCGCACCCGCCCCGGCGCCGACCCCGGCTCCTCGAACCGGACGGTGACCCTTCGCAGCCCGCTGCCCTGCACCCAGCCCGCCCCGAACACGTTGTGCCGCACATCGTGTCCGGCCGGGAAGCGCCGCTCGGCGGGCGTCCCGGCCACCACCACGGCCCCGGTCGCGGCCTCAGGGGCGGGCTCCGGGCCGCTCTCCGGCTCCGGCGCCCGGTCGTGTTCGGGCACGCCGTCGCCGGCCGCCTGACGAGCGGCCGCCTCATGAGCGGCCGCCTCATGGGCCGCCGCCTGGGCGAAGAGATCCTCCTGTGTGAAGTCCGCGAGGCCGGTCACGCCCACGCCCAGCAGCCGCACCCCGCCCGTGGTGTCCACCGCCTCCAGCAGCCGCCCCGCGGCCTCCCGCACCACTCCAGGATCGTCCGTGGGCCCGCGGAGCGTCTCCGAACGGGTCAGCGTCGAGAAGTCGTACCGCCGCACCTTGAGGACGACGGTCCTGCCCGAGCGTCCGGCCGCCCGCAGCCGCTCCACACAGCGGTCGGCGAGCCGGTCGACCTCCGTCCGCACCCGCACCCGGTCATGCAGATCGACATCGAAGGTGTCCTCGACCGACACCGACTTGGCGTCGCGCTCGGAGACCACGGGCCGGTCGTCGTATCCGCGCGCCATCCGGTACAGCGAAGCTCCGTGCGCCCTCCCCAGCAGCCGTACGAGTTCGTCCTCACCGGCTTCGGCCAGCTCGGCGACCGTGGTCATCCCCGCCCGTCTCAGATGTTCACCGGTCGCCGGCCCCACGCCGGGCAGCGTCCTCACGGGCATGGGCCCGAGCAACTCGCGCTCCGTGCCCGGTTCGATGAGGACCAGCCCGTCGGGCTTCGCCTGCTCCGAGCCGATCTTCGCCAGCATCTTGGAGCCCGCCAGCCCCACCGAGCCGGTGAGCCCCGTCACCGCTCTGATGTCCCGGCGCAGCCGCTCCCCCGCCGCCCGCGCCGAGGCCGTGTCGTCGGCAGAACCGCCTGCCTCCAGATCCACGAAGGCCTCGTCCAGGCTGAGCGGCTCCACCAGCGGGGAGAGCCTGGCCAGCAGCTCCATCACCTGCTCGCTGATGGCGCGGTAGACGCTGAAACGCGGCACCAGATAAGCGGCGTTCGGCGCGAGGCGTCTCGCCTGCGCCATCGGCATCGCCGAGTGCACCCCGAACCGTCTCGCCTCGTACGACGCGGTCGACACCACCCCGCGGGGGCCCAGGCCACCGACCACCACCGGCTTTCCGCGCAGACTCGGCTTCGCCGCCTGCTCCGCCGCTGCGAAGAAGGCATCCATGTCCAGATGCAGGATGGTCGGCGCGGATCTCACCCCACCGATGCTGCCTCACGCCACTGACAATCGGTCGCGGGCACGGCGGCCCCGCAGCGCCGGGAGGAGCTCAGACCGCGCGGTCGCGGCGCCGCCGGGCCAGTTCGTCCGCCGGATTGTTGCCGACGAGCGTCTCGCCGGTGTCGATCCTCTCCCCATGGAGCTGGGACAGCGCCGCCTGCACATCCCGCCACACCACACCCACCGCGATGCCGAAGACCCCCTGGCCGCCCTGGAGCAGGCTCACGACCTCGTCCGGTGAGGAGCACTCGTAGACCGTCGCGCCGTCACTCATGAGCGTCACCCGCTCAAGGTCCCGGAAACCGCCGGCCCGAAGATGCTGGACCGCCGCCCGGATGTTCTGCAGAGCGACCCCGGTGTCCAGGAACCGCTTCACGATCTTGAGTACGACCACATCGCGGAAACTGTAGAGCCGCTGGGTGCCCGATCCGTATGCCGGACGCACACTCGGCTCCACCAGCCCCGTACGGGCCCAGTAGTCCAACTGGCGGTATGTGATGCCCGCCGCCGCACAGGCGGTCGGGCCCCGGTATCCCACGGTCTCGACACCGGGGTCGGCCGCACTGCCGTGAAGCGGATACGGCCCGCCTGCCGCCGTACCGTCGCCGCTGCTTCTCACGCCGACCCTCCGTCCTTGAACTGCCCTGTCGAAGGTAGGCAGTCACCAGGGGCGCGTCAACGATCGCCACACTCGCCACGCCGAGTGATAATCACCCTGAGTGTGGTTTCCCGTGTCCCATTTCGGGGAAAGGCTGCTCGAATGCGCTGGCGAAACCCGGTCCAGCGCTCACCGGCCGCTCACTGACTATTGGTCCCGAAGTCCTCCGGAGAGATCTGGTCGAGGAACTCGCGGAACTTCTCCACCTCGTCCTCCTGCTCGTCCGGGATGGCGATGCCCGCATCGTCCAGAACCCCGTCACTGCCATAGATCGGCGTGCCCGTGCGCAGGGCGAGCGCTATGGCGTCGGACGGCCTGGCGCTCACCTCGACCCCACTGGCGAAGACCAGCTCCGCGTAGAAGACCCCTTCACGCAGGTCCGTGATCCGGACCTCGGTGAGCTCCTGGCCCACCGCCTCAAGGACGTCCTTGAAGAGGTCATGGGTCAATGGCCGCGCCGGGGCCATGCCCTGCTGGGCGAAGGCAATGGCGGTGGCCTCCCCCGGTCCGATCCAGATGGGGAGGTAGCGGTCGCCTCCCACTTCACGCAGGAGCACGATCGGTTGATTGGAGGGCATTTCCACCCGGACACCCACAACGTCGAGCTCGTTCACACAGTAACCCTAGGACGTGCCCGGCCGGTTTGGGTAGTCGGACTCCCCGGCGTCAGTGCTGCCGGACCCCGAGAGCCGTCCGCACCAGTGCCGCGTGCAGCCGTACGGAGAGCGCGGCCAGCTCCTTCGTGGTCGCCTCCGCATGGGCCCTGGTCTGCGGATTACGGTGCCGGCGCAGCGGCGCCACCACCTGTTCGACCAGCCCGGCCTCACGCTCGGCGGCCGCCTTCATGATCCTGAGATGCCTCGGCTCCAGTCCGAATTTCCCCAGATCCGCGACCAGCTTGGCGACGGTGACGGACTCCGCGTCATACCCGCCGTCCGGCAACGGGACGATGAGGCCGTACGACTCCCACTCGTCGAGCCGGCTCTCGCCGACCTCGGCGGCGGCCAGCAGCTCCTCCCGGCCGACCCGTGCCGCGGTGGGGACCTCGCTCCCCGTGTCCCAGGTGCCGTCCGCACGCTCCCGCTGGGCACCGGGCGGCGGCGGGCCCTCGCCGCGGCCGAGGGCCTCGAACTGCTCCCTGATGACCTTCAGCGGGAGATAGTGATCACGCTGCATCCGCAGCACCTGCGCCAGCCGCTCGACGTCCCCGGGGCTGAACTTGCGATAGCCGGACGGCGTCCTGCACGGCTCGACCAGGCCCTCCGCCTCCAGAAACCGGATCTTGGAGATGGTGACCTCGGGAAACTCCTCCCGCAGGTGGGACAGCACCGCGCCGATGCTCACCAGCGGGCCACCCGCGGGGGCGGTGCCGTGACCGGCACCGCCCGACGGTGTTCGCAGCATGGACCTTCCCTGAGGGGTCACACGCCCCGCTGGCTCCCGTAGAAGACCAGCCGGTACTTTCCGATCTGGACCTCGTCGCCGTTCGACAGAGGGACCGAATCGATCCGCTCACGGTTGACGTAGGTGCCGTTGAGGCTGCCCACGTCCGAGACGGTGAAGTGACCGTCCGCGCCCCTGCGGAACTCCACATGGCGGCGGGACACGGTCACGTCGTCCAGGAAGATGTCGCTCTGCGGATGACGGCCGGCCGTGGTCAGCTCGCTGTCCAGCAGGAAGCGGCTGCCCGAATTCGGACCGCGGCGCACCACCAGGAGCGCGGAACCCATCGGCAGCGCGTCGACGGCCGCCTGTGCCTCCGGCGACAGCGACGGAAGCGCCGTCTGGCCGGTCACCTCGGAGTCGTACGCCTCAAGACCGGAGATGGAGATCGTCGAGGTCGTCTCCGACGCACGCTCCGGGGGCACCCCGGGCCGCAGCGGTGCCCCACAGTTGGAGCAGAACCGACTGGCCTCCGCGTTGCGGTGCCCACACCTCGTACACACCGGCAAGCCCGCCATGGTGGGGTCCTCCTGCCGCGACTGCCCCCTGGGGGCATCGGATGCGTACGGATCCGAGGAAAACCCTCCACCCGTACTTGAGGCTGATGTCTCCCCAAAACCTATGCGGCCGGGACCGGCAGGGTCAACAGACGACGCGCCCCTGCCCTCCGGAGCTCCACCGCTCTGACCAGCCACCTGATCGCGGAAGAGCGGACGCTCGCCGCTCGGCTCCTCGTTCTGGCCATGCCGCGAGGCACGATGACGGGCGGAGCCGCCCTCCTCGCGTGCGCTCCTGCCGAACAACTTCGCAAACAACTTCACGGGCGATTCCCCTTGACCGAAACAGACCCGCCCGTGGGGCAGGACGAACCCTGAATGAACACACCTGCCGACCCGGACATCTTGACAACGTCCGTATCCACCGGACAGTTTCCACCACACACCACGCTGTTCGTGCGCCGACCCCCCGCAACCTCATGCCCGCGTCCCGCAACTGCCATGCTCTGTCGTCTCACTGCGATGACGACCGAGCGTAGTCAGGCCGCTGCGCCGGTCGCAAGGCATCCACGGTGATCTTCTCAGCCCGCGTCACCGTGGCGGTGGCCTGCTCCTTCTCCAGCGTCTGCACCACGCCGCCGGGAATGTTGAGAGCCGGTTCAAGATCCTGCGGCTTGCCGATGACCTTGAAACTGTACGGTGCGGCGACCGCCTTGCCGTCCACCTGGACGTCACCTCCCGTTCCCGAGAAGTAAGTATCCGCGATCACCCGTACGCCATCGACCTGGATCGCCTCGGCGCCCGCAGCCCGCAGCTCCTGAATCGCGTCCAGCAGCATGTCCGGCTCGACCGTGCCGCTCGGATCGCTGACGGTCAGGGTGATACCGGGCCCCTGTACGGCCACGGTGCCGGCCAGGACACCGAGCTGCTGCTCCTTCTCCAGCGTCTGCCTGCGGGCCTCCTCGGCCTGGTCCGAGCTGGTCTCCAGCTCGGTGCGCTGGGCGTCCAGGCGCTGCTTCTCGTCCTCCAGCCGCTGGGTGCGGTCGTCGAGTTCGTCGAGGATCCGCACCAGGTCCTCCTGGCGGGCGCCACGCAGCGCGCTGTCGTCGTTGTTCGACCTGACCTGAATGGCGAGTCCGAGTCCGAGTACGAACAGCAGGACGGCGACGACGAGTTGAGCCCGGGTCACCCGCGGCGGCCACAGCCCCGCGATCAACCGCTGGCGGCCCGTGAGCTGTTCCGGCCCGGCTTGCGGCGTATCCGCACGGTCCTCGTCCCTGGGGGTCTCTGTGCTGCTCATACGCCTCACGCCCGGAACACGTGCCGGCGGATCGCGGCAGCGTTGGAGAAGATCCGGATACCGAAGACAACGACCACGCCGGTGGACAACTGGGCGCCCACCCCGAGCTTGTCGCCCAGAAAGACGATGAGCGCGGCCACCACGACATTGGACAGGAAGGAGACGACGAACACCTTGTCCACGAAGATGCCGTCGAGCATGGCCCGCAGGCCACCGAAGACCGCGTCGAGGGCGGCCACGACGGCGATCGGGAGATAGGGCTCGACCACCGCCGGTACCTCGGGCCGGACCAACAGTCCGACCACGACTCCCACGACGAGGCCCAGTACGGCGATCACGATGTGCCCTTCCCGGTGTCAGCCGTGCCCTGCCCGTTGCCCTTCCCGGCGTCGGAGGTCATCGGCTCTGCTGTACGTACTATCAGGCTCGGCGCGGCAGGCAGACGCACCTCTTCCTGGTCGGAGATGCTGGTGCGGATGTCGAAGTTCTCCCGCAGCGAGTGCAGGTACTGGCCATCGGCACTGTCCTGGAATGTGGTGCTCAGCTTTTTCCCGTCCCCTACCGCGAGCAGCGTGTACGGCGGCACCAGCGGCCTGTTGTCGACCAGTATGGCGTCGCCCGCCGCCCGGATCGCGGACAGTGACGTCAGCCGCTGGTCGTTGATGGCGATCGCTTCCGCGCCCGACTCCCAGAGGCCATTGACGACCCGCTGCATGTCCCGGTCCCGCACCCGGCCCGTGTCGGAGAAGCCGCTGCTCTCCCGTGGTCCGCCGCCACCCGATTCGGTGTCCTCGGCGTCGTCGACCACCAGCTTCACACCCGGCCCGCGCACCGCCGTCGCACCGGCGAGCAGGGCGACCAGCTCGCCGCGGTCACCGCCCTGGGACCGCAGGGCCGCGCGCTGGCGCTCGCCGACCTCGCCGCGGAGCTTCTCGACCGTGCTCTCCAGTGTGTCCGCGGTGGAGGACTCCGCGTCGATACGGTCGATGAGTTCCTCGCGCTCCTTCGCCACGACCGGCGCGGAGATCCGCGCCTGGGCCGCGCCGACGGTGACCACCAGGGCCGCCAGGACAAGACCCGCCGCGAGTCCGAGCTTCGCGCGCAGTGTGCGGGGCAGTCCGCCCTCCTCGGCGTCCCTGCGGGCCGACGCCTCCGCGTATCCGTCGTCGAGGCTGTGGTCCATCACATTGTTCAGCAGCGACATCGACGCATCGGGACGCGCGGGCGGGGAAGCGGTGCTCCGAATGGGGGACTGCTGCGACATGCCGCACATCGTCGCACGTCGCGGGCGCTACCGCCGAATGGCCCCACCGGTGTGCCGGGTGGCGTCCATTAGTGGATGTCCCGGCTCGACGCGGTGGTCGAGGAGGACGGACACCTCTTCATGCACTCCGACACCACCGC
>NZ_JBEYIF010000020.1:125010-128540 GCF_040635655.1 Streptomyces sp. NPDC006923
GTGTCGATGCCGTCCGTCGAGTGGTTCGAGGAGCAGCCGCGCGAGTACCGCGACAGCGTCCTTCCGCCGTCCGTGAAGGCCCGCGTCGCCGCCACCCGGCACACCGGTGTCACCTCACCGGCCGGCTGTGGTCGGGCGCTAATGACCCGCGCCGTCGACGACGGCCGACCATTCGTCGAGCAGCGCCTGGGCCGACGCGTCGTCCGGACCCTCGGCCCACAAATGGGTGACGGCCTCGGAGGGGTCGGGCAGCACCATCACCCAGCGGCCGTCGGCCTCCACGACCCGCACACCGTCGGTGGTGTCCACCTGCCGGGCGCCGGCCGCCTCCACCACGCTGCGCATGACCAGTCCCTTGACGGCCCAGGGCGTCGCCAGATCCCGTCGCAGCACATGCGCACGAGGGATGCGGGCATCGATCTGGCTCAGTGTGAGCTGTGTACGCGCCACCAGGCCGAGCAGCCGCACAAAGGCCGCCGTTCCGTCCAGCACACTGCTGAACTCCGGCACGATAAAGGCTCCGCGCCCGTCGCCGCCGAAGATCGTGGACTCCTCGCGGCCCACCCGGGTCAGGTCGTCCGGCGACGTGGTCGTCCACTCCACCTGGGTCCCGTGATACGCGGCGACCTGCTCGGCGATCCTCGTCGTCGTCACGGGCAGCGCCACCCGGCCGCTGCGGCGCTCGGCCGCGACAAGGTCGAGCAGCACCAGCAGGGCCCGGTCGTCCTCGATGATCCGCCCACGCTCGTCCACCAGCGACAGCCGCTCACCGACGGGGTCGAACCGCACCCCGAACGCGGCGCGCGCCGAGGCGACGATCTCCCCGAGCCTGACCAGTCCCGACCGGCGCGACTCGGCCGTCTCGGTCGGCCGTGACTCGTCGAGGCCGGGATTGATGGTCAGCGCGTCGACACCGAGACGGCCGAGCAGGCTGGGCAGCACCAGGCCCGCGCTGCCGTTGGACGCGTCGACCACGACCTTGAGTCCGGCCTCCGCGATCCCGGATGTGTCGACATTGCGGAGCAGTGAGCCGGTGTACGAGTCGAAGACACTGGAGGGGAAATGCAGATCCCCGATCTCGCCGGGGAACGCGCGACGGTACTCCTGCCTCGCGTACACCCGGTCGAGCTTGCGCTGACCGGCCTGCGACAGGTCTGCGCCCCGCTCGTCGAAGAACATGATGTCCACGGAATCCGGGACGCCGGGCGACGTACGGATCATGATGCCGCCGGCGCTGCCCCGCCCGGTCTGCTGACGGGCGACCGGCAGCGGTACGTTCTCCAGGTCCCGTACGTCGATGGCGCTGGACTGCAGCGACGAGATCACGGCCCGTTTGAGCGCCCGGGCACCACGCGAGTGGTCACGCGCCGTGGTGACGGTGGAGCCCTTCTTCAGGGTCGTGGCGTACGCGCCCGCCAGCCGGACCACCACTTCTGGCGTGATCTCGACATTCAGGATGCCGGAGACACCACGGGCTCCGAAGAGATTCGCCTGGCCTCTGGACTCCCAGATCACCGAGGTGTTGACGAACGCGCCCGCTTCGATGGTCTTGAACGGATAGACCCGGACATTGCCCTGGATGATCGATTCCTCGCCGACGAGGCACTCGTCGCCGATGACCGCACCGTCCTCGATCCGCGCCGCGCGCATGATGTCGGTGTTCTTACCGATCACGCAGCCGCGCAGATTGCTGTGCTGTCCGATGTAGACGTTGTCGTGCACCACGGCTCTGTGGAGGAACGCACCGGTCTTGACGACCACATTGGATCCGACGACGGTGTGTTCCCGCAGCTCCGCGTCCGCTTCGACCTTGGCGTAGTCACCGATGTAGAGCGGTCCCCGCAGCACCGCGTCGGGATGTACTTCCGCGCCCTCGGCCACCCAGACCCCGGGAGAGATCTCGAAGCCGTCGATATCGACATCGACCTTGCCCTCAAGAACATCCGCCTGAGCCTTGACGTAGCTCTCGTGCGTGCCCACGTCCTCCCAGTAGCCCTCGGCGACATAGCCGTAGATCGGCTTGCCTTCCTTCATAAGCTGAGGAAAGACATCGCCGGACCAGTCCACCGATACATCGGCCTCGACATAGTCGAAGACCTCGGGCTCCATCACATAGATGCCCGTATTGACGGTGTCGGAGAAGACCTGTCCCCAGGTAGGCTTCTCCAGGAAACGCTCGACCTTTCCATCTTCGTCCACGATCGTGATACCGAATTCCAGAGGATTCGGCACCCGGGTCAGGCACACCGTCACCAGTGCGCCCTTTTCTTTGTGGAAAGCGATGAGGTCGGTCAGATCGAAATCGGTGAGTGCGTCACCGGAAATGACGAGGAAGGCATCGTCCTTCAGCGCCTCTTCGGCATTCTTCACGCTACCCGCGGTACCGAGCGGCTTCTCCTCGTTGGCGTAGCTGAGTTCCATGCCGAGTTCTTCGCCGTCACCGAAGTAATTCTTGACGAGGGAGGCGAGGAACTGCACGGTGACAACGGTCTCACTGAGCCCATGGCGCTTGAGCAGCCGCAGCACATGCTCCATGATCGGCCGGTTTACCACCGGCAGGAGCGGCTTGGGCATGCTAGAGGTCATGGGGCGAAGTCGAGTTCCTTCGCCACCGGCCATAACGACGGCCTTCATGTCGGAAGCGTCCTCCTTGAAGAGAGAGTCTCGCCGACTTCGCCCGTCTGGACAGAGGCCCTATGGCGTCAGGGGTGGGCCGGCGACTCTGCACGGCACCACATCGACGAGCTCAATCGGCCACGATGTCCGCCCTGACGAGCCGGCGGACTTGGACCACGTACAGGATCCCTGCCCACCAATACAGAGTTGTACCCCATCCGGCGAACGCCCATCCGAAAACTTCGGCGAGTGACGCAAGCCATCCACTTCCGTCACTGAGGAGCAGGAGCGGGAAGGCGTACATCAAGTTGAAGGTAGCCGCCTTCCCGAGGAAGTTCACCTGGGGAGGCGGATAGCCGTGCCGACGGAGGATTCCCACCATCACCAGAAGCATCAGCTCACGCGCCAATAGCGCGGCGGTCAGCCAGAGAGGCAGGATCTCCCGCCAGGTGAGGCCGACCAGGGTGGAGAGGATGTACAGCCGGTCCGCCGCGGGGTCCAGGAGCCGTCCCAGGCTGCTGATCTGGTTCCACCGGCGAGCGAGCTTGCCGTCGAGATAGTCGCTGACGCCGCTCAGCATCAGCACCAGCAGTGCCCAGCCGTCGCTCTTGGGGCCCCCGAACTCGGGGCGAAGAATCAGCCACAGGAAGAGCGGGACCCCGACGAGGCGGGCCATGCTGAGGATGTTGGGGATGGTGAGGACCCGGTCCGTCTGAACGCGGGTCTCCTGGACCTCCACCCGGGGGCCTCCTGTGTGGAACGTGCCAACGATGCCTCCTGACCTTACCCTCAGCCCGGCCGGCGAGTGCGAGGGGGTCCTGAACGCAGGAATGCCCCGTACCTAAAGGCACAGGGCATTCCCACAACAAAAGTTCGGCGGCGTCCTACTCTCCCACAGGGTCCCCCCTGCAGTA
>NZ_JBEYIF010000021.1:0-78338 GCF_040635655.1 Streptomyces sp. NPDC006923
GTTCAGCTGGGGCGGGATCTTCTGTGACCGTGAGGCCGCCCGCTTCCGCCGGGTCACCGACGCGGCCCCGCCCCCTTCCGTATGCCTGGCGGGCACTACTCGCCCATGGACTCCACCAGGCTCTTCGGCCGCATGTCGGTCCAGTTGGCCTCTATGTGGTCCAGGCAGGACTGCCGGTCGCCGGGGCCGTGCGCGACCTCCCAGCCCGCCGGCACCTCGGCGAAGCCGGGCCACAGGCTGTGCTGGCCCTCGTCGTTGACCAGCACCGAGTAGACGCCCTCGGGGTCTTCGAACGGATTGCTCATCGTGCGTTCTCCTCCTGTACGGGCCCGGTGCCGGGTCGTCCCGGCACCGGGTTTCTCTCCTGCCGCAGCGGCCGGCTACGGCACGTCGTTCCCACGTTCCCTTGTCGCGGCCCGGTCCACCAGGGCCTCCAGCGCCCGGAACCAGGTCTCGGCCAGGGCCTGGACCGCCTCCCGGGACAGCACGCCCTCCGGCCAGGACCAGTGGGCGGCCAGGACAGGGCCGTCCGGACGGTCCTCGGTCACGACGTTGACACTCAGCGCGTGGCCCTCCCGCATCGCCTCCTCCGAGCCGATGTCCGCGACGTCCTCCTCGGGAGCGTAGGACCAGTCGGTGGCCTCCGGGATGCCGAAGCGGCCCAGATAGTTGAACTCGATCTGCGGTGCGTCGAACGCCGCGAGCACCGGCGCCGTACGCGGGTTGAGATGCCGCAGCAGGCCGTAGCCGACGCCGTTCGCGGGCAGGGACCGCAGATGGCTCCGGACGCGGTCCACCGCCTCGTCGACGGCGGGACCGCCGGCCAGAGCGTCGTCCAGGTCGACCGCGCCCGGGTCCAGCCGGACCGGGAAGACGCTGGTGAACCAGCCGACCGTACGGGACAGATCGGCGTCCCCGGCCAGTTCCTCCTCACGGCCGTGCCCCTCCAGGTCCACCAGCACCGAGGAGTCCGCGTCCGAGCCGTCGCGGCGCCGCCAGTCGGCCACGGCCAGGCCGAGCCCCGCCAGCAGCACGTCGTTGACGGTCGCCCCGAAGGAGGCGGGTACGGCGGACAGCAGTGGCCCTGTGCGTTCCGTCGGCAGCCGCAGGGCCAGTTCCCGCATCGTGCCCGCCGTGTCATGGGCCGGGTCCAGGGGCCGGTCCAGGGGCAGCGGCGCGGCGCCTTCGAGCACCGAGGTCCAGACGGGCAGTTCCGCCTCCCGCGCCGGGTCCCGCGCCAGCTCGGTCAGCAGCCGCGACCAGCGGGCGAACGACGTCTCCACCGGGGCGAGGACAGCGGGCCTTCCGGCCGCCACGTCGTGCCAGGCGGCGGCCAGGTCCGGCAGCAGCACACGCCAGGAGACACCGTCGGTGACCAGGTGATGGCCCATCAGCAGCAGCCGCCCCGGCAGACCGCCGGCGTCGAACCACACCGCCCTGACCATGGCGCCGGTGTCCGGGTCCAGCGCGCTCCGGGCGGCGCGCGCCCGTGCCGCGATCGTCTCGCGCAGGGCGTCCCCGTCCAGTCCCGCGACATCGACCCGTTCGATCCAGGCGTCGGTGTCCACCGCGCCGACGGGCGGTACCTCCAGGGTCCAGTCGGCGGGATCCGTCCGGACGAGCCGGGCTCGCAGCATGTCGTGGCGGTCGGCCAGCGCCCGCAGTACGGCGGCCAGTCCGGGCCGGTCGAGTGCGGCCGGGGTCTGGACGAGCGCCGCCTGGTGGTAGCCGCCGAACGGCCCGCCGAGTTCCCGCAGCCAGTGCATGACCGGCGTCAGCGGGACGGTGCCGGTGCCGTCGTCCGGTGTACGCGGCGCCTTGGGGACCCCGGCCGTCTCCGCCACGACGGCGCTCAGCCCCGCCACCGTACGGTGCCTGAAGACCATGCGGGGCGTGATCCGTACATCCGCCGCCCGCGCCCTGCTGACCAGTTGCATCGCCACGATGCTGTCGCCGCCGAGGGTGAAGAAGTCGTCGTCGGCACCGACCCGCTCCAGACCCAGCACCTCGGCGAAGACCCCGCAGAGGGTCTTCTCTAGTGGTGTCCGGGGCGCGCGGGCCGAGGAGACCGCGGTGAAGTCGGGAGCGGGCAGAGCGTTGCGGTCGAGCTTGCCGTTGGCCAGCTCCGGCAGCCGGTCCAGCAGGACGACCGCCGCCGGCACCATGTAGTCCGGCAGGTGCTGGGCCACATGGTCCCGCAGCCGCGCCGCGTCGGGCGAACGGCCGGGAGCCGGTACGACATAGCCCACGAGCTGCTTGCGCGAGCCGTCCTGACGGACCGTCACCACGGTGTGCCCGGCGTCCGGATGGGCGGCCAGTGCCGTCTCGATCTCGGCGAGTTCGATACGGAAGCCACGGATCTTGACCTGGTCGTCGGCCCGGCCCAGATAGTCCAGCCGGCCGTCGGCGGTCCAGCGCGCCAGGTCGCCGGTCCGGTACAGGCGCGAGCCCGGCGCTCCGAACGGGTCGGCGACAAACCGCTCCGCGGTCAGAGCCGGGCGGCCGAGATAGCCGCGGGCCAGTCCGCCGCCCGCCAGATACAGCTCGCCCGTCACGCCGGGCGGCACGGGCCGCAGCCGGTCGTCGAGGACATAGGCCCGGGTGCCCGCGACCGGACGGCCGACCAGGGGGCGTTCGCTGTCACGTACTCGGGCCACCAGGGCGTCGACGGTCGACTCGGTCGGCCCGTACAGGTTGTACGCCTCGGTGCCGCGCAGCCGGCCGAGCCGCTCCCAGAGCGCCTGCGGGACGGCCTCGCCGCCGACTCCCACCACGGCCAGCGGGCTGCGGCCGTCCCGGACGAGTCCCGTCTCGGCCATCTGGGCGAAGAACGACGGCGTCACTTCGAGGAAGTCGAAGCCGTGCTCGACGACGGCCGCCGCCAGGAGTTCCGGATCACGCCTGGTCTCCTCGGACACCACATGCACACAGTGTCCGTCCAGCAGCCACAACTGAGGCTGCCAGGAGGCGTCGAAGGAGAACGACCAGGCGTGCCCCGCGCGCAGATGGCGTCTGCCCGTGGCCGCGACAGCCGGTTCGTACAGCGTCTCGCGATGGCTGTGGAAGAGATTGCCCACGGTCTCATGGGTGATCACCACGCCCTTGGGCCTGCCGGTGGAACCGGAGGTGTAGATCACATAGGCGGGATGGCGCGGAGTCAGCGCGGCCGTCCGGTCGCGGTCCGTGAGGGCGCGCGCTTCCGTCCCGGCCAGCCGGTCCGCCGTCTCGGCGGTGTCCGTCAGCAGGACCGGCACCGATGATCCGGGCAGCAGCGGAGCGAGGTCCCGGGTGGTGAGGATCAGTACCGGCCGGGCGTCGTCGAGCATCTCCGCGGTACGCCCCGCAGGGCCCTCGGGATCGACCGGGAGATAGGCGGCGCCCGCCTTCTGCACCGCGAGGATGGCCAGCAGGGTCCGTGCGGTACGCGGCAGTGCCAGGGCGACGATGCGCTCGGGTCCCGCGCCGTGTTCCACCAGCAGCCGGGCCAGCCGGTTGGACTCCGCGTCGAGTTCGGCGAAGGTCAGCTCCAGGGAGTCGGAGGCCACGGCCGGTGCCCCGGGCGACAGCCGTGCCTGGCGCTCGAACAGCGCGGGCACGGTGGCCGGCGCGGCCGTCAGCGGCCGGGAGTTCCACTCACGCAGAACTCGGCGGCGCTCCTCCTCGCCGAGGATCTCGATCCGGCCGATGGGCAGGTCCGGATCGGCGGCCACGGCACGCAGCACGCGCCGCAGGCGCCCGGCGATCGCCTCCGCCGTCGCCCGGTCGTACAGATCGGTGCTGTACTCCAGAACGCCGTGCACCCCGCCGCCGTCCGGCTCCTCCACGAAGTCGAAGGACAGGTCGAACTTGGCCGTGTCCTGGCCGAGTTCCTCCTGTCGGGACGTCAGTCCGGTCAGCACCGGGCCCGCCGGTCCGGCGGCCAGATAGACGACCATCACCTGGAACAGCGGGTGCCTGGCGAGCGAGCGCGGTGGGTTCAGCACCTCCACGAGCCGCTCGAAGGGCACGTCCTGGTGGTCGTAGGCGGCGAGATCGGTCTCCCTGACCCGGGCCAGCAGCTCACGGAAGGAGGGATCGCCCGAGGTGTCGGTGCGCAGCACCAGTGTGTTGAGGAAGAAACCGACCATGTCCTCCAGCGCCTCGTCGCCGCGCCCGGCGATGGGACTGCCGAGGGGGATGTCGGCGCCGGCGCCCAGCCTGGTCAGCAGCGTCGCCACGGCGGCCTGGACCAGCATGAACATGCTGACCTCGCCGCTTCGGGCCAGCTCGCGCAGGGACCGTGCCAGCTCCGGGTCCAGGGAGAGGTCGACGGTGCCGCCCCGGTAGCTGCTCTCCATCGGGCGCGGCCGGTCGGTGGGCAGCGCCAGTTCCTCGGGAAGGCCGGCCAGCGCCCCCCGCCAGAAGGCGATCTGCCGGGACACCGGGCTCCGCGGGTCCTTCTCGTCGCCCAGGACGTCGCGCTGCCACAGCGTGTAGTCGGCGTACTGCACGGGCAGCGGCGCCCAGTCCGGCGCGTGGCCCGCGACCCGCGCCGCGTAGGCGGTCGTCAGATCGCGCGTGAGCGGCAGGTCCGACCACTCGTCACCGGCGATGTGGTGCACCAGGACCACCAGTACGTGCTCGTCCTCGGCGAGCCGGAACACGGTGACCCGCAGCGGCGGTTCGCGGTCGAGGGCGAAGCCGTGGGCGGCGGCGCCGGCCAGCAGCCCGGCGAGGCTCTCCTCGTCGGCGGGCACGACCTCGACCGTGAGGTCGTACTCGGCCGGATCGAGCACCTTCTGGTAGGCCCGGCCCTCCTCCTCGGGGAAGACCGTGCGCAGCGTCTCGTGCCGCTCCGCCAGGTCACGCACGGCGGCGCGCAGCGCCTCCGGGTCGAGGGCGCCGGAGAGCCGCCAGACGGACGGGATGTTGTACGTGGCGCTCGGGCCCTCCACCTGGTGGAGCACCCAGAGCCGCTGCTGGGCCGAGGAGAGCGGGAGCCGTCGCGGCCTCGGCCGTGCCACCAGCGCGGGCCTCGGTTCCCCGGTCGCCTCCAGCCTGGTCACCAGCCGGGCCACGGTCGGCGCGTCGAACACCGCGCGCAGCGACACCTGCGCGCCAAGCGCGGAGCGGACCTTGGCGACCAGGCGCATGGCCAGCAGCGAGTGGCCGCCGAGCGCGAAGAAGTCGTCGTCGATGCCGACCCGTTCCACGCCGAGCACGTCGGCGAACTGCTCGCAGAGGATTTCCTCACGCGGGGTGCGTGGCCGCCTCCCGGACAGCGCGGCGGAGAAGTCCGGCGCCGGCAGCGCGGCCCGGTCCAGCTTGCCGCTGATGGTGCGGGGCAGCGACTCCACCGTCACAAAGGCCGCCGGGACCATGTGCTCCGGCAGCGCCGCCGCGGCGTGGGCCCGCAGCGCGGCCGGATCCGGGGTGTGTCCCGGCGCCGGCACGGCGTAGGCCACCAGCCGTGGGATCCCCGGCGTGTCCTCCCGTATGACGACGGCGGCGGCCGCCACCTCGGGACGTCCGGCCACCAGTGACTCGATCTCGCCCAGCTCGATACGGAAGCCGCGCAGCTTGACCTGGTCGTCCGCCCGGCCCAGGAACCGGAGGGTCCCGTCGGCGTTGCGGCGGGCCAGGTCGCCGGTACGGTACATCCGGCTGCCCGGAGCACCGAACGGGTCCGCGGTGAACCGCTGCGCGGTCAGTCCCGGCCGGTTGAGGTAGCCACGGGCGAGGCCCTCACCCGCGAGGTACAGCTCACCGGCCACCCCCACCGGGACCGGGCGGAGCGAGCCGTCCAGCACATGGGCGCGGATATTGCCGACGGGAGCCGCCCACCCGGGGTCGCCGCCGTGCCAGCCGTAGGCGTCCACGGCGCACTCGGTCGGTCCGTACAGGTCGTGCACCACCGTGTCCGGCAGGGCGCACAGCCGCTCCCACAGCGGCGCCGGAGTGGCCTCGCCGCCCACGGTGAGTACACCGGGCCGGTGGTGGCCGGGGTCCAGGAAGCCGTGGTGGATCAGTTCCCGCAGGTAGGTCGGGGTGAGGTCGACGTAGTCGATCCGGTGCTCGTCGAGATGGCCGAGCAGGGCCGCCGGGTCGGTCATGGTGGCCTCGTCGACCACATGCAGCTCATGGCCGGCGAGCAGCCACAGCAGCGGGTCCCAGGAGCCGTCGAAGCTGAACGACGCGGCGTGGACGGCGCGCAGCGCGGCGCCTCCCGCGGCCCGCTCGGCCGGTTCGATCAGGTCTTCCCGGTGGGAGGCGAACAGGTTGCTCAGGCCGCGGTGGGTGCCGACCACGCCCTTGGGCCTGCCCGTGGAGCCCGAGGTGAAGATGATGTAAGCGGCCGCGGCGGGGTTCGGCGCGGCCGGTGCGACGGGGACATGGTCGCCGGCCGGGTCCGTGAGGAGTGCCGGATCGTCCAGCAGCAGCGTCTCGTGGCCGGTGCTCGGCAGTTTCGCCGCGAGGCCGGTGGTGGTGAGCACGCACAGCGGCGCCGCGTCGGTGAGCATGAACTCCAGCCGGTCCGCCGGGTATTCCGGGTCGAGCGGCAGATAGGCCGCCCCCGAGGCTAGGACGCCGAGGATGGCGGGGACCATCTCGTGGCGGGGCAGCGCCAGGCCGACCACCGTCTCCGGCGCGGCGCCGCGCCGGCGCAGCAGCCCGGCGACGGCGTCCGCACGCGCGGACAGCTCGGCGAAGGTCAGCCGGGCACCGCCGGTGACCAGGGCGACCTGGTCGGGCCGGGCACGTACGGTCTCCGCGAACAGCTCGGGCACAGTGCGCCGTTCGACCGGGCGGTCCGTGTCGTTCCAGGTGGTCACGGCCGCTGTGGCCTCGGCGTCGGTGAGCACGCGCAGGGACCCCACCGGCCGGTCCGGTGCGGCGGCGACCTGTTCGAGCAGCGCCACCAGGCGCTCCACGAGCAGTCCGGCCGTCTCGGGGTCGGCCAGGTCCTCGGCGTACTCCAGGACCAGGGCGATGGGCCGGCCGGCGCCGTGGTCGACAAAGGTGAAGTCGAGGTCGAACTTGGCCGTGCCGGTGTCCATGTCGAACCACTCGGTCTCCAGCCCCAGCAGGTCGGGATCGCCGTCCGGCCGGTAGTGGTAGCCGAGCATCACCTGGAAGAGCGGGTTGCGGTCGGCCACCCGCGTGGGATTGACGGCTTCGACGACATGGTCGAAGGGCAGGTCCTGGTGCTCGAAGGCGGCCAGCGCGGCCTCCCGTACCCGGCCGAGCAGGTCGCCGAAGGTCGGATCGCCCGACAGATCGGTGCGCAGCACCAGAGTGTTGACGAAGAAACCGACCAGGTCGTCCGCCGCCGCGTCGGTGCGTCCCGCGATGGGCGCGCCCAGCGGGATGTCGTCCCCCGCGCCGAGCCGGTGCAGCAGGGTGGCGGTCGCGGCCTGGAACAGCATGAACATGCTGACGCCGCGCTCGCCGGACAGCTCGCGCAGGGCGCCGCCGGTCTCCGCCGGGAGTTCCACACGCACCGTGCCGCCACGGCCGGTGGCCCGCGCCGGGCGCGGCCGGTCCAGCGGCAGTGCCAGATCCTCGGGCATCCCGGCGAGGGTCTCGGTCCAGTAGGCGGCCTGGCGTTCGCCGACGTCCGCCAGCAGCCTCTCCTGCCAGAGCGTGTAGTCCGCGTACTGCACCGGCAGCGGCGTCCAGTCGGGCGCCCGGCCCGCCGAGCGCGCCGCGTAGGCGGCGTCGAGATCGGCGAGGAAGGGCCGGTCGGACCATTCGTCGGTGGTGATGTGGTGCAGCATCACGGCCACCACATGGTCGGTGGCGCCGATCCGCAGCACCTCGGCCCGCAGCGGGAGTTCGGCGCCGAGGTCGAACGGGCGCCGCTTGGCGGCCTCGATACGCTCCGGCAGCTCCTCTTCGGAGCAGTCCGTCACGGTGAACTCCGGATCGGCCTGGCCGGCCGGGACGATCCACTGGTACGGCTCGCCCTGGTGCTCCCGGAACCGGGTGCGCAGGGACTCGTGCCGTCCCGCCACGTCGCGCAGCGCGGTCCGCAGGGCTCCCAGGTCCAGCTCGCCGCGCAGCCGGAAGACCAGCGGGAAGTTGTAGGCGGCTCCGCCGCCGCTGAGCCGCTCCACCAGCCACAGCCGCCGCTGCGCCGCGGAGAGCGGAATCCGCTCGGGACGGACGGCGGCGGTCTCCAGCGCGGGCCGGGCGGTCCTGCCGCTGTCGGCCCTGAGCGCGAGCAGTGCCGGGGTCGGCGCCTCGAACAGGTCCCGGATGGCCAGCTCGGCGCCCAGCTCGGTGCGGGCGCGGCTGATCAGCCTGGTGGCGAGCAGCGAGTGCCCACCGAGGTCGAAGAAGCTGTCCTCGGCGCCGGCCCCGGGCAGCCCGAGCACCTCGGCGAAGAGCCGGCAGAGGGTCTCCTCCGTGGGCGTCTCGGGGCCGCGTCCGCTGCTGAGGGCGACGGCCGGTTCCGCGTCGGGGAGGGCGCGGACATCGAGCTTGCCGTTGTCGTTCATCGGCAGTCCCGGCAGCACCACGAAGGCGGCGGGCACCATGTAGTCGGGCAGGCGCCGGCCGAGGTCCTCGCGCAGGCGCTGGATCAGGGTGCTGGTGCCGCGTGTCGTCGCCGGCGTGTTGGCATGGCGGACGGGCGCCGCGCCGGTGTCGCCCGGCAGGTGGAGGCCCGCGGTGACGCGGAATCCGGAGCGGGGCGCGTCGCCGATGAACACGGCGTCATAGCCGCCGGGTTCGTCGGACCAGGTGGTGAGTACCCGGTAGCCGAGGCTCGCTCCCAGCTCACGCAGCGTGTCGGGCTCCACTCCCGAGGGCGCCGCGCCGGGTGCGCGGCCCGCGTCCAGGGCGCGCATGGCGGCCAGTTCGCGCGCCGTACGGGCGTCGGGGACACGCCGGAGGCGCAGCCGTTCCGTGCGCCGTTCGCGCAGGTGTGCGGTGGCGGCCTCGATCCCGGGCCAGTCGAGGGCCGGGACCTCGTCGAGGCGCGGCGCGTCGGCCGCCTCGCGGTAGAGCACGGCGTCGTACCGGTAGCGGGTCAGTTCGTTCTGGTGGCGCCCGGTCTTGGTGCGGAGATCGACACCGAAGCCCAGGGTGCTGAAGTAGTCCGGGTCGACGAGGAGTTCCTTCTCCAGGGCGAGGCCCCGGTCCACGGCCCGCCGGACGGTCTCCGGGTCCGCGCCGTCACCGGCCCTGGCAAGCTGGATGGCGGCCTGGAAGGGCCTGGCCAGGCGCAGGTTGCGGACGTCTCCGACGAACAGCGCGCCGCCGGGGACGAGCAGGTCCATCGCCCCGTTGATGACGTCGGTCAGATAACCGGCGCTGGGGAAGTACTGGATGACGGAGTTGATGACGACGGTGTCGAAGAATCCCTCGGGAAGTCCTGCGAGGTCATGGGCGGGCCGGGCGCGCAGTTCCACCTTGGCCGCCAGCTCCGGAGCGCGCTTCAGATCCTCGCCGATCTTGCGGATGACGGGCTCCGCGAAGTCGGTGGCCCAGTAGGCCTCGGCGTCCGGAGCCAGTTGGGCGAGCAGCAGGCCGGAGCCGACACCGATCTCCAGGATCCGGCGCGGGCGCAGCTCACGGATGCGTTCGACGGTCGCGGCCCGCCACTCGCGCATGTGCTCCAGCGGGATGGGGGCGCCGTCGTACGAGCTGTCCCACCCGGCGAAGTCCTCGGTGAAGACGGCGGTGCTGATCTCGGTGTACTCGGCGGAGTAGATCTCCTGCCACTCGCCGATCTGGTCGCGCTCGGCCGCCTCCCGCGCGGCGTCGGTGAGTTCGGCCGGGACGACATATCCGATCAGCCGGCGGGTGCCGGGCGCCCTCTGGTCCTCCCTGGCCAGCACGGCGGCCTGGGAGATCTCGGGGTGCTGGACGAGCGCGTTCTCGATCTCGCCGAGTTCGACGCGGTATCCACGCACCTTGACCTGGTCGTCGGTACGGCCGAGGAAGTCGAGATTGCCGTCGCCGCGCCGCCGTACCAGGTCCCCGGTGCGGTACATGCGCTCGCCGGGCTCTCCGAACGGGTCGGCCACAAACCGCTCCGCGGTGAGGCCCGGCCGGTCGAGGTAGCCGCGTGCGAGGCCGGTGCCGGAGATGTAGAGCTCGCCGGGGACGCCGTCGGGGACGGGGCGCAGCCAGGCGTCCAGGACGTGGGCCCTGGTGGCGCGGATCGGGCGGCCCACGGTCGGTGTCGGGCTGTCGTCCGTGCCGCCGCCGAGGGTGTTGATGGTGTATTCGGTGGGGCCGTAGAGGTTGTAGCCGTAGGTGCCCTCGGTGTCCCGCAGCCGGTTCCAGACGGTCTCGGTGACCGCTTCGCCGCCGAGCAGGACCAGGGGCGGACGGTGGCCCTCCAGCAGTCCTTCCTCGATGAGCAGATGGGCGTAGGTCGGCGTGACATTGACGACGTCGATGCGGTGGTCCTCGCAGTACGCCACCAGCGCCTCGGCGTCCCGGCGCAGCTCCTCGTCGCAGATGTGGACCTCATGGCCCTCGACGAGCCAGAGCAGCTCCTCCCAGGACATGTCGAAGGCGAAGGACACGGTGTGCGCGATGCGCAGCCGGCGGCCTCCGGCCGAGGCTATGGCGGGGGCGAAGATCTCCCTCTGGTGGTTGAGCTGCATGTTGGTCAGGCCGCGGTAGGGGGTGACGACCCCCTTGGGGCGGCCGGTGGAACCTGAGGTGTAGATGACGTACGCCGGGTGTTCCAGGCTGAACCGGAGGTCGGGCGGCCCGGCCGGCAGCCCGGCCAGTTCGGCGGCGGTCTCCGGGTCGTCCAGCAGGACGCGCGGGACCTCGCCCCGCAGGGTCCTCGACACCTCGGCCGTCGACACCAGCAGCAGCGGCCGGGCGTCCGCCAGCATCAGCGCGAGGCGGTCGGCCGGATAGTCGAGCTCCAGCGGCAGATAGGCGGCTCCTGTGCGCAGGACGGCGAAGAGCGCCACGACCATGTCGACGGAGCGCGGCAGTCCGAGCGCCACCACGCGCTCGGGACCGGCGCCGCGCGCGAGCAGCAGCCGGGCCAGGCGGTCGCAGCGGGCGTCGAGCTCCGCGTAGGTCAGCGACTGCGCGCCGAAGACGATCGCGGTCGCTTCCGGGGTACGGGACGCCTGGGCCGCCAGCATGTCGGCGACGGTCTCGTGCGGTACGGGCTCGCGGCTCGCCGCGTGTTCCCGTGCCAGGGCGCCGCGTTCGGCGGGCAGCATCGCGTCGAGACCGCCGACCGGGGCGGCCGGGTCCTCGGTGAGCCGGTCCAGCAGCAGGGTGAAGCGGGCCAGCAGTCCTTCGGCGTAGTCCCGGGCGATCAGATCGGGCCGGTGGGCGAGGGTGACCCGCACCTGGTGGCCGGGCGTGACGACGAGGTTGACCGGGTAGTGGGTGGCGTCGACATTGGCGACGGCCGTGGCGCCGTGCCGGTCGCGCAACTCGGCGAGCCGGTCCTCGGTGTCGGCGTTGCGCAGCACGAAGAGGGTGTCGAAGAGGCGGCGGTGGCCGGTCTCGGCCTGGAGGACACCGAGCCCGAGGTATTCGTGCGGCATCAGTTCGAGGCGTTCCGCCTGGATCCGGCGCAGCAGGGCCAGGACCGGCTCCGCCGGGTCGAAGTCGATGCGCGCGGGCACGGTGTTGAGGAACATGCCGATGACGTTCTCGACGTCGGGCACCTCGCTCGGCCGTCCTGCCACGGTGGTGCCGAAGACCACGTCGGTGCGGCCGGTCGCGCTCGCCAGGGCCAGCCCCCAGGCGGCGTTGAGCAGTGTGTTCAGGGTCAGGCCGTGCCGGCGCGCGGTGTCGCGCAGCCGTTCGCTCGCTGCGGCGGGGAGAGCGATGTCGAGGCTTTCCGGGATGACGGGTTCGAGGCCCCGGTCGGCGGCGGTCGGGACGAGCAGCGTGGGCTCGTCGAGACCGCTGAGCGCGACCCGCCAGGCGCTGGTGGCCTGCTCGGTGTCCTGTCGGTCCAGCCAGTCGAGGTAGCCGCGGTACGAGCCGGGGCGCGGCAGTCCCGCCGGGTCTCCGCCGCTCTCGTACAGGGCGAAGAGCTGGTCGAGGAAGAGCCAGGCCGACCAGCCGTCCCAGAGGATGAGGTGGCGGCCGATGACCAGCCGGTCGCCCCGCTCCTCGCCGAGGCGGACCAGCAGCATCCGGAAGAGCAGCGGCCGGGCGAGGTCGAACCGGCGGGTGCGTTCGGCGTCCATCAACGCCCGCAGCCGCTCGTCCTGTTCGTCGTCCGGCAGACCGGACAGGTCGACCTCGTCGAGCGGGATCTCGGGGTCGCGGACGATGAACTGGACGGGCTGGTGCAGTCCTTCGCTGGTGAATCCGGCGCGCAGGCTGGGGTTGCGGGCGAGCAGCGCCCGCGTGGCCGCGCGCAGCCGGCCGGCGTCGACCCGGGTGGCGAAATCGAAGGACTCATGGACGGTGTAGACGTCCAGTGCGCTGTTGTCGTACGTGGAGTGGAAGAACAGACCTTCCTGGAGCGGCGCGAGGGGCCAGATGTCCTCGACCGCGCCGGGGACGAGCCGTTCCACCCGGGCCGTCTCCTCGGGGGTGAGCCGGAAGGAGGAGGTCCCGGCGTCCTGCGGCTCCCGCTCCTGGTGCGTGGTCGCGACGGCGGCGAGCGCGGCGGGGCTGCGGTGCTCGAAGATGTCACGTGGGCTCAGGCCGAGGCCCGCGCGGCGGGCGCGGCTGGAGACACCGATGGAGCTGATGCTGTCGCCGCCGAGCAGGAAGAAGTCGTCGTCGACGGAGACGTCCGCCAGTTTCAGCACGGCCGCGAAGATCTCGGTCATCGTCTGTTCGCGGGCGTCGCGCGGGGCGCGGGCGGCGGCGCGTACGGCCTCCGGCGCGGGGAGCGCGTTCCGGTCCAGCTTGCCGCTGGGGGTGAGCGGCAGGGCGTCGAGGACGACATACGCGGCGGGCACCATGGGCGCGGGCAGGCCCTGGTCGAGCGCGGCCCGGAGCGTGGTGGCGTCGGGGTGCGCGTCCTTCGCGGGCACGACGTACGCCACGAGCGCGTTGTCCCGTACCGTGACGGCCGCCTGGGCGACGGACGCCTCGCGCACCAGCGCGGCCTCGATCTCGCCGGGCTCGATCCGGTTGCCGCGCAGCTTGATCTGCCGGTCCGTACGGCCCAGGTACTCGATCACCCCGTCGGCGCGGCGCCGCACCAGGTCACCGGTGCGGTACATCCGGCTGCCCGCCGGGCCGTACGGGTCGGCGGTGAACCGTGCCGCGGTCAGTGACGGGCGGGCGTGGTAGCCGCGGGCCAACTGGACACCGGCCAGGTACAGCTCGCCGGGGGTCCCGGCGGGGACGGGCCGCAGGCAGTCGTCGAGCACCCGGAGTTCCGTGTTCCACACCGGCCGCCCGATGGGCACGGTGGCGCCGGTCTCCCCGTCGTACGTGTGGTGGGTGACATCGACGGCGGCCTCGGTCGGACCGTACAGATTGTGCAGCGGCACACCGGTGAGCGCCTGCCAGCGGGCCGCCGCCGAGCCGGTCAGGGCCTCGCCGCTGCTGAAGACGTGGCGCAGGCTGGCTGCCCAGCGGGGATCGGCGGTGACCTCGTCGGCCGCCAGGAAGGCTTCGAGCATGGAGGGCACGAAGTGCATGGCGGTGACGCGCTGTTCGCGGACGAGGGCGGCGAGGTAGGACGGGTCCCGGTGGCCGTCGGGCTTGGCGAGGACGACGGCGGCGCCCTCGGTGAGCGGCCAGAAGAACTCCCAGACGGACACGTCGAAGCTGGCGGGTGTCTTCTGGAGCACGCGGTCGCCGGCCGTCAGGCCGTACTCGTCCCGCATCCACGCCAGCCTGTTGACGATGGCGCGGTGGGTGACGAGGACGCCCTTGGGGAGGCCGGTGGACCCGGAGGTGTAGATCAGGTACGCGGGGTCGTCGGGGTGCGGGGCGCGGCGGGTCCGTGCCTCGGGCCGGTGCCCGGCGGCGGGGGCTTCCCCGGCGCCGAGGACGAGTGTGCCGAGGCCCGCCACGGCGGGCAGCCCCGGGGCGGTATCCGCGGTGGTGACCACGACGGTGGCGCCGGAGTCGGTGAGCATATGGGTCACCCGGTCGGCCGGGTAGTCCATGTCGACCGGGAGGTAGGCGGCGCCGGACTTGAGGACGCCGAGCAGGGCGGTCATCAGCTCCGCCGAGCGCGGGACGGCGACCGCGACGATCCGCTCGGGACCGGCGCCGCGGTCGCGCAGCCGCGCGGCCAGGGACTCCGCGCGGGCGTCGAGTTCCGCGTAGGTGAGGCGCTCGTCGCCGAAGACCACGGCCGTGGCGTCCGGCGTACGGGCCACCCTTTCCTCGAAGGCGGCGGCGAGTGTGGTCCCGGGGACCTCACGCACGGCACCGGCGAGCCGGGCCTGCGTGAGCTCCGGCGGCGAGAGCAGCTCGATCCGGCCGGCCGGCCGCGCGGGGTCCTCGGCCAGTGCTTCCAGGATCCGGGTGAGACGGTCGGCGACCGCGCGTACGGCGGTGCCGTCCAGCCGGTCGGCGTGGTGCTTCAGACGCAGGTCGAGCCGTCGGCCCGGCTTCACGATCAGGGCCAGCGGATAGTGGACCGCGTCGTGGAACTCGTGTCCGGAGATCCGGACGGTGCCCGAGGGGTCGCGCAGGTCGGTGTCCGCCGGGTAGTTCTCGAACACGAGGAGTGTGTCGAAGAGTTCGCCGCTGCCCGCGAGTCCGGCGATCCGCTGGATCTCGGCCAGGCCGAGATGCTGGTGGCTGAGGAGCTGGGCCTGCTCGTCCTGGAGGCGGCCGAGCAGCGCCGAGAGCGGGTCGGCGGGGGCCCAGCGGAAACGGGTCGGCAGGGTGTTGATGAACAGGCCGACCATGGACTCGATGCCGTCGACCTCGCCGTCACGGCCGGAGACGGTGGTACCGAACACCACGTCCTCCCGGCCGGTCAGCCGTCCGAGCAGCAGGCCCCAGGCGGCCTGGACGACCGTGCCGAGGGTGACACCGTGCTCGCGCGCCCTGGCGGCGAGCCGGGCGGTGGTCCGCTCGGAGAGTTCGACCCGGATCTGCTCGGGGACGGGCGCGCCGGCTCCGGGCGGGCCGGCCAGCCGGGTCGGTTCGTCGAGACCGGCGAGGGCGGTCCGCCAGGCCGTGCGGGCGGCCTCGCGGTCCAGTCCGGACAGGTGCCGCAGATGGGCGCGGTACGGGGCGACCTCGGGCAGCGGCGCCGCCTGTCCTCCGTACAGGGCCATCAGCTCGCGGTGGAGCACGGGCAACGACCAGCCGTCCGCCACGATGTGATGGAACGTCAGCACGAGGACGGCGCTCTCGGCGCCCAGCCGCACGAACGCGCAGCGCAGCAGTGGCGGCCGGGCCAGGTCGAAGCGGTGGGCGCGCTCCTCGGCGGCGACGGCCTCGGCCTCCATGCCCCGCGCGGGCTCGTCCCGCGCGGACAGGTCGACCTCGCGCCAGGGCAGTGCCGTGGGGCCGGTGATGATCTGCACGGGCCGGCCGTCCGGGCGCTGCCGGAAGGCCGCGCGCAGCGGGGCATGCCGGTCGAGCAGTCCCTGCGCGGCGCGGCGCAGGGCTTCGCCGTCGACGGGTCCTGTCAGTTCGATGACCTGCTGGACCACATAGGCGTCGCCGTCCTGGCCGCCGACGAGGGCATGGAAGAAGAACCCTTCCTGGAGCGGGCTGAGCGGCAGCGTCTCCTCGACCGTGAGCGGGTCCGTGCCCTGGATCTCGGCGAGTTCGTCCGCCGTGAGCGCGATGAGCGGGGTGTCGCCCGTCGTGGCGGCGGCCCCGTCGCCGTCCATGGCGACGGCCGCGAGCGCGGCGACCGTGCGGTGCCGGAAGACATCGCGCGGAGTGAGCCTGATCCCGGCCCTGCGCGCCCTGACCAGCAGTTGGATCGCGGTGATGCTGTCGCCGCCGAGGGCGAGGAAGTCGTCGTCGATGGTGACCGACCGCAGCCCGAGCACGTTGGCGTAGAGGCCGCAGAGCAGTTCCTCGCGCGGGTCACGCGGAGCCCGGCCGGAGCTGAGCGCCCCGTAGTCGGGTGCGGGGAGCGCCCTCTCGTCGAGCTTGCCGCTGGGGGTGACCGGCAGCCGGTCCACGGGCACGAAGGCCGATGGCACCATGTATTCCGGCAGCCACTCGTCGGCGTGTGCCCGGAGGGTCTTCATCAGCGCGGTGATGTCGCGGAAGGGCGCGGGCCGGTTGGCGTACGGGAACACCCGGCCCGGCCGGTAGGGCGCGGAGGCCGGTCCCTCGCCCTCGGAGAACACGACGTCGAGGGCGCCGTCGTCGGCGTGGCCGTTCCAGGTGACGGCGACCCGGTAGCCGTGTTCGGCACCGAGGCGGTGGAGGTCCTCGGGGTCGGCTCCGCCGAGATCGGGGCTGCTGCTGTCCTCCAGGGCGCGCAGCGCGCCGAGGTCGTCGGTGAGACGGGCGTTGGGCACACCGGTGACCCGCAGCCGTGCGGGCCGTCCGGCGAGCAGGTCCGTCACCTCGCTGAGTCCGCCGAGGCCGGACCAGCGTGCTTCGCGCTCGTCCGGTGCCGCCGGGATGTCGCGACCGCCGGGCGCCGTGGACGTGTCGCCGTCCCGCGGCGCCGGTCGGGTCGTGCGAAGGACCACGTCGTAGCGGTAGCGGCTGAGCTCGTTGTGGTACGTGGCGCGCTTGACGAGCACATCGGCGTCGAAGTCTCCGAGCGCCGCGAAGAAGTCGGGATCGAGCAGCAGCTCGCCCTCCCAGCTCACGGACCGCTCGACGGCGGCGCGCAGGGCGCTCTTGTCGGCCCTCTCGTGGTCGAGCGCGGCCCGGCCGGTCTCCACGGCGGCGCGCAGGCAGCGCAGCAGCCGGAGATTGCGCAGGTCGCCGACGAAGACACTGCCGCCGGGGGCGAGCAGTCCCGAGACCTTGCGCAGCACATCGGCGAGGTAGCCCGCGCTCGGGAAGTACTGGGCGACGGAGTTGATGACGACGGTGTCGAAGAACCCTTCCGGCAGGCCGTCGATGTCGTGGGCGGGCTGGGCGCGCAGCTCGACGCGGCCGGCCAGTCCCGGCACGGCGTCCACCTGCGCGCGCAGCGCCCGTACCGCCTCGTGCGAGACGTCCGTGCCCCAGTAGGCGTCGCTGTCGGGCGCGATCCGGGAGAGGATGAGCCCGCTGCCGACACCGATCTCCAGAACGCGGCGGCCACCCAGGCCACGGATGCGGTCGACCGTGGCGTCGCGCCACTCGCGCATCTCCTCGACGGGGATGGGCCGGCCGTCGTACATGCTGTTCCAGCCGGCGAAGTTCTCCTGGAAGCCCTCGGATCCGGCGGCGCTGTAGAGGAGTTCGTGGAGGTCCTTCCACTCCTCGACCCGCTCGGTCTCGTCCTGGCCGGGTCCGGCGTCGAGCGAGGGGACGACATACGCGGCGAGCCGCCGGTCACCGGGCCGGTCCTCGCGGGCCACCACCGCGACCTGCCCGACGGCGGGATGGCGGCGCAGTACGGACTCGATCTCGCCGGGTTCCACCCGGAAGCCGCGGATCTTGATCTGGGTGTCGGCGCGGCCGAGGAACTCCAGCCGCCCGTCCGCCTTCCAGCGCACCAGGTCGCCGGTGCGGTAGAGCCGCTCGCCCGGGGCGCCGAAGGGGTCGGCGACAAACCGCTCGGCGGTGAGGCCGGGCCGGCCGAGGTAGCCGCGGGCCAGGCCCTCGCCGCCGAGATACAGCTCACCGGGGACGCCCGCGGGCACCGGCTTCAGCCGCGCGTCGAGGACATGGGCGCGGGTGCCGGGGTCGGGGACACCGATGGGGACGATCGTGCCGGCCGGGGTGGCCGGGTCGCAGAGGCCCAGGGTGGAGTTGGTGGTCGCCTCGGTCGGGCCGTACGCGTTGAACATCATCCGGCCGCGCGCGTAGCGCCCCACCAGCTCGGGCGAGACACGCTCGGTTCCGGCCAGCAGTGTGGCGGTGGGCGGCAGCAGGACATCGTCGGGCATGGCCGCGAGCAGGGCCGGCGGCAGGATCATAAAGGTGATGCCCTGGGCGTTGGCGTAGTCCGCGAGCGGCGCGCCGGGCACCCGCAGTTCGGCCGGGACGACGACCAGACGGCCACCGGAGAGCAGGCCGAGGCAGAGGTCCCAGAAGGCCACGTCGAAGCTGGGCGAGGCGAACTGCAGCACCCGGCTGTGCGGGCCGACACCGAAGCGTTCGCTCTGGGTCGCGACGAGCTTGGCGACACCGGTGTGGGAGAGGACAACGCCCTTGGGCCGGCCGGTGGAGCCGGACGTGTAGATGACGTACGCGGCGTTCAGGACGGTGAGCGGGGCGCCGCGGTCGGCGTCGGTCGGGTCGTGGGCGGGGCGCCCGGCCAGCTCGGCGGCGGTCTCCGGCAGGTCGAGCACGATCCGGGCCGTGCCGTCCCGCGACGGAACGCCGTCCATGGTGTCCGACATGGTGACAAGGCAGACCGGATCGGCGTCGGCCAGCATGTACGCGATCCGGTCGGCCGGATAGTCCGGGTCGACCGGCAGATAGGCGGCGCCGGACTTCAGCACGGCGACCTCGGCGACGATCATCTCGGCGGAGCGCGGCAGGGCGAGGGCCACCACCCGCTCGGGACCGGCGCCCCGGGCGATCAGGGTATGGGCGAGGCGGTTGGCCCGCTCGTCCAGTTCGGCATAGGTGAGCCGCTCGTCCCCGAAGACGAGCGCGACCGCGTCGGGGCGCTCGCCGACGCGCTCGGCGAACATGGCGGGCCAGGTGGCGGGCGGCACGGTATGGCCGGTCGCGTTCCATTCGACGAGCAGCCGGTGGTTCTCCTCCGGGCCCGTCAGTTCCAGCGCGGCCACCGGCACGCCGGGGCGGGCGAGTCCGTCCGCCAGCAGGGTCTCGTAGTGGCCGAGCAGCCGGTCGACGGTGGCTTCCTCGAAGAGGTCCGGGCAGTACGTCGCCCGTATGCCCTCGGAGGTCAGCTCCAGCGCCAGGTCGAGGGAGCCGGTTTCCTGGCCGGCGGCGGAGTCCGTGCCGGGGGCCGTGTCGAAGGCCGTGTTGAAGAACAGCCCGCCGCCGCGCGTCGGGTCGGGGCTCAGTTCGGCGGCCAGGGCGGCCGGCGGCACGCGGTGTGCCCTCGCCGCCTCCAGCGCCTCGGTCACCCGCCGCACCAACTCGCTGAAGGACGGCTCGCCGCCGAGGTCGACGCGCAGGGGCAGCGCGCCATGGCCGACCGTGATGACCGGTGCGCCGCCGTAGCGGTGCAGCAGCGCGAAGTAGGCGGCGATCAGCTCCTGGTCCGTCGCGCCCCTGGTGTCCCGGACCGTACGGCTGCTCCGGACGCGCTCGCGCCCGGACGGCGCCGGCGGGTAGGGGTGGTCGGTCGGCAGCACCGTCTCCGGAGAGAGAGGCGCGAGCAAGTGCCGCCAGTAATCCACAACTTCTTCGATCCCGGACACGGTGGCCGCGCCTCCCCAGCAGTTCGGTCCCGGCTCTGTGGAGCCGGAGTCGCCGACATACTAAGGTAAGGGTTACCTAATCCAATAGGGGCCACCTGTTCGAGATCACGCATCGGCCCTGGACTACATTTAAGGTCTGCCTCACCTAAGGATGTTGACGTGGAGAAAGCTCGGTGACCCGGGCGAGAGCTCCCCGCGCGGTGCTTCTCGTGGTACTGCCCGGCGCCGTTCTTCTCGCTCTGTGCCTGCTGTCGATCGCGCTGGGCGCCGTGCGCATACCGCTCGGCCAGGTCGTCGAAACGCTGTTCGGCCACGCGCCGAACACCAGGATCGAGAATGTGATCTGGTCCGTGCGCATACCCAGGACCGCGCTCGGTCTGGCGGCGGGCGCGGCCCTCGGGCTCTCGGGCTCGCTCATGCAGGCACTGACCCGCAACCCCCTGGCCGACCCCGGCATGCTGGGGGTCAGCGCCGGCGCGGCCTTCGCCATCGCACTGTCCGTGGGGGTCTTCGGACTCGGTTCGCTCTACGGTTACATCTGGTTCGCCTTCGCCGGCGCCCTGGGCGCCAGCGTCCTGGCCTATGTGCTCGGCGGGCTCGGCCGGTCCGGTGTCACCCCGGTCAAGCTCGCGCTGGCCGGAGTCGCCATCACCTCAATGCTGACCTCGCTGACCAGCGGTATCGCTCTGACCGACCCGGAAGCGCTCAACCGCTACCGCTTCTGGGGCGCCGGATCGCTCTCCGGCCAGAGCACGGACGCCCTTCTCCAGGTGCTGCCCTTCCTCGCTGTCGGCGCCGTACTGGCGCTGGCCACCACACCCGCGCTCAACAGCCTCGCGCTCGGTGACGACGTGGCGTCCTCGCTGGGACTGCGGCTCGGGCTGATACGTGTCCAGGGCGTCGCGGCCGTGACCCTTCTCACCGGTGGCGCGGTGGCCGTGATCGGCCCCGTGGTCTTCGTCGGGCTGGTGGTTCCGCACATCGCGCGGATCCTCACCCAGGCCGCCGGTATCGGCCCCGACCACCGGTGGCTGCTGCCCCTGTCCGCCGTGCTCGCTCCGGCCCTGCTGCTCATCGCCGATATCGCCGGGCGCGTCATCGCACCGCCGGTCGAGATCCAGGCGGGCGTTCTTGTCGCCTTTGTCGGCGGCCCGTTCTTCATCGCGATGGTCCGCCGCCGCCGACTCGCGGAGTTGTGAAAATGACCAGTCAGACCAGTCCGACCGGTCAGCGGGGTCTGCTCGCCGCCCCTACGTCCGGGCGCCTCACCTTCCGGTTCGGCACGCCGCCCGTCTCCGGTGTGCTCAGGCCCCGGCTGCTCGCCGTCTGCCTCACCCTGGCCGTCGCGACCCTCCTCGTGTTCTGCGTGGGGATCTCCGTCGGGGACATCCCTCTGAGCATCACCGATGTGGTGCGCGCGCTGGCCGGCACCGGCGACCCCGGCACCCAGCTCATCGTCCGGGAACTGCGGCTGCCCCGGGCGCTGGCCGGGCTGCTCGTCGGGATCGCCTTCGGCATCTCGGGCGCGCTCTTCCAGACCATGACGCTCAATCCGCTGGCCAGCCCGGACATGATCGGCATCACTCAGGGCGCGGGCGCGGCGGTCGTCGCCGGCATGGTCCTCGGCTGGGACGCCGGCCCGAGCACACAGGTGCTCGGCCTGTCCGGGGCGCTGCTCGCCGCGCTGCTCGTGTATGTGCTGGCGTGGAAACGCGGCACCACCGGCTACCGGATCGTGCTGGTCGGCATCGGCATCTCCTGGATCTGCACCAGCGCCACCGACTATCTGATGGCGCACGGCGCCCAGTTCGAGGCGCAGGCGGCGCTCGGCTGGCTCACCGGCAACCTCAACGGCCGCGGCTGGGGCCAGGTCGGCCCGCTGGCCACGGCGATGGCCGTACTCGTGCCCGCCGCACTCCTGCTCGGCCGCTGGATCCGCACCCTGCAACTCGGCGACGATGTCGCCACGAGCCTGGGCACCCCGGTGCAGCCGGTCCGGCTGGCCACGCTGCTCACCGGTGTCGGTCTGGTGGCCTTCGGCACCGCCGCGGCGGGGCCCGTCGCCTTCGTGGCGCTCGCCGCGCCTCAGATCGCCAAGCGGCTGGCCAGTACGGCCTGGCCGCCGCCGGTGGCTTCCGGGCTGACCGGGGCGCTCGCCGTGCTGTCCGCCGATCTGATCGCCCGGAAGCTGATCCCGGGCACGGAGCTTCCGGTGGGTGTCGTCACCGGAGTCCTCGGCGCTCCCGTCCTGCTCTGGCTGCTCGTCCGTGCCAACCGCGTCGGCTCAGGAGGCTGAACACATGTCATCGAACTCCGTGGACCCCGGCTACCCCGACCTGCGGGCCGAGGGCGTGCGGCTGGCGTACGACAACCGCGTCGTCGTCGAGGACCTCGACGTCGCCATCCCCCCGGGACGGATCACCGCGATCGTCGGTGCCAACGCGTGCGGCAAGTCCACGCTGCTGCGGGCGCTCGCGCGGCTGCTGACTCCGCGCGCCGGTTCCGTACAGCTCGACGGGCGCTCACTCCAGTCCGTACCGACCAGGGAACTGGCCCAGCGGCTCGGCATCCTGCCGCAGGCGCCGGTCGCGCCGGAGGGCCTGACCGTCATCGACCTGGTCGGCCGGGGCCGTTCACCGCATCAGACGTGGTGGCGGCAGTGGTCCAGGGGCGACGAGGAGGCCGTGGCGGACGCGCTGCGCGCCACCTCGATGACGGAGCTGGCCCACCGTCCGGTGGACGAACTCTCCGGCGGCCAGCGCCAGCGCGCCTGGATCGCCATGGCCGTGGCCCAGGGGACCCCGGTCCTGCTGCTCGACGAGCCGACGACCTACCTCGACATGGCCCACCAGATCGATGTACTCGATCTGATCACGGACCTCAACCGGCACGAGAAGCGCACCGTCGTCATGGTCCTGCACGACCTCAACCAGGCGTGCCGTTACGCCGATCACGTCATCGCGATGAAGGCCGGCGCGATCGTCGCGCAGGGGCCGCCCGGCGAGGTGATCACGGCCCCGACGGTGGAAGAGGTCTTCGGGCTGCGCTGCCAGGTCGCCACCGACCCGGTCAGCGGCACGCCGATGATCATCCCGGTCAGCCGTCATCATCCCGCCGGCGATCCGGTCGCGGTCA
This sequence comes from Streptomyces sp. NPDC006923, assembly GCF_040635655.1. Classification (NCBI taxonomy): domain Bacteria; kingdom Bacillati; phylum Actinomycetota; class Actinomycetes; order Kitasatosporales; family Streptomycetaceae; genus Streptomyces; species Streptomyces sp. NPDC006923. The sequence continues at coordinate 22,518 of NZ_JBEYIF010000021.1, forward strand.
CGGGGACGGCGACCTGACCGGGGTCCTCCGCCGCACCGGCCCGGCCGGGAGGGCGCGTCCGTGACGCCGCGCTCCCGGCCGGGCGAGTGGTCGGCGCGAGCGCGGCCGGCTACCCAGCCGTACCCGTCCGGCGGCGCACCGCCCTCACGGACGGCCGGTCAGATAGCCGCCCATGGTACGGAAGTAGTCCGTGGCGGCGTGCTCGACACCGTCCTCCGTGCGCAGCCGCTTGATCACCAGCCCCCGGCACCGGCCGGTGCGCGCCTCGGCGCCCGCGACGATGACCACACCGTCGTCCTCCCGGATGAAGATGCGTCCGGGAGTGCCGCCGTAACGCGCCCGGGAGACGGCGGCGGAGACGATCCGTATGCGCTCTCCCCGGTGATGGGTGAAGGCGTTGGGATACGGGTCGCACTGGGCGCGTACCAGCCGCTCCAGGTCCTCGGCGGGCCAGGTCCAGTCGATCCTGCTGTCCTCGACGGACCGCTTGTGGAAGAAGCTCGCCCGGGAGCGGTCCTGCTTGGTCCACTCGGCCGTGCCCGACTCGATCTTCTCCAGGGCCTCCCGCACGATCGGGCCGATGAGATCGACCGTCTTGTGGAAGAGGTCGGTGGCGGTGTCGGCCGGTCCGACCGGCACGGAGCGCTGGAGCACGATGTCACCCATGTCGAGGTCGCCGTCCATGCGGTGGGCGGTGACGCCGACCTCCGGCTCGCCGTTGATCAGCGCCCAGATGAGCGGTGAGAAGCCGGCGTAGGAGGGCAGCAGCGCGTCGTGCACATTGAGCGTGCCGTGCGGCGGGAAGTCGAAGATCTCCGGCGGCAGCCAGGTCCGCCAGTTGTTCGCCACGATGATGTCGGGTGCCGCCTCCCGCAGCGCCTGGAGCAGTTCCTCGTCGCCGGGGCGGTTGCGCAGCAGCACGGGGACGCCGTGCTTCTCGGCCAGTTCGGCCACCGAGTCGTCCCAGATCTTCTCGTAGACGTGATCACTCTTGGGGTGCGTCACCACCAAGACCACTTCGTGCTCGGAGTCCAGCAAAGCCTGCAGCGTGCGATGGCCCCAGGTCTGGTAGCCGAACATGACGACCCGCATGGTGAATCCTCCTCAGACATTGCAAGGTAAGCCTTACCTTATCTAATATGTGGCTGCCGAGGGAGGCGATGACGCGGTGAACACACTGCACAGTGAGCCGGACACCATTTACGACGTCTTGGGGATCGGCTTCGGGCCGTCAAACCTGGCGCTCGCGATAGCGATTCAGGAGCGGAACGAACAAGTACCCCCCGACGAACGGATCCACGCCGGATTCCTTGAGAAGCAACCGCGTTTCGGCTGGCACCGGGGCATGCTCATCGACGACGCCACCATGCAGGTGTCGTTCCTCAAGGACCTTGTCACGATGCGGGATCCCACGAGCGATTTCAGCTTCCTGTGCTACCTGCGGGAGCAGGGCAGGCTGGTGGACTTCCTCAACCAGAAGACGCTGTTCCCGCTGCGTATCGAGTTCCACGACTATTTCGAGTGGGCCGCGGCCCGGGTGGACACGCTCGTGGAGTACTCCGCGGAGGTCGTCTCGGTGGAACCGGTGACGGTGGAGGGCGAGGTGCGGTGGTTCGAGGTGGTCAGCCGGGACCCGGCGGACGCCGAGCGGCTGATCGTACGCCGCGCGCACAATGTCTGTGTGGCCACCGGCATGGAGCCCCATCTGCCGCCCGGAACGGTGCTGTCCGACCGGGTCTGGCACAACAGCGAGCTGATGCCCCGCGTGGCGGAGCTGGCCGGCCGGAACGCCCCGGTGCGCCGGGCCGTGGTGCTCGGCGCCGGACAGAGCGCCGCGGAGGCGGTCGACTATCTGCACCGCAGCTTCCCGGACGCCGAGATCTGCTCGGTCTTCTCCAAGTACGGCTACACACCCGCCGACGACAGCCCCTTCGCCAACCGGATCTTCGATCCCGAGGCCGTGGACATCTACTACAACGCGCCGCGCGGCGTGAAGCAGTCGCTCTTCGACTACCACCGCTCCACCAACTACTCCGTGGTGGACATGGAGCTGATCGAGGCCCTCTCCAGGACCATGTACCAAGAGAAGGTCCAGGGACAGCAGCGGCTGCGCATGCTGAACGTCTCCCGGATCCGCGAGGTCGAACCGCGCGAGGACGGGCTGGACATCACGGTGGAGTACCTGCCGACCGGCGAACGGGAGGTACTCGGCGCCGATCTGCTGGTCCACGCGACGGGCTACCGTCCGCAGGACATCGGGGAGCGCCTCGGCGGAGTGGGCAAGCTGTGCCTGCGCGACGAGGAGGACGCGATACTCGTCGGACGCGACCACCGGGTCGTCACGGCCCCGCATGTGGTGGCCGGCGTCTACCTGCAAGGGGGCACCGAGCACACCCACGGCATCACCTCGACACTGCTGTCCAACACCGCTGTGCGGGCCGGCGAGATCCATGAGTCGCTTGTCGCGACACGTGCGGCGAACGCCCCGGTGGCGGCGCCGAGCGCGGTGTGAGAGCGAGGCCGCCCCCGCCCGGGGGCGGCCCAGGGCATCCCCCGGTCCTGACCGCGAACGGCGCCGCCGCGCCCGGAGACCGGACGCGGCGGCTGTTGGCCGGTGTAATGGACGGACAGGGATCAGAAGGTGAGTTTCCAGCTGTCGATGTAGCCGGTGTCCAGGCTGTAGAGGTCCTGCACGCGGAGCGTCCAGGTGCCGTCGGCCGGGACGGCGGAGGCGTCGACGGTGTAGGTCTCGTGCACATCGTCGGCGCTGTCGCTGTTGGAGCTCTTCAGCCGCCGGACGGTGCCGTCGGATCCGACCAGGTCGATCTGGAGGTCACCGCGCCAGGTGTGCACGATGTCGACCGTGACCTGGAGGTCGCTCGGGGCGTTGCCCTCCCGCCCGGTGACGACGAGCGGGGACTCGGCGGGAGCGCCGCCGCCGTCAGGGATCCGTACGTCGAAGGGGTTGACGAAGAAGTCGCCTCCGGACGGGATCACGTTCCAGTCGAAGGCCGCCGTGGTCGCGTCCCCCTGGGTCGTCTTCACGGTGACGGTCGCCGTGAAGTCACCGGCCGCGGTCGGGCTACCAGAGATCCGACCGGTGGTGGCGTCGATCGACACGCCGCTGGGCAGGCCGGTGGCGGAGTAGGTCAGGCCGCCGGGACGGCTGGTCGCCGCGGTGACCGTCAGGGCGGCCGGCTGGCCTACGGCACCCTCCTGGTCGGACAGCGCGCTCAGTGCGATGTGGTTGACGAAGCGGTCGCCGACGTTGACGGCGGCCCAGGTGTTGCCGACGGTCTCGTACGCCTCGCTGGACTTGCCGAACAGGTCGGCCGCCGCCTGGAGGGTGGCGGTGCGGGCGTCCGCGTAGGTGGTGTTGGTCGTCATGTAGAGGGTCAGCGCCCGGTACCAGACGTTGAAGGCGTTGTGCAGACCGAGTCCGGGAACCGGCTTGTCGTCATAGGTGGGGCTGTCGTAGGCCACACCGTTGATGGTCTTCTGTCCGCTGCCCTGGGAGAGCAGGTAGAAGAAGTGGTTCGCCACACCTGAGGAGAAGTGCGGGTCGAGTCCCTCGGTCTCCGTCGACCAGTAGTCCTGGGAGATGCCGTCCTTGGAGGGCTCGTCCATGTAGCGCAGCGGGGTGCCGTCGCCATTGATGTCGATCAGCTCGCCGACCTCGTAGTCGGGGACGTCGTTCGGGTTGTTGGCGAAGAACTCCACGGCGGCGGCCATGATGTCGCTGGTGGCCTCGTTCAGCCCGCCGGACTCGCCGTTGTAGTAGTAGAGGTCCGCGGTGGAGAAGGTGACCCCATGGGTCATCTCATGGGCGGCGACATCGAGAGCGGTCAGCGGGTTGGCGTCGTTCGCGCCGTCGCCGTAGGTCATGCAGAAGCACTCGTCGTCCCAGAAGGCGTTGACATATCCGCGGCCGTAGTGGACGCGGGAGTACGCGCCCACACCGTCGTTGGCTATGCCGTTGCGGCCGAACTGGTCGTGGTAGAAGTCCCAGGTCTTCTGCGCGCCGTAGGCGGCGTCCACGGCCGCCGTCTGGCGGTTGGCGTGCGTGCCGTCGCCCCAGACGTCATCGGCGTCGGTGAGGAGCGTTCCGGTGCCGGAGCCGCCTCCGTTGAGGTCGTACGTCTTGTGGCCGCCGCGCTGGGGGTCGGTGAGCTCGTAGACGTCACCGTTGCGGACGGAGCCGAGCTGGACCTCGCCGCTGAACTGGCCCTTGCCGATGCCCGCGTGGGTACGGTCGAACTCCTGGAGCTTCTTGCCGTTCCTGGCGTCGGTGATCACATGCAGTTCGCTGGGGGTGCCGTCCTCGCGCACACCCTCGACGACGGACTCCCAGGCCAGCGTGGACGAGTCGTCGTCCGCCCAGACGACCAACTGCGGCGCGCCCTCGGGGGTGGCCTTGTCGGTCCCCTCCTCGGCCGCGACGGACAGAGCCGACTTCTTCGCGGCGGCGGCCGTGACGGTGGCCTTGGTCGTCGGTACGGAGATCGCCGCGTCCGCGGCCCTGGTGACGGTACGGTCGCCGGCGCGGTCGTGGACCACCAGGTCGCCGCCCAGGACGGGAAGTCCGGCGAAGGTCCGCGTGTACCGGGTGTGCACGGTGCCGTCGGCGTCCTTGACGACGTCCTTGGGGACCAGCTTCTCCTTGTCGCCCAGCTTCAGGAAGCGGGCGGTGGCGGTCCCGGCGTCGGCCGCGGACCTGAGCATCTTCTGCCGCTGCGCGGAGGAGAGCTGGAGGGCCTCGGCGCCGGGTCTGAGTGCGGCCACCACCGGCCGGAGCGTCCGATCCTGGTCGGCCGGGCGGGCGACGGCGGCCGTGGCGGGGAGGACCGAGACGAAGAGCGCGGCCACCGTGGCGGCGGTCGCCACCACACGTCCGTGGCGGCCGCCGGTGCGCCGGGAGGGATGGGGATCGTGAGGTGAAGTGGCCCTGTTGGTACGGGAAATACTCGTCACGCGTGTACTCCTTCTGTCCGGTCGTGGGTGACGGCCGGCTGGAACGGGGGTGCCGGAGACTGGACATGCCCTCCGGCAAGGAGATGTGCGATACGACGCCCGCGCGGTGTGTAGATCGTTTCAGCGGACGATCTCTTTGTCAGCTAAGTGCGAAGCGTTGTCCGAAACTCGGTCGCCGGTTCGAAGCCGACCGGTGCTCCGCACCGGGATCACATGGGCCTTTACACAGCGGCAACACAGAGACTTTTCAGTCACATTGACCGCTTCCCTCACTCGATTTCGCACGCGCGGCCACGGCGCCGGTCCTTCTTCCGGTCTCCTGGAGTGCCCGCAGCGGGCGCGGTTGACGGGTCGGGGCCACGTGGTGGTCCGGACCCGTCCATACGGCGGCCATCCAGCGGCCCGTTAATGATTCACGGCTGTGCACCGCATCCGAGGCCCCTGGAAGGAGCCCTGTACGTGATCGACAACGAGGACCACAGACCGGCGGCGCGCCTGGCCCGGCGGCGTTTTCTGACGGTGACCGGCGCCGCGACGGCGCTGGCGTTCGCGACCGGCCTGCCGGGTGGCGCGAGCGCCGGCGCCGCCGTCGCCGGCCTCCCCGACGACCCGTTCACACTCGGTGTCGCCTCGGGTGATCCGCTGCCGCACGCGGTGGTGATCTGGACCAGGCTGGCCCCGCGTCCGTACGAGCCCCTGGGCGGTATGCCGTACCAGCCGGTGCCGGTGGAGTGGCAGGTCGCCGCCGACGAGCGGTTCCGGCACGTGGTGCGCTCCGGAAAGACCGTCGCGCGGCCTGAGTACAGCTACAGCGTGCACGTCGACGTGCGCGGGCTGGAACCGGGCCGGCACTACTGGTACCGCTTCAGGGCGGACAAGCACCTCAGCCTGGCCGGCCGCACCAGGACGGCTCCCGCGCCGGGCCGCCGGGTCGACCGGCTCACCTTCGCGGTCGCCTCCTGCCAGTCGTGGCCGGACGGCTACTACACCGCGCACTCCCATCTCGCCGACGAGAATGTCGACGCGGTGGTGTTCCTCGGCGACTACATCTACGAGTACGGCATCTCGACCTCCGGCGGCCTGCGCGATCTGGCGGACCCGGTGCCCAGTCAGTTCCGTACCGAGGCCGACACACTCGACCGCTACCGGCTGCAGTACGCCCTCTACAAGTCGGATCCCGATCTGCGGGCCGCGCACCAGAACGCCCCGTGGATTCCGGTCTGGGACGACCACGAGGTCCAGGACAACTACGCGAACCTCATATCCAGGACCAACGCCCCGGTCGAGGACTTCCTCGTCCGGCGGGCGAGCGCCTACCGGGCGTACTGGGAGCACATGCCACTGCGCTCGCCGGCGCCGCAGGGCCCCGACTACATGCTGTACCGCCGCTTCACCTTCGGCCGTCTCGCCGAACTGAACGTGCTGGACACCCGTCAGTACCGCTCCGACCAGGCGTCGGGCGACGGCTGGAAGACCGACTCCGAGGCCCGTCGCGACCCCGCGCGCGCCTTCGCGGGGGCCCAGCAGCAGCAGTGGCTGCTGAACGGCATACGGCGCTCCCCCGCGACCTGGAACCTGCTCGCCAACCAGGTGGTGATGAGCCGGATGGACCAGGATCCGACCGACGGGTCGCTCTACAACATGGATGCCTGGGACGGCTACGCGGCCGAGCAGAAGCAGACGCTGGACGGACTGGCCGCGCTGCGCGGGCGCAACCCCGTGGTGCTCACCGGCGATGTGCACGCCGCGTACGCCATGGACATGAAGCGGGACTTCACCGACCCGGCCTCCGAGACCTTCGGGGTGGAACTGGTCACGACGTCGATCAGCAGCGGCGGGAACGGTACCGATGTCTCCGCCGTCGGGCAGAAATTCTACGACGCGAATCCGCATCTCAAGCTCGTCAATGAACGGCGCGGCTATCTGGTGGTCAGCCTGACCCAGCGCGAACTGCGGGCGGACTACCGGGCGGTGCCCTATGTCGACAGGACCGGAGCGCCCGTCTCCACCATCAAGTCGTTCACCGTCGAGGCCGGCGAACCCGGCCTGAACCCGGTATGAGGAGAAGGTCATGCTGAGCACTCTGAAGATCATGCTGAGCACTCTCCGGAGCCGGGGGGCGGATCCGGCCCGCCGCCGCTCCCTCGCCGTCACCGTCGCGGCCGTCGTCCTGGTGGTACTCGGCGGCGCCGTACCGGCGATCGCCGCCAGGCCCGCCGCGTCCCCCCTGACTCTCGCCACCGATGTCGGTCAGGTCACGGTGAACCCGGTGCCCTGCGCGAACCAGGGCTTCCAACTGCTCTTCGGCAACGCGGGCCGCAAGGACGTCTACGCCGACGCCTTCATCGAGGCACCGGAGCCGCTGCGGCTGTCCCGGTCCCTGGTCTCCAGCTATCTGCCCGCCGGTTACACGCTCAAGGTGGCGATCGCGGTGAGCGCGCCGCGTGACACCCCGCCCGGCCGCTACACGATCACCCTCACCGCCGGCGACCAGCGGCTGTCACTGCCGGTCGATGTCGAGCCGGCGCCGGTGGACGACAGCGGCGACCTGGCCCGGTACGTGGAGGTCTCGGCCTCCTCGGAGAACCTGCCCAACTACCCGGCCTGCGGGGCCGTCGACGGTGACCGTGACTCCACCCACTGGGGAACGACCACCGGCTGGAACGACTCGACGAAGGGCAGCTTCCCTGACTGGCTGCGGGTGACGTTCGACAAGCCGGAGACGGTCGGCCGGGTGGACCTCTACACACTGGACTCCGCCAAGTACCCGGCGGACCGTTATGGCCTGCGGGACTGGGACGTACAGGCCCTGGTCGGTGACGGCTGGAAGACCGTGGCGCAGGTGCGGGGCAATCTCGCGGGCCAGGTCAGTTCGGTCTTCGCACCGCTGACCGCGAGCGCGGTCCGGGTGGTCACACAGTCCAGCAATGAGGGCGTCACCTACTCCCGGGTCGTGGAACTGGAGGTCTACGCCTCCTGAGGCGGCTCCCCCGGCGGCGTACGGTGCGGCTCCGAAGGGCCCGCGACATACGCTCGCCGGGGGTGTCTCGACTTCTAGCCGGCGTGGGCCGCCGGATCGTCCGCCCGCGCGCTGTCCTCCAGGGCCCTTTCCAGCCACTGGCGCAGGGCGGGCGCGGGCGCGGCTCCGGCCTGGCGCGCGACGGTGGAACCGTGGTGCAGGACCACCAGCGTGGGCACGGCCTGGATCTGGAAGCGCCGGGCCAGCGCCGGTGATCTGTCGATGTCGACCTTGACCAGCTTGATCCGGCCGGCCAGTTCGGTGGCGACCTGTTCGAGCGCGGGGCTGACCATCCGGCAGGGACCGCACCAGGTGGCCCAGAAGTCGACCAGGACGGGGAGCTTGGCCTCTTCCGCTACGGCGGCGAAGTCGTCGTCGCCGGCCTCGGCGATCCAGGGCAGCGGGGCCCGGCAGTTACCGCAGTTGGGCCGGCCGTGCGCGGCCGCGGGCACGCGGTTGGCCTTGCCGCAGTTGGTGCAGCGGACCGTGGTGGTGTTCACAGCGGCTCCTCCGGTTCGTCCTGGAAGGTGACGATCAGCTCGCCGTCCCTGGCGTCCACCAGAATAGTGACGCCCTCGGTGACCTCACCGCCGAGCAGCGCGCGGCCGATCTTCGTCTCGACCTCGTGCGAGATGAAGCGGCGCAGTGGCCTGGCTCCGTAGACCGGATCGTAGCCCTCGGCGGCGATCAGGTGGCGGGCCTCCTCGGTGAGGACGAGGGAGACGCGCTGCTCGGCGAGGCGGCGGCGCAGCTCGTCGAGGAGAAGATCCACGATGCGTTCGATCTGTGCGATGCCGAGCGGGTGGAAGAGCACGACGTCGTCGACACGGTTGAGGAACTCGGGCCGGAAATGGCTGTTGAGTTCGCCCATCACCAGGTCGCGCACCTCGGGTTTGATCTCGCCTGCGGCGGTGGCGTCCTGGAGCAGATACGGGGAGCCGAGGTTGGAGGTCATGATGATGACGGTGTTGCGGAAGTCGACGGTGCGTCCCTGGGAGTCGGTGATCCGGCCGTCGTCCAGGACCTGGAGCAGTGTGTTGAAGACATCGGCGTGGGCCTTCTCGATCTCGTCGAAGAGGACGACGGAGTAGGGCTTGCGGCGCACGGCCTCGGTGAGCTGGCCGCCCTCCTCGTAGCCGATGTATCCGGGAGGCGCTCCCACCAGACGGCTGACGGTGTGCCTCTCCTGGTACTCGCTCATGTCGAGGCGGATCATGCTGCTCTCGCTGTCGAAGAGCGCGGCGGCGAGGGTCTTGGCGAGTTCCGTCTTTCCGACGCCGGTCGGGCCGAGGAAGATGAAAGAGCCGATCGGCCGGCGCGGGTCGCGCACCCCTGAGCGGGCCCGGATCACCGCGTCGGCGACAAGCTGGACGGCCTCGTCCTGTCCGACGACCCGCTCGCGCAGGATCTCGTCCAGGCGCAGCAGTTTCTGCCGCTCGCCCTCCTGGAGGCGGGAGACGGGGACGCCGGTCCAGGCGGAGACGATCTCCGCGATCTCGTCGGCCGTGACGACCTCGCGCAGCAGCCTGGTCTCGCCCTGTTTGCCGGCGAGTTGCTCCTCCTCGGCGGCGAGGCGGCGTTCGAGTTCGCTGATGGTGCCGTAGCGGAGCTGGGCCGCACGGTTGAGGTCGTAGGCGCGTTCGGCCTGCTCCGCCTCCTGCCGGGCGCGTTCCAGTTCCTGGCGCAGTTCCTGGACGCGGCGGATGGCCTGGCGTTCGGCCTCCCACTGGGCGTGCTTGGCGTCCACCTCTGAGCGCAGGTCGGCGAGTTCGCGGCGCAGGTCCTCCAGACGGGCCCGGCTGGCGGGGTCCGTCTCCTCGCTGAGGGCCGCGTCCTCGATCTCCAGCCGGGTGGCCCTGCGGGTGAGTTCGTCGAGCTCGGCGGGCATGGAGTCGATCTCGGTACGCAGCCGTGCGCACGCCTCGTCCACCAGGTCGATGGCCTTGTCGGGGAGGAAGCGGTCGCTGATGTAGCGATGGCTGAGGGTGGCGGCGGCGACCAGCGCGCTGTCCTGGATCTTGACACCGTGGAAAACCTCCAGGCGCTCGCGTATGCCCCGCAGGATGGAGATGGCGTCCTCGACGCTCGGCTCCTCCACCAGGACGGTCTGGAAGCGGCGTTCGAGTGCGGCATCGGACTCGATGCGCTTGCGGTACTCCGCCAGCGTGGTGGCACCGATCATGTGCAGCTCGCCCCGGGCCAGCATCGGCTTGAGCATGTTGCCGGCGTCCATGGCGCCCTCGGCGGCACCGGCGCCGACGACGGTGTGCAGCTCGTCCACGAAGAGCAGGATCCGGCCCTCGGCTCCCTTGACGTCGGCCAGCACGGCCTTGAGCCGTTCCTCGAACTCCCCGCGATACTTCGCACCGGCGACCAGGGAGCCCAGGTCGAGGGAGAAGACGGTCTTGTCCCGCAGCCCTTCCGGGACATCACCGCGCACGATCCGCTGGGCGAGACCTTCGACGATGGCGGTCTTGCCGACACCGGGCTCGCCGATCAGCACGGGGTTGTTCTTGGTCTTCCGGCTGAGGATCTGGATCACCCGGCGGATCTCGGCGTCCCTGCCGATCACCGGGTCGAGGCGGCCGGTCCTGGCCTCCACCACCAGGTCGCGGCCGTACTTCTCCAGCGCCTCGTAGGCGGCCTCCGGATTGGCGGAGGTGACCCGCTGGTTGCCGCGCACCTGGGTGAGCGCGGTCAGAAAGGCGTCCTTGGTGACGCCCTGCTCCGCCAGCCGGCGGCCGGCCGCGGTGGCCGGACCCTCGTCGATCAGCGCGAGCACGAGGTGTTCGGTCGAGACATATTCGTCCTTGAGCCGCTTGGCCTCCTGTTCGGCGGTGTCGAGCAGCCGGGCGAGGCGCTGGGTGACCATCACCTGGCCGGGCGCGGCACCGGGGCCCGTGGTGCGCGGGCGCTTGGCGAGGTCCGCCTCGACGGAAGCGCGCAACGCCGCCGGGTCGGCGCCCGCCTGGCCTAGCAGCCGGTCCGTCAGACCGTCCGGCTGGTCGAGCAGGGCCAGCAGCAGATGTTCGCCGTCGACCTCGTTCTGGCCCAGCCGTACCGCCACGCTCTGCGCTTCCTGGAGAGCTTCCTGGGATTTCTGGGTGAGGCGGTTCATGTCCATGAGGTTCGCTCCTTGGCGGCCCGTTCACTCTGGCGCAGGGCCTTCTCCAGCCGGTCGATACGGTCCAGCAGATCGAGGACGAGGCCGATGGCGGCGTAGTTGAGGGGCAGTCCTGTGCGCAGCCGCTGCACCCGGGCGATGGCCGCCGGGGCGGCGGTACGGAACCACAGCCGCCCGGCGTCGTCCCGCCGGGCGTCCACCAGCCCGAGCGCGACAAAGCGGCGGACCAGTTCCGGCTGCAGGCCGCTGCTGCGGGCGACACTGTCCAGGGTCAGCGGGTAGGGATCGGCCCGGTAGACCAGTGCGAGCGGATAGCGGGCGCGCGGGTTTCGCTGTCCGACGCCGTCGGCGGGAGGACGCTGATGGGGCGTTCTCATGTCCTGCCTCCTCGGATCGAAAACCGATGGACTCTCATGTCTGCTTCCTCGGGTCGAAGGCCGAGACGGCGGCCAGCTCCTCGAACAGCTCTCGTTCGCGCGGGCCGGGCGAAGGAGGCACCATCACCTTGATCTCGGCGTAGAGGTCGCCGGGAGAACCCTTGGGATGGGGCATTCCCTCACCGCGCAGCCGCAGCCGGCGGCCGGTCGAGCTGCCCGGCGGCACCTGGACCGTGGCGGTCCCACCGGGACCGGTGACCGGGACGGCCGCGCCGAGCACGGCCTCCCACGGAGCGACGGGGAGATCGACGTGGATGTCGCGGCCCGAGAGGCGGTACCGGTCGTGCGGCGCGATCCGGACGACCAGATAGAGGTCGCCCGCGGCGCCCCGGCCGCGCCCCCGGCCGCCCTGCCCGGCGAGCCTGATCCGCTGACCGTCGATCACGCCGGCCGGGATGTTCACGTCGTAGCCGCGTTCTCCGCCCGGCCCGCCGAGGGTGATCTTCCGCCGGCCGCCCCGGTACGCCTCCTCCACGGTGAGTGTGATCTCGGCCTGCTGGTCGGCGCCGGGAACCGGGCCGCCACCCCGGCCCGCCCGGCCGCCGAAGAGGTCACCGAAGAGATCCTCGAAGTCGACGCCGGAGGTGTCGAAACCGCCTTCCGTCCAGCCCCCGGGCCCTTCTCCGGCGGCGCGCCCCCGGAAGGGCCCTCCGCCGTACGCGCCGCCGCCGAAGCCCTGGGCGGCGACGCGTTCGTCGTAGTCCTCGGGGATCTGCCGGAAGTCGGCGCCGAAGCGGTCGTAGCGCTTCCGGGTCTCCGGGTCGGAGAGCACGCTGTATGCCTCGTTGATCTCCTTGAAGCGGTCCTCGGCGGCCGGGTCGCGGTTCACGTCCGGATGGTGGCGGCGGGCGAGGGTCCGGAACGCCTGCTGGATCTCGGCCGCGTCGGCGGTGCGTGGGACGCCGAGCACCTCGTAGTAGTCGCGGGCCATGGCGGACTCATTCCTGCTTGCGGCTGACCGTCACGGCGGCCGGCCGGAGCTGGCGGCCGGGGTCGCCGTAGCCGGGGCGCACCACCTCGACAACGGTGCCCGGGGCGGTGTCCGGATCGTCGACGACGGAGATCACGTCGTGCAGCGCGGGGTCGAACGGGACGCCGGTCTCCTCGTGACGCGGATAGCCGAGGTTTCTCAGCACCTCGACGGCCTGGTCGCGGACCGCGCGCACGCCCTGGACGATCGCCCCGGGGTCGGCGCCCGCGTGGGCGAGCGCCAGTTCGAGGTTGTCGAGGACGGGCAGCCAGGCGGCCGCGGCTCTGGCCCGTTCGGCCTCCAGTTCACGGGGCCGGTCGCGGGCATGACGCTTGCGGAGGTTGTCCAGGTCGGCGAGGGCTCGCCGCCACCGGTCTTCCAGCTCCTCGGTCTCCGCCGCCGCGGGCTGCTCGGCCGCCGGGCGGCCGGGCGTTTCCTCTCCCGGTGGCTCCGCCGGCGGCGCCTCTCCCGGCGCGGGGGCCTGGTCGTGTTCCGACATGACGCCACCTCAGCCCCGGTCGAATTCGGCGTCGATGACATCGTCGTCGGGGCCCTGGGTCCCGCCCTGGGCGGCGCCGCCGGACGCCGGCCCCTGGGGATCGCCGGGCTGCGCCGATTCGGTGGAGTGGGCGGCCAGCGAGGCGAAGACCTGCTGGAGTTCCGAGGTCAGAGCGCGGGCGCGGTCCACCGGCGCGTCGTCCTTGACGGCGGTGCGCGCCTCCTCGATCAGAAGCTGGGCGCGGGCGCGCTCGTGCTCGGGCGCGGCGTCGCCGAGTTCCTCAAGCCGGCGTTCGACCTGGTAGGCGACCGCGTCCAGTTCATTGCGGGCGTCGACGGCCTCGCGCAGCGCCTGGTCGGAACTGCGATTGCGCTCGGCCTCGGCTATCATCCGCTCCACCTCGGCCGGGTCGAGGTTGGAGCCTTCGCTGATGGTGATCGACTGTTCGGCACCGGTGTCCTTGTCCTTGGCGCCGACCTTGAGAATGCCATTGGCGTCGATGTCGAAGGTGACCTCGATCTGGGTCTCGCCGCGCCGCGCGGGCCGGATGTTCTCCAGCCGGAAGCGGCCCAGTACCCGGTTGTCGGCGGCCAGTTCGCGTTCGCCCTGGAGCACCACGATGTCCACGGCGCTCTGGTTGTCCTCGGCGGTGGAGAAGACCTCGGAGCGGCGGGCCGGAATGGTGGTGTTCCGTTCGATGATCTTGGTCATCACGCCCCCCGCGGTCTCCACGCCCAGCGACAGCGGGGTGACGTCGAGCAGCAGGACGTCCTTGACCTCGCCCTTGAGCACACCGGCCTGGACGGCGGCGCCCAGCGCCACCACCTCGTCCGGGTTGACGCTCATATTGGGGTCCTTGCCGCCGGTCAGGCGCCGTACCAGTGCCTGCACCGCGGGGATACGGGTCGAGCCGCCGACGAGAATGACCTCGTCGATGTCGTTGTCGGTGACCTTCGCGTCGTCCATCGCCTGCCTGACCGGTTCCAGGCAGCGCTCCACGAGATCGGCTGTGATCTGCTCGAAGGTGGAGCGGCGGACCGTCTCGGTGAGGTGCTTGGGCCCCGAGGCGTCCGCGGTGACAAACGGCAGACTCACCTGGGTCTGGGTCACGGAGCTGAGCTCGGTCTTGGCCTTCTCCGCCGCCTCGAACAGTCGCTGCAGTGCCTGCGGGTCCTTGCGGAGGTCGATGCCCTCGGTCTTCTGGAAGCCGTCCGCCAGGTGGTCCACCAGCCGGCGGTCGAAGTCGTCGCCACCCAGATGGGAGTCGCCGGCCGTGGAGCGCACCTCCACCACACCGTCGCCGACGTCCAGGATGCTGACGTCGAACGTACCGCCGCCCAGGTCGAAGACCAGGACGGACTCGTGGCCCTTCTTGTCCAGCCCGTAGGCCAGGGCCGCCGCCGTCGGCTCGTTGATGATCCGCAGGACCTCCAGGCCGGCGATCTTCCCGGCGTCCTTGGTCGCCTGCCGCTGCGCGTCGTTGAAGTAGGCGGGCACGGTGATGACAGCCTCGGTCACCCGCTCCCCCAGCGATTTCCCGGCGTCCTCGGCGAGCTTGCGCAGCACCAGCGCGCTGATCTCCTCGGGCGCGTACTGCTTGCCGTGCACCTCGAAGCGGGCCACCCCGCCCGGCCCCTCGACCACGTCGAAGGAGACCGCCTTGGCCTCTTCGGAGACTTCGTCGTAGCGGCGGCCGATGAAGCGCTTGGCCGAGGTGATGGTGCCCTTCGGGTTGAGGATCGACTGTCTCCGGGCAAGCTGCCCGACCAGGCGCTCACCGTTCTCCGAGAACGCGACCACCGAGGGTGTGGTCCTGGCCCCCTCCGCGTTGGGAATCACGGCGGGCTCTCCGCCCTCCCAGACCGCGATCACCGAGTTGGTGGTGCCGAGGTCGATACCGACTGCCTTCGCCATGACAAGCTCCTCCGTCGCGACACGGACCGGACGGCGCGGCCTCGGCGGTGTCCGCCCGGACTCGCACCCACACTCGCTCTCCAGCGTCGTCCGCCGGCTCCCGCGGAACCTCGCCCTGACAAGACCAACCGGCAATGGCCTCCCGGTCCCGGAGGACGGTCGCCCACCGGGCGGGCCGGGCCCTGCCGCGTAAAATGGGAGGCGGAGCTGCGGTAACGAGCGCCGGAGGGACCCTTATGGATGTTGCTCCCTTCACCGCCCTCCTGCCTTTTCCACCGGTTCCACCGGCCCCGCGGCCGGATGTCACTCCGTCCACTCTTCTCCGGCTCACGACGGCGATGTTCGACGGAGCCGATGCGTACGAGGTGGTGCGGGCCGCGGCGGCCGCGATCGCGACGATCGGACCGTTCACCACCGAAGCCGCCCAGGTGGCACAAGAGGACCTGCCGCAGCGCGGCCTCCTGCGGGACGCGCCGCCCTTGGCCGCGGGCCGTCCGGAGCGGCAGGTCTCTGCCCCGGACGGTCACGACGCCTCCTGGACACGCGCCCTCGCCCTGCGCCACGGGGACCACTGCCTCGGTCATCTCGTCATCAGAGCCGACACCGCGCCCACGGCGGAGGAGGCGGCACTGGCCGACCTGATCGCCCGGCAGGCCGGTATCGCCCTGGCGCATCTCGCCCGCCACCGGGCCGGACGCCGCGGCACCGAGCACCCAGGCCCGGAGACCGGCGAGGTCCCGGACGGCTTCAGCGGCGCCGACGCGGCCGTACTGGAGCGCCGGAGAGCCTTCAGCCAGGCGCTTTCCCGCGTCGCGGCGTCCGGCAGCGGTGAGGAGGGGATCCTCCGGATGCTGCACGGCCATACGGGGCTCCCGGCGCTGACCGAGGACCTCTTCGGCAATCCGCGGGCCCGGGCGGGCCCCGTCCTTCCCGGGCCGCCGGCCCGGTGCCGCGACGAGGCGCTGTGGAGCACCCGTCGTCAGCCGGGCGTCCTGCGTGACGGGGAACGGCTGGTCGCGCCCATCGAGATGGCAGGCGAACTGCTCGGTCTGGTCGCCCTGGCCGACCCGGACCGACGGGCGACCGAGGCCGACGCCTCCGCCCTCGAAGAGGCCGGCCTGGTCCTGGCACCGGAACTCTCCCACGAGCGTGTGCTGATCGCGCTGGAGCCACAACTGCGTCATGACCTTGTCGAGAAGCTGATCTCGGGCCGGGTGACCGAGGACGTGTTCGCCCGCGCGGCGGCCTTCGGCCACGATCTGCGCCGGCCGAACCGTGTCGTCCTGCTCCAGTGGCCCGGCGCCGACGACCAGGCGACGGTGGGCGAGGCGGTCGGCCGGGCCGCCGAGCGTCTGCGGCTGGATGTACTCGTCGGCAGCGAGCGGGAGCGGACGGTCGTCCTGGTGGCGGGGCTGGAGTCGGGCGACGTACTGTACCGGGCGGTCTCCGAACACCTCGGCACGCCGGACGGGTCCGTCGGAGTGGGGGGCCGCTGCGACGGCCCGGGGGAACTGCCGCACTCCTACGAAGAGGCCCTCCGCGCCCTGACGGTACGGCGCGGGTCCCACGACCCGCACGGCAGCACCGACTTCGAGGAGCTGGGCCTGTACCGCATGATGGGCACCGGCAACGGCGAGCGGGAAGCGGATCGCTTTGTCCGGGAGTGGCTGGGCGCGCTGCTGGAGTACGACGCGCGCCACCACACCCATCTGGTCACCACGCTCTCGCGGTATCTGGAGAGCGGCGGCAGTTATGACGCGGCCTCGGGCCTCCTCCGCATCCACCGCAGCACCCTGCGCTACCGGCTCCAGCGGATCCGCGAGATCACCGGGCACGACCTGGGTGTGGTGGAAACGCGGCTCAATCTGCATGTGGCCACCCGGATCCACCATGTCCTCGCGGAGCCCCCGTGACATGGCCGGGGGCCCGGAGACGTAACCACCGGCGCAGAACGCCCCCACCGTCCGCCACCGCGCCGGACGCGTCGCGGGGCGGCGCACCGGCGCGCGCTCACCAACGAACGGCCCGGGCCGTGCTCCGCTCGCGCCGTCCGTGACGCCGTGCGCCCTGTCCTGCGGTAGCAAGCACCGCGACATTGAGGCAGTCGACGTGTGTCCGGCACGCGTCCTGCGTCCCTGGCTGTCCGGGCGGATCGAAGACCTTGTCACCGCCTTCCGCCAGGACGGCACCGGGCCATGGAGCTGTACGTCCCACGTCCCGGCCGCGACCGCCCGCTTGTTCCCCCAGCCTTCGCACCACTGAGCCCCGACAGGAGCCCCATGGCAGAGCGAGAATTCCGCGCCGGTCAGTCCGCGGCGGGATCGTCCGAGTCCGAGGAGATGCTGTTCGGCGGTCCGCTGCGCTATGACCTGGGCTGGAACACGCATGAGGACGCGTTCCTCGATCTGACCTTACGGTCCATGCTCGTCAGGCTGCCGCGTCTGATCGGGACGACAGCACGGCTGGCCTGGGAGGCGGACAGACGTGCCCTGTCTCTGGTGACTTTCGCCGAGGTGGGCCGGGGCATCTGCCAGGCGGCCGGCCTGATCGCCGTCAACCAGGTCCTGGCCCAGCTCCTGGCCGACGGGACCACCACCGAGCGGCTGACCGGCGCCGCCCCCTCGCTGGCCGTCGCCGGGGGAACGGCCCTGGTGGGCGCCGTCCTGCGGGCCCTGTCCACGGCGGGTACCGGCAGGCTGGAGCCGAAGGTCGAGCGGGTCGCCACCGAGCGGTATCTGTCGCACACCGCGAGGGTCGAGCTGGAGGCCGTCGAGGACGACGAGTTCCACAAGCTCCTCGACAGCGCCCAGTACGGTGCCGGCTCGGCCCGGCGCATGGTGAATTACGGACAGAACGTCGTCAGCGCGCTGCTGTCGCTGATCGCCGCCGCCGGGGTCCTCGCGGTGCTGCATCCGGTGCTGCTGCCGCTGCTCGTCGCGATGACACTGCCCAGCGCGTGGGCCGCGCTGACGGTGGCCCGCCGCCGGTATCTGTCGTTCCAGGCGTGGGTGCAGCATTCACGGGCCGGCCATCTCATCAGCCAGATGCTGATCTCCACCGATGCCGCCGCCGAGATCCGTGTCCACAACGTCGGGCCCTTCCTGCTGCACCACTTCCGGGCGATGTCGCAGTCGCAGGAGGCGGAACAGGGGAGGCTGGCCGGGCTCGCGGCCCGCACCGGCCTGATCGCCGCCGGGTGGACCGGGCTCGCGACGGCCGCCGCGTACGCCGCCCTCGGCGGGCTGCTGTGGACCGGGGCCATGGCGCTGTCCGTCGGCGGTACCGCCGTGCTCGCCATCCGCACCGGCTCGTCCAGCCTCGACAGCCTGGTGCTCCAGGTGAACCACATGCACGAGGAGGGGCTGTTCGTGGGAGACCTGAACCGGCTGTGCGAGGAGGCCGTCCACCGGGCGATCCCGGTCGGTGGCCTGCCGCTGCCCCAGGCGCCCACGGCGATCACCTTCGAGGACGTGGTCTTCACCTATCAGGGCAAGGAGGCCAAGCGGGCGCTGGACGGAGTCAGCCTGACCATCCCGACCGGCAAGATCGTCGCGCTCGTCGGTGAGAACGGAAGCGGCAAGAGCACCCTGATCAAGGTCCTGTGCGGGCTCTACCGGCCGGACTCCGGACGCGTCCGGTGGGACGACGTGGACGCGGCCTCGGCGGACCGGCAGGATCTGGTCTCGCGCGTGGCGGTGGTGGGCCAGGACTTCTACCGCTGGCCGTTCACCGCGGCCGCGAACATCAGCATCGGCCGGCCCGATGTGCCGGTCAGCCGGGAGCGACTCGACCAGGCGGTCGGGTACGCGGGCGCCGAGGGCTTGATCGCCGAGCTGCCACGGGGCTGGAAGACGCTTCTCGCCCGTGGCTACAAGGGCGGCCACCAGCTCTCCGGAGGCCAGTGGCAGCGCCTCGGACTCGGCCGTGCCCATTACCGGGGCGGGGAGATCCTCATTGTCGACGAGCCGACGTCCGCCCTCGACGCCAAAGCGGAACAGCAGCTCTTCGAACAGATCCGCCGCCTCGCCGACGCCGGGCAGACCGTCATCCTGATCACGCACCGGCTCGGAAGTGTGCGGGCGGCGGACCTGATCCATGTCCTCGACCGGGGACGTGTCGTGGAGAGCGGGACCTTCGCAGAGCTGCTGTCCGACGACACCGAAGGTCCGAAAGCCTTCCGCGACCTCTACCGGATCCAGGCGGCCCAGTACGCCGTCGTGGCGCCGGTGGTACCCGCTCAGAACGGCCGCCCGCCCGTACCCGGCCACACAGCGACCGGCCGGCCGTGAACCGGCCCCCGCGTGAGCGTCTGCGGTACAGTCTGGGGGTCCTGTTGTCTCCGATAGAGGTGGACGTTGCGCATCTGAGGTTCGCGATCATCGCGCGGTACGGCATTCGCCGTAGTCCGTCACGTCGTAAGCCGGCTTTCCGCCGCTCGTGACTCCGCGTGGATGCGACCTCGGTGCCTGAGCCGTCCCTCGCTCCCGGAGGGCCACACCTCTCTCTCGGTTCGGTCGCCGCGTGGTGCTCGCATACGAAGCCCCCCATCCGCCGCGCATGCGACTGCGAGAATCATCATGGCCAACGCCAACACCCCCAGCGCCTCCCTGACCTGCTCCGCCCTGTCATTCCAGTGGTCGGACGGCACACCGGTCTTCGACGGGCTCTCTCTCAGCATCGGCCGGGGCCGCACCGGCCTGGTCGGCGCCAATGGCACCGGCAAGTCCACCCTGCTGCGACTGCTGGCCGGGCTGCTGCGCCCCTCCGGAGGGTCGGTGACCGTCGGCGGCAGCCTCGCCCACCTGCCGCAGAACATCACACTCGACACCGCACTCCGCGTCGACCAGGCCCTGGGCATCGCCGAGCGGCGTGCCGCGCTGCGCGCCATCGAGGCCGGAGACGTGAGGGACGAGCACTTCGGGACGGTCGGCGACGACTGGGACGTCGAAGAGCGGGCCCTCGCGACCCTGGGTTCGCTCGGACTCGGCGACGTGGAGCTGGACCGCACCGTGGGGCAGATGTCCGGCGGGGAGACCGTACTGCTGCGCCTGGCCGCGCTGCTGCTGGAGCGCCCCGACGTCCTGCTGCTCGACGAACCCACCAACAACCTCGACCTGTTCGCGCGCCGCAGGCTCTACGAGGCGGTCGATTCCTGGCGTTCCGGTGTGCTGGTCGTGGTCAGCCACGACCGTGACCTGCTGGAGCGTGTGGACCGCATCGCCGAGCTGCGGTCCGGATCGGTGAGCTGGTACGGAGGTGGCTGGTCCGCCTACGAGGAAGCTCTGGCCACCCAGCAGGAGGCCGCCGGGCGGATGCTCCGGGCCGCCGAGGCCGATGTGCGGCGGCAGAAGCGCGAGTTGGAGGAGACCCAGATCAAAGTGGCCCGCCGGCAGCGGCACAGCAAGAAGATGGACGCCCAGCGGCGGGCCCCGCGCATCGTCGCGGGGGAACGCAAACGGTCCGCGCAGGAGTCGGCGGACAAGCTCCGCGGTGTGCACGAGGACCGTCTCCATGAGTCGCGCGAGCGGCTCGACGAGGCCGCGGAGGCGGTCCACAACGACGCCGAGATCCGGGTGAGTCTCCCCCACACCGCCGTCCCGGCGGGGCGTACGGTCTTGAGCCTGCACGGGCTGCGGCCCCGGTTCGGCAAGCTGCGCGAAGGAAACCTCCATGTGCACGGGCCCGAACGCATCGCGCTGGTCGGGCGCAACGGAGCCGGTAAGACCACCCTGCTGCGCACTCTGACCGGGGAACTCGCGCCACTGTCCGGCGAGGCCAGGACCTTCGTGCCGCTGCGGTTCCTGCCACAGCGCCTGGACGTACTGGACGACGAACTGAGCGTCGCGGCGAACGTGGCCCGTAAGGCTCCCGGGATCACCGACAACCACATCCGCTCACAGCTCGCACGATTCCTGTTCAAGGGAGCACGCGCCGAACAGCCGGCGGGCACCCTCTCGGGCGGAGAGCGCTTCAGGGCCGCCCTCGCGGCGACGATGCTCGCCGCACCGGCCCCGCAGCTACTGATGCTGGACGAGCCGACCAACAACCTCGACATGGCCGGCGTCCGGCAGTTGACGAGCGCGCTCGACTCCTACGAGGGCGCGCTCCTGATCGCCGGTCATGACTTGGCCTTCCTCGAATCGGTGGGCATCACCCGCTGGCTGCTCCTCGCGGAGGAGCTCCAGGAGACCAGCGCCGAGGAGGTCCGCGACCTGCTCGAAGCGTCAGAGGCGGGCTGAGAGTCCGGCGGTCCCGCCGGTCTTCGGACGCCGCGCCGCGCGGGTCGGCGGCTCGTCGCGGATCTTGAAGGGAACCGGACGACGGCAGCGCGACGTCCCATGCCGTGCTGTCGTCGTCCGCCGCTGGAGGTGCACCGTATGCTGGCCGCTCTGGGCCTGCTCTTCGCCGCCGTGCCGCTGATCGCCTGGGGAATGGTGACGCGGACCCGGGTGATCGGGTCGGTGTGCGGCGCCGTCCTACTGGCCTGTGCCGGTCTGCTGATCGCCGTACAACACGGCTGGGTGGCGGCGCACACGGTCGACGCGCATGCGCTCTACGCGCTCTGCACGGCGCTGCTTGTCGCTCTCGGCGGAAGTCTGGAGCGGCGGCAGGAGGGGCGCGCGCCCGCTGAGTGGGTTCATCGGCGGAACGGGGCCGTCGGCCTCCTGGGGACGCAGACCGCACTCACTCTCTGCGGCTGCCTGCTGTACGTGGCGCTCGCCGGCGCGTCGGTGCCGTCCGCCCGCGCGGTCCCCCCGCTTCCGCCCGGCCTCACGGTGCTCGCGCAGCACAATGGCTGCGGCTCGGGCAACTGTTATCGCTTGCTGGAGATCGGCAGTACGAGCCGGCTCTCCCGGGCGGAAATCGTCCGGAAGCTCGACCGTCCGCACGAGACCTGCCGCCCCAACGGCTGGCTGCTGGACCGGCGGGACCTGTGTGTCGGAGTCGACGACTCCGGTGACCAGGTCCGGCTCTATGTCACCCTCAGCGATCTGATGGACTGACCCGACCCGCGAGTGAAGGATTCCGTCCCATGGCGACGTACGTATTGATCCATGCGGCGGCGGTCGATTCCTGGTACTGGGGGCCGCTGTCCGCCGAGCTGCGCAGCCGGGGCCATGACGTCGTCGCACCGGATCTACCGTGCGACGACGAGTCGGCCGGACTGGCGGAATACACGGACACCGTCGTCGAGGCGATCGGCGCACACACCGATCTCGTCGTCGTCGCCCACTCGTTCGGCGGTTTCACCGGCCCGCTGGTGTGCGACCGAGTGCCGGCGGACCTGCTCGTGATGCTCCAGGCCCAGGTGCCGGCGCCGGGCGAGTCACCGGGGCAGTGGTGGGGCAACTCCGGTTATGGCCCGGCGCGGGTGGAGGCCGACCGCCGCAGGGGTGTCGCGGATGGCGTGGCGGAGGACACCCTCTCCCTCGTTCTGCATGACACTCCGGCCGACGTGGCCGCCGAGTTCATGGCGGAACACCAGCGCCACCAGGCGCCGACTCCCTTCGGCGAGCCGTGGCCGCTGGACGCGTGGCCGGACGTACCGACCACGTTCCTGCTGTCGTCCGGCGACCGCTTCTTCCCGCCCGAGTTCATGCGGAAGATGGTCGCCGAGCGCCTCGGTTTCCAGCCGGACGAGATGCCCGGCGATCACTGCCCCATGCTCGGCCGTCCGGAGGAACTGGCCGACCGCCTGGAGGCGTACCGCGCCGGACTGTGAGCGGGGCCCTGGGCTCGCGTGCCCCGGCACCGCGCCTCGCGGCGTTGCCGGTGGAGGAGGGAGCCGACGCTGGCTCCCTCCTCCACCTTAAGACCCACGGCGCCAGACCCCGCTCCCCGATCCAAACGAAAGACCCTGGTCCGGGCGGCGTCTCACCGCGTTCCGGTGCCCGCCGCGGGTGCCGGATCCGGCGACGGTCCCGGCGGGAGCGGCATGGGGCTGTAGCGCTCCTGGACGGCCACCGGGACCTCGCTGTCCGCCGGCGTGATGATCAGGAAGCGTTCGCGGGCGCGGGACCTCGCCGCCTCCGTCGGGGTCAGCACCTCGCGCAACAGCCCGATCGCCTGGCTGACCTGCGCGCCCGCCACATTCGTGGTGAACATGGTGAGCACCTCCTTCCGCCCGAACGGCGCGGCCCTGTTCTGGGTGAGCCAGAGCTTGTAGTTCTTGCCCGGTTCCAGGCCCGTCGCGGCGACTTGGAGCAGGTCCAGCGCCCCGAGCGCGTTCACGGAGACGGTGGCGTGCGCCCGCCCGCCGCTGCCCTTGGGCGCGCTCAGCGTGAGGTGACCGGCATGGCCCGCGACACCGAGTGGCTGGAGGTTGGCCGTACCAGTGCCGGCCGGCACGGCCCGGGGGACGTAGAGCAACTGCTGTGGCTGCTGGCCGACGGGGATGGTGGCGATCACCGTGTTGCTCAGGGTGTCGATGGCGATGACGGCGTCCTGGTTCTCCAGCCCGACGTAGACGCGTGTGCCGTCGCCGGACACCCAGATCCCGTGCGGCAGGTCGCCGGTCGGGATGGTGGCCACCAACGTCGGCACCCTGCCGCGCCGGTAGACCTTCACCTTGTTCTCCCCGCCCACCGTCACATAACCGAACTTCCCCTTGGCGTTGTCGACGAGGGTGACGTGATTGGTGATCGGTCCGCTGTCGATCGTCGAGAGGATGCGGAACGGCGGGTGGGCGCTCATCACCTGGGTCTTGCCGGAGTCCTTCAGCGTGAACCAGACCTCGGTGCCGTCCCGGCTCACGGCCAGGTTGGGCGAGAAGGGACTGGCCTGGGGAACGCGGGCCACCACGCGGTACGTCCGGGTGTCCACCACGTTCACCTCCGGAGTGAAGCTGGAGGGTACGAAGGCGTACCTGCCGTCCGGCCGGAACAGCACCATTCCGGGCCCGTTCGCCGTCTTCACCCGGCGCTTCTCCCTCATTTTCACGGGGTCGATCACCGAGACGTACGCCTCCCCGCGTACGGTCGCCCAGAGTTCCTTGCCGTCGGGCGTGAAGAACGTCTCGTGCGGCGAACGCCCCACATACACAACGCCCTTGACCTTGTTCGTCGCCGTGTCGATCAGTGTGACCGAGTTGGATCCGATGGAGACGACGGCGAGGGTCCTGTGGTCCGGCGAGAATCCCCCACCGTGCACGAGCAGTTGATTCTTGTACAGCGGGCTGAGCGCACCCGGGACGGGGTCACCGAGGCGGATCGTGCCGAGGAGCCTGTTGGCGGCGGGGTCGATGACGGAGACGGTGTTCGACGTCTGGTCGGAGGTGTACACCCGGTCCTGGCCCGATATCGGGATCACCTCTTCCGCACCCGTCCCGGCCTTCCGGTCGGAGGATTCCTCACGCGGCCGTATCGGCTCGTGCGGCGCGGGGTGCCGGCCGTGTGACGGCTTCGCCGGCATCCGGCTCCTGAGCACGCCGATCTCCTGCTGCTGCGTGACGATGATCTCGTGGGCCAGCCGCCGCAGGACGGGGTCCTTGCCGTGCTCCAGGACCGCCTTGGCCATATCGACGGCCGCCTGGTGGTGCGGCATCATCAGGGCCGCGAAATCATGATCGGCGTTGCCGGTCATGGGCGACTTCGCCATGGCGTCCATCATGGCTTTCATGCTCTCGTCCATTTTGCGCGCGAACGGTCCCTGGCCGCTCGCGTGGGTCGGGTGGTCATGCCTCGATGCCGCCGTCCGCTGTCCTTCGGACAGACACGCGACCAGGCTCAGAGCGAGGCATCCGGCTGTTCCGGTCGCGCCCAGCCGACGAAGTGCGCTGGCTTTCATCCGGTCACTCTCTTCCCACCCGGCACGGCCGGGTCGACATGGCTGACGTCCCGGACCGTGGCTCCGCCTCGGCGGCCGCCCGTCACGGATGGCTCCCGGTATCGGATTCGGGCGTGGTCCACACGGGAGCCCGACCGAAGTCCCCACTGGGTGGTGCGCCCCAGTCTTCTCAGCCGACGGACGGATGTCGTCCCCAGCCATGCAGTCGAGTGAATGGCAAGTCCCGCTGAGCCAGGCCCCCTTCACCCTGTCGGCGGCCAGGTGACGGCCGTTCGCGGGACGGGTCCGGAGCCGGCGCGGTCGGACCGTGTCGTACGGGAAGGGGCGCCGGGCGCTTGTCAGCCGTTCACCGGTGGGCGTCGGCGAGAGAGACACTTGCCGCCTCGCCGGTCGCGAGGCCGGTACGGCGCCTGTCACCACGGTCGAGAAACCCCGCCACCAGCGCGACCACCAGGCCGACGACGGCGAGAACGGCGCCGATCACGGCACAGGACATCCATCCCTGTCCGGAGGCGATCGCCGCGCCGCCGAGCCATACACCACCGGCGTTGGCCAGGTTGAACGCCGAGTGGTTGGAGGCTGCGGAGAGCGTGGGCGCGTCGGAGGCGGAGCGGATGACCATCATCTGCAGGGGCGCCGTCATCAGGAAGCCGACGGCGCCGAGCAGAACCACCATGATCAGGGCCAGCCAGACGATGTGGGCGGTGAAGGAGAACGCGACCAGGACGACGGCCAGTCCGCCCAGACTGGCATGGACGGTGGGGCGGGCCGCGCGGTCGGTCAGCGGACCGGCCGCCGCCACTCCGATCGTCATGCCGACACCGCACAGCGCCAGTACCCACATCACCGAGGACTCCCCCAGCCCCATCACCTGGGTGGTGATGGAGGCCAGATAGGCGTAGGTGGCGAAGACTCCGGCGAAGCCGAAAATGGCGGTGGCCAGTCCCAGCAGTACCTGGCGGTTACGGAAGGCCCGCAGTTCACGGCGCAGACTCTGCTGCGGCTGGACCGGCTCGTAGGGAATGAGCGCGGCCAGCGCGGCGACGGCCACCACACCGATGCCGGTGACCACCAGGAAGGTGGCACGCCAGCCGAGATCCTGGCCGAGCAGGGTGGCGGCGGGGACTCCGACGATGTTGGCGAGGGTCAGACCCAGCAGAATGGTGGCGACCGCCCGTCCCTCACGCCCCTTGCGGACGAGTCGGGTGGCGACGACCGATCCGGCGCCGAAGAAGGCACCGTGGGGCAGTCCGGAGATGAAGCGCCCGGCCATCAGCCGGCCGAAGTCCGGGGCGAGCGCGGAGAGCAGGTTGCCCGCCACAAAAATGCCCATCAGCATCACCAGCAGCCATTTGCGCGGCATGCGGACGCCGACGACTGCCAGGAGCGGGGCGCCGATCACCACGCCGAGCGCATAGGACGAGACCAGGTTTCCGGCGGTGGGCACCGTGATGTGCAGATCCGCCGCGACGTCGGGCAGCAGGCCCATGATGACGAACTCGGTGGTGCCGATACCAAAAGCGCTGATGGTCAGCGCGAGGAGTGCCAGAGGCATGGAAGGGGGCCATTCGGTGAGATGACTGCGGCGGGAGGGGCTGGAGGAGCGACGACGGCCGAGGCCGGTACCGGCCGCCCGCCCGGACCGGCCGAGGGCACGTGCGTCCGCCGGCTCGGCCGCCGGTGGCCCGGCGGGGCCGCCGACGGCTGCCGTCGCGGCGCTCCCTCACCGGTCCCCGGCAGGTTTGACGGGCACGGGTCAGCCCATGCTGAGGCGTCCGCCTGCCACTTCCAGGACCACTCCGGTGATGTAGCTGGAGCGGCGGGAGGCGAGGAAGACGACCGCCTCGGCCACCTCCTCGGGCTCGGCGATGCGCCTCATGGCCGTGGTGTCGGCGATTTTCCTGAGAGTGTCGGCGTCCATGTCATCGGTGCCCGGGGTCCGGGTGGGGCCGGGCGCGACCGCGTTCACCCGTACGCCCTTGTCCGCGTACTCGGCGGCCCAGACCTCGGTGAGCTGTTCCAGCGCGGCCTTGGAGGCGGAGTACATGCCGGTGCCCGTGGTCGTGACGGCGGCGGCCAGGGTGCTGATGTTCACGATGGATCCGTACCCGCGCTCGACCATGCCGGGGGCCAGCGAACGGACCAGCAGGTAGGGGGCCTTGGTGTTGAGATCCATATGGAGGTCGAACAGTTCGTCCGTCATGTCGGAGGTGGGCAGGAACTTGTAGATGCCCGCGTTGTTGATCAGGACGTCGACCGCACCTGACTCCTCGGCCAGGCGCAGCACGTCCTCGGTCTTGCTCAGATCGGCCTGGACGAAACGCGCCGTACCGCCGGCGGCTTCGATCTCGGCGACGACCTCATGGCCGCGCTGGGCATCGCGGCCGTGCACCACGACCTCGGCTCCCTCCTGTGCGAGCTGTACGGCCACGGCCCGGCCGATGCCGGCCGTGGCTCCGGTGACGAGGGCGGTCAGTCCGGACATTGCCATGTCGTTCCCATCGGATAGCGAGCCGAGTGCGACCCGGCTCAAGCGTGGATCCTTCTCGGTCCAGCCGGAGGCGGCTGGGCTCGGAGACCAGTGACTGCTCGGGGACCGGTCTCCCCGCCCGCCAGTCGGGCGACCGCCTCGATGAAGCCGCCTCGCGACGACGCACCGCGCCGGACGCCCAGGCGGGTTCGCGAGGATCGACCGGACAGCACCCAGAGGCTCGGCTGAACGAGGGAAGGGTCGTTCTCCCGTCGCTGGAATGTCAATTCCAACCGCTGGACGGCGCTCGCGCACTTCGGCGGAGGGTCAAGGACCCTCCGGCCGGGGCAAGGCCGGAGAGGTGAGGCGTGCCGGATCGTCAGGCGGCGAAACTGCGGATGTGGTCCAGGACGGCGTCCAGAGCGGCGGCGAGGTGCTCGGGATCACGGTGGATCTGCGTCAGCAGCACACCGCCCTGCAGTGCCGCGAGCAACGCGGCGGACAGCCTGTCGGGATCGGCCTCCGCACGCATTTCTCCGCGCTCACGCATTCTGTGCAGGCCGGAGCGAATGGGCTCCTGCCAGCGGGTGAAGGCGGCGGCCAGATACGCACGGGCCTCGGGGCTGGACTCGACCAGCTCGCTCGCCAGCGCGCCGAGTTCGCAGCCCCCCGCGCAGCCGTTCTCGATCTGCAGACTGACCCTCTGATCACGCCATGCCTTCAGGGCGTCGAAGGAGTCCAGGTGGTCGAGGAAGGGCTGCTGGCGCTCGAAGGCCGCTTCGGCCTGGAAGGCGACGACGGCACGGACCAGGCCCCCTTTGTCGCCGAAGTAGTGGTAGAGCTGGGAGGCGCTGACGCCGGCGGTCTCCAATACGTCCTCGACGGTGGTGCGCGCGGCGCCGCGCTCGGCCATCAGATCGGCGGCCGCCCGGACGATGCGGTTCTTGGTGGCCTGTCCCTGCGCGGTCAGACGGGGTGCCGACACCGGCTTGCGAGCGGTCCTGGACATGGTGCTCAGGCTACGCGCCCCCGGACGCGGCCAGGTCCTGTCGCGGTAACAACCGGACCCGCCGGACGGACCGGGCGGCCTCGTCGCACAGCACGGGCCGGTCGGCCGCCCGCGCTCACGGCTCCCCCGCCCGGCCCGGGATCCGACTGACCCGGGAGGTCCGTCGCGAGGAGGACCGGGAATACGACGTCGGGTGGCACAGGGATAATCCTGTGCCACCCGACGCTTCCGCGTTGTGTGTTCGTCCTACACATACGGCGTAGCCGTCAGGCAGACGGCCGTTGCCCGTCAGCTCTTCGCGAGCGAGCAGGCGTTCTGCGCGACAGCCGGCGGGACGGCTGAGACGTTGGTGAGCAGAAGACGGCACAGCAGGGAGTCCAGCGGCAGACCGGTGCCACCGACCGTGCAGGCCAGATTGGTGTCTGTGGTCGAATAGCCGTTCTCGGCGAGGTAGGACGTGCAGTCACTGGGTGCCGCCTGCGCGGTCGGCGCGGCGAGCACCAGTCCGCCGAGAGCGGCCGCGACAGCGACCATCACAGCGACCACTCGGGAACGTACGGTACGGAACATGATTCCTCCTGAGGGTGAGCGCTCATCGCCTCTCCGCAGTCCGTGCGAAAAGGGATTCCAAGGCGCATTGCATTGAATTCCCTCCATTCCCGACCGGGCAATCAGTTCGGTAACTGTTCTAAATTGCGATGCGAATGTAATGAGACACCGACATCCACTCATTCCTGTCATATCGGTTGTTTTCTTCAGACCCCTCGAAACACAAGAGCCCCACCAGCCCCAATGACCTCGTGGCCTCACACGCTTCTGACGGAAAGGGAAAACAAACGCATACGCGCTTGGCATATTCGAGCACCGATTTACGCGCGATAGATGCACAGAGATGGCCTGAAAGCGCTGTAACGCACGCAACAGACAAGGCGTCCAGGCCACCCGGACGGCCGATTCACGCAAAGACAGCAGGCAGGAGTGCTCACCGGGCCGTCCCGCCCGGGAGACCCACGAGGCCGGCCCCTGCCCTGCCTGTTGTCACCGGCCTGTCGTCACCGGTTCAGAGACCCAGATCGCTCAGCCCCGGGTGATCATCGGGGCGGCGGCCGAGCGGCCAGTGGTATTTACGCTCTGATTCCTTGATCGGCAGGTCGTTGATGCACGCGAAACGCGCTCGCATGAGTCCGTTCTCGTCAAACTCCCAGTTCTCGTTCCCGTAGGAACGGAACCAGTTCCCGGAGTCGTCGTGACATTCATAAGCAAATCGGACCGCGATTCGATTTCCGTCGAACGCCCAGAGTTCCTTGATCAGCCGGTACTCCAGTTCCCGCTGCCACTTGCGCGTGAGGAACGCGACGATTTCCTCCCGGCCATTGATGAACTCGGCGCGGTTGCGCCAGCGCGAGTCCGGTGAATAGGCGAGGGACACCTGCTCGGGATTACGGGTGTTCCAGCCGTCTTCGGCGCCGCGGACCTTCTGAAGGGCGCTCTCGCGGTCGAACGGCGGGAGTGGGGGTTTGGTCATGTTCGTCTCCTGAGTCGTGCCCGCCGGGAGCGAAAAAGGCTGCCCTGCCCGGCGTACGGAAGGTGTTGATCACTTGACCCGGAGGCATGCTATATCCGCTCCGCGCCGTTTCAGCGGTTCCCGACACGGGCCCGGCCTGAGGCGCGCACGGGTGTCGACTGGGCGCGCGCCTCGATCCGTACGGTCCGGGGGCGGGCCTCCGTGAGCTGGGCCGCGTTCCGGGAAGGTTCCGCGCCTCACGGCCGAGGTCCCGATGGGCGCGGAAGCCGTGTCGCGCACCGCGGTTGGGAGTTCACGGCGAAGGCCGTGACCGGCCGAGCAGCCGCCTTCGGCCGCTCAAGGTCCGGCCGGCAGTCCGAGGGGGGCAGCCTCCTCGTCCGCCCGTGAACCGGGACGGATGATCCCGGCCGCACAGGCGGCGACCACACAGAAGGCGACCGGCAGGAAGAACGCGACATTGAGCGGGACGAAGTGCGTGAGCGGTCCGATGACTCCGGGCCCGGCGAGCATGCCGAGATAGCCGAGCCCGGCCACCCGGGAGACATTGGCTCCCGCGTTGTCCTGGTCCGCGTGGCCCGCGGCGCTGAAGAGCTGAGGAATACAGCCGGACAGGCCGATGCCGAAGACGGTCCAGCCGATCAGTGCCAGCGGGATCCAGGGAGCGAGCGCCGCCGCCGTGAGGCCGAGGGCGGCCAGCGCGGCGCCATGGCGGACCACGGCCACCGGACCGAAGCGCGCCGCCACCCGGTCGGTGAGCAGCCGGCCGATCGTCATGGCGGTGGCGAAGGCGCCGTAGGCGAGCGCCGCGGTGGACGCGGAGGCATCGAGAATGTCGCGCAGACCGAGCACGCTCCAGTCGTTGGCGACGCCTTCGCAGAGCATCAGCATCAGGGCGAGGGCGGCCAGTGCCCAGATACGCGTCGGGGTCCTCCGTCGCGCCCCGCCGGACGGAACCGCCTCGGGGCTCTTCCCGCCGCCGGTGGGTTCCGGCCGCAGCAGTGCCGGAGCGGCGAGCGCGGTCACCACGAAGCCGAGGACACTCACCCCGGCAAGGGTCGCGGCCGGGCTCCAGTCCCAGCTCAGTGTGCGCGCGGCGATCAGCGCCGCCAGCACCCCGCCGACCGAGAACAGCGCGTGGAACGCCGACATGACGGGCCGCGCGTACCCGCGCTCGACCTGCACGGCATGGGTGTTCATGCTGACGTCCAGACAGCCGTTGCCAAAACCGAGCACCAGCAGAGCCGCGCCCAGCGCCACCGGGCCTTCCGCCAGGCCCGGGAGCACCACCGCGGCGCTGCACAGCACCGCGCTCGCGGGCACCACCTTGCGGGCGCCGTAGCGGTCGGCGAGCGGGCCGACCACCTGCATGCCGGCGAAGGCGCCGGCGCCGAGCAGCAGGAGGAGCCAGCCGAGCACGGCATGGCTGATGCCCGCGCGCTGCTCCACGGCCGGGATATGGACGATCCACATCCCCAGGACAAAGCCGTTGAGGGTAAAGAAGGCGAAGGTGGCCTGCCGGGCGGCCCGTAGAGGGTTCTTCATGGTTTCGAACGTATCAAACACGATTCATGTTCGATAGCTTGCCTATTGCTCACCTTTCCTGTTCACTTCACGCTGTGGCGAGCACAGACCGGCTGAGGCAGATCACCGAATCCGTACGCGAGCGCGGGCAGCAGAGCGTGGCGGAGCTGGCCGCGCGCACCGGCGCCTCCGAGATGACCATCCGGCGCGACCTGGAGACACTGGCCGACCAGGGCGTACTGGAGCGCTACCGGGGCGGCGCCCGGAGCCTGCTGTTGCGCGGCGAGGAGCCTCCATTTGCGCTCCGGGCGGGGGAAGGGCTCGACGCCAAGCGCCGGATCGCCGCCGAGGTCGCCGGGCTGATCAGCGACGGCGAGTCGGTCGTCCTCGACAGCGGCACCACCTGCCTCGAGGTGGCCCGCGTCCTCAGAGACCGGCGCCTGACCGTGATGCCGCTCTCCCTGCACGCCGCCAACGCGCTCACCGGCGGGGAACGGCTGCGACTGCTGCTGCCGGGCGGGGAGCCACGTCCGGGTGAACTGGCCCTGACCGGGCCACTGACCGAGGCGTCGCTGGCCGCTTTGCGCTTCGACACCGCCGTCGTCGGCTGCTGCGGGCTGACCGCCGCGGACGGCCTGACCGCCTACGACCTGGCCGACGCGGCGATCAAACGCGCCGCCATCGCCTCGGCCCGTCGTGTCATCGCCGTCGCGGAGACGGCCAAGTTCTCCCGTACGGCCCTGGCCTTTGTCGCACCGGCCTCCGCCCTCGACGCGGTCGTGACCGAGGAGGACGCGCCGCGCGAAGAGCTGGACGCGATGGCGGCATCCGGCGTGACCGTTCGAAGGGTGTGAGCGCGGGCGGCCTCATCGGTAGGTGGGGGCCGGCCGATCCGAACGACGCCGCACAGCCGCCGTCAGCCGTCCTCACCCTCCAGCTCGAACGTGAAGTAGACACTCAGCGTGTAGGGCTGGTCTTCGTCGTGTGCGAAATCCCAGGAGACGTCCACCAGGAAGATGTTGTGTTCCCGCACCCACTCATAGGCTTTCTTGAAGGCTTCCGCGGCGGTGGTGGCGGGGAACAGCTTCCTCGCCATGGGATGCACCTGACTCTCCGCATCCGAGTCGTCGAAACCCTCCGGAACGTCCAGGCAGAGGTCGGGATCGAGTTCCATGGACGGCGCCCTTCCAGTCGGTTGCCGGTACGCGTCGACAGAGGCGGATCCTCCGAAGACGACGCCCGGTAAGACCGGGGCGCACCTGGAAGGGTTGCTTCCGCCGGCCGCGCCGCCAGAGTTCTCGTGCGTGCCTCCGGCGCCCGCGCCGCCCCGGGATCAGTTGGCCGGCCGCGGGCGCTCACCGGCCGGAGCGAGCCGCCTCACTCGGATTCGGGGCCGTCCGTCTCGTACGTCCTGGTCCAGGTCGCTCCGCACAGGCAGCGGGAGTGCTCGACCAGCTCTCCCGCCTCGGACACACCCACGCCGTGATGCAGGCGGACATGTACGTGCTCACTCATGGGGGACTACTTTCGACTCACGGATTCCGGCTCTCGGGCAGATCGCCCCGATCGTCACCCCATGCCCTTGATGGGAGCAATGATCCGAGTCACACCCAGGGCGGCGGTACGACGCGATGTGCCGCGAGTCACCCGCGCACCTCGTCCGGTGGCGGGGGCGTCCCACCCCCCTCACCACCCGGCGGCCCACTTCCACACCAGAACCCAGCCCCTGAGCAGGGGCGGCCGGTAAGCAGGCGGCGCGTCGGCGGCCGGCCCCATCCTGGTGGGACCCGCCCGCAGAAACGCGCCCCCACCGGAGACCGGCGGACGCGCCGTCATGTCCGTGTCCCTCGACGGCCGCGCGTCCCTGATCCTGACCGGGACAGCACGCCCGGTCCGCACGGCCGAAGCCCGACCGCCGCGCCGGGCGTCGTAGTCGGCGCGCGAGGCGGGGTCGCGCAGTGTCTCGTAGGCGGCCGTCACATCCGCGAACCGCTCACCGGACTCGGACCGGTCCGGGCTGACGTCGGGGTGGAATGTCCGCACCAGTCCCCGATAGGCGGCGGTGATCTCCGCGGCCGACGCGCTGGGCTCCACGCCCAGCACCGCGTAGTGATCGCTCCTGCCGCCGGGATCCGCCCGTCCTGCCATCTCCGCTCACCTCACCGGTGATCGAAACCGTACACATCCAGATGGAGTGATATCTCAAAGGTACTCACGCCGGGGTGCGACGGTCACGGGCGAAGAGGCACACGACGGGACCCGGCGCAGCGCCCCTCGCGCCGGGTCCCGATGCCCACGTTTTCAGCCGTGAATCTCCTTGGGAGCACTCTCGCCACTGACCGAGATCTTGCGGGGCTTGGCCTGTTCGGCGATCGGAATACGCAGGCTGAGGACACCGGCGTCGTAGGTCGCCTCAATGCGCTCCGTGTCCAGCGTGTCGCTGAGGAAGAGCTGGCGGCTGAACGATCCGACCGGCCGCTCCGCGATCAGGATCTCCGCGTTCTCACCGGCACTCGGAGTGCGCTCTGCCTTGACCGTCAGCACGTTCTGCTCGACACCGAGGTCGATGGATTCCGGTGTCACACCGGGCAGGTCCAGTTCCACGACGAAGGTCTCGCCGTCCCGGAAGGCATCCATGGGCATGGCCGTCGGCCTCGCGGCGGTGCCCAGGACCTGTTGTGTCAGCCGGTCCAGCTCGCGGAAGGGATCGGTTCGCATGAGCATCGTTGATCACTCCTTCTTCGGAATTTCCTGGATACAGAAGGCATAGGGCGCCGCCCAAATATCAATGGTTCGACGCGAAAAACTTGACACTTTCACACTCAACTTTCCCGCAAGGGCAAGGACATCCCGCCCCGGCCCGGAAGCCAGGGACTCCCCCTATCAGCTCACCGCCGAACCGCGGTCCGCGCCACCCGGGCAGCCATGGCGGACCGGCGGACCGCCGGCTCCGCGACATCACACCCCGTCAGACACCCGAGGACCGCGCCACGCCACCCCTGGCGATCAGAGCCGCGCCGACCCGGCCGGACAGCGGGCCGCCAGGGGCCCCACCCCCTCGGTTGATAACGACCATCATTTTCATATAGCGTCGCCGACAACAACCCGGAGGTCCCCATGGCAGTCCCGAAGCGGAAGATGTCCCGCAGCAACACCCGTCACCGTCGCGCGCAGTGGAAGGCCACAACTCCCCAGCTCGTACCGGTCACGGTCGACG
The DNA here is from genome assembly GCF_040635655.1 of Streptomyces sp. NPDC006923. Taxonomy (NCBI): domain Bacteria; kingdom Bacillati; phylum Actinomycetota; class Actinomycetes; order Kitasatosporales; family Streptomycetaceae; genus Streptomyces; species Streptomyces sp. NPDC006923. The sequence goes on from NZ_JBEYIF010000021.1 coordinate 56,980, forward strand.
GCGCCGTCCACCAGGTGCCGCAGCGGCTGGTGAAGGCTTACGAGCGCGGTCTCCTGCGCCCCGAGAGCTGAGCGTCATGACGCAGGACCTGCTGCCCGTCACCGTCCTTTCCGGATTCCTCGGAGCCGGCAAGACCACCCTGCTCAACCATGTCCTCGGAAACCGCGAGGGACTGCGGGTCGCGGTGATCGTGAATGACATGAGCGAGATCAACATCGATGCGGCGCTGGTGCGCGGCGGAGAGGCGGCGCTGTCGCGTACCGAGGAACGCCTGGTCGAGATGACCAATGGATGCATCTGCTGCACTCTCCGCGACGATCTGCTGGAAGAGGTGGACCGGCTCGCTCGCGAAGGACGCTTCGACTACCTGCTGATCGAATCGAGCGGCATTTCCGAACCGATGCCCGTCGCGGCGACCTTCTCCTTCCCGCGCGACGACGGGGCGACGCTGGGCGATCTCGCGCGGCTCGACACGATGGTCACCGTGGTCGACGCGGCGAATTTCCTCCCTGAACTGGAGGGCGGTGACGGGCTCGCCGAGCGCGGGCTCGACCAGTACGAGGACGACGAACGCACCGTCAGCGACCTGCTGATGGACCAGATCGAGTTCGCCGATGTCATCGTGCTGAACAAGCTGGATCTCGTCGACACGCGAGGGCGGGAGCAACTGAGCGCCGCGCTCACCCGCCTCAACCCGGTCGCCCGGATCGTGCCCGTCAGTCATGGACGCGTGGCACTCGCCGATGTCCTCGGCACCGGTCTGTTCGATCTGGAGCGGGCGCAGCAGGCCCCGGGATGGGCACGCGAACTCAACGGGGACCATGTGCCGGAGACCGAGGAGTACGGGATCTCCAGCACCGTCTTCCGTTCGCAGCGCCCCTTCCACCCCGGCCGTCTGTGGGCGTTCGTGACCGAGGGGCTCGACAGTGGCCGGTACGGCCAGGTCCTGCGCTCCAAGGGATTCTTCTGGCTGTCCAGCCGGCCGCGGGTGACCGGACTCTGGTCGCAGGCAGGCTCCGTGGCCCGGTTCGAGCCGTCCGGCGCGCGCGACATCGGTACGGCACAGGGGCAGGAACTGGTCTTCATCGGACGGGGACTGCGCGCGGAGGCCCTCCTGGCGTCGCTGACGGAGTGTCTGATGTCCGACGCCGAGGCGCCGCCAGGCGTCGACCCGTTCCCCTCGTGGGACACCTACGGCATCGATGACGCGTGCGAACACGAGCACGGGGAGCCGGTGTCTGCGGCGCGTGCGACCGAGGGTCCATAAAACGCGTGCCGCGCGTCCAGGGTTTGCCTCTGAGGCAACACAGTGCGTGCGGCGCCTCACCTGACGTGAGGATGCTGTAACTCCGCTTTATTCCGGATGACTCGGTTCGGTAATCGCCAGTGACTGAAGTGGTTCTCATGAGCAGCGTCGAGGTGTCCCGGCCTCGGCGCCTCGCATGGAGGACTTCATGCCTGAGATCTATTTCCATGTGCGCTGGCCCGATGGTGCGACCCAGCGCTGTTACTCGCCCTCCACCATAGTCGAGGAGTACTTCGCGGCCGGCGCCGAGTACGAACTCTCCGACTTCGTGGAGCGTAGCCGCACGGCGCTGGGTATCGCCGGTGAACGGGTGCGGGAGAAGTTCGGATTCTTCTGCACCGGCGCGTCCGAGCAGCTCGCGCACATCGAGCGGACCGCCGCCGCCTACGCCTCAGCCGACGGGGCCCAGGCCGCCAAGGTCACCGTCGAGTCCCTCGTCAACGCCGACGGGAGCAGCCGGTGAGCCCGGCGGTACGGCTCGCGGGGGCCCACTACCCGGTGGCCGTGGTCGGCGGCGGACAGGCCGGCCTGTCGGTCAGCTACCACCTGCGCCGGCGCGGCATCGATCATGTCGTGGTCGAGGCGGAGCGGGTCGGTCACGAGTGGCGTGAACGGCGCTGGGACTCCTTCTGCCTGGTGACCCCGAACTGGCAGTGCAGGCTGCCCGGCTTCCCGTACCAGGGGGACGACCCGGACGGTTTCATGGTCCGTGACGAGATAGTCCAGTATCTGCTGGACTATGTGGCGTTCTTCCAGCCGCCGCTGGTGGAGGGCGTGCCGGTGACCGGGCTGCGACGCGCCGTCGACGGCCGCTTCGAACTGACCACCGCGGAAGGCACGTTCACCGCCGATCAGGTGGTGGTGGCCACCGGCCCCTACCACACTCCGTCCATCCCCCGGATGGCCGAGCGTCTGCCCGCCGGTGTCACACAGATCCACTCCTCCCGCTACCGCAACGCAGGGCGGCTTCCCGACGGCGGTGTCCTGGTCGTCGGCACCGGCCAGTCCGGATGCCAGATCGCCGAGGACCTGCACCTCGCCGGACGCCAGGTACATCTGGCCGTCGGCGGCGCGCCCCGGGTCGCCCGCTTCTACCGGGGCCGGGACTGCGTGGCGTGGCTGGACGACATGGGGCACTACGCGAAGGGCATCGACGCCTTCGACGATGCCGCCGCCGTCCGGATGCGGGTCAACCACTACGTCACCGGACGCGACGGCGGACGCGACATCGACCTGCGGGCCTTCGCCCGGGACGGAATGCGGCTGCACGGGCGGCTGACCGGCGTCGACGGTACGACGCTGGAGTTCGCCGACGACCTGAAGATCAACCTGGACCGGGCCGACGCGGTGGCCGAGAGCATCAAGGACGCCATCGACGCCCATATCTCCGCGCACGGGATCCAGGCTCCCCACGAGGCCCGGTACGTGCCGGTGTGGGAGCCGTCCGGGCAGGTGGCGGATCTCGATCTGGCGGAGGCGGGGATCACCTCCGTCGTCTGGTCCACCGGCTTCTCCCGGGACCACCGGTGGATCGAGATACCCGCCTTCGACGGCCGCGGCTATCCGATGCACTGGCGCGGCGCCACCAGCACACCCGGGCTCTACTTCCTCGGCCTGCCCTGGCAGTACTCGTGGGGCTCCGGACGTTTCGAGGCCGTCGGCCGGGACGCCGAGTTCCTCGCGGACCACATCGACGCCCGCCGCCGCCTCGCCGACGTGTGCGGCACGCTCACCGGCGCGCCGGACTTCGTCGCCTCCGCCCTTCCCCTGGGCTGACAGGAGCCCCGCATGGTCTTCGGCACACATCGCCCCGCGGTCTTCGACGCACACCGCCATATCGGTGTCCTGCCCGCGTATCCCTTCTACGGCGGCCCTCCGGTCAACCCGGACACCACCGCGCGAGCCACCGTCAAGCAGTTCCTCGCGGACCTCGACACCGAGGGCACGGAACGCGCCCTGGTGATCCCCAACTACGGCGTTCCCGACCCCGCCGTCGCCTTCTCCTTCAACGAGTTGGCGATCGAGGCGGCCCAGAGCGACGACCGGGTCCGCGCCGGGCTCTGGGTCTCTCCCCGCCCGGAGGACAGCGACCGCACCGGGCAGGCCCTCGCCCTGGCGGGAGAGGACGGCGTGCGGGCCCTCAAGCTCAGCTTCCTGCTCGGCGGCCGCCCCACGGACCCGGCCTGCCGGCCGCACCTGGACCGTATCTTCCGGACGGCAGAACGCCACGGACTGGTCGTCCATGTGCACACCTCACCGGGCGCCGCCTCGGACATCGACGAGGTGGGCCGTCTGGTGGACTGGTACGCCGGTCAGGTCCCCGTCCATCTCGTGCACTTCGGCGGCGGGATGAGCGGTCACATCAAGCTCGTCGGCTCGCGGTTCTTCGACTGGATCGAGTCCGGCAAGCGCGTCTACACCGATCTCTCCTGGGCCATCGGCTTCACACCGCGCTGGCTGGCCCAGGAGATCGAGCGCCGCGGCATCGGCCATGACCGGGTGCTCTTCGCCAGCGACCAGCCGTGGGGCGACTTCACCGGCGAGTACGCCCGGCTCGCCGAGGCGACCGGCGGCGGCGCACTCGGCGAACTCGTCTTCCGCGACACCTTCGCCGCGCTCTACGACTGAGCGGACCGCCGCCCGGTCGCGTCCCCTACCGAAACCCGTACCGGAATCCCCGCACTCACCAGGAGACAGCCCATGTCCGACACCGCCACCACCACCGCCACGGAACTCACCGAGGTCGAGCAGAAGTCCCTCGCCGAGATCGCCCACCCCTCGCTCCCGGAGGGCTCCAGCATCTACGGTTCCACCAAGGTCTTCCCCGACTACCAGGCCGAGGACGGCGAGACCTACTTCACCCTCGTCCATGGCATCGCCCATGAGTCCTCGGTGTCCTTCGTCGCCGTGCTCCAGGCCACCCGCGCGCTGCGCAAGGGCTTCGAGGCGGCCATCTACTTCTACGGGCCGGGTTCGCTCAACTGCCTCGCCACACGGGGCTTCCCGACCGTCGGCAACTCCGCCTTCCCCGGCGAACACAACATCAACAACCAGCTCAAGACGTTCATCGCCGAGGGCGGCAAGGTCTACTGCTGCCGCTTCGGCCTCTCGCTGCACGGCGCCCGCGAAGAGGACCTGATCGAGGGCGTCATCCCCACCCACCCCCTCGACGTCCAGGACGCGATCATCCACTACGCCCGCAAGGGCGCCATCATCAACTCCACCTACCAGCTCTGAGGGGTACGTCGTGAGCGTTGGCACCGATACGACGAGTACAACGGTGGACGTGCGGATCATGACCCGCGCGGAGCTCGCTCTGCGCGGCATCCGCCAGGGTGTCGAGGTCGAACGGCCGGACGGCGCGGGCCCCAGCGACGACGGCCATGTCCTCGTCGACGGTGCCAACGCCGCACTGCCCCGCAACCCCGACAGTCCCTACACGGTCCGCGACGGCAAGGTCTGGCTCGGTGACGAGACCGGGAGCCTCACCGACACCGGGCTCTCCCTCACCGCCGTACGACGGCCCAAGTTCTACGACCTGACGACGGCCGACGGCATCCGGTACGAGGAGATAGCCCGCCTGCACGGCTCCGACGTACTCGCCACGACCGTCGTCCAGACCTGCGTCCGCTACGCCGAGTCCGACCGCTGCCGGTTCTGCACCATCGAGGAGTCGCTGCGCTCGGGCGCGACGGTCGCCGCCAAGACGCCGGCGCAGCTCGCGGAGGTGGCAGAGGCGGCGGTGCGGCTGGACGGCGTCAAGCAGATGGTCATGACGACCGGCACCACCGCGGGCCCCGACCGGGGCGCCCGCAATCTGGCACGGTCGGTCCGGGCGGTACTGCGGGCCGTGCCGGGCCTCCCCGTCCAGGTGCAGTGCGAACCGCCCGGCGACCTCGCGTGGATCCGCGCGCTGCGCGAGGCCGGAGCGACGGCCATCGGCATCCATGTCGAGTCCCTCGACGACGAGGTGCGCCGCCGCTGGATGCCCGGCAAGTCGACCGTGCCGATGGCCGAGTACGAGGCCGCGTGGGACGAGGCGGTGCGGGTCTTCGGACCCAACCGGGTCTCCACCTATCTGCTCGTGGGCCTCGGCGAGGACCCGGACGAACTCGTCGCGGGCGCGGGAAAACTGATCGACCGCGGTGTGTATCCCTTTGTCGTCCCGTTCCGTCCGATGGGCGGCACACTCGCCGCCCGTGACGGTATCGGGGCGCCGAGCGCGGAGGTGCTGCGGTACGTCACCGAGGGCGTCGCGGCGAAGCTGCGCGCGGCCGGGATGAGCGGCGCCGACCAGAAGGCCGGCTGCGCCGCCTGCGGGGCGTGCAGTGTGCTGCGGACGGCGGGCGGGTGACCTCCATGTATCTCGACGGATCCGCCGTACCGCCGACGGCCGACGGCCCGGCCGACATCCTGGCGCTGCTCGGCGACCGCAGCACTCTGGCGCGGCGGCCCGCCTTCCGTGTCGAAGAGGCCCGTTCCACCGGCGAGCTGTCCGCGTATCGCCGGCTGCGCCGGGACGCCTTCGTCCACGAGCAGGGGCTCTTCGCGGGCCATGACCTGGACGACCGGGACGCCGACACCCGCACCGTCGTCCTGGTCGCCAGGGACCTGACCGGCACGGTGGTCGGCGGGGTACGTCTCGGGCCGGTCGGCGACGGTCCCGACCTCGGCTGGTGGCAGGGCGGCCGGCTGGTGGTCGCCCGGCGGGCCCGTGGCCGGCACGGTATCGGCGCGGCGCTGGTGCGCGCCGCCTGCGCCCGCGCGGAGGCCGAGGGCGTCCTGCGGTTCGACGCGGCCGTCCAGACCCGTGGCGAGGTGCTCTTCAAGCGGCTCGGCTGGCGCTCCGTACGCGAGATCACGGTCGCGGACACGCCGCATGTGCTGATGCGATGGCCGATCGGGCGGATCGCGGCGCAGGCGGCGGCCACCAAGTCCGCGCTCGGGCCGCTTCTCGCGGCCTTTCACGGAGCGGCGGGCCAAGTCCCCGGCCGGCACCCGGGCGGCGATGTCCCGCGCGGGGACACAGGGGCCGCGCTCGGCGGCGCGGGGTTCGTCGGCGACGACGGAGCGTCCGTCCCCGGCACGGATGTGATCGCCGCGTGCGACGCGATCGTGCCGTCCATGGTCGAACGCGATCCCGAATGGGCGGGGTGGTGCTCGGTCCTCGTCAATGTCAATGACCTCGCCGCGATGGGGGCTTCACCGATCGGGCTGCTCGACGCCGTGGGCGGGAAGGACGCGGCGCACGTCCGGCGGGTCCTCGCCGGACTCGGCCGGGCCTCGGAGGCGTACGGCGTCCCGGTCCTCGGCGGGCACACCCAGCTCGGCGTACCGGCCGCCCTGTCCGTGACCGCGCTGGGCCGCACGGACCGTCCGGTGCCGGGCGGCGGCGGACGGCCCGGGCATGCGGTACGGCTCACCGCGGACCTCGGCGGCGGCTGGCGCCGGGGCTACCGGGGCCGCCAGTGGGACTCGTCCACCCACCGCCGTACGGACGACCTCCGCGCGATGACCGGAGCGGTCGCCGCCGTCCGGCCCGCCGCGGCGAAGGACGTGTCGATGGCCGGGATCGCCGGGACCCTGGGCATGCTCGCCGAGGCGAGCGGCTGCGGCGCCGTCCTCGACATGGCGGCCGTACCCCGGCCGCGTGGCACGGCCATGGGCGACTGGCTCACCTGCTTCCCCGGCTTCGCGATGCTCACCACGGACGCACCGGGCGCCGTACCGCTGCCCGCCGGGCCCGCCACGGGGGCCGAGTGCGGGGAGCTGACCACAGGACAGGGTGTCGGGCTGCGCTGGCCCGACGGAGAGATCACCGAGGCGGTCGCCGGCCCGGTGACCGGAATGGGGACCGCATGAGCACGCTCCGTATGGCGGCCGTCGCGGCCGAGTTCGGCCGGGACCTCGAAGAGGACTTCGCCGTCGTCGAACGCCTGATCAAGGAGGCCCGGGCCGAGGGCGTGGGGCTGCTCGCCCTGCCGGAGGCCTGCCTGGGCGGCTATCTGCTCAGCCTCGACAACGACACCGAGCTGGACGGGGGCCCGCCCGCGCTCGCGCTCGACGGCCCCGAGGTGCGCCGGCTGGCCGCGCTGGCGGGGGAGCTGACCGTCGTCGCCGGTTACTGCGAGGCGGGCACCGACGGGCAGCGCTACAACAGCGTGGTCTGCGTCAGCGGAGACGGGGTGCTGGGCAATCACCGCAAGGTCCACCAGCCGCTGAGCGAGGACGCCAGCTACGCGTCCGGGGACCGCTTCCACGCCTTCGACACGCCGGTCGGCCGGATCGGCATGATGATCTGCTACGACAAGGCGTTCCCGGAGTCCGCCCGCGCGCTGGCCCTCGACGGCGCCGAGATCGGTGTGGTCGTCTCCGCCTGGCCGGGCGCGCGCACGCACGCCGCGACCGATCTCGTCAACGACCGCTGGAAGCGCCGCTTCGACCTCTTCGACCGGGCCCGCGCCCTGGAGAACCAGATCGTGTGGGTCTCCGCGAACCAGACAGGTACCTTCGGGTCGCTACGCTTCGTCGGCAGTGCCAAGGTCGTCGACCCCGGCGGCGAGATCCTCGCCGACACCGGGATCGGCGCCGGCCTGGCAGTCGCCGAACTCGACGTCGCCCAGGCGCTGGAGACCGCTCGCCGCGCCATGGGGCACCTGCGGGACCGGCGTCCGGAGACCTACACGTACGCGGGAGCAGTCAGCAGATGAGAACTGTCAGGATCGCGGCCGCCGCCGCCCACTTCGGCCGCGACCTGGAGTTCGACCTCGCCCGTGTCGCCAAGCTCATCGACGACGCGCGCCGCTCCGGCGCCGGGCTGCTCGTCCTGCCCGACGCCGCGCTCGGCGGCTATCTGGCGGATCTGCGCCACCCCGACCCCGGGGCCCTCCCCCCGGCGCTGAAGCCGGACGACCCGTTGATCCACGAGGTCGCCCGGCTCGCCGCCGAGATGGTCGTGTGCGTGGGCTACTGCGAGGACGGCGGCGACGAGCGCTACAACGCCGCCGTGTGCGTCAGCGGCGACGGGGTCCTCGGCCGCCACCGCAAGGTGCATCTGCCGGCCGGGGAGGTCGCCGTCTACACACCGGGCGACGGCTTCGCCGCCTTCGACACGCCGGTCGGCCGGATCGGCATGCTCATCGACTACGACAAGACGTTCCCCGAGTCCGCCCGCTCCCTGGCCCTGGACGGAGCCGAGATCCTCGCCTGCCTCTCCGCCTGGCCCACCAGCATCACCAACCGGGCGCCGCGCATGGCCCAGGACCGGCAGGCCAAGCTCTTCGACCTGTACGACCAGGCGCGCGCCGCCGAGAACCAGGTCGTCCTCGCCTCCTCCAACCAGACCGGCGCCATGGGCGGCATGCGGTTCCTCGGCCAGTCCAAGGTGGTCGGCCCGGGCGGCGACATCCTCGCCAGGACCTGGGCCAAGGCGGGCCTGGCCGTCGCCGAGGTCGATGTCGCCGCCGAGATAGACCGCGCCCGCCGCGTCCTGCGCCACCTCGACGAGCGCCGCCCCTCCGCGTACCGGGAGATTCCCTCATGAAGATCGCCCTGCTCAGCTACTCCACCAAGCCGCGCGGCGGTGTCGTGCACACGCTCGCGCTGGCGGAGGCGCTGGCCGCGACCGGCGAGGACGTCACCGTGTGGTCGCTGGGACGGGGCGGCGACTCGGGCTTCTTCCGCGAGGTCGCCCCGGATGTGCGGGTCCGGATCGTGCCCTTCCCCGAGGGGCCCGCGGAGGAGACCGTCGGGGAGCGCATCCTGCGCTCCATCGCCACCCTGCGCGACGCCTTCGACCCGTCCCCGTACGACATCGTCCACGCCCAGGACTGCATCAGCGCCAACGCGGTGGACCGCTGTGTCCGCACCGTCCACCACCTCGACCACTTCACCACGCCCGAACTCGCCGCCTGTCACGAACGGGCCATCGTCGAGCCCTACGCCCATATCTGTGTCTCCCGGTCGGTCGCGGACGAGCTCGCCGAGGGCTGGGGTTTGACGGCGGAGGTGATCCCCAACGGCGTGGCCTACGACCGTTTCGCCACCACCAGTCCGGCGGCCCGGGACGCCTGGCGCTCCCGCCTCGGCCGCTATGTGCTCACCGTCGGTGGGATCGAACCGCGCAAGGGCTCTCTGGACCTCCTGGAGGCCTACGCGCTGCTGCGCGCCGGCCATCCCGACGTACGGCTGGTGATCGCGGGCGGTGAGACCCTCTTCGACTACCGCGACTACCGCGCCCGCTGGGAGACCCGCGCCGCGGAACTCGGCGTCGCACCGGACGTCCTGGGCCAGGTCCCCGACGACGATCTGCCGCCGCTCGTCGCCGCCGCGGACGCCTTCGTGTTCCCCTCCGTCAAGGAGGGCTTCGGCCTCGCCGCCATGGAGGCCCTCGCCGCCGGAGTGCCCCTGGTCGTCCGCGACCTGCCCGTCCTGCGCGAGGTCTTCGGCGCCACCGCCCGCTTCGCCGCCGACCCCCGGACCCTGGCCGCCCAACTGGCCGCGGCGCTCACGGAGAACGCCCCAGGACGCCGTGCGGCGGGCCGGGAACTCGCCGCCCGCCATACCTGGGACGGCGCGGCGCGGCGCCATCTGGACTTCTACCGCTCATTGCGCTGAACGGCCCGGCCGGCCGGAGAACCGGAGAGCCGGCACCCCCACGGCAGGCCCCTTCCGACCAGGGGGTCTGTCGAGCCGGACCGGGCCTCGGCCACACTGTGTTCCGACGGGGCAGCCCATTCCGGCGTCCTCGTCGCCTTTGGTGAGACGAAAATCGCCCACCACCGCAATCGCATAGAAGTACGATGAACTGAATGAATATTCACACTACCTCCTTCGGCCACCCCGATGCGGTCCGGCTCAACGACCGTGTGCAGCTCGAATACGCCGAGCGGTACGGCGACGAGGGCGATGTCACCCCCCTCGACCCGGTCATGTTCGAGCCACCGCACGGCCTGTATCTGATCGTCTACGACGACCTGGGCACCCCGGTCGCCACCGGCGGCTGGCGCCGCCAGGACGAGAACGACCACGGGTACGACGACGGCGACGCCGAGATCAAGCGCATGTATGTGATCCCGGAGGCGCGCGGCCGCGGTCTGTCCCGGGTGGTGCTGGCCGCCCTGGAGGACGACGCTCGCGCGGCGGGCCGCACCCGGATGGTCCTGGAGACCGGTACCGAACAGCCGGAGGCCATCTCGCTCTACACCTCCAGCGGCTATGAGCCCTGCGCCAAGTTCGGCCTGTACCGCTTCCATGAGCTCAGCCGCTGTTACGCCAAGCCGCTGAGCGCCGCCGCGCCCCGCGCGACACCGGGCGACCGCCGGCGTTCGCACGTCGGCTGAGGGGCCGCCCGGCCGACATCCGGGCCGGTCACCCGGCACCGGGCGGCCGGCCCGAGGGGCGAGGATCCGAGCTTCGTGACGGCACACGCTCCCGTCCCCCGGCCGACCCCGGCCGTACACAGAGGTGGGCTACGCTCAGGAAAATGACCATGGCCAGGGCGTGTCGCACAAGTCCCGGGCCACATACCCGTCGAGCGCCTCGCTCCGCACAGGTCCGGGACGCCGTCGCATCACTCGGACGACCGCGACCCGGGGGACCTCCGATCGGACGACCGAACGGACGCGGAGCGGCGGCCGTGTACAAGACGAGCACGTTTCCCGAGAAGGTGGCGATATGACCGGACTGTGCCCTTTTCCCTTCGCTGTCGGTGCTGAGACACAACCTCCTCCGGAGTACGCGGAGACCCAGGCCGAGCCGGGCCTGCGCCGGGTGAAGATCGCCGGAGGGCGGGAAGCCCTGCTGGTCACCCGTTACAGCGACGTCAAGTTCGTCCTGGCCGACCAGCGTTTCAGCCGGCTCGCCTACAGCAAGATCGCCATGGCGGGTGTCCCCAGGGAGTCGCTGCCGCTGGTGACCACCGATCCTCCCGACCACACCCGGCGCCGGGCCGCCGTCGCACACGCCTTCACGGCCCACCGGGTGCGGTCGATGCGGGCGCTGGTCGAGGAGGTCGTCGCCGAGGCCGTCAGCGATCTGGCCGCCGGGCCCACGCCGGTGGACCTCGTCGAGCACTTCGCCCGGCCGATCACCATGGTGATCATGTGCCGGGTGCTCGGCCTGCCGGAGAAGGACCAGGATCGCTTCGAACACTGGGGCAATCTCACCATCTCCGCCGGCCGTTACCCGATGGGCGAGATGATCAAGGCCCATCAGGAGATGCACGAGTACTTCGACCGCCTGGTGACCGAGCGGCAGGAGGCCATCGACCGCGGGCATCCCACGGACGACGTCCTGAGCCAGATGCTGGTCAGCACCCATCCCGACCGGCAGGTGAGCCGGGCCGAGACGGTGTCGCAGATATCCGGGGTCTTCTACGCCGGTTACGAGAGCACCAGCAGCCAGATGGGCTCGGCCGTCTTCGAACTGCTGCGCAGGCCCGATGTCGCGGACGAGTTGCGCACCCAGCCGGACCGCGCGGTACCGATCGTGGAGGAGCTGCTGCGCTACCTCACGATCGCGGAGAACGGCGGCATGCACCATGTGGCGACGGAGGACATCACACTGCCGGACGGATCCCTCGTACGGAGCGGCGAGATCGTCATCCCGATCCCGGACGCCGCCAACCGCGACCCCGAGATCTTCGATTCCCCGCACACCCTCGACGTGAACCGGCCGTCCGTACCGCACATCGCGTTCGGCCACGGGCTGCACTACTGCGTCGGCAGTGAACTGGCCAGGCTCGAACTCCAGGTCGCGCTGAGCGCGTTGCTGACGCGCTTCCCGACGCTGGAACTCGCGGTGCCCGAGCAGGATCTCCAGTGGCGCACCGACATGCTCGTGCGCGGTCTCTGGAAGCTGCCGGTCCGCTGGTAGCGCCGGCGCCCCGCGGTCGCGCCGACCGGTCAGGGCCGGCGCGACCTCGGGGGCGTGTCGCGCCCTACTTGCCCAGTGTGCCCAGCCACTCATGCACAACGCGCGCCGTGGAGTCGGCGTACTCCTCCATGAGGGTGTAGTGGTTGCCGGGGACCTCGATGATCGACGAGACCCCGCCCAGCTTGGTCTGCCAGCTCTTGTCCGCCAGGTCCGGGTTCATCGGCTCCGACGCCCGGATCAGCAGGGTCGGCACCGGCATCGGCTCCGGGTTCCACTCGCGGAAGAGGCCGCACGTCCACTCGTACGCGGACAGCCGGACGCTGTCGATCGGTACGACGCCCTCCGCCCTCTCGAACATCGCCGTTCCGAACTCGGTGCCGGTCTCCCGCAGCGATGTGTCATGCATCGCGTACGTGTCGAACAGCACCACGGCGAGCGGCGGTTTGCCCAGGTCGGCCAGGCGCTTCGCCGTCGTGTGGGCGAGGATCCCGCCGGACGACATCCCGGCGAGGACGAAGGGACTGTCGCCCACGTACTCGGAGACCGTCCGCGCCTCCAGCTCGACGAGCGCGGCGGCGTCGGCCGGCAGTTTCTCGCCCTCGGTGAAGCCCGGCGAGGCCAGCGCTGAGACGCTGAGACCGCCGGGCAGCGCCGCCGCGAACGAGACGTACTGATGCGCTCCGGTCAATGGCACGATCGGGTTGAAGCAGACCATCCGGACATCGCTCTCCCCCTCGACCAGCCGCACAGGACGTGGCCTGCGCTCGATCTCCTCAGGACTCCGGAAGAGGGGCCGCAGCCGGGCGACGCTCATCAGCAGTTCGCCCGCCAGCCGGGTCTGTCCGGCTCCGAACGCCTCCCGGTAGAGCCTGGCCACGGTGTCGGGTGCGGTGTCCTCGGCCCGTGCCGGAGCCTCGACACTGGCTGATCCTGCCGTGTCCGGCTCCGCCTCGGCGAGTTCGTCACCGAGGTGCCCGGCCAGCTCGACGATCGTCGGATAGTCGAAGGCCAGGGTCGGCGGAAGATGAAGACCCGTCGCGAGATTCAGCCTGTTGCGCAGCTCCACCGAGGTCAGTGAGTCGAAGCCCAGCTCCTGCAAGGCGTGTCCCGGCTCGATCGCCTCGCTCTCGGTGTGCCCCAGCACGGCGGCCACCTCGGCCCGTACCAGTTCGAGCATCGCCTCCCGGCGCTCGGCTCCGGCCAGCCCGGCGAAACGGGCCGCCGTGTCGGTCCCGGCCGGGGCGGGGGCCGCCGATCCGGTCGCGCTGCGGGCGGCGGCCCGTACCGGCTTGCGGACCAGGCCGCGCAGCAGATGCGGTACGTCGTCACGGCCGCGCAGCACGCTCAGGTCGAGCCGGGCCGGCACCAGGACCGGCCGGCCCATGGCGGTGGCGGCGTCGAACAGCGCCATGCCCTGTGCTTCCGTCAGCGGCCGGACGCCGGAGCGGGTCAGGCGCCGCATTTCGTCCTCGCTGAGGTCGCTGGTCATGCCGCTCCCCTGCTCCCAGGGTCCCCAGGCCAATGACACCGCAGGCAGGCCGAGTTCATGCCGGTGTTCCGCGAGTGCGTCGAGGAACGCGTTGGCCGCGGCGTAGTTGCCCTGGCCCGGCGCGCCGATGACCCCGGCCAGCGAGGAGAACAGCACAAACGCCGACACCCCCCGCTCCTGGGTCAGTTGGTGCAGATTCCAGGCCGCGTCGACCTTGGGCCGCAGTACGGCCCCCAGCCGTGCGGGAGTGAGTGAGGCGATGGTGGCATCGTCGATGACACCGGCGGTGTGGACGACGGCGGTGAGCGGATGTGCGGCGGGGACGGTCGCGAGCAGCGCGGCCAGGGCGTCCCGGTCCGCGATGTCGCAGGCGGCCACCGTCACGTCGGCGCCGTGCCCGGTCAGCTCGGAGACCAGCTCCGCGGCTCCCGTGGCGTCGGCGCCGCTGCGGCTCGCGAGCAGCAGACGGGTGACGCCGTGCCGGGTGACGAGGTGACGGGCGAGCAGGCCGCCGAGACCGCCGGTGCCTCCGGTGATGAGGACCGTGCCGTCCCGGTCCCATCCGGGGGTGCCCTCGGCGGTGGCGACCGGCGTCGCCCTTTCCAGCCGCCGTACGCGCAGCTCGCCGCCCCGGACGACGGCCTGCGGCTCACCGCTCGCCACCGCGGCGAGCAGCAGCGCCGCCGAGCTCTCCTGATCGTCCAGGTCGACGAGTACGAACCGGCCGGGGTGTTCGGCCTGCGCCGAACCCACCAGACCCCGTACGGCGGCGACGGCGATCTCCGATGTGCCGGCCGATGTCATCACGAAGACGATCCGTGAGTCCGCGAACCGGTCGTCCTCCAGCCATCGGCGCACCTCACCGAGGACACGGGCCGCCGACGCGTGGGTGGCGCGCACCATGTCGTCGGACCGCCCGACCGGCACGGGTACCAGCAGGACCGCGGGCGCCGGCATACCGGCGTCGACCTCGGCGACCAGTGCGTACGAGTCCATGAGGGACGGGATACCGCAGCGCTCGGCGAGTCCGGAGCGGTCGTCGCCGACCAGCGTCCAGCCCGTCCGGTCGATGGTGTCGGCGCTGCCGAGAGCCTCGGCGGCGAGTGCCGTCCACACGGGACGGAACAGGGCGTCGCCGGTCGCCGGGGCGAGCCGGTCGGCGGACAGTTCCCGCAGCACCAGGGAGCGCACGGACGCGACCGGCGCTCCGGTGGTGTCGGCCACGGCCAGCGAGACCGCGTCCGGGCCGACCCGGCGCAGCCGCACCCGCAGGCCGTCAGCGCCGGCCGCGTGCAGCGACACGCCCGTCCAGGCGAATGGCAGCCGGCCGCCGCTCGCCGCGTCCAGACCGGCGAACAGGGACGCCTGCACCGCCGCGTCGAGCAGCGCCGGGTGCAGCCCGTACGGCGTCAGTGCGGCGCGGTCCGTTTCC
Source organism: Streptomyces sp. NPDC006923 (assembly GCF_040635655.1). NCBI lineage: Bacteria > Bacillati > Actinomycetota > Actinomycetes > Kitasatosporales > Streptomycetaceae > Streptomyces > Streptomyces sp. NPDC006923. Next base: position 72,082 of record NZ_JBEYIF010000021.1, read on the forward strand.
GGCGGAGCGATCTCGGCGAAGATGTCGCCGCCGCTCCGCCAGGCGGCGGTGAGGCCCTGGAACATCGGCCCGTAACTGAAGCCCGCGTCGGCGAACCGGGCGTAGAGGCCGTCCAGTTCGATCCGTTCGGCGTTGCGCGGCGGCCATGCGGTCAGGCCGGCCTCCTCGGCGCGTTCGGCCTCGGCGGCCAGCGTGCCACTCGCGTGGCGCGTCCAGGATCCCGCCGGGGCGTCGGCCGGCCGGGAGTAGATCCGGAGTGAACGGCGGCCCCGGTCGTCGGGTCCGCCGACGGCCGTACGCAGCAGCACCTCGCCGGTGTGCGGCAGGACGAGCGGTACTTCCAGCGTCAGTTCTTCCACCGTGGCGCACTCCGCCTCGTCACCGGCGCTGACGGCCAGTTCCAGGAAGGCGGTTCCCGGCAGGATCACCACGCCCGCCACCGCGTGCTCGGCGAGCCACGGGTGCGACCGCAGCGAGAGCGCTCCGGTGAACAGGTGGCCGTCGGAGTCCGGCAGATCGACCCCGGAGCCCAGCAGCGGATGCGCGCCGGGACCGGTGCCCGGCGCGGCGCCCGGACGGAGCGTGGCCGGCTTCGGCCAGTGCCGCTGCCGCTGGAAGGCGTAGGTCGGCAGGGCGACCGTGCGGGCTCCGGTCCCGGCGAGCACCGCCGTCCAGTCGACTCGTACGCCCTGGACGTGCAGCTGTGCCAGGGCGGCGCTGATCGTCGGCTCCTCGGGCCGGTCCCTGCGCATGGCCGGCACCGCCGTCACGGCGGAGTCGGGTCCGAACTGGCCCTGGGCCATGGCGGAGAGCTGGCCGTTGGGACCGACCTCGACAAAGGTGGTCACTCCTTCGTCCAGCAGCACGGAGAGCCCGTCACCGAAGCGCACCTTCTCGCGGACGTGCCGTACCCAGTACTCGGGGTCGCACATGTCCGCCGGGCGGACCAGACCGCCGGTCACATTGGAGACCATGGGGATGGTCGGGGGCCGGAAGGTCAGATCCTTGACGGCGTCCCTGAAGGCGTCGAGCGCCGGGTTCATCCGGGGCGAGTGGAAGGCGTGGCTGACCCGCAGCCGCTGTGCCTTGTGGCCGGCCCTCATCAGCGCGGCGGCGACCTCCTCGACCGGTTCCTCGTCCCCGGCGATGATGACGCTGTCGGCGGTGGCGATCGCGATGCCGACCTCGTCCTCGCGTCCCTCGACCAGCGGGAGCACCACGTCCTCGGGCACCTGGAGCGCGTACATCCCGCCGCCGGTCGGCAGCGCCTGGATGAGCCTGGCACGCGCGGCCACGAGCGCGCACGCGTCCGCGAGGGACCACACACCGGCGACGTAGGCCGCGGGGATCTCGCCGACCGAGTAGCCGACGAGGAAGTCGGGCTTCACGCCCCACGACGTCAGCAGGCGGTACAGCGCGACTTCGACGGTGAACAGCGCCGGCTGGGTGTATCCGGTCCGGTCGAGCAGTTCGGCCTCGGGAGAGCCGGGCTCGGCGAACATGACGTCGAGCAGCGGCCGGTCGAGGAGCGGGTCCAGGTGGGCCGCGATCTCGTTCACGGCGTCGGCGAACACCGGGAAGCGCTCGTACAGACCGCGTCCCATCCCGGGGCGCTGCGAGCCCTGCCCGGCGAACGAGAAGGCCACCCGTCCCGGCGCCTTGGCCGTGCCCTCGATCACGGCCGCGGACGGCACGTCCTGGGCGAGATCCGACAGGGCGCGCAGGAGGTCGGCGCGTTCGCCGCCGGTGACGACCGCGTGGTGGTCGAAGACCGAGCGGGTCGTCGCCAGCGAGAGGGCGACATCGGCGGGGGCCCAGCCCGGCCCGGCCTCCAGGCGGGAGAGCAGCCGGGCGGCCTGGGCGCGGACGGCGCCGCGGGTCTTGCCGGAGAGCGGCCAGGACACGATGGCGGGCCGCTCGCCGGGGGACGGCGCGGGTGCGGCGCTCCCGGTCCGGTCCCGGGCGTCCCGGGCGTCACCGGGCGGGACAGGGTCGCCTTGTTCCAGGATCACATGGGCGTTGGTGCCGCTGATGCCGAACGAGGAGATCCCCGCGTAGCGGGCTTTCCCCGCGCGCGGCCAGGGCCGTGGTTCGGTCAGCAGCTCGACCTGGCCGTCCGTCCAGTCCACATGGCTGGAGGGCTTGTCGACGTGCAGCGTCCGGGGCAGCGTCTCATGACGCAGCGCCATCACCATCTTGATCAGCCCGGCCGCGCCGGCCGCCGCCTGGGTGTGGCCGAGGTTCGATTTGACGGAGCCCAGCCAGAGCGGCCGGTCGGCGGGCCGGTCCTGGCCGTAGGTGGCCAGCAGGGCCTGTGCCTCGATGGGGTCGCCGAGCGTGGTGCCGGTGCCGTGCGCCTCCACCGCGTCCACCTCGGCGGCCGACAGCCCGGCCGTGGCGAGCGCCTGCCGGATCACCCGCTGCTGGGAGGGACCGTTCGGCGCCGTCATGCCGTTCGACGCGCCGTCCGAGTTCACGGCCGAGCCGCGTACGACGGCCAGCACCTGGTGGCCCCGGCGCCGGGCGTCCGACAGCCGCTCCACGACCAGCATGGCGACGCCCTCGGACCAGCCGGTGCCGTCGGCCGCGTCCGCGAAGGGCTTGCACCGGCCGTCCGGCGACAGACCGCCCTGGCGGCTGAACTCGATGAAGGTCCCGGGGGTCGACATCACCGTCACACCGCCGGCCAGTGCCAGGTCGCACTCTCCGGAGCGCAGTGCCTGTGCGGCCATGTGGAGGGTCACCAGCGACGACGAGCAGGCCGTGTCAATGGTGACGGCCGGGCCCTCCAGGCCGAAGGTGTAGGCCAGGCGGCCGGACATCACACTGCCGGAGTTGCCCGTGCTGAGATAGCCCTCCACCTCGGCGGGGAACTCGACGAGGCCGCCCGCGCCATAGTCGTGGTACATCACACCGACATACACACCGCTACGGCTGCCGCGCAGGGGAGCCGGGTCGATGCCCGCGTTCTCGAACGCCTCCCAGGATGCCTCCAGCAGCAGCCGCTGCTGCGGGTCCATCGCGAGTGCCTCACGCGGTGAGATACCGAAGAAACCGGCGTCGAAGTCGGCCGCGTCGTGCAGGAAGCCGCCGTGCCGGGTGTACGACGTGCCGGAGTTGCCGGGGTCGGCGTCGTACAGCGCCTCGACGTCCCAGCCCCGGTCGGCCGGGAATTCGGAGAGGACCTCACCCTCGGCGGCGACCAGGTCCCAGAGCTGGTCCGGCGACGTGACCCCGCCGGGATAGCGGCAGGCCATACCGACGATGACGACCGGGTCGTCGGAGACGGCCGCGGTGCGCACCACCGGCACCATCGGCTCGTCCTGGCCGCCCACCAGTTCGGCGACCAGGTGGTCCGCCAGCGCGGCGGCCGTCGGATAGTCGAAGATCAGGGTGGCCGGCAGCCGCAGCCCCGTCTCCGTGTTGAGACGGTTCCGCAGCTCGACGGCGGTCAGCGAATCGAAGCCGACCTCGCCGAAGGCGCGCTGCGGGTCGATCCGGTCGGCGCCGGAGTGGCCGAGCACCGCGGCGACCTGCGCCCGTACGAGTCCCAGCACCAGGCCCCTGCGCGCGCTTTCGTCGAGCCCGGCCAGCCGGGTGCGCAGGGTGGCGGAGACCGCGGAACCGGCCCGGTTGCGCCGGAGGGACGAGCCGCCCGCCAGGCCACGCAGCAGATGCGGGACGACCGGCCACGCACGCAGCGCGGAGAGATCCATCCGGGTCGGCAGGACCACCGGTTCGCCGGCCCGCACCGCGAGGTCGAAGAGCGCGAGTCCGCTCTCGGCCGTGAGCGGCGCCATGCCGGTGCGCGCCATGCGCCGCATATCGGCTTCGCGGAGGTCCGCCGTCATTCCCGCGGACTGTTCCCACGCGCCCCATGCGAGCGACAGCCCGGGCAGGCCGCGGGCGTGGCGCTGTCGTACGAGCGCGTCCATGGCCGCGTTGGCGGCGGCGTAGTTGGCCTGCCCCGCCGCGCCGAGCACACCGGCCGCCGAGGAGAACAGGATGAAGGCGGACAGATTCAGTTCACGGGTCAGCTCGTGCAGATTCCACGCGGCGTCGGCCTTCGGCCGCAGGACGGTGTCCAGCCGCTCCGGGGTGAGAGAGCCGATCACACCGTCGTCGAGCACACCGGCCGTGTGGATCACGGCGGTCAGCGGATGGTCGGCGGGGATGGTGTTCAGCAGTTTCCGCAGTCCTCGGCGGTCGGCGACATCGCAGGCCGCCACCTGTACATCGGCGCCGTGCGCGGTCAGCTCGGCCACCAGTTCCGCGACACCGTCAGCCGCACCGCCCCGGCGGCTGACCAGCAGGAGGCGCCGTACGCCACGCACCGCGACAAGGTGCAGGGCCAGCAGGGCGCCGAGGCCGCCGGTGCCACCGGTGATCAGCACGGTGCCCTCGGGATCCCACGGCCGGTCCGGGACCGGCTCCGGAGATCCGGTCCGCCCGGGCGGTGCGACCCGGGCCAGCCGGGCGACGCTCACTTGGCCGGCCCGCACGGTGAGCTGCGGTTCTTCGGTGGCCAGCGCACGCGGAAGCGCTTCGTACGAGGGACGCTGACCGTCGACGTCGACGAGCACGAACCGTCCCGGGTTCTCCGACTGCGCGGCCCGTACCAGTCCCCACACCGCTCCGTGCGCCAGGGAGAGCGTGGCGTTGCGGGTGACGACCACAAGCCGGGCGTCGGCGAACGCCTCCTCGGAGAGCCACCATTGCAGCCGCTCAAGCACCCGCGCGGAGAGCGTGTGCACCGATTCGCCGGCTCCGGCGGCCACCCAGGCGTCCACCGGCATCAGCACGGTCCCGACCGTCCTGGCCGCGTCGTCCGTGGCGGCGCGCAGCCACTGCGGTCCGGCGAAGTGCGGTACGCCGCTCAACCCGAGGTTGTCGGCGCCCAGTACGGCCCAGTCCCCGGTGTCGGCCTCGGCGCTCTCGGAGAGGGGCACCCAGTCGAGCCGGAACAGCGACTCACCGGTGGTGGCGGGCGCGAGCTTGTCGGCGGCGAACTCACGGAGCACCAGCGCATCGGCCCAGGCGACCGTCTCACCGGTGGAGTCGGCCAGCACGATCGAGATCGCGTCGGTCCCGGCCGCCGTCAGGCGCACGCGCAGCGCCTGGGCGCCGCCCGCCCGGACCACCACGCCGGTCCAGGAGAAGGGCAGCCGCCCGGGGCCTTCCTCGCCCGCACCCGCGAAGCCGGCGGCGTGCAGAGCCGAGTCGAGCAGGGCCGGATGCAGACCGCAGGCGGGCGCGTCGGCGCGTTCCGCTTCGGCGAGACCGACCTCGGCGAACACCTCCTCGCCGCGCCGCCACACCGCGGTGAGCCCCTGGAAAGCGGGGCCGTAGGCGAAGCCCGCCTCGGCGAAGCGCTCGTAGAAACCGTCGAGCGCGATGGACTCGGCGCCCTCGGGCGGCCATACGCCGGCCCCGAAGTCGGGGACCTGGCCGCCGGAGGCGAGCACGCCGGTGGCGTGCCTCAGCCATCCGGCTGTCGGTTCCTCGGTGTGCGCGTACACGTGCACCGGGCGTCGGCCCGCCTCGTCAGGCGCGGCGACGACGACCTGGATCTGGACGCCACCGGTTTCCGGCAGGACGAGGGGGACTTCGAGCGTCAGCTCGTCGATCCGGTCACAGCCGACCTGATCACCGGCCTGGACGACGAGTTCGACAAACCCGGTGCCGGGGAAAAGCACCGTCCCGGCCACGGCATGGTCGGCGAGCCAGGGATGGGTACTGAGCGACAGCCTGCTGGTGAACAAGAACCCGTCGGACTCGGGCAGCTCAACACCGGCGCCCAGCAGTGGGTGATCGACGGAACCCAGGCCGAGCGAGGCCGCGTTACCGCTCTGGAGCGCGGGCGTCGGCCAGTACCGCTCGTGCTGGAACGCGTACGTCGGCAATGCGATCCGGCGGCCGCCGGTCAGTGCCGGAGACCAGTCGACCTGGACACCCTGCACATACAGCTCGGCGGCAGATCGGAGGAAGCGGTCGAGACCGCCCTCGTCGCGGCGCAGCGAACCCACCACGAGGGCACGGTCCTCTGAGGTCTCGCCGAGGGGAACGGTCAGAACGGGATGGGCGCTGGCCTCGACGAATACGCCGTGGCCGTGTTCCAGCAGGCTTTCCACGGCCTGCCGGAACTCCACCGTGCCGCGCAGATTTCGATACCAGTACTCGGCGTCCATGCCGGCCGTGTCGAATTCCGTGCCCGTCACCGTCGAATACAACGGAACGCTGGAAGCCTTCGCCTCGAC
>NZ_JBEYIF010000022.1:0-73975 GCF_040635655.1 Streptomyces sp. NPDC006923
CCGACCACTGCTCGTCAGAAAGATCCCCTCGTCCCACACCGAGATCATCACGGCACGGGACGAGGGGATCGGCCAACTTTCAAAACACGCCCTAGGTGGGAGGGGTGCGGTGGGCTTGGCCGCTGGCTACCTGCGTCGACGTGTCGTGACGTGGTCGAATTCCGCTTCAACGTGTAGCGGGTTACTTACCACCACATCACTGATCTGGCAAATGTGCAGGTCAGAAGGGGTCCGGCTCTTCTGAGTCGGGCCCCTGATTTTTTCCCGTGCTGGGATGGTGCTGGGAAAGCTGACCCCTCGTCACCCGTCATCACCCCTACCGTGCTGGGATCGTGCTGGGATGCCGGTGAGGCTCCCGTGCTGGTTCGCGGGCCGCAGCTTCGTAAAGGGGGGAGCAGAGTCCGTCGAGCGGACGGCGTTCGCGCTTTCTTCACGGCTCCAAAGGCCCACGCGGAAACAATTCCGCACTGGCCCGACGTTGTCGATCTCCGAATCGAGGAGGGGAAGGTGTCGGGCCTGAAGCTGTTCCACGCGACGAAAAGCGGCGTGACTGAGGTCATGCCGCGGCTTGCTGAGGTCGAGGCGGATGTGCAGGGCCTGATCGAGGCACACATGGAGACAATGCTCGGGGTGCGGTTCCTGGCGAGCGAGTACAGCACGGGTCCGGTGCACGGTGGTCGGATCGACTCCCTGGGGATCGACGAGAACGGGGCTCCGGTGATCGTAGAGTACAAGCGGGGCACAGACGCGGGTGTTATCAACCAGGGACTGTTCTACCTGTCGTGGCTGATGGACCACCGCGATGCGTTCCGGCACCTGGTTCGTGATCGCCTCGGGGCGTCGACGGCTTCGCAGATTCTGTGGAGCGCGCCGCGGCTGATCTGCGTGGCGGGCGACTTCACCCGCTACGACGTACACGCCGTGCGCGAGCACCGGCGCAGCATCGACCTGGTCCGTTACCGCCTCTTCGGCGACGCCCATATCGGTCTGGAGACGGTCGCCTCCGTCGCCGGCCGGACAACATCCCACGGCCCGGCCGGCCACCGCCGGAGAGGCGAGGCGGGAAGCGAGCGGGGAGCCCGGGACGCGATGGCGGAGCTGGCCACCGCCGTGGACGAGGTTCTGCTCGGTCTCGGCGGGGACATCACCAGGGTCCATAACAAGACGTATGTGGCCTACCAGCGGCTGCGGAACTTCGCCTGCGTCTGCCCACCACGGCAGACCAAGCTCCTCGTCTACCTCAAGGCCGACCCCAAGCAGGTCGACCCCGTCCCAGGCGTCACCAGGAACGTGACGGGCATCGGCCACCACGGTACCGGCGACCTCGAACTCCAACTGCGCACCGAACGAGACCTGGAACGCGTCCAGGGCCACCTCCGACTCAGCTACGCAGCGGCGTAGCGCGCGGGCAAGAACGGGGGCGCGGCCGGTGCGGTATTCGGTTGTGGGGCTGGTGTCGTGTCGCTGCCTCTCGACGAGCGGTCAGGGACTGGCGGTGGACTGTTAATGGTCCGGTGGTTCTCCGGTTTCGCTAACCGGGGAACCACCGCTATATTCCGCCCCGTCCACGGCCTTGTGTCGTGTGGTCGGACCGCACAGAAGGTGCGGCGCGCCCTCACATCTACTTACACAGCAACCTCCCCGGTGACAGCACGCCGACGGCGGTAACGTCGCAGGTGAGGCGCCGCATCACGTGGGACACCGGGAAAGACCTGATCGTCGTCTCGGGCCTGGCGACGTCATCTGGCCGTCCAGGTCGACGCGATCGTGGACGAGAGTGACGAGTGGGAAGACGAGGTCCGACTTTCCGGCCGAGTGCGCACCACCTATATTGCCCGCTGCTCACCTTGACCCTTCCGGCAGATGACCTTGATGTGACTGAGGCCGTGGGCTACTACGCGATCAGGATCGCGCGTCAACTGGTGCGCAAGCTCACCGAAGACGACGACGCGGATGCCACCAAGGAGTTGAAGGTCCTTTACGCCTCGTCCGGCCCCCTGGGATCCGCCTCGCCGGGCGCCTGGCATCGGCTCTTTGAGTGGCTGCCCACCGTCGCCGAGTTCGATTAGGTTGCCGACATTCCGACACTGGGGATGTCTGGTCACCGTGGACGGGTGTGCGGTAGGGGTTGAAGCCGAAAGGGCGCGAGCCCGGCCGCCGCCGGGCCGTGGACACTGGGCCGAGTCTCGCGAGGGCGGCAACACGGTTTAACCAACACGAAGTGCCCCAGCTCAAGTGGACCATGACATACCCGATGTCTCCCCCACTTGGCCAACGCCGACCGTGACGCCTATTGGCCGGCCTTACTCCCGGCGCCAATGTGGACCACTCCGGCACCCCTCCGCCGATCGCCTTCTCGACGCGCTCCGTGACCCCGCCACCGGGCTCCCAGGCGTCCGCGGGCTCCCGGTTCGAGGCGGCAACCACGCCGAGCACAACGGCCGGTTGTCAGGCGATCGCGAGATCCCCTCACGGCGCTCGTCGAGCGACTCCCCCAGGGGCTGACGACTTCGATGAACGGCCCGTCCCCGCCCCGCCCCGCCCCGCCCCGGGCGATGCGACCACGACGACATCCCCCGAGCGCAGCCTGGACGGAATGGAACCTCGCCCGCTGCACGCGGGCGTGGTCGACTTCCGCCCAGCCATCCCCGGTCCTGGACGGAGCAGTCCTGCTGCGGAAGCAGGCGTGCGGGGAAAGCTTCCGGATAGCAGAGGACCCTGTCGGCTCCGGGTCCGACAGGGCCATCTGCTTTTCACGTGGGTTCAGTTGCCGCGCGGATACCTGGGCCCTTCCTTGGGCGGCACTTCGGTGTCCGGCGGTGGGGCACAATCTGGGCAGGCAATGCGGGTGAACGGAGGGCCGCTCATTCGCTCAACGTGACCGATAACGACCGGGTCACCCGTCTGCCGGTGGCAGATGGAGCAGACGGAGCCGGTGGGGCCGCTCACGCGGTCGCCTCCTGGGCGGCGAACTGGTCGTCCCGGTAGCGGTAGGGGTAGTCGACGCCGATCTCGGCGAACGCCGTTGCCCAGAACCGCTCCCGCTGCTGCGGTGTGAGCCGGTCCGCCGCCTTGTCCCGGAAGATGGCGCGGGCCTCGGCCGAACTGGGGCCCCGCCACCCCGGCTGACGGCGGACTGCCGCGGGTACATGGCGGGCCGCCTTTCGAACGGCTCCGTGGCGACGCTTCCTGGACGGCAGCCGCAGGAGCAGCAGCCACACCAAAATCCGGGCGATAGAGTCACGCATACGTCGTTCAGCTCCTAGCAAGCTGCTCGGTCGGAGCCCCGGCAGGCCGGTCCTACGCGGTCCGCCGGGGCGTTTTGCTGCCCGAGCCTAGACCCTCACGTCAAGAGACGTAAAGCCTCGTAAAGGCACGTCAGCGAATGTAACTGAATGTGCCTTGCCGGAGGGTTCCCGATAGCTTGTGCGTCTATGGACCACGGCCCAGATGACGCGATCGAGCACGATGCCCCCGAGCCCCCTTTTCAACAGCTCGCCGGCATCATCCGTGCCCGGATTCGCCGGGGGGATTGGAAGCCCCGCCGCCCCATCTCCTCCGAGTCCCGGCTGGGTGAGGAGTACGGCCTGTCCCGCCCCACCGTGCGCCGGGCCATCGCTGTCCTGGTGGCGGAAGATCTTCTTTTCGTCGTTCCCCAGCGGGGAACCTACGTCCAGGAGCCCGGCGACCAAGCCGGGAGCAACGAGTAGCGCTCTGGCCCGGAACCGTGGCGCATGAGGGCAGCGCACGCCACTGACTGGTATTCCTACGCGCGTGCGGGAAATAGCGACCCCGGGCCGGGGGCGATCCGGGGCCACTTTCCAGTTCAACGACGGCTGAGCGGACCGGTCACCGGCGGGTTGCCCTTTGCCCGGGTCGCGGTCCGTACACCGCGGCCGTAGACAGGGAAGGCGGGGGCGACGACGTCGGGGAGTTTCTGGTGCTGCTGCGTCCTCCGGTCAAGCCGATGCTCGCGCAGGCCCGCGAGATCATTCCCGGCCGGCACCCATTGCCTTACGGGGCCGCGGCCGAGATGAAGTTCGACGGATACCGCTGCCTGGTCTTCACTCCCGCCGACCCCGGCGAGGGGGTGATCTTGCAGTCACGACGCAGGGCGGTGCTCCAGGACCGTTTCCCCGATCTCGTCGCCGCTGCCGGGCACCTGCCACACGGCCTCGTCCTTGACGGAGAACTGCTTGTCATGGCCGGCGGCGACCTGTCGTTCGAGGCGTTGCAGCGCCGCGCCGTCGCCAGCAGCCGCACCGCCCGCGCCCTGGCCCGCAAGTCGACCGCCCACTTCGTTAACCGCTCCGTCCCACGTGCAGGCAGTGCTGCAGTGATCAGGCCTGGATGAAGGTTGAGAGGTCCCGTTCCAGCCCTGCCTTCGTCTTGGCACCGGTGATCTTCACGTCCCCTGAACCCGCACCTCTACCTCCACCACCCACGAAATTGACCCGATCCGGCACCGGGAACCGCTACACCGCGCGGACGGAACCCTCATGACGACGCGGGCGGCCGGACGAACATCGTCTGTGGGCCATCAGCCTGACGCTTCTTCCTCGGGCGTGGGGCCCGGTCAGACTCGCAGCAGACCAGCAGTGGTCACGAGTCCAGGTCGTGATACATGACATGCAGGCCGACCGCACCCAGCGTGGGATGCCGGAACGCGCCGGGGACGGTGCCGATCATGGCGAAACCGAGACGCTCGTACAGCCTGATTGCCGGCGCGTTGGAGGCCGCAACGGCGTTGAACTGCACGCCGGCGAATTCACGGCTTCGCGCCCAGTCCAGAAGGTACTCGCCCAACGCCTGGCCGACACCCCGACCGCGTGCTTCTGGAGCGACCATAAAGTTGCCGCTGGCGATGTGCGCACCCGGGCCCGGACGATTGGGGTACATGTTGGAGGTACCGAGTATGCGCTGATTCTCCACCGCCACTACGACGTGCCCTGGCGGCGGTACCACCCACAAGTCATGGGCTTGCGCCTCGTTTTGCAGCGGGTCGTAGCAGAAGGTGTCCCTTGCGGATGATCTGCTCGATGATCGGCCAGACCTGCGGCCAATCCCGTTCCTCGAACGTTCGGATTTCCATCTGCGTGAGACTAACCAGCAGTGAGCAGCACTCCCACAGATTATTTCCGGCGGCCGCGCCGAAGCTTCTTCGACCGCACACCGTCTGGTAGCGACCGCACGTTGAAGGACAGCGCTCAGGTCGGAACCGGCACGCACGGCGGCACCGAGACAGACAGCCAAGCGGCGCCTCGATGACACGTGGCCCAGGATGGATGCCCACGTCGAACTGGGCACTCCTTCCGGCACCGTGAGAAAACGGACGCGCGGGTTCGCGCGCTGACCCGTTGGAGAATCCAGGAACCCGCCTGCTTCCGCCTTCGATGTTCTGCAGGCCGACGGCAGCCCACTGCTCGTCCGCCCATACGCCGAGCGCCGCGCGCTCCTGGAATCCCTGATCGCCGATCTAAACCCACCATGGACCCTGTGCCCGATGACCACCGACGCGGCACAGGCCCGTGAGTGGCTGGAGGAGTGGACCCAGATCCCCGGCCTGGAGGGAATCGTGATCAAGAACCTGGCATCGCCTTACCGGCCGGGCGTCAGAGGATGGACGAAACTGCGCCGCCGCCAGACAACCGAAGCCGTGATCGGAGCCGTGACGGACTCGCTGCACCGTCCTCAGCTGATCTTGCTAGGACGCTACGCCGCAGAGCGCTACTTCAGATTCGTGGGCCGCACGGTGCCGCTCGACCCGGACTCGGCCCGACGACTCGCCGAGCACCTCACCCCGGCCAGCCCCGGGCACCCATGGACCGGGGCACGATTCACCGCCGCGTGGGGCAGCCGCGACCCCCTGATACCCATCCTGGTGACGCCCGAGATCGTCGCGGAGGTCAGCGCCGACGCCGCCGTCGACCGCGGCATCTTCCGCCACCCCCTGCGCTTCGCCCGGCTGCGCCTGGACATCACTCCCGGCGACGTACCGCGCTTCGGTGAAGGCGCGGTGCCCGCAGCCGGGTGAGTCGGCCATGCGGGCCCCTCGCGTCCGGGACGAGCCGTAGGGTCGGACCCGTGGCAATCGAACTGACAGATGTCCTGGTTAACCTCCAGTGCAAAGCGCTTGAAGAAGGAGCCACTGCGAGAGCCGTCCCCTACTCGGCGGAGGCGTGGGCGCCCTGGCTGGAGGCCGCCCAGACGGCGGAAGCGGCGATCACCGAGTTCGCCAGGGAGAAGAAACACAACCGCCCTGACGTTGCGGTGGCCGTCCGCCACGCCGCCCGCGAGGCCATGAGCCTGCCGCATCCCGGCGAGAATCATGGATGAAGGAGGCAGACGCCGACCCGGCGGTCGGGAGCACAGGATGCAGAAAACGTTGCCCTCAAGGTCTGCCATGACCACTCCGCTTCCGTCTGCCCCCGGCCGGCATCCGTTCTCGTCAGTTGTTGGTCATCCAGTTCCTCCAATGTGTTGGAACAGCTTCCGTAGTAGAAGCCCGCGCTGACCTCAGCTTTCACTTCTGCCGCCAACAGGTGGCGGACAGCCTGCCGTCGGGCATCGCCGCACACCGACACAGGCGCAGCTCTGTCACCAGCCTCGGGCGCGGTTCGAGGCTTACGGTCAGTGCTCCTATCACCGAGCGGAGCCATGCTTTGTCAGTGGTGGGTTCTACGCTCATGATCTCTGCAGCACTGAGCAAGGAGAGCGCGGCCATGGCCATTGACTTTGTTGCCCTACATGAGCCCCTTGTGGAGTGGGTTCACGACCAGACGGCCGCAGAGGCGACGGAGTACGTGACGATTACTCCCTTCGGCGAACTGCACGGCCTCGACGAAGAGCAGTCCTTCCGGCTATTGCTGACGTGCAAGGCCTGGGGACTGCTGGGCGATCGCTACGCCACGATGGACGATCCATCTGCCAATCTGACACCACGGGGACTGCAATGGGTGCAGGAACGCCTACGTCGGCGAGCGGACACCAGAGCGCGCCGTGACGCTGCACGCAAGGGCCTGCTGACCTGGCTATGGGCCCAGAACGAAGAAGGCGTGGGCTCCCCCAACGTCAACGGCCTCCTCCAATCTCCCCTCTCGCTCTTTGAGGGCGACCGACTGACACCTGGCGAGACCGACCGCGCAGCGGCATACCTGCTCGCCAAGGGACTGATCACGGGAAATAAGTCCGGGCAGTTTGAGGGGCCTGCCCGAGCCGAGATCACTGCAGAAGGGCAGGACTGCGTGGAGCACTTTGAAGGTGACGTGAGCGCGTACGAGCGTCGAAAAAGCGGCGGCAATACGACGTTCAACATCGGGGAGAACACCGGCAACATCGCTGCGAACAGTCGTGACTTCACCATGAACGCCACGACCAACAAGGACGGGATCGACCCCGCGGCGGTCGTCATGCTCGCCCGTGCTCTGCGTCAGGCGGCGCCTGCTCTGGAGCTGCAGGAAGACGACGCTCTTGAGTTCACCCAGCTCGCCACGCGCCTCGAAACCGAGGCTGCCAACGGATCTCCCGACCCAGGCAAGCTCCAGCGATGGGGCGGATCCATCGTCGGCATCCTCAACTCCCCTGTCGTCAGCGGGGCCTTGGGAAGCGTGCTCGCCGCATACACGGGGGCGGTGCTTCCGGGCCTGCCTTCCGCGTGATCTTGCTGCTTGAAATCCCCAGGCACGACAATGCCGACACGGAGATCATCGGCGGATGCTTGTCAGACCCATACCCGGCGCGCACCGGGACAATGTCCTGAACGCTCTGCGGTCCGTACACACGGCCGCAGGGAACCTCACCGGAGAAGTGCACGGGAGTGCGTACGCGCGTCTGCTGGCCTACCTGGTCTGGGCGAACGACTCGGTGAACCTGCTCAGCTCGCAGATCAGTGACCGCGACATCGATCGGCTGGTCCGTACGCGAACGCATCAGACGCTTCTGGACGGCGTCGGCCACTTGGCCGGCAGTGATCAGCAAAGGCTGGTGAACGGCATCCTCAGTCTGGAGACCGCGCAGAGAACGGCTGCCCTCGGTGATGCTGTGGCTGCCTTCCAGAACCAGATGGAGAGGTGGCCGAGCGGGGTCTCGCTCTTGGTGCCGGATACCAGCTTTTACATCGAGCACCACACGAAGTTCGAGAACGTCGACTTCAACGAACTCGTCGAATCCGCCAGCCCAGTCCGCGTGCTGTTTCCCATGGTGGTTGTCGACGAACTGGACCGCTTGAAGGAGTCCAAGGACCGGCATACGCGATGGCGGGCTGGACACACCCTCGCTGTCCTGGACAGGCTCCTCGACGGAGACGGCACCGATGTGCCCCACGGGGTGGAAATCCTGCCCGATCCACCCGGTCACATCCGCCTTCCGATTCCGGACGACGAGATCGTTGACCGGGTCATCGCGGTTCAGGGCATCGCGGCAGGCCAGGTTCAGCTTGTCACCTACGACACAGGTCAGGCCATGCGCGCCAGGACGGAAAGCCTGTCAACCTTGAAGCTGCGCACCGATGCGGGCACCGGCGAAGAACCGAAGAAGTAGTTGGCGGGGGCCTGACAGGACCCGGCGTGTCTGGGGCCGGAGCCAGCGAAGCGATGCTGAGCTGCTCCAGGCGCTCGTGCTGCCCGTCCATCAGGCCCTGCCGGCCAGCGTGTTGGCCGTTTTCGCGAGGAACCGTCCGACGTCCATTCCGTGGACGGTGACGCCGGGCAAGACGTCCGCCTCACATTCCTCGTCGGCCACCAGCTCGCGCAGCGCGGCGTAGTGCCTCTGCCACTCCGCCGGCCGTGGCACGACCGGCGGAAAGGAGGGCGCGGGTAACGCTCGTGCACCGTCCACGGCCACTGGGGGCGATATGTGGTCTGACGTGTGGCGTTTCCTGCAGGGCCCGCCGGTTCCGCAACCCTTTCGGGGGACTTCGGCCCGGGCGCCGTAGGGCTAGGATTCTCATAAATCCCCGCTCCATGCAATTGCATATGGGATTTCCCTGCCCGGTCGCCGACAACTGGCACGGGATGAGAAGCGGGCTGTTCGAATGTGAGTGAAAGGTGTGTACGAATGCCGTTCGATAATGGCGTCTCTGCGGCTGACATTCCGGGCGTACGATGGATCAAGAGCACAGCAAGTCAGGGAACCGGCAACTGTGTTGAGTTGGCGGATCTAAAGGATGGGTCGGTTGCCTTCCGGAACTCCCGTTTCCCGCAGGGCCCGGCGCTGGTGTACACGGGGTCCGAGGTGGCGGCGTTTGTGGCGGGTGTGAAGGCCGGCGAGTTCGATGATCTGACGGCCTGAACTCACCTCAGGCCATAGGTTGTTATGGCGGACATGTTGGGCTCCGGACTGAAATACTGGCAGGAGTTGTCCCGTCAGCGTCAGGAGCAGACATGTCCGCCATAGCTCAGGTGGCCGCTCTTTCCGTACCCGATTCCAAGGCAGAGGCCGCTCCCCGTTTACTGGGTGAGTTCCTTCGGCGGCTTCGGCTGGAGCGCGGGCTCTCTCTCGCGGAGGTGGCCCCCGTCATTCGGGGCAGCGTCTCGAAGATGAGCCGACTGGAGCGGGGGGAGAGTCCACCAAAGGAGCGGGACGCTTACGATCTTGTCCGTCATTACGGCCCGCGTCCCGATCAGATGGCAGAGTTCCAGAACTTGATGCGCCAGGTCCAGGACAGTGCCCGGTACAAGACCTACAGCGATGTGACACCGGGATACCTTCGCCGCCTCATCGCTCTGGAGAAGGCCGCGATCACCATCCTGGCCTACGAGACACACGTGGTCCCCGGGCTGCTGCAGACGCCGAGCTACGCACGGGCGGTGATCAGAACGGCGATGCCCGAGGGCGACGAAGCGGAGATCGACCGTCACGTCCGCGCCAGGATCGACCGCCAGAGCCTGTTTCACAGCAACCACCGGCCCGAGGTGCTCGCCCTGCTGGATGAGGGAGTTCTGCGGCGTCCAGTCGGTGGACCCGAAGTAATGTGTGAACAGATCACGTTCCTGCGGGAAGCGATGGCCACGGAAGCACGTGTCAACGTCCTTATCGTGCCGTTCGACCGCGCCGCCATCGCTCCGAACTACCCGATCACACATCTGCATTTCGGCGACGGCGGTCCCTCCGAGCTGGTGTACGTGGAGCAGATGGCCAAGGCCGACTACTGGACGAGGCCGGCGTATCTGGATCAGTACCGGCTCGTCATCACGAAGCTGATGGATGTCGCTCTGTCCCGGGAAGAGACCATCGACTTCCTGAACGACATGCACGGGCAGTATGAAGCGCAGATGCTGCGGGGCTGAGAGTCGCCCGGGGAGGGGCCGTCTACTCAGCTCAGGCGGCCGACTCCTCCCCACTCCACCCAGTCCCTGACGTGAGGGCGCGGTATGACCTCGGTGTCCGGGCGCCAGCGCACGACATCCCCGAGTCCCGGAGGAATGATTTCCAGGCCGTCGAAGTAGGCGGTGACTTCGTGTTCTTCCCGGACGCGGCCCCAGTTGTCGTGGGTGATGTCGTTCATCAGCCGGGTGACTTTGTCGCGGACGTCCCTGCGGTCGCTGATGAGCTGGCAGATGACCAGGAAGCTTCCGGGGGGCAGGCGTTCGGTGACGCGTCGGAGCATCGGCTGTACGTCGTCGTCCTTGAGGCAGTGCATTACGGACACGAACAGGGCGGCGACTGGTTCGCGGGGATTGATGAGACGCCGGACCGCCGCGTGCTCGAAGATGCGGTCTGTGTCGCGCATGTCGGCATGGACCATGGCGGTCTGGTCGTCCTGCGCCAGGCGGGTGCGCCCGTGGGCGCCCACGATCGGATCGTTGTCGATGTACACGGTACGTGCCCCGGTGGCCGCCCGTTGGGCGACTTCGTGCACGTTGTCCTGGGTCGGCAGGCCGGATCCGTGGTCCAGGAACTGCCGGACCCCGTAGGTCTCGGCCAGCACGCGCACCACGCGACGCAGAAAGGCCCGGTTGTTGAGGGCCAAGGTCTTCGTGCTGGGGGCAATACGGAGCAGCTCGTGGCCGGCGTCCCGGTCTGACCGGAAATTCTCGATCCCGCCCAGCAGCCAGTCGTATATGCGCGCGACACTTGGTGTGTTGACGTCGATTAAGTGAGATATGGGTTTCTCACCCTGAGCCATCCGTCCCCCTGTCATCCCTGTAGCAGACGTTCCGGCTGGAAGTTCCCCATGGTAGAGGGGGTGCCGGTGGGCGGCCAGGGAACAGGACAACACGGCCGGGTGATGTGGTAAAGGGCGAAGCAATGGGGCCTGAGGGGTGAGAAATTCACTCCCGGCGCGTTTTCAAGCGCCGCCCCTGGGGCTCTGCGGGCGTCTCGGCGCGGTGTGCGCCGCGCATGCGGCCCCATACGGTCACTTCAGCAGTACCAAGTCGCCCGCCTTCGTCTGATCGCGGCAGGGCGCGCCGTGCCCGCTCGCTTGTCGGTAAACATCGCCGCCAGTGGGTGCGTGGGGGCCGTCTGGTCGGGGACGCCCGTGCGAGCGGGCTCGGCACGCTTAAGGCACGCCGGTCGCGCTAGCGGCCCCGGCTGCCTATGGGGTGTCAGGCGGTGGTGGGAGTGGGCAGCTCGCGGTCGGCCATGCGCAGCAGCATGCACATCTCTGACGCGTCGATGCCCATCAGTTCGGCCGCCTGGTGCAGTGGCAGTTTGAGCTGGCGGTGCAGCACGACGGCATCTTCGGGTGTGTTCGGCGGAGCGCAGTCGCCCGACGGCGCTGGACTCATTACGCAGTCCGCGTGCCCGACGACGGCGTGGCGGAGAATGCGCCACGCCGCTGCGATGCTGTTCGGGCTGAGCAAGGTCTCCTTCCAGGTCTGCGCGATCTCGGTGAAGGCCGCTTCGACGGCTCGTGAGGCGGACTCGGTGTCTCGGGTGCGGGCCTCGGCGTAAAGCAGGTAGGGGCCGTGGTGCAGCTCGCGGAAGGCGCGGAAATCGAGACGCTGCACGGCCGGGATTCTGCGGCGAGAGGAGGTGGTGGGCAGGTGGGTTTCTGTCATTTCTCCGGTCCCGTTGTGGCAGAGCGGGGCGTCGGGGTGTGGTGTGGATCGGGCGGTCGGGTGCGGGGCAGTCCGCTGGGCGGAAAAGCGTCGGCTGAGGTGAGGAAGGCGTAGTGGACGTCTTCCCAGAGATGCCTGATACCTGCCGGGTCGGCTCCAAGGCCGACCGCGAGCCGGCATGCGGTTGGCCAGTCCGGGATGTGATCGCCGTCCAGGACGGCTGTGATCAGCTCGGGTGCGAGACCGGCGGAACGGCTTATGCGCGTGGCGTCCGGAGATGAGGCCGCGAGATGCAGGCCGCGCAGCGCAGCGCACAGCCTTTCCGCGGCCGTGCCGATATGCGGTCGTGTCGAGTCGGCGGTGCTCTGGGCACTCAGCCACAACGCCTCCAAGTCGCCGGGCCTGTCCCCGAAGAGGACAGCCAGCATGTGCACGGCCGGCCATGGAGGCACCTGCTCTCCGGCAAACACGTTCAGCAGATCCGCCGGGCGAAGACCCGTATGCGCAGCGGCCTCCGCGACCGTCATCCCCGACCTCTGCTGCAGGAACGCCAGCGCCGCACCAAGTTGTCGGGGCGCGGCATCCTCGGGAGCGGCCCGTGGCTCAGGCACCGGCGCGTACTGGGCCAGCAGCCGCGACACCGCGCCCCGTGACCACAGGGAGCGGGCCGTGTCCTCGCCCGTTCCCGCGGCCGTCGCGACCGAGGACCAGTTGTCCCCGCGCTCCAGGGCCTCGCGCACCACTGCCCCGACGTAGCAACTCACCTCGTGCGCCAGGCGCGAAGCACAGCCCAGCAGCACCGACAGCGGCTGCCCCTGATGATCGGCGCGCATCAAGTGTGCCGCGAGCGCGTGCACGTCCCCCGCGATACTTGTCCCGCTCGGCAGCAGGTCACTTGTCTGCCGGGCCGCCCTCTGGCGATCACGAAGTCGCTGAGCCCGACGACGGCATGTCGTGTCGCAGTAGTCCCGGGGCCGCCCCGACCCGCTCCGCTGACGCAACGGGCTTCCGCAGAAAGCGCACCAGGCACGGCGCAGCGCAGCCACCTCTGTCTCCCTCCCGCACGCCGGAGCGGCCTCGGTGGCAGCGCGACAGCGCGTCCCCGGGACAGCTCCGGCGACCGAACGGCCGCAGGCGGGAAGCCTGCGGCCTCACCCAGCTGTCAGCGACGGATCCTGACGTAGTGCACGGTGATCCCTCCGGCCGAGGCGATCAGCGCGCAGAGAGTTCCCATCGCAGACAGCAGGCCGGTGCTGCCGGCGACCGTCAGCACCACCAGGATGATGAGGACAACGACGAGGCGAATCCACCTGATTCGCGCGACCCCGGTTTGAGGGGCCGCCGACAGAGGGATAGGTTCAAAGGGCGCCGAGAGTGGAATGAAGACCACTCGGCGCGCAGGGTCAAGCTGCATTTTTCTCCTTGCTTGATCAACAGGCCCTGGAGCGGCTGCAACCGCTCTGGGGCCTGCTTTACATAGGCGGAAACCCGTGGCGTCACGCCTGGTTTCCCTGACGCCACCGAATGTACCCGCCCCAAGAGCGCGCCCGCGACGCTTCCGCACGAACTGCAAACTCGACCGGAATGCAAATCCCTACGCGACGCCAGACCCTGCCATGGATGTCAAAGCGGCGCACGCGGCGAAGAGCCTTTTATCGGACCGTGTCTGATCAACCGCGATCGATTTCAACTCATTTCCTTTGACTCTGGACGAAGGATCAAAGAGTTCGCCCTGGAATGCCCGAACTGGGGCTTCTCTCGTGGCCTATGCCACGGTCAACGGGGGCGACACGGTTGAATGCCACCCGATCGAGTGACGGAGCCCCTTCGGCCTGAGATCGAAATCCCGTGTAAATGCACGTGCATTTGCAATAGTTGGGAAGTGTGGCACCCGCCCCCCTCAGCTTGCCTTCCCGACCAAGCGCGCCGTGCTGGCAGATCCGGTGTCAGCCGCCTACCAGCCCAAGTGCTCGCCCTTACGAGTTGGTGCGTGATAGCGGGTGAGGTGTCGCTGCTGGCGGGTGGCATGATCGTCGCCTGGCGATCATGGTCAATTGGGCGGTCCTGGCGCATCGACTGGTCACTGGAATCTTGCGGCATCATCTGGCTTGCGTGGTAGAGGAGTTGGCCATGCCGTGGCAGTCCGGTGTCGAAGGCCGCCGCCAGGCTGCACGAGGCGGGATCAGGAAGCGGGCAGCGGGCATCGGGTGCCGCCGCCCGTCACCAGCTGGTGTTCGTCGACCGGTTGGTGGCCACGCTGATCCATCTGTGCCATAATCTGCCGCACTCGGTCCTTGGCCTGTTGCTCGATGTCGACCGCTCCACCATCACCCGCGCGATCGGGGAGATACGTCACCTTCTGGCCGAGCGGGGGTGCGCGGTCCCCGACCGTCCCGGCCCGCGTCTGCGGACGCTGCCGGACGTGTTCGCCTACGCCCAGGCCGAAGGCGTCGAAATGCGGCTGGACGCTACCGAGATCCAGATCCGGAGGCCGCCGGCCAACCGCGGCGGCCGACGTGCGTTCGTATCGGGCAAGAAGAAGCGGAACACCATGAAGGCCACCGTCATTGCCGACCGGCAGGGCCGCACGTTATGGACCGATGCCCTGCGACCTGGACGCATGCACGATGTCACGGCCGCGCGCAACGAGGGCATCGCCGTCTGTTTCCAGCACTTGCCCGACGTCGAGGTCCTCCTGGACGTCGGCTACCCCGGCCTCTGCCGAGACCACCGAGGACAAGCGATCACACCGCCCAGAAAGCCGCGGCCGGGAGCACTGCCCAGCAGAGTCGAACAGTGGGAACGCGACCGCCACGACCACTCGTCCGACCGCATCAGCGTCGAACACGCCCTCGCCGACCACAAACGCTGGAAACAACTGACGCGCTGGACCCACCGCCGCGACCGCCTGCCCGACACCTACCGCGCCATCGCTGGCCTCGTCTCCGACCGCACCAACAACACCTGAGAACAGGCCACGACCAAGCCAAACACGCCTCACCCGCTATCACGCACCAACTCGTTAAGGGCTGTTCAGAGTTTCTTTGCTGCGTCAAGGCGGGCCGCGTGGTGCGGCAGCCGTGCCGTCGCACGCTCTCGTCTCCGCCCCGCTCGCGCCGCAAGACCAGACAGCGATCCGACAGGCCCCCCGGGGAACCAGGACCGTCACAACGGTGGGATACGACGTGGCTCTGGTCTGACAGCTCCACCCTCAGAGGCAGCGCGGTTGCTTCCGGGGCGCTGTAACCATCCCACTCCAGCACTGTATTGCCTCTGCCCACTTTTCTGAACGAGCGCTGAGGGGTTGGGTGTCCGGACTTCCGCCAAATCTGCGACCTGTTCGCCCTCACGCGCGGGGCAATTCAGCAACGGTGGGCCCACTGGCCGTTCTGGCATCAAGCTCTGGGCACGGTTGTGTGGCCGACGCTGAAGGCTGCGGCCCGTGCCGCAGCGCAGGGCGATCTCGGCGGCAAACACACTGCCCGGACTCCAGAGCGTCCCGCCGGTACAGCGGAACTCCTTGTAACGGTAGCCGGACGGGGCCACGATCGATCGCCGAACTGGAGCACCCTGTCGTAGCCGGACCGGCAGAGCGACCAGACGTACCATCGCCCCGGTCCCGGTACCCGTCCGGATCTCGTAGATCTGTCGCCGCATGGCCGCCTCTACGACGCATGCGGCCGGAACGGAACCCGGGGGTCTCGTCACCGGCACCGGTGACGAGACCCCCTTACGGCTGCCGCCCGGGTGGCCTCTTCACACCGGAAGGCGGCACCTCACGTACTGCGGACGGCGGTGGCGCGCCTCAGCACAGGATGGTCTTGAAGTAATTGCCGAAGACCCCCCGGTACTCGAATGTCTCGTCAGCTCCGGCCGACAGGACGTAACACGGGCTGTCGCCACCGCTGCTCACGTCGACCTGCACGGACATGGTGCCCGCGCAGTTGTTCTTCAGGTACACGTCGAAGCCGCCGGGCGTGGTGTACACCGACCGCGAGACACAGGACGGTGCGGTGGTCGCCGGTGCCGGCGCCGCGTGGACGGCGGTGGGGGTGAGCGCCAGGCTCCCCCCGAGCGCCGCGAGAACGATTATCCCCCGGGTAAATCTGCTGGTCAGACGCATGACGGTCTCCCGGGCTGGTATTCACGATCGACACCGATCTGATCGACGCGATGAACCCGTGGGAATACCGCTGACGGTCACCGAGCACTACTGGAATCTTTCGCTTGGTCGGCCCATTGAGTGCTCGGTCTCGCCCAGCCGGAGCCCTGCGGGGCGCCGGCTGGCGGTACGGGTGTCCGTAGGGCAGCACGGTGGCACAGGCGAATTCCACCGGACAGTTCGCGCCCTCACTCTCAACCGGCCCTAGGCACAGGGAGCTCAACCGGCCCCGCCCTCGCGAGCGGGGCCTTCGCCTGTCTCGCGTTGGGCCAGGCGGTGAATCGGTTCGGGCGCGTCCGCTGGGGGCCGTCCTGGCGGCTGGCCTCTTCGATGTCGTAAAGGTACTCAGGGATTAGCGCGGCCGTGGAGGGCTGGCTGCGTAGAGGGGCGGGGGTGCTGCTGGGGCGGGGGCTGATTGATCATGCCGGCCGCGGGCGGTGGGGAGGTGACGGTGTCCTTCGCCTTGGGAAAGTTCGAAGGTGAGGGCCTGCAGGGCGATGACGGGGGTGTGGGGGGAGGCGTGGAGGGCCCAGGCCGGGCGGTCTGCGGTGTTGCCTCCCCAGATCAACCAAGCTGGGAGGGCTCTATCTTGGGCGGCGAAGGCGTCGAACCGAACACCGGCGGCGTCCCCGTTCGGCGGGCTCCACGTGATCCAGCGTCCGCCGGCGGTTTGCTTCCATCCGCTGTCGGTGAGAGGGCGGGTGGCCTGGGCGATGGTCTGTGCGGAGACGGTGTCGCTGAGGTCCAGTCCGCGCGCAGTTGCGGAGGCGAGGGTGTCGAGCAGCGTGTGCACGATCTCGACGGGTGTGCCGGTGGTGGCGGTGGCATGCCAGGTGCGGTCCCCGATGGGTGACTTGTAGGCGGCGATCGTCCAGTTGGTGTCTCCGGGACCGGTGTCGTGGACGAACTCGGCACGCAAGGTGAGCGATTCGTGGTTGCCGGGGTCGGCTGCGTAGACGGGGACAAGCTCCGTGCGGGCCTGCTCAGACCGGGGCGCTTCTTCGACGTGGTCTGTCGGCGGGGCTCCTGGTCTGGTCGTGGTGGCGAGGAGTTCGGCTGCCGCGCGCTCGGTGTGGGTGGTCGGCGCCGGGCCGGGACGGACGGATTCGCCGTTGAGGCGCTGGAACTCCGCGATGGCCCTGGCGGGAGATTCGTAGACGGAGGCGATGACACGCAGGTGGTCTTCGCCGTGCAGGTGAACGCTCTGGCCGTCGCGGTCGGTACCGACGTCGCGGTAGGTGCCGACGGCGACGATGGTCCAGCCGTCGTGCGCTTGGAGGTGGATTGTCAGGCACCCCGCGGCGATGTCGTCGTGGATCTTCTGCGCGTCGTCGGAGACCCCGCGGATCTCCTCCCGGTTGAGCCAGTGCATCGGATAGTTGGCCCAGGTCCACTCGGTGTCGATGGCCTCCTGGAGTCCCGGGTCGATCTCGACGGTGATGCCGTCTTGGCGCAGGGCGTGGGCGGCCCGGTCGGTGTAGTAGGGCTCTTCGTGGTCGATGCGCACGAGGATCATCGTCCGGGTGTCGGCCTGGCGGAAGCCGTGCGTGGTCAGCAGCGCGCGGGCGAGGTAGGTGTCGGCTCCGGTGAGGGTGGCGGTGACGGCGGAGGTGTGGTCCGGGTGCTGTGCGAGGTGGACTTGGACGTTGGTGACGGGATGGGACACAGGGGCCTCGGGTGTGGGGTCCGGCCGGGCGGATGGTCCGGCCGGACCGGGGTGGGGTGGTTATCGGGTCACGCCGGTGGTGGTGGGAAGCGTGGTGGCGCGGGTGACGGCCGGTGTTGGGGTAGTGCGTGGTGCGGTCGGCGGGTGGGACGGGTGGTTGATGCGTGCGTGGCGGGCCCGTATGGCGTGCAGTGGGGCGAGGGCGCGGCGGCTGCCGGTGATGAGCTCGTGGGGCGTGTTGGCGGGGTCCTCGGCGTAGTGGTGGATGCGCCGGGCTGTGGTGTCTGCCTGGGCGAGCAGTGCGCGGTGGAGGATGCGCTCTCCCCAGTACTCGGGCGGGCCGGCCGGTGCTGACAGGAGGGCCACCAGGTCGTCCGCGGTGGTGTCCGCGGTGAGCAGTCCTCGGTGCTGGGCCTCCCAGAGCACGGTGACCGGGTCGACGGGATCACCGCGGTGGGCGAGAGGGCTCACGCACTGGAACAAAGCCGCGTGGAGGGGCAGGGCGAAGTCGTCGTGGTGGAGCCAGCGCATTCGCTGCAGGTCGTCCGGGTGCGCGATCGCGGCGGCGAGGAGGAGCCGCTCCTCTTCCAGGATGTCCTCGCCCGTATCGCGGGGAAGGGCTGGGGGTGGCGGTGTGCGGGGCAGGGAGCCGGCGTGTGAGGGGAAGCGGCTTGCGAGGCCGTCCAGAATCCGGACCAGGGTGTCGGCAACGGCGAGTGTGGCGGTGCCCGGGTCCGGCAGCGTGGTGTCGGTTGCCGTCTGGGCGAGTTGTTCGGCGTGGGCGAGGAGCGTCCGGCGGGCGTGGTCGGCCATGATGATGTGCGCGTATGCCGCCGCGTGGTCGGGCCGGGGGCACGCCTGGATCAGCTGGTGCAGGTAGGAACCGGTCAGGCCGGCGGCTTCGGGCCGGGCCGCGGCGAGTACCGCGTTGAGCCAGACCGGCTCCCTGGCGTGTATGTCGGGATCGGGCAATGGGAGGGTGCGCATAGCTGCGAGCAGGAAGCGGTGGGTGGAGTCGTCGAGGTGGGTGGGCTCAAGACCGCTGACGGTCTTGAGCTGTTGTGGGTCCTGCAGGAGCGCTCCGAGGAGGGCGCGCACGGCGTAGTCCACCGGTCGCGGTACCACCGTGTCGTCCGGGTTGTTGCGATGCGGTTCGCCGGTGTGGGGCATCAGGCGGCCAGGGTGAAGTCGTCGCGGCTGAGCGTCTTGCCCAGATGCGGGGCCAGCAGATGAGCGGCGAGCCTGGGGGGCACGGCGTTGCCGATCTGGGAGAATGTTTGCCCCTTGTTGCCCTGCCACGGGTAGTTGGCGGGAAAGGTTTGCAGAATTCCCGCTTCCTGGGCGGTGATCCGGATTGCTTCCGGCACCGTCGTCCCTTCACGCTCTTCGTGGCCGACGGGTTCGGCGAGCCAGAGGCATTCGTTGGAGCGGTGGCCGAAGAACAGCGTGCCCGCCGGCTCGTCCAAGGAACGGACGGTTGCGTTGGTCTGGTTGGAGGTACGCAGCGACCACGTCCAGCGGCGGCTTTCCGGGTGGTCGCCGGGCGTGGCGGCCCGGTGGCTCACGCGGGTGGGTGTCTCCGACGGCCTCTCCGGGGCGATGGCTGGCAGGTGATGGGGGCGGAGAGTGTGGTGTTTCCAGGTGCCGCGGTCGCGTGCGTCAGTGAGGGCTTTGCGGGAGCCGGAAGGGAAAGGCTCGGGTCCGCCCCCGGGTCCGCCGCCGGCGCACACGGTCGGCACCGGCCGGTCGGTGGCCCCCCAGTCGAGCGCATCCGCCATCGACCTCCACCGCTCACGACCCGGCCCGAACAGCGTCTCCGCCTCCGCAAGGCGGGCGTGCGTCGGATCCGGCGGCACGGCGGTACGGGTGCGGGAGGCGATCAGGATCGCCCGCCGGCGGGTCTGCGGAACCCCGTAGTCGGCCGCGTTCAAGATGCCCACCCACACGGAGAATCCCCAGCTCCGCAGGATCGCCGCGTACTGCCGCCACAGCGGCAGGACATCGGGGACCTCCTCCATGAGCACCCACTCCGGCTCCCCGACCCCCTTGAGGGCGTGTAGGTAGCGCATGGGCTCGGCGGCCAGCAGGGAACGCTCATCGCGGCACGAGACCAGCAGCGCCTCGCGGGTATCGCGCCCGGCGGCGAGATCCGCCACGGCCTGATGGACCAGGGGCTGGTCGACCAGCCCGAGCCGCATCCCGGCCCTGGACCACGCTTGGCACGGCGGCGACGCGATCAGCCCCAGCGTCCGCCCGGCAAAGACCCGTGCCGGGTATCGGGCGACGTCCGTTCGGATCGTCGACTGCCCTGCCGCGGCACGTGTCCTGCAAGCCCAGGTGTCCCATTCCAGACCGACATCTCTCACGCCGAGCACGGTCAGAGCGTGGCTCCAGCCCCCCGGTCCGGCAAAAAGGTCAATTATGAAGCGGCTCACGCGGTCAGACCGAAATCATCCCGCGCCGTCTCAGTCTCCGCTTCAGTACCGCGGCAGGCCCACGGTGAGCATCCGTCGACAACGCCCTGCTCCAGATCCTCTACATCCGGACCGGCGCTGAACTCCTGCTGCCGCGCCGTCCATTCGGCGGCGGTGACGTGGTCGATCGGCGCCTGGCCCAGCGGTACGCGGGAGCGGTGGAGCAACGCCTGGCCGAGCAATTCGTTACCGGTCGCGTTGGCGCGGGTGCCCTGACGGATCGCGGCATCGAATTCCACGACGTCCTGCCACTCGCTGGGGCTCGTGTCACGAATGTTCCGCCACTGGGCGATGCCGTGGTACGGGCAAGTTATTTGGAATCCGACATCGTGTCGGGCCGGTGTTTCCTCGCTCGGCCGCATCGTCGGTGCCTCGGTAGGGTCTGGGCCATGACGATCGTTCTGCACCGAGGGATGGCCCATGGTTGAGCTGCGGGACTTCAGGGCCGCTGACTGCCGACAGCTCGTCGAGTGGATCGAGGGGCCTGCCGAGCTATGGAATTGGTCCGGGCACCACTTCAGCTGGCCGTTTGACGAGGGCCAGCTGGCCGAATATGCGGCTGAGTCCGCGACACCGCTGCGCCAGAGCTGGATGGCCTTCGATCCGACCAACGACCATGTCGTGGGCCACGTCTCGGTGCGGATCGACGCGGCGAACGCCAGCGGCCGGCTCGGGCGCGTCCTGGTGGCGCCGGAGGTCCGGGGCAAGGGATATGGCGCCGCAATGTTGACGAAGGCGCTGGACGCCGGGTTCGGCGACCTGGGCTTGGAGCAGATCGAGCTGGGGGTCTGGGACGACAACGCGAACGCGATCCGCCTGTATGAAGGGCTGGGCTTCGGCTGCGATCGCGTGCTGCGGGACGTTGTGCAGTTCGCGGGCAAGTCCTGGTCGGCGATGCAGATGATCTTGCCGAGGTCAGCTTGGGCCGCCGACGCTGCCTCCGCGTGAGGGGGTTCGCCGGGAGGCAGCTCGACATCGGCGGCTTGGTGGACGTGCGGGACGGATATCAAGAGGCGCCTTCGGTTGGGCCGGGTTGGGTGGGAGCGAGGGTGCCGAGCAGTTTGGTCAGCGGGATGAATGTGTCCGCGGTGCCGAGTTCGGCGGGGGTCGGCCCGGCAGGGGTCGGGGTGTCTGCCAGGCGCTTCGCCAGGGCGCTGATCGCATCGCGGTCGCCTTCGAGGGCTTCTCGCTCGTCGTCGGTGAGGTCGACGGTTTCGAGCATCTTGGCGATGCCGTCCTTGACGGCGAGGATCTGTCCGGCGCTGCTGTCCTTGGGCTTGTAGAAGGGGCAGCGGGCGCAGGAGAGCCGGTGCGGGCACTTGGCGAAGAAGTCGTAGGTGCAGTAGCCGTCGCCGAGGTCGTAGTACTTCCAGGGCTGTCCGTCGGCGGCGGCGCCGGTGAGGATGCTTTCGCGGTCGACGAGCACCTGGATGGTGCGAACGTTGCGGGCGAAGTAGTCGGCCTTCTTATAGGCGGCGCTGAGCGTGCGCTGAAGGATCTTGGCGTAGTGGCGGGTGCTGGCCGCGTGCTTGTGGCCGAGCCACTGCTGGAGGTCGACCAGGGTGAGCGGTTCGCGCGCGTTGAGCAGCTGGGTGGCGATGGTGGCGCGGGCTCGATGGCTGGTCAGCGCGCCGCGGGAGTCGGACTCCGGGATGCCGGCTTTCCGGCAGAGCTCGGGGATCACGTAGTCGTTGAGGTAGTTCTTGCCGATGAGCTGGCCGCGGACGCAGAACAGATGCTCCTTGGGCTGGCGGGTCTTGCGGTCCTCGATCCGCGGCTGGGGCGGGCGGACGAGGTTCCACGCCTCGATGAGCTGCCCGACGACGGGGTCGACGGGCTTGTTGAAGGCCGGAGAGGTCTTGTTGGCCGGGACACGCAGCAGGCAGATCTGGAAGGGCTCTCCGGTGGTCTCGTCGTGGCCTTGGTCCCAGATCACGCAGTCCGGTTCCAGACGGCGGATCTCATCGATCCGGCAGCCACCGAACAGCCAGACGCCGACCAGGGCGCGGATCATCTGGATCGGGTAGTAGATCTGGGCTCGTCCCAGACGGCGGGCGGCGGGCGACCCGTACTCCGGAAGGTCCTCGCTGTTGAGGGTCAGGCCGGCGGCCATGAGCTTGGCCCAGGAGGCGTCGTCGATGATCCGGGGGTTGGGGCCCAGCTGGCTGCGCACGGACAGCGGCAGGCTGAGCACCCGGCGCGGGTCGAACTTCGGAGTGATCCACTCCCACTCGATGAGGTCGCAGAAGAAGCCGCGCAGGGAGTCCATCCGGTTGGCCTTGCCGGAAGCGCCGAGCGGCTTGCCGAAGGTGGTCTTGTTGGAGTTATGACCAGCCCACTGACCGTTGACGGCGCTCATGGTGTCCGCGACGTACTCCGCTGCCATGTCCCGCGTCCACTGGTCCGGGGCGATTGCCTCTGGGTGCTTCTCCGCCGCCCAGCGGCCGGCAACGAGGATGGTGGAGAACATCGTGCGGACCGTGGCAGGCTCCTGGAGCGCGAGCTTCCTCCACCTCTGAGCCCACTCCAGCCACGCCGGCGGGACGTCGGCCAGGGTGGCAGCCCGCGGGCCGGTGTTTTGGTGATTGTTGGTCAGCGGCTTGGTGATGATGCCGCGGTCGGCCAGGACACGGGAGACCTTGAAGATGCCGTTGCGGCGAGCCGTCCCGGGCTCGTACTCCGCCACCAGGGCGACGAGGATCTCGTCGGAGACGTCCTCCAGATCCGGGCTGCCGTTGCTGAGCAGGATGTCCACCACCGCGTTGGCGATCTGCCAGCGCATGACCTCGCGGGTGGCGTTCCACGAGGTGAGCGTGTCGATGACGTCGTCGATGGCGGCGCGGACCGGGTCAGCGCCGAAGACGAGATCCGCTTGGCGGTGCAGCTGCATCAGCCCCGCGCGGGCATGCAGTCGCCGCTGGCCGCAGAGTGTGTTGGCCATGGCAGTGACGGAGAAACGGAGGTTCTTCGGGCAGCTGCCGTCCGGGCCGACGACCTCCAGCCAGACCGTCTCGTCCCACCGCCAGAAGGGGCTCCGTCGCCGGTGCATCTCCCGCAGCAGGAACGTCCGCGGTGCCGTTCCCAGGCCCGACCGGTCCCAGCGGGCCATGGTCCGATCGAGCGGGTCGACGATGCGGTCCAGGGCGGCGTGCTCATGCACTTTGAGCTTGTGGGACCTGCGCTCGGCGAAGCCGGCCAGGATCTGCCACTGCACCGAGGTGACCGCCAGGTCGGCGTACGGCTTCGCCAACGGTGCCGCAGAGTCGCTCGGGTCGGCAGGCAGGGCGATAAGGTGCGCCATCACGCCTCCACCAGGAACGCCAGCAACTGCTCTCGTGCTTCGGTGACCGCGTTGTTAGCGCGCTGGAAACGCTCGGCAAGCTCGCGACCGCTGAGGTGGATGTACTTCATCGTGGTGTCCAGGTCGCGGTGGCCGGCGTACTGGGCGATCTGATCGAGGGTCCAGTCGGCGCGGGCGAGATCGGTCAGCCGGAGGTGCCGGAAGGTGTGCGTCGACAGGTTCGGCGTCTTCGACCGACGGGCGATGTCCTCGGCGACCTTCGACCAGGTCCACTCCGACAGAGGCTCGCCGAAGTTCCGGCGCGACTCGCTGCGGAAGACCGCGCCGCCGATCCGCCCGAACCGGGCCCGTCGCTGGTTCAAGTAGGCCATCAGCAGCTGTCCGGTGGCCGCGCCGTAGGCGACCTCCCGGGCGCGCTGGCTCTTCGTGGTCTCCGCACGCAGATGGATCAGGGAGTAGGCCGGGTCGATGTCCTCGACATCGAGTTGTGTCAGCTCCTCACGGCGCAGCGCTCCGTCGTAGGCCAGGGCAGTCATCAGCCGATTGCGTAGCGGCTGCGTACGAACCGCCGTGAGGATCCGGCTCCAGCCGACTTCCGTGGGGATCCAGGGCGCCTTCTCCACGCGTCGCACCAGGCCGCGGCGGGGGTGGCGTCCGCCCCGTCCGGACTGGCCGCGGCGTACGGGATTGAGCTCGCGCAGCCCGTCCTCGACGAGAAAGGCGTAGAAGGACCGGGCGGCGACCACGCGCAGCTGGATGGTGGCGTTGGCCAGGCCGGCGCCGGAGTCGAAGTGGATCACCTTCACCGATCGCGGATTGGGCCTGGTGCGCAGATCGCCGATCCAGCCGGCAACAACGTCAGCCTTGAGGGTGAGCGGGTCTTCGCCCTGCTTGACGCAGTAATGGAGATGGTCTTCGACGGAGCGGCCGTACGCGTCGATGGTGCTCGGCGCGCGGCCGAGGTTGGCCGTGAACTGGAGCCAGCGCCGAGCATGGTCCTGAGTTGCGAGGTGTGGGTAGCGAACCCACTCGATCTGGGTCATAGTGCCGCAACCTAGCCGCACCAGATTCCACATAAGGCAGCCGAGGCATGATGATTTCGGAGTGTCACCGAGACCGCGTGACGTCAGGTATCGGACACAGTCACCGAGCGACCATCCCATGTCGATGAGCGGGTGGACGTTGCTCATGTAACGGACGTGGGCGTCCTTGGCGCGGTGAAATTCATCCGTGGAGATGCCGACCCACTGCTCCACGTATACCCCCTTGGGGATACGCCGCGGGTAGGAGTATCCGAGGATTTCACGAACCTTCCTCTTAATTGGTTTTATCTTGTATTCACCGGTGCTTCTCTGCACTTCACCCGCAGGGGTGAACACTTTGGATGTGGGTGATGGGTAAAGCGGTCGCGCCTGGCGATCCGGCTCCGCAGACTGTGGCCCATGGATCGCTTGGCGGAGATCGCGAATCGGCTGGTAGAGGTCAGCGGCGTCGTTGGGGTGTGTCTGGGGGGCAGTCGGGCGAGAGGTACGCACCGCTCCGATTCCGACTACGACCTGGGCCTGTACTACCGGCCACCGCTGGACACCACGACGCTGCGTCTGCTGGCGGCCGAGCTGACCAGTAAGCCGGTAGAGGTCACCGAGCCGGGCGGCTGGGGACCGTGGGTGGACGGCGGCGGCTGGCTGACGATCGACGGCCAACACGTCGACTGGATCTACCGCGACATCGACCGTGTTCACCGCGTCTGGCAGCAGTGTCAGGCCGGGCAGTTCGAGATCGGTGCCCAGCCCGGCCACCCCCTGGGGGTGTACTCCCACGCCTATGCCGGTGAGGTGGCCCTGGGACGTATCCTCGCCGACCCCACTGGCGAGCTTCAGGCCCTGCAGGAACAGACGCGCCTCTATCCAGAGCCTCTGCGTGAGGCGCTCATCGACAACGCGCAATGGGAGGCACCGTTCATCCTGGCCGGCGCTCGCAAGGGAGCATCCCGCGGCGACGCCTTCTACGTCGCTGGCTGCCTCTTTCGCGCGGTTGGACTTCTCGTCCATGCCCTCCACGCCCATGCCAGGAAATGGGTGCTCAACGAGAAGGGTGCCGTGCAGGCAGCAGGAGGACTCCCTGCTGCACCTGAGGACTTCGCTGGACGGGCTCACGGGTTGTTTTCGGCGCTCGGTACGACTCCGGAGACGCTTGCAGCTGCCCTTGATGACGCTGACAGGCTGGTCGCGGAGGTAGGCCACGAGCTCGCCAGGTGACCAGTGCCGCAGCTGTGGAAGTTCGCGATGAAGGTGGTGGTTGAGTACTGAAGTGCCTCTCTGCACTTCACTCTCATGGGTGAAGGTGGGTATGTCACTCGTCAAAGGCCCTCCGAGATGGATGGGGTGGGGTCAGGGGTGGCGGCGCCGGCGACCGCAGGGCAGATCCCACGCGTCGGTAAGATCAGCGCTCTCAATGGGGGGTGTGATGCGAACATCAGGGCGGGGCGGTGAGGGGCAGAAGTACGCGCTGACCTCGGACGAGGACGACAGCGACTTCTGGGGCTTTGCTCAGGACGCGGAGGGGTTGTTCACGCCCCTGCCGGATGAGGAAGGAGCGCGCCGAGTGCACCTCGCGGGTTGCCTCCCGCAGGGTGGCCTACTGGGGTGCGTTGACCAGGTCGGCAGTCGGCGTGCCGTGGCGGGGAACGCCTGGTTCGAGCTCCTCGACGGTGACGGTGCCACCATGGGGTCCTACTTCGTCAACGAGGTCACTGTCATTGACGTCAAGCCGTCCGCCAGTGGTGCTGGTCTCGTCGACCTCACGGTGATGCTCTGGTGCGAGAACGCCCTGCCCGGGGCGGAACGACCGTGGGAGCTGGTCCGCACCGGCCACCTGAACCACACCGGGATGTGGTACGAACTCGCGCCCGAGGACCGACACGCGTGGCTGTCGGTGGCCCTGTGGTCCCAGGAGTACCAACGTCAGGGGAAGCCCGAGGCGCCTGCCGGGCAGGTGTTCACCTTGGATGGCCGACACATCGTTGACCGGGACAGCTTCTACTGCGCGATCGGTGAGGCCATCAACGGGCCCGGTGGATACTTCGGCTGGAACCTGGACGCTCTGGACGACTGTCTGAGAGGCGGCTGGGGCGCGACCACTCCGTTCACCTTGCACTGGGACTTCTCTGCCGAGGCTCGAACGCGGTTGGCGGAACGCGTGCCCGCCGGTGATCGCGAGCTTGCGCTGTTCGACCTGCTCCTGGAGATCTTCGAGGAACGGGGTGTGAGCGTCATCCTTCGGTGACAGCTCGTTGCTTCGAGGCATCGGACTGGGGAACGTCATTCGGACTCCTGCGGGCGGCGGCGGGCGGGGATGCCGAGGTGGACAGCCGGTCGCTGGGCTCGGCGTTGGGTCTCGTCGCGCTTCGCGCGGAGGAAGGCGAGGGTGAGGTCGATGCCCTCGATCTCGCCGATCCAGCCTTCGGCCTCGGCCTGCGTCCTGCGTTGCAGGAGGTCGGCTTCGAGCTCGGAGTGCCGGGCGAGCATCTTGGGATTGACGTGGAGCATCGGGCAGCGGATGCAGGCGTGTTCGTGCTGGCAGGGGGTGCCGTAGGGGCGTCCGCAGGAGCCGAGCTCGACCTTGCGGCGGTCGAAGTGCTCCTCGAACTCGGTCCACTCCTGCTCGGTGGTGTCCCGGTACTCCTCGGAGGGCCGGACCTGGCGCCTCTGGTGGAGGTGGGCCTGGTAGTGGCGGATCACGTCCTCGTCGAAAACGGCGACGCAGCCACGGGTGGAATCCCGCAGGTAGGCGGTAGCCGCCTCGATCTCGTCGTCGTACGCGTTCACGACGATGTACGGAGGATGGGCTCCCCGAGCGGGGACAACGGCCCCCACCCGGGGCAGCTCGGCCCGCCCCTCGATCAGTTCATGTCGCAGTTCCATAGTGTTCCTCCGCGTTGATCGCACTGACCATCACGCTGATCAACGAGGGAACTTGGTGCAGATAACTGTGCATTGGCGCCGGGTCATGCCTTGCTTACCGTCCTTGTTCAGGATGTAGAGAGGCATGGAGACAAACCGGTGATCGGGGTCGAGCGTATCGTTGCGGATGTTTCCGGAGGCGACCCGCGAAACGGGTATCCCGGCAGGTGCAGCAATCTCCTTTTCGAGCCGGTCGAGGTGGGCATATACGGCGCTGGGCTCCCAGCCGGTGTCCGCGAAAATCGCGACGTCGACCGCCGGGAGAATTCCCTCGGCTGAAAGGGCGAGGAGGGTACTGGACTGAACTCCTGCACCAAGGGAAAGGGCTCGGAATCGGGGCTTATCTGAAATGGCCTGTCCTGGGGTGGGGGAAATGGAAGCTGCACCTCAACGAGACTTGCGCGTATCGGAATTCGGAATCGTCAGCCGATCGTGTTGAACTGCGTGACAGAGGGCAGGGACGTGGTCAAGGAGGCCGGCGGCCGGCTCGATGAACTTCTGCGGTGAAGGGCCAGTGAGAACGACCGGCCCTGATGCTGAACCGGCACAGCGGCGCTGGTTCTCCACGGCGCGGGCCAGGCATGGAGGGGGTCAGCGGTGGCCAGGGTGGTTGCCCTTCCCCGTGGAGGTTCTGTAGCCGGATGTCAGCGGCGGCGTCCGGCCGATGGAGTCGGAGCCGGAGCGGAGTAGCGGCGCCCGGGCCGTGGGTGTGTCCTTGCGGGCCGGGAGCGGTCCCCTCGGCGGGCGGGGTGCTGAAGACGGGGGCGACGCGGTCGAGGGTCTCGGCGACCGCTGACGATCACGTCGCGTGCGGCCACGTTGGGGTGGATCTGGTCGGCAAGGGCGCGGGCGACATCGTGTGCTGTCGGAGTATCGGAAGCATTGTGTCTCCCCGGGGGATGCGGACTAACGGGCCGCGATGCGTGCGGCGGTCGCGACCGGGCGGCTTGCAGGGCGGGCAGCGGTGAGCGCGGGCGGTTTCACCCGGCCGAAGGCCGCGGCCAGGCCGCGGCACCCGTCAGCGGTGAGGTGGATCCGCTCATCCTGAAGCCAGAGCGGACATGGTTCGCGGGCCGCGAGGCCGCAGGACTCCAGGGACCGGATGGTGCTGACGGCGATGCGTGTGCCCCCGCTGCGGACATGCGGTTTGTCGAGCTGCCGGTCGAAGGTGACGCGTCCCGCGGCTATGGCCTCCAGCGCGGTGTGCTGGGCGGGTGAGAGCGCTGGCGGCCGGTGGGCGGCGCCCAGAAACTGGCGGTGCAGTTCGCGGGCGGTCAGGCGGGCGGTGGCCAGGCAGTCCTCGGCGCCGAGGGACGTGAGCTGCTCGGCGAGGGTGGTGCAGCGTCGGGCTTCCGGCAGCGCCTCTGCGTGTGGGGTGACCGCTTGCTCCCGGCTCGTGGGTGTGGTGGCCCGGAGGAGGTCTGCGGCGTCGACGAGGTGGTCGGCGGCGAGCGTGGCGAGGGCGCCGAGTTGAGCCGACCGTTGCATGGCGGCTCGGACATCGGGTGAGTGGTAGAGCCGCAGCATGCCGCGCAGAGCCTCGGACACGGCGAGGGCTTCCCGGGCCAGGGCCTGGGTGGTGGGGATGTGCCGCCAGAGATTAACGGCCGGGTTCGGGCCGCGCAGGAGCGCGGTGTTCTTCAGGGCGTCGAGGTGCCGGGTGAAGTCTGTGCCGAGGGACAGCAGGCGTTCGGGAACAGTGAGGGTGGTCATCGTCTCGGGTGTCGGTCGGCGTGTGCCCAGGCGGCCTGGGCGACGGCATGGTGGACGTGGGGTTCACCGTGGTGCCGCTGACGGGTGTGATCAGCGCGCTGGTGCTGTGCTGGGTGTACGGCACGTTGAGAACACGTTCGACGGGGTCGCTTTTGGCGAGGTGCGCGAATAACCGGGCGACGAGGTGTTAGGGAGCATCGTGGGTGAACGCCGCGGTCCATTGGGCGCCGAAGCCTCGGGGAGCGAGGGCTTGAAGCGCCGTGTCGCTTCGCCGTCCGGCCCATGGACGAGGGTGAATGGGATGGCGAGGGCGATGCGTACGCCGGTGTTGGGCCGGCCGCAGTCAGCGTGTCCTTGGCGCGGCTGGGCGCGTTGCGGGGTTTGAGGCGGTGGGGTATGCGGTCTTCGGGACGGCTTTGGTCGTTAGGGCCGACCGCGGGGGAAGCCCGTAGCTCGCGGTGAGCAGCTGGCGGCCGGTGGCGGTCAGGCGCACGCGGTGCCGGTCGTCGAGTGCTGGGCGGAGGTCGTACTGGATGAGCTGCTTGGACTCCAGGGACCGGAGCGTGGTGAGGAGCAGGCGGTCGTCATGGCTGGTGGCGTGCTGTCGGCCTGCCGCTTCGTAGACCTGGACGTGGCCCCTGGCGATCGCCCGCAATGCGCTGTCCTGGGCGCGTGACAGCGTGATCTCCGGAGCCGGGAGTGTTGGGGCGTCGAGGTGCTGGCGGCGCAGGGCGAGGGCGAGCGTCTCTGCGGCCAGGGCGGATGCTTCCGGGGCGAGGGCCGTCAGGTCGCGGGCCAAATGAAATTGCTTGTCAGCGGCCAGGAGCACGTCTTGGCGGTAGTACTGGTCGTGGATGTCGGGGCTGTCGGATGCCACGTCGCCCACGGTGGTCAGGAGGTCTTCGGCGTCGATGAGATGGTCGGCTGCGGCGTTGGTCAGGAAGGCTGTCTGCCGGAGTCGGATGAGGACATCGGTGACGTCCGGCGTGTGTTCGAGGGGCTGGCCTGCGATGGCGTCGGCCGTCTCGCTCGTCGATCGGGCGAGCCGTTGTGCGGAGGTGATGTGGGCAGGCAGGGCGGCTGTTTTGGTGGTGAGGTCAAGGGCGTCGTTGTGGCGGGTGAACTGCGCGGCCAGGATCAGCAGGCGGTCCGGCAGCGGGGAGGGGGTGTGGTGGGGCATGGGGATGGGGTCTTTCTTGCGGGGGAGTGGTGAGTGGCAAGTGACGTGCGGTCCTGCTCGGTATGTGCGTCAGCGACGCGGGGCGCCGGCCTGTGGTGTGGCCGGCGCTGGGGGTGGCGCGGCAGTCTGGGCCTCGGGCGGCGTGGCGGGCAGGGAGGATCTCCGCACGGCGGGCGTGAGTGGGCTGGAGGGGCGGCGCACGGTCAGGACGGGCGTGCCGGATGCCGGGTCCTGGCCGACGGCGAGGACGCTGTCGCCGGGCTGCAGGTGATCAGCGGTGATGTCCAGGACGACTGACTCGGGTGCCTGTCCGGCGGCTTCGGGGCGGGGGCGGGTTTGAGGCCCCTGCGAGGGCTGCGGCTTTGCGGTGATGGCCTGCTCCGGGGGCCAGCCCGCGTTCACGCGCCAGCGAAGCCGGGCGGCCGTGCAGGCCGCCCGCGGATCGAGAGCCCACAGGTGCAGGGGCTTCGTCTCGCCGAGCGCGGTCACCGGTACGCCGTAGCCCGGGTCATCGGGTCCCTGGAGCAGTGCGTCCCTGAATTTCATTCCGTCCGTGAAGACCCGGGTGTACAGCGTCTGATAGCTGATGCCGCTCTGCTCGGCCCAGCCGCGGAGGGGCAGGGACCGGTCGAAATGTGCGAACCGCAACGGGGGTTCCTCGCCCTTGCCGCGAGTGATCGCATCCTCGGCCTCCCAGCCGAGGGCAAGCCGCCCCCGGAGTGTCGCCTTCGAGACCCGGCACCGAGGGTCCTGTGCCCACGCCCCGAGGTTCTTTGACTCGCCGAGGGCGTGGATCGGGCCTTGCGCCAGCGCCCAGTTGTGCCGGCCCGGGCGGGATCCGGGGGCCGATTCGGACCGGGAAGTCATCGGACGGGGTGGTGAGTGGTAGAGGACATGGGAGTTGTGAAGTCCTAACTGAACCAGGGTGATCCGCTGATACGGATCACAAGGTCGCCTCGACGTGGGCGGGAGGTTGAGGGATGGGGCCACGGGGCCCTGCTCATGCTGGGACGGCGGCCTGGGGGAAGCGTGCGGCTGATGCCGCGGCGTAGTCGGTGTCGAGGTCGATACCGAGCCAGCGTCTGCCGAGCAGTTCTGCGCTGTGGCCGGTGGTGTTGGAGCCGCTGAAGAAGTCCACGACGAGATCGCCGGGGTTGGTGCACAACGTGATGAAGAACTCCGGGATTCTCGCCGGGTAGCGGGCGGGGTGCGGTCGTGTGCCGTGGAGACGGCATTCTCGTAGATAGGCGTCGTTGGAGGTGCTGTTGGGCACCGACAGCAGGGTGGCGGGGAGCGCGCCCCCGGTGTCCTGGCCGAAGTGCTCGCTGACGGTGTGGCCCGAGGGGCGGAGCATCGGCCTGTAGTGCCGGGCCGGGGCTGCCAGGAGCTTTTTCATCGACTTGGAGTAAGGGGTTTTGAGCTTGGTGGTGTCGGCCTTCGGGTGAGGGGTTTTCGACAGCCACCAGATGGTGTTCACGGTGTCCTTGGCGCGGATCTTGCGTTTGGTTACCCATTCGGCCGGGGTCGGCAGCCGTGAAGGGTTGTGCCAGTAGAACTCCTGGGCGAGGTGGAATCCGAGGCGGTCGGTGCAGGCCAGCAGGATGCGGAACTGGTGCAACGACCGGGTGGGACGGCCGCGTTGGTAAGCACCGCCTACCTCCATCACAAGACTGCCGGTCGGGCGGAGTGCCCGGTGGGCCGCGGCGGCGAAGGGCAGGAGCCATTCAACGTAATCGTTCTGGTCGGCGTTGCCGTATTCCTTGGGCCGCAGCAGCGGGAACGGCGGACTCGTAACGAAAAGATCCACGCTCTCCGCCGGCAGTTCACCGAGCAGCAGGCGGCTGTCTCCGCTGTACTGGGCACCCAACGGAGTGGTGTAGTGCAGACGTCCCGAGGTGAGCCGAATCGGATCGGCACTCTGGGACTGCTCGGGGCCGGTGCTGGGGAGTGTCACGCGGCCGTCCCGTAGTCGGACTGCTTTGGTGCCGTCTTGGCGACGGCTCGCTGGGTGATGGCGGCCGAGGCGCGCTTCGAGGCGGCGGACAGTTCGTCCGCTCCGTCTTCCAGGTACCAGGGGCGCAGGTCGAGCATGGCGGCGCGCATGCCGGTGGCGAAGGCGAGTGCGGTGCCTTTGGGCAGGGCGCGGATGGCGTCGGCGGGCAGGATCCGTTCCTGCCGCATACTGAAGCTGGTTGATTTTCCGGAGTCGGAGACCGAGGTCGACTTCGTCTCGACGTCGTGGTCGCCGATCAGCCGCGACAGTTTGTCGGCGAAGTCGGGGTCGTCGATGCCGGATCCGATGACCTTGATGGTGGAGGCGGACCACAGCGAGTCCATGCCGGCGTCGCCCCAGACTTTCTGGCCCTGGCGGTAGGACTGCAGGATGGTGAGGGGGATGATGCCGCGCGAGCCCAGGTGCGAGTACAGGTCGGGCAGGTCGCTGATTTTGCACACGTTGGCGGCCTCGTCGAGGATTGTCAGCATGGGCGGGTCGAGGCGACCGCCGGCGCGTTCGGCCTGGGTGGTTGCGGCCCGCATGACGGAGTCCGCGCACGCGGCGATCAGCGCGCTCGCGCCGCCTCCACCGTCCTTCGACAGCAAGTAGAGGGTGTCAGTGCTGGTGACGAAGTCGGACGGCCGGAATTCGGGGATGTTCGCCTGCGGGGTGACCCAGGCGGCGATCTCCGAGTTCAGCAGGGCGGCGGCGTACTGCCTCGCGGTCTCGTAGATGCCGTCCCGGGTTTCGGGCGGTCCCTCCACGGTGCCCTTGAGCTGGGCGGCGACGGCGGTGAAGGCGTGATCGCGGAGGATATCGAGGGGGGTGCGGTCGGCGGGGAAGGCCAGCCACTGCATGACGTCGGTGATCGGCCGTTCGTCGAGGGCGGCGGCCAGGAAGAGCTGGCTGAGGATGTTGGAGCCGGCCTTGGACCAGAAGTCGCCTTGCTGGGAGGCGTCCACGGACGCGGCGAGGAAGTGTGAAGCCAAGCGGCCGGCGCCGTCGAGGGTGGTGGCGTCGGCGAGCGGGTTCCACCACATGGTCCGTGTGGCGTGCGCGATCTGCTGGGGATCCATCGACCACGTCCGCCCCGCCCGCGCTCGTGCGTCGAGGGTGGTGGTGTAGGCGTCGCCCGCGGCCTTGTTGGAGGTGAGCAGGACGGGGCCGGGGGCGTTGAGGATGGACGGGATGGCCAGGCTCGTGGTCTTGCCGGAGCGGGGCGCCATGATCGCGACGGCGACGTCTTCGTACCCCATCCGGACCTCGTGCCTCGTGCCCTGCAGGTTGCCCAGGAGGACGCCGGAGTCACGGGCGTCAATGCGCTTGGTGTCCCTCAGACTTGGCCGCAGTGAGCGCGCCTTGATGGTGATCGCCTTGGCGAGCAGAGGCTCGATGTCCCTCGGCTTGGCCATCCCGGCGACCCGCTTCGCTTTACTGCTCCCGCTCTTGTGACGGGTCCACCACAGCGCGCCGAGGGCAGCGAAAGCGATGGTGATCAGTGCGGGGACGATGAGCGCGCCGATGAGCAGGGTCGTGTGTCCGGCGGTGGGCCACATCTGGTCGCGGTGGAAGAGGGCATCGGCCGGCTGGTAGGCCGTCCAGGGACCGGAGTTGGTGAGCCATGCGGTGGTGTTCCCGCAGAGCCAGGCCAGGTTCGACAGGGGGACGCCGATGGCAGCAATACCGAGCAGGAACTTGAAGGGGATGTCGTAGGTGTCGGGGTTCGATGGGGACGTGGGCTTGGGCAAGGGGCGGATCCGTGGGCGGGGTCGATGGTCGGGCGAGCCGCGTCAGCGGGTGCGTCGGGGCGGCGGCGCACTTCGTGTCCGCAGCGCGGGAGCTGGATGGGACGGTTGCCGGTCGGCGAGTGTCCTGACGCGGTTCTCCAGCGGGAAGGCGACGTCGATGGCCGGGACCAGGGCTTGGGCGGCGTGGACGTGGCAGCGGCTCTGCGCGGGGATGCGGAGCGGGTGGGGACCGCGGGGCAGCGGGGTCTGGTCGGCGAGCGCCCGGGTGAATCCGGCGATCAGATGCGCTGGGGTGTCGCGGCTGAAGTACGCCTGCCAGATCAGGCCCTCGGGATCCTCGCTGACCATGATCTTGACCGCCAACCAGCCGTCGGAGGTGCCGTGTTCGACGTGGGCGATTTTGTCCGGGGAGGTGAGGCCGTCGTGGCCATGCGCGTCCCGCCAGTCGGCCTGACGGAGCGGATCGTAAGGGTGGGACGTGGGCCCCGGCCCGGTCTCGGCGGCGGTGAGTGCGTCGGTGAATCCGGCGATGATCTCGACCGGGGTGCGCGCGTCGAAGGCCGCCGACCAGGAGCGCTGTTCGCCGGCACGAGCGTGCCGGAGTTTCCACCACGGCTCGCCGGGCCTCGGGTCCAGGCGGAGCACGGCCTTCTGGTCGGGGCTGGAGAGGATGACGCGGGGCATGAGGGGGTCGTGGCCGTGGCTCCAGCCGCAGGCCCGGTGGAGTGGGACGGTGATCCAGGCCGGATTGCCTCCCCCGGCGAGGTAGCGGGGAGAGACGAGCCCCACCTCAATGTTGTTGGGCACAGTCACCTTTTCGCCGCTGCCGCATGGCCGGCCGGTGCCGGCGGAGCCGGGGTCGACACTGGCCCAGGTGCGGGCGGGGTTTGGCGCTCTGCCGCGCGGTGGATTTCGAGGAGGACTTCGCCCGCCGATGCCCACTCGTCCAGGTAGGACCACGCCTCGCCGTTGCGCTTGGCCCGCGCGTCGTCGTACTCCGCGTTCCCTGGCCCGGCCGAGGGGGACAGGCCGTCGCGGGTGATGAGCCAGTCGGCCCGCAGGACGACGATCTGGTCGAGCGCGCTGTGGAGACGGCCGAGCTGATAGGTCCATCGTGGCTGGATGGCTGTGGCCGGGAGCCGCCGCATCTGTGTCTCGGCGGTGGCGAGCATGTTCTTAGCGCCGGAGCGGACACGGGCGAAGGCGCGCCAGGTATCGGCGTCTCGGCGTTGGGCGCGCAGACCGTAGGCGTGGCCGTCGTGCGGCCAGCCGTCGAGGTCGGTGTGCTGGTCGGAGTAGGTGTCCCAGTCGGCGAGGATCTGGTTGCTCTCGCGGATGAACACAGCGAGTTGCTGGAGCGCGGGGTCATGAACAGCGCCGTCGCCGGGGTGGTCAGCGTTCACAGATGGTCTTCCGTGTGGAGGTTCACCGGCGCCGCGTGGGGAGCGGAGAGCCGGCGGGTGCGGGGGAAGCGGAGGTGGCCGGAGCGTGCCGGGCGCGGCGGGCCGCTGTCCGGGCCGCCGCCACGCGCTGGCGGTGTGCGGCGGCGACCTGCATGCCGGTGGTGGCGCTGGAATGCTGGACCGCGCTGTAATGGCCAAGCTGGTCGTACATCGCCCTGAGTACCGGCTGCGGGTCAACGAGCGCACGTGCCAGCGCCGCCACCAGATGCGGCGGTGTGCCGTCCCCGATCCAGGCGTGCCAGACATGGTCGACGTCGCGGCTCGAATCGTGGCGCACTGCGGCTTCGACCCGCCAGGGGTAGGGCCGCCCGGCCTCCTCCAGCCACTCGGCATGGACCAGTTGGTCGGGAGAAACCGCGTGCCCCGGGGCCCCGGCCACCGGAACGCCTGTCCAGCCGGCGTCGGTGAGGATCTGCCCTACATCGCTCTCGCCGTCCGGGACGGGCCGGGCGAGAGCGTCGGCGACTCCGGCCACGATCTCCGACGGCGTGAGGCCACCGAAACTCATATGCCAGTAGGGGCCGTAGGCGGAAGGCGGGGTTCCGATGCGCCACCAGGACCCGGATGAGGTCGGTGTCGGATCGATGGTCACCTCCACCAGCTCGTCCGGGCTGACGAGCTGGACCCGGGGAAGTGAGGGATCGGAGGCGGTTTTCCACCCGGCGGCGAGCAGTGGGTGGGTGACGTGGCGCGGGTCGCCGGGGCCCGCCAGGGACCGTGGCTGCGTGTCGAACTGCAGCATGGACTCATGGTCG
Source organism: Streptomyces sp. NPDC006923 (assembly GCF_040635655.1). Lineage (NCBI taxonomy): Bacteria > Bacillati > Actinomycetota > Actinomycetes > Kitasatosporales > Streptomycetaceae > Streptomyces > Streptomyces sp. NPDC006923. Next base: position 36,423 of record NZ_JBEYIF010000022.1, read on the forward strand.
GCGGCGAACGCGGCCAGGTGCCGCTCACTCAGAGACACGAAGCACCGTGCCCGCGGCCGGACTGCGCAGCGCTGCGCGCTGGGCACCGTCGCACCGCGCCGACGGGGTAGCGCGGAGACGCCGCTTCTGCGAGGGGGGGCATGTACGTCCTTGGGGTTGGGGCAGGTCGTCGGCCAATCAGCGGCGTGGCCGGGCCCCGCCCGCTGTATGCGGGCGGATCGTGGGTGCGGTGCTCTCTGTCCGGGCAGTGGTCGCGGACGCTCGGGCCGCACGGGCGAGCGCGAAACGGACCCGCTGCCAGGCCGCGATTTCATCAGGCCGTACCGACACGGAGGTGGTGCGGATCCGCTGGTCGGGCTTGCTCGTGGGCGGTGGCCTTTGCGCGGATGATCCAAGCAGCCGGGACGGTGTAGGGGGCTGCAGGTGACGCGGACGGGGCGATCGGGGCCTTCGAGGATGACCGGTCCGCGGGTCTCGGACCGGTCGCTCCAGTCGGAGGCGCGCAGATACTCGGTGACGTGTCGCAGGTCGCCGCCGCTGGCCAGATGGCGTGGTGTGACGAGGCAGTACTGCTGGGCCTGCTGCCCGGCCGTCGCACTCGCGCGTTGCTGTCGCTTCCTCACCGGCGCGGCCCGCCCGCGCAGGACACGGGGTTCGTCGGCACGGCGGGGCGGGTGTCGCGGCTTGGGCGAGCCGGCGCACGCTGTCGGTGTGCTCGTCGAGGTCGTGGCATACGTCGGCGAGGGAGTTCGCGGCGCGGCCCAGAGCGAGCCAGACCTCGGGCGGGAACGTCCCTGCCTCGGTGTGGCGCTTGGCATGCAGGGAGCCGGTCGCCACCAGAGTGGTGAGGCGGCCGAGGATGCCCTCCTCCGAATCGAGGACCTTCGTAAGGATCTGGGCGGCTTGCCGGGGCATGGCCTGCGTCAAGTGATCACCGAGCAGGTCGATCAGGCGGGCGATCTCGTCAGCGAGACGAACGGCATAGGGGTGCGGGTCAGTCATGGTCCTCCGCAGGCATGAGCGTTGGCCCCCCGGACGGGCTTCTCACCGGCCGTCATTGGTCCGCCGACAGGGGGGATCGTGCCGATGGGCCGGGGATGCAGGTAACAGCGAAGGATGAAGGCGGCCAGGCGGGGCTCGCGGGCACCGGTGATTGGCGGTGGTGTGCGCTGGATGGGAAAGGGCCACATCTTCGTGGGGGCGGCTGGGGACAGATAGTTCAGCGGCCGTGCCGGGGGCGGGCGGTGCCGGTGTGCGGAGCCACGGCCTGGGCGTCTGGTACGGCGTGCTGGGCTCTGGCCTCGTTGGCGGCTTCCAGGTAGGCGTCCGGGTCGAAGGTCGCGGTGGTGATGTTGGCGACGTATCCGGCCATTAGCAGGGTGGGGATGGCGCGGGAGGCCAGACGCTTCTGCTTGTCCTCGGACAAGCCCCCGGGTACCTCGTGCCAGACATACTCCGGTCCGGACGTGGTCACGGTCTTGCGTTCCAGACCCAGGCTGTCCAGCACCGCGAGAAGGGTCTCCGGGGCGCCGGTGGGAGTGTCGGCGCGGATGGCGCCGCTCACTGCGTCGCGGTAGATCTCGACGTCACTGCCCGTGTCGTCGGCGCGGTTTCCCATGTCAGGGTCCTCCTGGGGACAAGGCCGTCCATCGCTGCGGGGAGCGCGACGGGGGCGGGGTGTGTAGGTGACGGTGTATCGGCTGCAGCGGGGGCGGTGCTTACCGGCGTTTCCCGCCGGCCGCTGTGCCTGGTGACGCCTCCGGCTGCGCCGGGCGGGGAGAGCGGGCCGCGTCCAGCCGGCGATAATGCTCGCGCCGGTCGGCGGCGTGGTCCAGCAGGGCCGCGTACGTGGCCCGGTCGAAGAGCGCGGGGTCGATGTTGGCCCGGTAGCCGGCCGTGGCCAGAATGAAGAGGGCACCCGTGGCCGACTGGCGCACTTCCTCCTCGGTGAAGCCGTCAACGGGCAGCTGACGCCAGGTGTAGGGGCCGTCGGTGTGACGCGTCGTCCCGATGTCGTCCAAGGTTTCGACGAGTCGGTCGGGTGCTCCGGTACGGCTCTCGACATAGATGGCGTCGCCCCCGTAGCGCCGGTAGATCTCCACGTCGGTGCCGTTTTCGTCGGCGAGGTTCACGGTTTCCTCCGGATGGTCGGGGGCAGCGGCCGGGATACGGGAGTGCTCGCGGCCGGTGGAGCGGGTTCCGGGGAAGTGCGGACGGCTCTGCGCCGCGCGGTGAGTTCGGCGACGGCCGTGTCGTAGGCGGGCCGGTCGAATACGCCCGGGTCGATGTTCGCGCGGTAGCCGGTGGCGGCGAGCACAGCTGCGGCACGGCTGGCCATGCGTATCTTTTCCGGATCGCTCAGCCGCTCGGGAGTTCGGTGCCAGACATAGGCGTGGGGCATGGTGTGGCGTTCCAGCCCAAGACGGTCCAGCAGGGCGAGGAGCTGTTCGGGGGCTCCGGTATGGCTGTCGGCGTAGACGCCGTCGTCTCCGTGGCGCCGGTAGATTTCCACGTCGGTTCCTGTCTCATCGGCCAGACTCACAGGCCAGTGCCTCCTTCGGTCATCGGGTGCGGGCGGGCTTGGCCGGTGTCGGCGCGGCCTGGGTGGCGGTGTCCAGGGCGGGCTTCGAGGGCGCGTTGCGGATCACAACGCCAATGCCGAGAGCGGACAGACGGGCACCGGCGGCCCGCACCGAGCGGCCCTGGGTGGCGGTGTCATCTCCGGAGAGCGCATACGTCTGCTGCCGCTTGTCGTAGACGAAGCCGGTCTCGCGCAGGACCGAGGCGGCGGTCTCGCTCGCGGGCCGGGCGACGAGCCGCCCGTCGTCGGCCCACGTCATCACCACCTGGTCGGCCCCGCCGGAGGGGGCAGCCGCCCGCGGGGCCAAGCTCTGGGCGTTGTGCTGGACCTGGGCGAGCGCCTTGTCGTAGCGGGGCAGCAGATGCGCGGTGATGTCATCCGCCGCGCGGAAAGGGTCGTCCGGAACAGCGATGCCGTCCGGTTCACGCACGCCCCGGAAGGCTTCCGGAACATTTTTTGGGGCCATAACGGCGACGAGGTACTCCTCGTCCTGGCGCGGGCGGCCGGTGACGTAGAGGCGGGCGCCGTCGTCGCGCGTGAGCACGGCATCGTGCTCCAGGACGTATTCGGCTATCGCGGCCGAGACGAGATTCATGTCCCAGACGTCCTCGGAGAGGGAGAACTGGTCGTCGTATACGGCGTGCCGGTGGTACTCGCTGCGCCACTGGCCGGGGAGTTCGTCGGCGAGTGCCATGGCGAACGATTCGAGATCGCGAGTGTCGCGAGGGTCGGGCATGGTCTCCTCAGAGCAAAGGGGGGATTCAGCGCCGCCGGGCCGGCGCGGCGCCCGGGCCGACGGGAGCGCGCGGCGCGGGAGGCGGGCAGGTTCGTGGTCATCGGCCAGAACGTCGCCGCGGCACGCGGTGCGTCGCGGGTGCCGTTCGTGCCGGTCAGCGGGGTCGCCGCGGATGTACCGGATCGCCTCCGCGGGCGCGGACCTCACCGGAGTGGCCGTCACGTTGCAGGGGCAGCTGCCGGTCAGCCAGGGCCAAGAAGGAAAGCTTTCTGCAGACGGGTCAACCGGACGCCCACGGCCTGGGGCTGGCTGCGCGGCTGGTGCCGGCGGTATGGCCGGAGCGTCCAGCAGGTCAAGTTGCCCGGGCTGCCCTTGAACAGCGGCCCAGCGGCATCCTTGTTGGTCGCCCGGACGCGTGATGCCGGCGGCCCGGGCGAGCCGTTGCGCGATTTCTGACCACTCGGGCCCGGTGAGGGTGCGGTCGTGCGATGCCAGGCGGACGCTGAGATGCCAGATGGGAAGCCGGCCTTCGGACCGGCGGCCGACATCATGCCGGTTGTCGCCATTCAGGTGCGCGGCCCATTGGGCCGGCGTCCAGAACACGCGCTCGTCGTCGAGGAGATATCGGTGCCGCTCATGCCTGAACGCGACCACCGTATGGTCGGTTAGCCGTTCCTGGTCGCTGACAGGCCGGCCGAGTGCATCGGCGAGGGCCTCGGCGGAGTCGACGCCGCCAGGATGGAGACGCAGGATCACCGCTGATTCCCCTCGGCGGCGTGGATGGTGAGCCGTTGCCAGTCGTGGGCGGCGGTGATGAGGGAGCGTTCCCGGACGAGGTCCGCGTGCACGGCCACATCGCCCGGCGGCAGCAGGTCCAGGGCGTGGTCGATCGCTTCCAGGGCCCTGTGGTGCTGTCCGAGGCGGCGGCGGGCTGCTGCCTCGCGGAACAGGGCGATCGGATCGGCACGGGCGGCGAACGGTGGGCGGGCCAGTAGGCGGAGCATGTGCTCCTCCCGGCCGGGCAGATGGTGTCCGAGCCATAGACCGTGCAGCAGCACATGCAGTGTTTTGATGTGGTCGCCGGCCTCGCCGAGAACCTGTTCCATGCCAACGTATCCGGTCGTGCGGGACTGGCCGAGCAGTGCGAAGACGCCGAGCGCGCGGCTGTAGCAGTCGAGTTCGTCCGCAGTCCCGTCGGGCAGGGCGTGCAGGAGGGTCTCGATGGTGCGGCACCGGAAGTCGTAGCGCAGGGTTCCCAGGTAGACGTGCCGATAGGTTCGGGCGGTGACGGGTTCGGTGCTGGGGCGGGTGATCTGCTCTGGTTCGAGCAGGAGGAGCGCGCTGTGTCCGTCGGCACGGGCCTGCCAGGCGACGTCCCCGCACACGTCGGCGGATTCCTGCCAGGTGGCGCCGATTTTCCCGAGCAGACTGGCCAGGGTGCTGGGCCAGTGGCCGCCGGATACCGCTACGGAGCGGGCTTTGGCGCGTACTTGGTCCAGGAGGGCGTGGCGCCCGGGCGGCCTGTCGCCGGTCATCGGGCGCTCCGGGCGTCGGCGGCGTGGACCAGTTGGTTCAGGTCGGTCAGCGCGTACCAGCCGCAGTCGACCGGGCCGGTGGCGCCGGTGAGTTTGGGCAGCAGGTAGTCCTCCATGGCCCGCAGGTGGATGAGGCAGTCGGGGCAGCGGCGGGAGAAGTGGACGAGATAGCGCGGGTGGCCGGTGATGTAGGTACGTGCGCCGCCGTGGGGGTTGCGCAGTCGCCACCCGTCCTCGTCGGTAGGGGTGTGCCACGACGGGGTGACGACCGTCATTTTCTCGCCCCACAACTGCCTGCCGGCCGCGCCTTTGAGGATCACGATCTCGTCACGCGGCGTGAAGTGACGGTGGGTGATGTCCCTTTCGGGGGTGAGGATGTCGGCAGGCACATACGGCGGGCGGGAGACGGGGCCGGGCACAGATGAGTCCTTCCACGAACAGCGCAGGTGGCGGTGGGGAGGATTCAATGGTCTTCAGGATCCCCGGTTTCGCTAACCGGGGTTCGTCGGCTATAAGCGACCGGGGAATTCTGTGGCCGCCGCTGATGGCGCGTGACGAACTGGTCTATCCAAGCCTTGCACAAGTCGGTTCTCTGACCAGTGATTTCAGAAGTCCGCGACGGAGGGAGACCGCTCTTGTCCCAGCCACGCTGAATGCGCACTACCGGGCACCGCTGCCTTCTTTTAGGGTGCCGGGATGGAATGGATGACACTCCTTGCCACAGTCCTCGGCGCCGCCATCGCAATGGGCTCGACCGTGCTCGTGGAAGTCCGCAAGGATCGCCGCGAGGCAATCGGTGAGTGGAGGCGGAGTAAGCGTGACCTGTATGGGGCCTACCTCGGTGCGCTCTCCCAGGTACGCGGCGAGCTGGCACTCATCATTCTGGACCGCGCGGTGCCCGACGCCGAGCGTGTCCTCATCGCGCGTCAGAAGTTCGCTGGCTGCTACGAACTGCGCTACCAACTGGAAGTCCTTGCCCCCGGGGCAGTTGTCGATCCGGCTCTCACATATTTTCGCAGTGTGCGCCGGCTAAGGGATGCGACGGGCGCGGGCGTGGCGCATGGGGATGAGGAGTGTGAGCGCGTTTTTCGTGAGGTGATGGACGCTCTGGCGCAAGTACAGGCCGCGATGCGCCTGGACTTGGGCACCGATGCACTTGCGACCGGCTGAGTCCGGCCACCACTCGCGCCACGGTCCGCGGATTCCTGCTCTGGACCAGCAGGCGCGGCCACAGCCGCCCCCTGACCGCACCGGTGATCAGTACCTACTTCACCGCGCGCATCATCAGCAAGGACCAGCGCTGGGCCTTGGTCCACCGCCTCGCCCACGACGACAGCTCCAGGTCGTCGACCGAGCCGCCGGCCTGCTCCTGCTGTTGTTCGCCCAGCCCGTCGGCCGCATTAGCCGCCTCACCATCGAGCACGTCATCGACCGCAGCGACACACTCGCTCTGCAGCTTGGTCGCGTCCCTGTGGAGATCCCCACGCCGCTCGACGACCTGATCCGCCAGCTCGTCGAGCGACGGAACGGGCGAGCGGCCACCATTCCGATCGAGGAACCCAAGTGGCTGTTCCACAGCCTCTACCCCGGGCAGCCGATCGACCCGCACACCCTCGGCCGACGCCTGAAGGCGATCGGCGTGCCACCCCAGCTCGCACGCCACTCGTCGCTGATGGACATCGCCTCGGAACTGCCCGCCGTCGTCATCAGCCGACTGCTCGGCTTCCACCAATCCACCGGAGATAACTGGAACCGTGTGAGCCAGGGCTTCGGCGCCGACTATGCCGCAGAAGTCAGCCGCAGGTGAGCCCATCGTGAGCGAGCCGACTCCCCACGACGACTGAGCCGCCTACTCCCGCCAGGGACTGGCCCGGCTCATGCTCTCGCCATGCAAGAGACGTGGTGGACAGCGGCGCCGCTGGGCGGCGAGCGGCGGCCGGTACAGCCAGCGATTTGAGGACCGGGCTATCGCTTCCCGGCTCCCGGCCGATCGCCTGGCGTCCTCCGTCGAGTCCGTCATTTGCCGGCCACTTGTGATCAGTTTTTGAGAGAGTGATGTTCGGCATCTGCACCCCGGGCTCCGCATAACCCGTCAGACGCGGCCTAGTGGATCAGGCGTGCCACCTGGGACTTCCAAAATCTCCTGACGCTGCAACCACAGGCCATTCCGCATGTTCTGATAGCCGGACTTGCCAGCAATTGCCACGTGGTTGTTCCTACTTTCCGTCTTCTGCGTCGTCTCAGCGTGTCCTGCGGATGGCGTCTGTGGCCGCCGTGGCGATGGCGACGGGAGCGCTGGAGGGCTGGGGCAGGTGCAGCAAGGTGGTCCCCGGCAAGTGGCGGGACTCCGCGGTGAGGGTGAGCTGGAGTACGGCGCAGCCGGCGGTCGTGAGCTGCTTGACGCGGGTGACGGCTTGAGCGGTTTCGTCGCTGCCGTACCGGGCGTCGGTGACGATCACGAGGAGGCGGCCGGCGCCGGGGCGGCTGAGTTCGAGGCCGTGGTCGAGTGCGTCGATGGCGTCGCCGAGGTTGTGGTGGCCGCCGTTGGCATCGAACGTCGTCACGCGCTCTGGTGCTCGGTGGGTGGGGCGGGTCAATGCGGTCAGGTGCATGTCATAGGCGATGGTGGCGGTAAGGGAGTCGGGGTCGGTCAGGGCTGCTGCGCGTGCCATGATCCAGGCAGCGGACGCGACGGGCGCGCAGGCGGCACGCATGGAGCCGGAGACGTCGACGGCGATACCCACACGCAGCGGTGGGGTGGGGGAGTTCCGGCGGCGGGTGTGGGTGAAGGGTTCCGCGGTGGGGACCGACCCGGCCGCGCGCTGAGCGTCGCGGGCGAGGGCCGCGCGCATGTTGAGGCGGCCGGGCGGGGTGGGGCTGGTGGTCCGCTCCTCGGTCCGCTCGCGGTAGGCGGCGGCACGCAGGGCGCGGCTCAGGCGCGCGGCGGCACTCTGCTCGGCGGCGGTGGGCCTGCGGGTGCCGGTGACCGGGTTGCCGTAGGGCGCCGGTGTGCCGTCAGGGGTGACGGTGGTGCCACGGGCGTTGAAGACCGACTTGGCGGTGGCGGCGGCTTTGCGTCGCTGGCCGGCCCGCTGGGCGCGGTCCTGAGCCTGCGCCTTGGACTGCGCGGCCATGGCGTTGGTCGCTGCGGCCTGTGCCGCGAGGTCGGCGGCGTCGGTGGCTGCCGTGCTGTCCATGACGACCCCCACGGCGCCGGACAGCAGATCGGTGAGGTTCTCCGGCACGGGCAGGGCGGGGGCCGCGGTGTCCAGAGCGTCGCACCATTCTTGAGCGTGCGCGAGCATGGTCGTGGCGTCGTGGTCGGCGCACTGGTGGGCTGCGGTCCAGATGCGGGTGAGTGTGGCCAGCAGGTCTGCGCCCAGCACCTTTTCGCACAGATCGGCGACGGCCCGGGTCTCGCCGACATCCAGGATGCCGACGTCACGGCGGCCGAGGACCAGGGCCGCCACGCCGGCGGCGTGCTCGATGCCCTGGAGGCTGGGGTGGGCGATGTCGGGCATGACCAGGGTTCGGGCACTGGTGCGCAGGTACGTGCGGTCCGTGGGCCGCGTGATCAGGTGTGCGCCTTCGACACGGCTCTCCTCCAGCAGGAGCGCGGCCTCGACGACACGGGGGTCCGCTCCGGTAGGCGCCGTCCAGACGGAGTGGGCCGCGTGCGCGGCCTCGTGGACGAACACTCCCCAGGCGGCGGGATACCGCTCCTCGTCGCCCACGATCCGCGGATGGATCTCGTGGGGCTGGAGCGGGGCGAACAGGCCGGCGTCGAACTCGACCTGGCCCAGAGTGGGGAAGAACGCGGCCGGCGCGCCGCTGCGCGTGCCGGGGCGGCAGGTGACGAGGAGGTCCTGGCGGCCGGAGAGGGCGACCAGCCGATCGCCGAGTTCGGCTCCCACGCGCAGCCACGCGTCCGGGGAGGAACGGGGTTGCGCGGGCGGGGCGCCGTCGTCGTCCCATCGCGCGAGGTCGGCGTTGTCGTCCGGCGTGGTGGCGGGGGACTGGACGTGGTGGTGGGCGCTCATCGCGAGCGGCCCCGGAGCGCGGAGCCGGTGCTGCCCGGGGGCTGCCGGACGGCCGAGGCGGAAAGCTGCTTGCCGAGGGTGAGGGGAGCGACCTCCTTGACGCCGACAGCCTTGATGACGGCAGCGGCGACGGCGTCGCGATCCTCCAGAGGAGCGATGCCGACCAGGTTCGCCAGCGCGGCTTTGGTGCCGAGAACGGCCTCGGTCCTCTGGTAGCTGAGCAGCTCTCGCAGTTGGGGGGCCCAGCCCAGCTCGCCGAGTTCGACTTGGCGGGAGAGGTGTCGGGCGACCCGGACCACCCGGGCATCGATCCTCAGCGCCAGGGCGAGGTCATAGTCCGTGCCGATCTGGATTTGCACGCTGAACCGGCTCGCGAGCGCCTCCGTCAAGACCGCCCCGTGGACGCCGGGATTGTGGCCCGCCACCACGTAGAAGCGCGGCTCGGCCTTGATGGTCTCGCCCTTGTGGGCCTTGACCTGGATCTGCCTGCGCCCGTCCATCGCGGGATACAGCGCCGCCAGGACCTTCGGTGAGATCAAGGTGGCATCGTCGATCAGCAGGGCGCGGCCCTCGGTCATCGCGGTGACCAGCGGACCGTACTGGAAGACGTAGGCTCCCGCGTCGTCCTGTGTGTACTCGCCGATCAAGTCGCCGACCGTGGTGTCGCCGTCACCGGCGACGGTGAGCAGGTCCGGGAACGCCGCCTCGACCAGACTCGTCTTGCCGGTGCCCGGAGGGCCGTAGAGCAGCACCGGCACGTCGGAGTCGCGCAAGCGATTCAACGCCTCGACGTCGGGCAGATCGGCCAGCTCCCGGGGGTGGTATACCTGGCCCCCCGCGCGGCGGATCGGGCCGGTCTGCCTGGGCGTGGCTGCTGCGGGAATGGTCGTGCGGGCCGTGGCCGCCTGGGCGCGGGGAGAGTGGGTGCCCGGTGGGCTGATCACAGCGGTCTGCGCGGCTGCGGCGGTTTTCGCGTTCGCGCGGAACTCCGGTTGCCCGGTCCCGCTTTGGTCGGCCTCGCCGCGTCGCACCAGGGTGAGGGCGGCGTTGCGGACGGCGCCGTGGGAGTGGCCCAGCTGCCCGGCCATGTCCCCGATGGTGAGCGTGTCCGCCGGCCGGTCGGCCAGCAGTCGGGCCACCTTGGCCCGTAGTTCGCCGCCCTTGGTGCGCGCTGGACTGGTAGGCGATCCGGGTGTGGTCAAAACGAGGCCCCTTCAACAGGTGCGGGTGCGGGCGGGGCTGGCGATGGGCTGGAGAGGCTGGCCGCTCTCGGAGCGGATCACGGACTGCGCCGACATCGGCGACCCGGCCAACCGGCGCGTACCGTCGGCGCTCACCGGCCGACCGAGGGCTCGGTCCAGGTGCAGGAGATGGCCGGCGACGAGCAGCTCGCTGGCTGCCGAGCAGGCCCGTGCGTCCGCTCCATACCGGGTTCCGTCGCTCGGCAGGCGCAGCCTGGCGTCTCTTCGAAGCCGGCCTGGAGCAGGATCCGCCGGGCGGCGGCGTTGTAGCCGGTGGTGGTGATCTCGCCGGTGATGGTGTGCCGGATCGTCATGAACGGCTCTGCTGGTGCTTCGGACAAGGCGGATCTCCTATCGGTGGTGGCGGCAGGGATGAGTCTTCCCTCGGGGTCAGTGGCTACGACGGTGTCCGGGGGGAGGGGGCTGCGCGGTCATGGCGGCCTCGCCCCGGGGCGCGGAGGCGGATGCGGTGCTGATGCCTGACGGGCGCAGGGCGGGGTCGAGTTCGACCGGGTAGCGGGCGGCGGTGAGCATGTCGGCGGCCCAGGACGCGTGCTGGTTCTCCCAGGCTTCACCCATGTCGAAAGGCAAGCGGATCCACTGGCCGGACAGGGTGGGGAAAGTCATGAACCCGGCCCGTCTGAGGATGCCGGCGGCGAGATCGTCGAGAGCGCCCTCGACCTCGACCTGACCACCACGCCCACGGAGGATGCGGACAAAAGCACTGCTCACGCCCGTCTGCCGTGTCTGTGGCCGCCGGGTCGCGTGGCTCTGCCGGGAGGCACATGGGCCGGCTCGGGCGATTCAAGCCTGGCGGCGAGGGGTGTGCTGGTGAGGTCGGGACCGCGCTGGGGCGAGCGGGCGGCGGCGGCCCCCGCGATACGGGCCCGGTGGTCCGTCGTGCGGGCGGGGTCGAGGGACAGATCGGCCTGGACATGGAAGCCGATCTTCCGCAGATCGAGGACTGCCTGCCGTGTACGCCGTGGCCCGTCCGTCTCTGGATTGGTGAGTCGGTACAACCCGGCCGTGTTTCCAGGGACCCGCTCGAACTGCTCGCGCACGAGGAACCACTCGGCCAGGTACGCGGGCGTTTTCACGGTCGCGGTGGCGACGAACCCGTGGTGGGGGTGAGCGCCGATATGGAAGTGATGGTCAGACAGGGGTGAATCCTTTCTGAGGGGGGTCAGAGGCTGGGCGTGCCGACTGGGTGGCCGATGACGATCGGGTCGACAGAGTCGGACTCCTTCGGCGGCAGGTCAGCGGTACGGGCGTCGAGACAGCACATCCGCAGCCGAGGGTGGTGGCGCCGAGGCGGCACGGGTCGGTGCCGTACGAGCTGAGGCTGGCAAGGGGTTGTAGGTGCGGGCGAGATGGTCTTCGCCGAGGTAGGCAAGCTGGGTACCGAGCCCGTCCAAGTGGCTTGCCCCGGCGTTGTACCCGCGGGCGATCTCCGGTTCCGCATGGCGCTCGCACCACTCGGCGGCGGCTTCGAGGAACTGGTGCAGGGCGCCGAGCGCGCTGTGACCATCGCCCAGGACCGCTTCGGTCACGGCTTGAAACTCCGCCGCGCTGCGGACGCGGTGCAGCTGGTCGGTCCAGGCGGTGATGCTCTGCCCTGCCTCGGCCAGGGTCAGGGAGTCGGAGAATCCGCGTGCGTCGCGCGCAGCGCAGCGGTAGAGGTCGTCGCTGGTGGGGCTGTTGGTGCGGTGGGCATGGAGTTGCTCGGTGGTACGGCCGACGTTGTCGTACACCTCGAAATCAGGATGGGACAGGGGAACTCCTGGAGGTAGCAGGGCCGGGTCAGCGGATCTGGGAGGGTGGTCGCGGTGCGGGCGAGAGATGGGAGACGGCAGCGGGGACTTGGATCAGGGCCGCGCCGCGCGTGAGTTTGCGGTCGCCGCGCGGTTTCAGAAGGCGGTGTGCGTCCTGGTCGAGTTGCTGGGCCGCGGCATTGAGATGGGAGCGGGCGCTGCTGAGGCGGTCGCCAATGACCTCGTTCGCGGAGCGGACAGCGTCGGCGTGCTCGGGGGTCGGGGCGTACTCGGCGATCTCGTGGAGGAAGCCGAGCTGTTCCACGACTGCGCCGAGCTCGCCGAGGGCGTTGCCTACAGGCTGAGCGACACGGGCCAGAGCGGCGGTGCCCCGGCGGTGGACCTGGGTGTGCCGGCGGGGGGCCCGGGCTGCTTCTGCTTGCCGGTAGGTGAGTTCGTACGCCAGGGTCGTGAGAAGGTCGGCGAGGGACGCGATCTGGTCTTCGATATGCGCGGCGACGACGCTGTCAGCGTGCAGGCGCGGGTCGGGTAGCCGGCGGGCGTATCTGGAGATGCGTCCGGCGAGACGCAGCAGGTCATCAGGGTTGTCGACGTCTAGAGCCATGAGTGTTCCGTAAGGGGGAGGGGAGCGTGGGGCTGCTGGCCGTGACGGGCTGAGACCGGGCCTGCGGCGACTCTGAAGGCCGTTGCCACAGCGGCTGTGCGGTTGGGGCACGCCGCATCACTGTCGGGGAAGGGCGGGCAACCGCCTTCCCTCCCTCTTCGGAGCCGGGCAGCCGCGGGAGGTGATCGTGATCGTCCTTGCAGACCGGTTCGGTTCTCGCTGTTAACGAGATCGACGTAGGGGCAGGTGTCGCCTGGCGAGCATGGAGCGACCATCTGAGTACAGCAGTGCAGGCACCACGGCAGGAGATCTCCGTCGCACCCGGCGTACGGCACACCGAACAGTTACTCCCTGCCGAGGGACGGCCACGCTGGGACTCCTGGCCTGGGGTTCACCGCCTCGGCCCGCAGGCAGACGTGCGTGGTGCAACGGCGGGGCCGGGCTTTGGCCCCGGAAGAGGGGTGAAGTCGAATTCGTACTCGTCGTAGGCGTCGACCAGGTCGTGTTCCATCTGGGCTTTGCGTTTGGCGACCTGTGCCATGAGGTCATCGTGCTCTGCCTGGCACTGCTGGTATTCGGCCCAGTCGGCGTCGCTGAAATGGTCAGGGCGGTTCAAGGGACTCCTTGCGGTGCGATGCGGGCTCGGATGCTCCGGCGTGGGCTAGCGGTGGCGAGCGCTCGGCCTGGGCGGCGCAGGCGCCGGGCTCTCCCGACGGGAAGGCGTTGGGAAGAAGCGGTGGAAGTCGAGGTGGGCGTCGAGTTCCTCGATCGCGTTGTAGAGAGATTCCGATGTGCGCCGCAGAAAGGCGCGCGCCGTGGCGTGGTCGATGGCCATGGAGTTCTCCCGATACTGCCTGGTGATCGGACTGACCGACAGGGAGAGGTCGGTCTCCGCGGTGTCGGCGAAGCGCGGCGCCGCCAGGCTCGACAGAGTGGCCGCCGTCGCGAGGTGGACGAGGACGGCGCGTCCGGCGCGGTTCGTACTGTGAGGGCTCCGGGCGAAATCGGCAGCCAGCCGGACGACGTCGCAGGACAGGTCCTGCGCGTCGGCGGCATGCTGGAGCAGCCCGGTGTAGGAGGGTACGGCTGGCACATGTCCGCTCTCGCCCAGCAGCTCCCACTGCTGGGCGGCGTTGAGCAGTTTGCCCTTCATCGCGTTGAGCGCGCCGATAAGGTGGAGGGCGTAGTCGCGCGGTATCAGTTCGCGCTGGATGTCGGGTTTCACGGGCCTTTTCTGTTCAGTGCATGCGGGCGTCGGTGTCGAAGAGCGCCAGCTCGTGGCTGTGCAGGAGGTGCTGCACGATGAAGCTCCGACCCGCGACTTTCCACAGGCCCCTGCCGCGGTTGAGATGCGCGATGGCCTCCATCTCCACGGAGGTCAGGCCAAGCAGGGAAGCGGCAGCGTGGAGCTGGTCGGTCTCCTGGCGATAGATGATCCGGGTGCTGCAGTCGGCGAGGAGCCCCTCGGCCAGAGCCCGGCTCTGAGAACCGGCGTCGCCGGCGGTCAGCAAGTCGCTGAGCCGATGGATCACCATCAGGTTCGCGATGCCGAGACCGCGGCTGAGCTTCCACTGGGCCTGCATCCGCTGCAGCAGGCCGACGTGCCGCATCAACCGCCACGCCTCGTCGTACACGATCCAGCGCCGACCGCCGGACGGATCGGAGAGGGCGGATTCCATCCAGGCAGAGGCGCAGGTCATCGCCAGGACCAGCGCTGTGTCGTCGCCGGAGCCGCCGAGCCGGGACAGGTCGATGGTGAGCATCGGCGCGCTGGCGTCGAAGGCCACGGTGGACGGGGCGTCGAACATGCCAGCCAGGTCACCGTGCACCAGACGGCGCATCGCGTGAGCCAGGTCACGGGCCCCGTCGCTGAGTTGGCCGGACATCATCCCGGCGGCGTCGTCGAGCGCACGGCGGTTGTTGAGGGTGGCGGCGACATCGCCGAGGAGCGGGGTGCGGCCAGTGTCGGCGGCGCGGGTGACGACGGCGTCCAGCGCGATGTCCAGGGCGGTGTGCTCCATGGGCATCAGGTCCCGGCCCAGGACTGTCCGGGCCAGGGAACCGAGCAGGAGCAAGCGCCGCTTGCGGATCTCGCCACCCCAGTCGGCCTCGGACACACTCTCCGGGCGCGGGGCTGCGTCCAGTGGGTTCAGCCGCCCGGGCAGCCCGGGGCCGAGAGCGACGGACCGGCCGCCGAGGGCTTCCGCCACCGGCGTCCACTCGCCCTTCGGGTCACACGGCACGTAGACGCGGTATCCGAAGGCCACCGAACGCAGGGCGAAGCTCTTGGCGAGCGCGCTCTTGCCCTGGCCGATCACCCCGGCGAGCAACGCGTTTGGGTTGGTGAATCCCTCGACGCGGCCGTACAGCGCGAACGGATCGAAGACGAAGCTTGCTTCGGCGTGGACGTCGCGCCCGATGTAGATGCCTTCGGCACCGAGGCCGCCCTCGGCCAAGAAGGGATACGCGCCGGCGGCGACGGCGGTCGTCATGCGGTGGGCGGGCAGTTTCAGCCGGTTCTGGCGGGCGGAGGCGGGCCCGGGGCGTCCGCTCGGGGGGTAGAGCGGGGTGGGTGTCTTGTGCTCGGCGGGTGTGCTCTCTGCTGGGCGGGCTTCGGCGCGGGCCATGGCGGTGGCGTCGGAGAGCTGGCGACGGGCTGCCTTGCGGCTGGCGCGGTCGGTTTCGTGGGGGGTGAACAGCGGGCTGGCGGAGACAGAGACGCGGCGGGCGGGCCGGTGGCTCATCGCAGGCCCTCGATTCTGCGGGTGGTACTCATCGCGCGCAGGCGGTGGTGTGCGTGCGGAGGTCGGTGGGTGTGGTCTTGCGCCGGATGATGTGGCTGGCGGTGAGGTGGCGCTGGCAGATGGTCAGTACGGGTGGCCCCTCGGGCAGCCGTTCCGGGTGGCACGCGCTCGCCACGTCGGTCTCTGCCGTTGTGTTGGTGGGCAGCAGGTGGAAGGCCGAGTGGATCTCGGTGGCGGCCTGCCACAGGCGGGTGTGGGCGGTGGCCAGGCGATGGCCCGCTGCCGGATGGGGTGGCCGGGTGGCTTCGGTCAAGTGGTCGAGGAGCTGGTGCAGCGTGGTGAGGTGAGTGTGCAGTGCGTCGAGATGGACGCGGTCCGCAGGTGGTGTGTCGGTGTTTTTGGCGGCGTACGCGTGGGTGTGATGGCGGATGCCGGCGCTCGCGGCGCGCAGGTAGGGGGAGGAGTCGGTCTCCGGAGTGCGGGGAGAATTCACAGTGGTCCCTCCTGGCAGGTCAGCGGCGGTGTGTTTGCTGGGAGACAGGGCCGTGCGGTGGTGGAGTGGCCTGTTGACGGCGTTCCAGGGCGGTGCGCAGGTGGTGGTCCTGGTCTGCGGTGGCGTGGGCGGTGAGCCATTCGACTCCGGCCCAGCCGCTGCGGCAGTCGATGCGGGCGGGGTGGCCGTCTTCAACGATCACCCGGTATTGGAAGCCGCCGCCGAGGGGTACGAAGGTCGCCTGGCCGTGCTCGGTCGGGTGGAAGGGGAGGCCGGCGGCCAGGGCGAAGACCCGGGCGGCCGTCGCGGGATCGATGATGCTCAAAGAGCCCTTTCTGAAGAGCGGGCCCTCTCTTTTTCAGAGGGCGGTCGCGGTGGAAGAGAGTTTTTCGGAAGGGCCGGGTCAGGCCGCGAGACGGTATCTCCTCTGGGTGTCGGTGCGTGCGAGGGGAAGGGCGGCGAGGGTGAAGGCTTCAGGCTGCTGGTAGGCGAGTCGTCTCAGGTCGACGCCCGAGGTGACGGCGTGGGTCTCGATCTGCGCACAGGCGGCGTCGAGGAGTGTGTCGGTCTCGGCCGTGACGGTGACCAGTCCGGTCAGGGCCACGTCGGCGTGGCCGGCGATGAGCTGGCGTTCACGCTGCTTGACGTCGGCGTACTCGACGGAGTCGGCCTCGCTGTCGACCTGTCCCCGGCGGGCGCGCTCGTTGGCGTCGGCGATGATCTGCGCCTTCTTCCGCTGGACGTCCCGCAGCGCGGACTCGAACCCCTGCGGCACGTAGATGAGGGACAGGCTGCGCCGCACTCCGGCCGTGAACATGATCCCGTGAAGGAACCCGGCGGAGGTCTCGATGCGCGGCCAGTTCTCCACCCAGTAGGTGGCGTGCCGGGCGGAGTCGGTGGCGAGGCGGTCGTACTCCTCAAGCTGGACGACGGGCCCGGCGGCTGCGGGGTCGGCCTCGGCGCGGCCGGTTTCGGACCACTGCTGGAGTGTGGCGAGCGCCTTCGGGTCGTAGGCGGTGCGGATGACGGCGGCGATCTCCCGTGAGGTCAGCCAGCCGGTGACGATAAGTCCGGCATCGCGGGCGGCCTGGGAAATGGACGCGGTGGTCTGCTCCATGACGGTGAACGCCCCGGGCAGCCCGCCGCCGGCCTGGATGATCAGGCGCCGGGCGGCTTTGAGGTCGAGGGAGATGGCGAGGTACGTCTCGTGCGGGGCGGCGGCGGGGCCGGCCGAGGCGACCAAGTCGGAGTAGATCTGCCCGGCGACCGGGGTCTGGGACTGCCCGGTCTGGGTCCAGTGGCGGGTGAGCGTGTCGCCGCTGTCGGGGACGGTGCGCTCCAGCACTTGCACGGCGGCGACGTGCCCCGTGCGGGCGATACCGGCCAGTGCGCGTCCCCAGCTGCTGACGTTGTGGTTCTGAGCGGCGGGGTCGAGGAGGGCGAAGGCACGGCTGGTGACGCGGGCGACGGCGGTCAGCGTCTGGCGGTGCGGGTCGTGCACGGCCGCGCCACCGCTGGCGGAGTCACCGGGCGTGACCACAGTGAGGGAGGCGGCCGTGCCGGGGAGGTGAAGGACGCCATCCTGCCGGGGCCGGGTGACGGGCCGTGCCAGCCAGAGCGTCTGGCCGGTGCGCCGGCGCTGTGCGTAGCGGGCGACGATCGGCGCCCAGTCGACCAGGGAGCGGCCGTGCCGGCGAATCGCGACCAGCGCACCCGATACCGCCCACAGCGGGGTCAGGGCGACGGCACCGAACAGCCCGGTGGAGACCATCGTCATCAGCAGCAGAGCCAGCATGCAGGAGACAAGGACGAGTTGGGGCAGGGAGAGCCCGAGGAGGATGCCACGCCTGGACCGGTGCGGGAATTTGACGATGAGTGGTGAGACGAGTTGCGACAAAAAGGGGCCGTTCCGTAAAAGGCAGGTGGGGGCGGGGCAAGACGCACAGTCGCTGGTCTGTCCCACCCCGGTGGCGTGGAAGGTCAGTTACCTGTGGGCGGTGGCGGCCCGGCGGCAGGCCCGCTGGCTGACCGGCTGGAGGAGTCCGGGGCCGGCGCAGCGCCCTGCGGGCGCTGCGAGGTACTGGACGGAGCCGGTGACATGAATCCGCCCCCGTGGCCGGCAGGTCCGAGCTGTCCGCCAATGTCACGGCCCGGGCTGGTCGGTGCGGGTTGAACCACCTTCTTCGGTCCGTCCTCCGGCACCTCGCCGCCGGGCCGGAGGCTCGTGCCGCTCTCCCGGCTGCCGCCAGTCGGGTTGGCTGCGATGTCACCAGGGAATCCGTCGCCGCCGGGTACCCTGTCGGGGCCTTGCGGCGCCGCGGTCGCCCCAGCCGCGGCGCCTCCGGTACCGGCTGTTGCTGCCATCGAGGCTGCCTTGCGGCCGACACGCTCGGCGTGCTGCTTGGCCAACTGCGCACCAGCACCGCCTGCCCGGTGAAGGTTCTCACCGTCGGATCCCTCGGCGGCCCAGTGAACGAACTTGAACGTCGCGTAGGGGCAGAACAGCACCATGATCATGATGATGATGCCCGCCATGACATCTGCGAGGGCGGTGAGTCCGCCCCTCGCGTCGCTTCGGCCCATGGCGGAGATGCCGAGTAGGAAGACGATCGTCATCAGAAGCTTGGAGACCACGAGGGTGGCGGTGGCTTCGATCCAGCCCTTGCGCCAGCGCCGCGCGGCCTCCCAGCCCCCGCCCGCACCCGCGAAAACCGCCAGCGTGACCAGGACGAGGATGCCGACCTTGCGGACCATCATCACGCCCCAGTAAAGAAGTGCGCCGAGCGCGGCACCGAGCGCCGTGATGGTGGGAACCATCCAGCCGAGCCCGGACAGGCCGGCGATCTCGGACACTTTGATGATGCGCCGCACAGCGTCCTCGACAGAGGAATTCGCCGCCCTGAACAATCCGTCGGACAGGGCATCGACGACTTCGAGGGCCACGGTGGTCAGGGCGATGGCCGCGAAGGAGAAGAGGACACCGGACGCGGTGCCGGTGAATGCCTGGGTGAGGGCCTGTCCGTCGCGTCGGACAGCAGCGCGGATGAGTTGAGCGCAGAAGGTCGCGACCAGCAGGACAAGGCCGACGGGAAGGATCAGTTCGTAGTTGTCGCGGAACCAGGCCGCGTTCAAGTCGACACGGGTGGTGGAGTTGACCGCTTTCGCCGCGAAGTCGGCGGCCACCGCGGCCAGTTCGCCGGTGGACTTGGCGATCCAGTTACCGATCGCCTGGCCTGGATCGGTGACGAAGTCGACCGCGTCGGCCGCACCGCAGACATGGCCCGCGAGGGGGAGGTCACAAAAATCCATGAAGGCTCCTGCTCAACGGTCGGGCGGTCACGGGGCAACCTGGGGTGCGATGGACACCAGAGAGCAGTCGTGCGCAGGCCGGCACTGGACCGCGAGTGTTACGGAGCGGTCCTCGGCGCCGCCGCCGCTCGCCCAGGCGATCTGCTGCTTACCAGTGACGGTGACGACGTAGATGTACGCCTCCGTGATCGCGGACGGATCCTCCGCCAGGGCCTGCCGGAACGCGGACGGATAGTGGGCCTCGGCGGCCGTTCCGTTGGCATGCTGGGCGTTGTCAGCCATCCGCAACCACAGCACTGGATCCGGCACCTGCCCCGAGACAGATGCCCAGTCGGCGTAAATGGTTTCCCTCGTCATCCACCTGTTCATTCCGGCGAGCTGCTGGTCGTGGCCGGTGGTGCGGGTGTCGTAGGACCACACCATCGCCGCGGCAGCCTTGGCATAGCTGAGAGGTTCGCTGATCTGCGGAGGCTCGGGCACTGACCCCATCCCTCCAGGGGCAGGGGACGGAATCGCGTCGGACCGCGTAGTGCTCGGCTTGCTCTGCGGAGCGCCTCTGCCGTCGTTCGGTGTGCTGCGGCCGGTCACGCTCGCGGCGAGGCCCGCGCTGATGAGGAGGGTGGTGAGGACCAGTGCGACGATCAGGACCCGGTGGTTGGCCGATCCTCGGAGGCCGAGACTGGAGAGCGGTGTCCGCATGTGGGTGAGCATCAGTGGATCTGCGTCCCCAGTCCGGAGAAGAACTCGACGATGCCGTTGGCCGCGCCGAGGCCGAGCGCCGCGCCGGCCGCGACGGTCGCGCCTTTCTTCCCATTGGCTTCCGCTTGGTGGCCGCCGGTGTGGTGGCCCCAGGCCCACACCGCGAGGGATACCGCAAGGGCTCCGACGACAGCCACGATCCCGAAGAGATTGATCGAGTTGACGACGGTGCGCAGTACGTCCAGGCCGGGAAGACCACCACCCTTGGGCGAGACGCCTGGGTCGTAAGCGAGAGGGAAAAGCCGTTCTGCGGGAGGGATGGGAATAACGAAACTCCTTGCGTGTACAGGCCGGATGAGGCCCACGGGAAAGGCGGAAGTAGGGAAGCGGACGCCGGCTGCGGCGTGCCAGCCAGGCGGGCCGGGACGCCGACCGTGGAACGGTGTCTGGGTCAGACGACGCGGCGGGCGGCAAGGATCTGCCAGTCGTTGACCGGCTCGATCCGAACCGGACGGCCGGTGCGCGGTGCGTTGATCACCAGGCCGTGACCCATGTACATGCCGACGTGCTCGGGCCGCGCGGGGGTGCCGCGGGTGAACAGCAGGTCGCCTGGCCGCAGGTGGGTGAGTGGGACCGGCTTGCCTTCGCTGATTTGGGTGTAGGTGGTGCGGGTGAGGCTGATCCCTGCGTGGGCGTACGCCTGCTGCATGAGAGAGCTGCAGTCGCAGCGGCCCATCGGATCGGGACCGTGAGCACCGGTACAGGTACCACCCCACTGATAAGGGGTGCCGAGCTGATGCATCGCCCAGGTCAACGCCGTACGTACCGCTTTCGGAGCGTCCTTCGGGACTGTGTAGCCCTCGGGTACGGTCCCCTCGGGGAAGGGCCCGTACCCCGAACCGTCTTCACCCGGCTCACAATCACGGAGCAGGGCGGCTGCAGGGGAAGGGGCAGTGTCCGTACCGCCTCGCGGCAGGACGGCCGTGATGGCCTTCTGCAGCGCCCTCGCCAGTCCCTCCCACTGCGCGTACGCGTCGGGGAAAGCGGAGTGCTGGACTTCCTGGGCGGCTTGGGTGACGGTCAGCTGCTGCCAGCCGCTCACTTTGAGCAGTGCCGTGTAGAACTTGGTGCTTGCGAAGACGGGGTCACGGATCTGTTCGGGGGTGCCCCAGCCTTGGCTGGGGCGCTGTTGGAACAGCCCGAGTGAGTCGCGGTCGCCGTAGACCAGGTTGCGCAGGCGGGATTCCTGAAGCGCCGTGGCGATAGCGACGACCTGTCCCTGCGGGGGCACATGCAGGGAAATACCGGTGGCGACAATGACCTTGGCGTTCGGGATCTGTTCCGCGGGGAGGTCCAGGCCCTCGACATGGACGTGCGGATCCGAGCCCGTGCTGCTGAGGATCGAGGCGACCTGCCGGGTGACCGCGTCGATGTCGACGGCGGGGCCCACGGAGCATGAGGTGGTTGAGGCACCGCCGACCAGGGCGCCGGCGGTGCCGGCTAGGAGAAGGGGGGAGAGGCAGAGAACGCCGACAGCGGCGGCTACGCCCTTCAACCCCGGCCGCCTCCCGGCAACTCGTCGCTCTGCGGGCGGTGTTCGGCTGAAAGGAGGCATGCAATTGTCACGGGGTACGTCCCTGAAGTGAAACCGCGCGGTGCGCGGAACGGGGGCCGTTGCGGCAGGTCAAGGAGGAGCAAACGGCTGTGGTACGGCTGCGAGCTGCTTCTTGCGGCCCGTCCCGGCCGGGTCGGCTCAGGTGGAGCAAGGGCAGGGTGAACCTCCACGGTGGCGTGAGCTCGGGAAACCATCGGCGCTGTTCGCCGGGCAGATACAAAACTGTAGACCCGAATCACCGGTTGCCGAAATAATTCGCCGCCGTGGGCGCTAGTTCCAAGCGGATCTGTCCCGCGATAGCGCTCAACCGGGGATCCGGGTCTACAGTTTTAGTTCCTCCCCGCACACCCTGGCCTCACTTGCCGAGGCCGTGGCATGCCCGCATAAGCTGGAACGTCGGCTTATGGGCTGGACTACCGATCCCTCTCCTCTGTCCCGACCGTATTGGGGTACACCTTTGCCTTTTTCTCTCCATCAGGGCGACGCGCTGAGCGTCCTTTCCGGGCTGCCCGACGACTGCGTCGACTCTGTCATCACCGACCCGCCGTACAACAGCGGCGGGCGCACCGCGAAGGAACGCACCACGCGGACTCCCCGGCAGAAGTACATCTCCGCCGACGCCGGCCACACCCTCCCGGACTTCACCGGCGACACCATGGACCAGCGGTCCTACGGGTTCTGGCTCACCCAGATCATGACCGAGGCGCACCGTCTGACCAAGACCGGTGGCACCGCGCTGCTGTTCACCGACTGGCGGCAGCTGCCGGTCACCACCGACGCGCTGCAAGCGGCGGGCTGGCTGTGGCGCGGTGTCCTGGCCTGGCACAAGCCCGTGGTCCGGCCGCAGAAGGGCCGCTTCAAGCAGTCCTGCGAGTTCATCGTCTGGGGCTCCAACGGGGCCATCGACGGTGCGCGCAACCCCGTCTATCTGCCCGGTCTGTACTCGGCGTCGCAGCCTTCGGGCAAGCACCGGCAGCACATCACGCAAAAGCCTGTGACGGTGATGCGTGAGCTGGTCAAGATCTGCCCCCAAGGCGGCACGATCCTCGATTTCACCGCTGGGAGCGGCTCCACGGGCGTCGCCGCCCTGCTGGAGGGCCGCGACTTCATTGGCGTTGAAAAGACCCCCGAGTACGCCGAGATCGCTGCCGACCGGCTGACCGAAACAGTACGGCAGACCCTGTCTCAGGAAGACTTCGTTCTGTCCGCCTGAGTCCCACATTTCGCTGGACCGGACCACGGCTGACCGCTTCGGGGGATTTATAACACCTAATCCCCGGTTAGCGAAACCGGGGATCACGCGGATTGTAGTAGCCGCAATTCGCACCTCTCTGCAGCGCAAGGAGACCCATTCGTGTCTGAACCTCTAAGCCCCCGCGGGGAGGGCGAGTTGGAACCGGTCCGGCTACCGGACAACAGTCTGGAAAGCATCGAGACGAGCGTCCGCCGGCTCATGGACCAGACAGCGGAACAGGCCAGCCAACTCGGCGCTCTGGCTGTCGCCCCCGTCCAACCCCCCAACCCTTTCGCCGCTTTCGGCCTACCAAGCTCGGTGCCAGATATCCCGGCACGGACCGCCCCTGCGGACCCGAGGCCGATCCATGAGCTGGAGGGCGAGGAGTTCGAGAACGAGTTGGACACCCTGACCGACTGGGTGGACGACTTCCTCATGCGCATCTACGGCGCGGAGATCACCACCGCAGCCCCTTGGTGTGAGAAGTGGCAGCAGCACGACGACGTGGTGGCCTGGCTGCACGCCCTGTGGATGGCCTACCAGCAGCACAAGGACCCCGAGGCCGGGCTGTCCGGGATGTTTGTGTGGCACCGCGATTTCCTCACCCACGCGATGGCGGCCGTACGGGCGCCGGGCGGGCCACTGTCGGCCTGCATGACATCACCGGACCGTGCCGCCCATCGCCTCCTACACGGACCGGCCCGCTCGGAACGCTCCGCGCGCGTCGCCGCTGAGGACATGGACGCGCCTGGCGGGCAGGAAGGAGTCACCAGGTGACTGGGCAGGCGGCGTTCGGCCTCAGCTTTGATCCACGCGCCCTGGCCGACCTGCTGCAGGCACCTGAAGATACCCAGCACCTGGCGCTGGGAAGGCTCCGGGATCTCGTCAACTCCAAACTCTCTGGAGACCGGCTGACCGACGAACTGGACGGCTACCGCGCGGTTGACTTCGGTGACCGGACCGAATGGCGCCTTCTCTACGGCTACCGTCCGGCCCCGCCGACTTCCGCTTACGACACCGACATCCACGTCATCGCCGTACGCCCCGGATCCGGATGGAACGAGCACGACGCCGCCCGGATCCGGCTCGCTCGTACCCTCCGCCCGACGAGCGCGTTGACCTATGCCGCCCGGGCTCGCTCGCCGCAACTGGACGCCTGGCGAGCGGTCACCACAGCCCAGACATCGCCCCGCGCGCTGCCCGTTCTTATGGCCCCCCGCTCTCTCCGTCCCAGAAAGGCCATGCCCGTTGAAGGGTTTCCCCGCTCTCCTCGACTCGCTCGCTGACTCCGTCCTGACGGTCCAACCCGTCGAAGACAATCCGCACCACCGCGCCATCCTCGACACTTTTCTGGAACTCCGGGACCTGGACCGGCGCCTCCTCGACTTCGCGGCCCACAGCGGCCCGAACAAGCTCAGCGCCGCGGAACTGCTCGATCAGCTCACCGCACTGCTCGTCGAGCGTATGGCCGTCGGACCCGTCTTGACCCGTCTGATGTCCACCGACTGCTGCTGTGTAACCACCAAGGTGGGGCAGCCCGAGAAGGAGCACGACTCCCTGTCCTGCCCCGGCCAGCATCCGCAGCCGGCCAGCGTCGTGCACGCCGCCCTGTCCATTTTCAGGAGACTCGGCGACCCGGAAGCCGTAGCTTCGGGTGACCTGGTGACCGGCCTCCGGCAGATCCCGGGGGTGGCGGAGGGCCGCTGGCGCTACCGCGACCTGACTCAGTCCCGTCTCGCCCAGCTTCTGGCCCCCTACGAGGTCTCCACCCGGGACGTGACCCTGCCCGACGGGCGGCGCCGTAAGTCCTACCGGCGTTCCGCCCTGATCGCAGCCCTGCCGGACCGCTGACCTGCATCCGCCCACAGGCGGCCGGAAGGAGGTTCCGCTCTGGGATGCCGTCCAGAACAGGCCCGCGCTCCTGGGCCCCTGTGGCTGACCCATGGGACGCAGGCACGTCATACGCAAGGAGTCTCCTTCTTCATGTCCCTCCCCACCTTGCCGGTGGACAAAGCGCGGACAGCGCTCGATCACCGCATCGAAGCGGCGGTGGGCTGCAGCGTCGACCAGTTGTGGCAGCACCGCGAGCGCGGACTGCTCGACAAGCCGTCCTCCCGCCTGGCTGATGCTCACCGGGGTCTCGTTCGGGCGGAGACGTCCGTCACCTTCTACCGTTTCATGCTCCGCCGCCTGGCTTCCGGGAGGTTTCCGGTCAACCAGGCACTCTTCGCCCGCATCGACCGCACCGTCGGCCAGCTGCAGAAAGCCGCCACCGCCCGCGACGAGCACCAGCAGCTGGTTCTCGCCGCGCTTGGTCCCGTCGAGACCATGCGGGCACAAAAAACAATCCCTGAGGGAGCGGAACTGAGCGCGCCGGACTTCGCCGCGCTGCTGGCCATCACTCAAGGCGCAAAGCTGCATTATCACCTCCTTACCGGAAGGCTGTCGGTCGTGACGGCCTCTGGTGTCCGTGTCACCCCTTCCACGCTGGAGCGCCTGGAGGAGGCCGGGCTCGTGACTCGGGACGAGTCTCATCCGGTCCAAGCCGGGCAGCCCGTCACGGTCACAAACGTCGGCCGCACCACTCTGGCCGGCGTCCGCCGCCCCGGCATCGCCGCGGCGCCCCCATCGCCGCAGCCAGGCGCCTGGCCGATTGCCGGTCGCGCCCGCAGCTGAACCCACCAGCCCTGCCCGAGACCTGTGGGCAGGTCCGAACCGAAAGCTCTGATGCCCAAACCCGATTTCCGACTCGACGGCTACCGGGCGGTCAACGACGCAGCGGCGGAGCAGTTCTGTCGGCACATCACAGACAACGAGATCGACCTATGCGTCCTGGCTCAGCATCACACGCACGATGAACAGCACAGCTACTTCGTGCTTCATGACGAGGCCGGCACCTGGGGTGTCCCCGATGAGCCCCAGATCGTGGCCCTTCACCTTCGGCGTGACACCAGGTCCCGTACGTTCCGTTTCCAACACGCGAGGCTGCCGCTGCTCGCCATAGCCCAGTCCTGGCTGATCGCCCGAGGCTGCCCCAAGGACGCCGTCCGCCTTCCTCCAGGAACCGGAAGCACGCCAGCTGACGAGGCGACGAAGGCTCTCGAAGAACGTCTCCAGGACGACGGAGATCGCTTCGCCCTGCTCACCAGCTACACCGACGACTCCAGTACAAAGCCGCAGACCACCGTGCTTCTGCGCGCCGTTGCTGAGCGCACAACCTTTCCGTTCCGGGTGCTGCTGGAAGAGGCCGACCTCCTCTCTGGCACACACACCCTGCGCGAGAGCGCCTTCACTGATCTGAGTGCCGTGTCCGACTGGTGGGACCAACGCCGCAGCGGCGGGGTGATGCCTCTTCTTCCTCCGCCCCCGTCGGGGGATCTCTTCCGATCGCCGGAACTCCCGCCACCTCCTGCGCCGCCCACGAGACCCTCCGCACACGGGCGCTGAGCTCTGACCGCCTGCCTGCCGGCTCGGTGCGGGTCCTCTGGGTGAACCGCGGCCATTGATTCGCGAGCAGCATCCCCAACCGGCGCAACATAGCAGGCATTCCCCGGTTACCGAAAACGGGGTTTCTCCGGACTCTATTAATCGGCCCACGCAACTCCCTTGCGGGGTTTCGATTCGTGTCCTTCTTCTATCGGCTTGGAGGCCAAATCTTCATGCGCGCATCCTCCCGTATCGCTGCCCGCACCGCCGTTCTCGGCGCATTCGCGATCCCGCTCACATTCATCTCTCCGGCCGACGCGACACCGCAGGGGGTTCCATCCTCGGTCACGACGATCGCCTCGGGTACTCGGCCGTGCGACCGGCCCGGTCCCTGGGTGATCGGCACGTCAGCGGTCACGATCCGCTCCAAGGCAACGACGAATTCCACCGCACTCGGCGTGCTCTACCGGGGCCACAAGTTCACCGTTACCAAGTCCAGCGGCAATTGGCACTACATCACCGACAGGACCACCGGCGTGAAGGGCTGGGTGTCCGGTACCTACGTCTACCGCGACGCCTATTTCTGCCTCGACTAAAGCACCGCACCGCGAAAAGCGCGACTCACCCGATCCCAACACAGTCATGAAAGGAACTCACCGTGCCTGACGACGACGTGCTCGCCGTGGTCACCGAGCTGATCGAAAGTCACTTTCAGATGAGCCTTTCGGACCTGCGCCGCGCGGTCACAGCCGCACCACAGGCCAACAGCCAGGCGACCGCTGCCGTCCACTGGCATGGCCTCCTGGCGGAGTCCGAGGAGGCGTTGGCGCGGGCCGAGGACGACCTCATGACCGTGCTGATGGTGAAGGCGCCGGGGGAAGTCGATGAGCCGCCTTTCGACTTCGCACACCGGGTGAATCTCGCGGTGACGGTTCGGGACGGACGGGTGACGGTGATCCGCCACCTCCTCGACACGCCCGCCCCCGCCGGGTACGTGTGGAGCGGCTCGTCGCCGGAGGCCGGCCGAGCGCCAGCTCTCCAGACGAGACCGCCCGCTCGGCCCATGACCTCTGCGGCCCCTGCCCAAGGCGTAACACGGTGAATGTCGCGCACGTCCCAACCAACCAGGACCAGGCGCTCGAGGAAGCCTTCGGCGCCCCGGCCGCAGAGCTTTACAGCATAGTTTCCGGTATGGATACCTCCGCGACTTTGATGCGGGCGCTGGAGCTGCGGAGCTTCCTTGCGGTGGCCGAAGAACAGGCGGCCCGAGTCCGCGACCGTGTCCTCGCGGACACCGCCGACGACCACGACAGAGATGCCCTGACCACGGATGACCTGCGGTGGGACGCCCAATGGCTGGAGGCGGCGCTCACCGCCCGCGCCGACTACATCGCTGCCCTGGGCAAGTTGCTGCACGCCATGAGACCCGCCCCAGTGCCGGGCAGGCCACTGCGGTCCGCCCAGCAGAAAATCATCACCGGGCTGGCTCCGACCGGCCCGGCACCTGCGGGTGCCGGGCCGGCGCGCGAGCACCGATCGTGAAGGCCCAGCCCATGCCCCACCCGCACGCCCAGATCATCGCCGGGCGTATCGAGGACCTGTACGGGGCGCCGCTCGCTGACCTCGCAGCCAGAGCTGATGCCCTTCCCGTCAGTGGCATGCTCGCCGCCTTGCTCGGCAGTTACAACGACCTCGCCCTCTCTGAGCGGTCCATCGCCTTCCACCTACAGCGACTGCGTCAACTCAGTCATCCGGAAAGGGAAACCACTCCCTTCGACGCCGGCCACATCCTCGACTGCGCCCGTCGGATCGCCGAGGCCGTCGCAGTCCGCGACGCCCACACCAAGACGATGAGCGCTGTCCTGCAGAGCCTGCAACGCGTCCCTGCCCCGGACACCGGCTCCCCGGCCTCGGTACCAGCTCCGGCGCCAGTCCCGCCCGCTGCGCCGACGCATCATCCAGCCACCACCGCTCCTACCCGTTAAGGAGTTCCCCCCTTTGTCCACCACCCCTGTGCCCCGTACGACCCTCGCTGATCTGGAGCGCGTCGCGGAGTCGTTGGAGATGATCAGCACGCGCTGGAGAGTGTGGGTACTGATGACGCTGTCCGAGAAGCCATTGCGCTACACGGAGATCAAGTCCAAGTTGCCGTGGCTTCATGACGGCTCGCTCGCCCCCAAACTCCGCAAACTCTCGGAGAGTGGCCTGGTGGAGCGCACCGACTACGAAGCCCGGCACGTCACCTATGGTCTGACCGCACGCGGCACCGAGCTGATGCCGGTCCTGAAAGTGATCGCTGCCTGGGGCGACGCCTGCCTGGTGAAGGACACCGTTCTCAATCCGCTGACCGGCAGGCGGGAGCCGGAGCGTATTGCGTCGGCTCAGAACGTAGAGGACGCCCTTCTTTTGCTTACGCCGCGTCACACCACGGCCATTCTGTGGACGCTGCGGATGAGGGGAGTCACCAGCATCGCAGCTTTGGAAAGCGTCGTGATGCCGTCGCACGCACTCAACGCGATCTATCCGCCGTTGAGGCGGCTGGTCAAGGACGGGCTTGTCGAGAAGGACGAGGAGCACTGCGTTCAGCTCTCCGCCACGGGCCTCGCCCTCGCCCCTGTCTACCGCTCAGTCTCCGCCTGGGCAGCCGGACACCCGCTCAGCCGCGCTGGCACCCACCCGGTTTGGGGAGATCCGACACCACCGTCCCAGACCGGCCCGGGTACCCGGGCCAGCACCCAGGCAGGCATCCCAGCCTCAGCACCCCCGGGGGTCCGTGCTCCCGCTGTGCCGGCTCGGGCTCCGAAGGCCGCCTGGCAGTCGGGTGACCTGTTTTCCGCCTCGATACCCGCACGTCCGGCTGTCTTTTCGCCTGCCGGGGGTCAGCGCCGTTGACCCACAGCGAGATCCTCAACGCGGAGCAGGTGACCCGTGTGATCCGCGAGTTGTCGCTCCCCGGTCTTATCCGGTTGGTCAGCGAGATCGACGACAACGGGGCGATCGAGCACGGCATGCTTGGACGCACGTTCCCCGACCTCACCCGCCAGCAGATCCGCAACGCCCTCGCGGCCGGCCGCGAACTCCAACTGCTGCGGGAGGGCACCAGGGCCATGCCGTTCCTTCGGCTTACCCGTCGTGGCGCTGGACTCGCTGACGTGTACGACCAGCTTGCTCGCTGGGCCCGCACGCGCGACTACCCCAGCCGCACCAGCACGTTTGTCAGCCGCGTCCAGGGAACTCTTTCCCTCCTGGCCCAGAGATACAACGGCAACGCTCTCTTGCTCATCCGACACGCCGCACACCGCGTGGGGCCTGGCGCCAGCCTCGTGTCCGACGCGGGGTTGCAGCAGTCCTGGGCCGCACTGTCCCGGTGGGCGCAAGCCGCCCCGTCCACTGTCTCGGCGCCGGCGCAGTCCACTGTCGGCGGGGCGGACACCCCGAAGTGGGCCGCGTGAGAGCTGACGTCAGTCCGCGGGTGTTCGCCCGCCCGGACCGCTCCGGCCTGTGGCGCCGTATTTATCTCCCCCGCTCCGCCGACGCCGGCGCGACGGCGATGACTACGTATGGGATTCCTCTGCTGGTCCTGGCGACCACCGACTCGGCCGCGCTGACCGGCACCGCGTTCGCGCTGGAGTGGGTACCGCGCCTGGGGGCGTTCACGCTCGCTGGGGCGGTAGTGGACCGGTACGGCACGACGCGGGTATTCCGTCTCGCCTGCCTCGCCCGCGCCGTGGTGGTCATCGCCGCCGCGCTGCTCCTGTCCGCAGTGGGAGGCAACGGCGGAGCGACGGTCACGGTGATGGTCCTCGCCGCCTCGACCGGGGTGCTGTCGGAGTTTTCATACATCGCGGCGGAGACGGCGGGCGCTTCGGCCAGCAGGGAGGCCGGGGACCAGGCACACCGGGTGCAGTCAGCGCTGATGGGCATCGACCAGGCGGCTACGTTGTCGGGGCCCGCACTGGCCGGCCTCCTCCTTGAGCGGAGCGGAGCGACCGGGATGCTCAGCGCCGTCGCGTTCTTCTCCCTGCTCGGCGCCGGCCTCGCTCCCCGGCAGCCCGCCGTCCGGCCGACCGCTGCCCCAGTGCCGGCGATCACCGGGTTGCGAGCAGGCTGGGCCACCCTGCGGTCATTGCCGGCCCTGGGCTGGCTGGTGATGGGCGTGACCCTGTCGAACCTGTCGCTGGGCCTGCTCCAGGCCGCGACCCCCGTCATCGTGGTCAAGGAACTCGGCCACTCCAGCGCCGACGTCGGGCTCGTCTGGTCCGCCGCAGCCGGCGCGTCCCTGCTGGCCATCGCCCTGTGCCGCAAAGCCATTGACCGCAACGGTCTCTGGCCGGTCGGCGCGCTCTCGGGAGGCGTGGCCGCCTGCGCGTGCCTGGCCCTCTCCACCGCCCACCACTACACCATCTATCTGGTACTGACCTCGGCCCTCATGGTCGGCGAGGGCGGCATAACCGTCGTCCTGCGCACCGTGCGCTCCCACCTCATCCCGCCCGAGGCGTTCGGCAGCACCCTCTCCCTGACGATCCTGCTCCTCCTGCTGCCCTTCCCCCTCGCCGGAGTACTGGTGGCGATCACCCCGATCCATCTGCTCGGTCATGCCATGGCCTGCTGCGCCGTACTCCAGGCCGTCGGGCTCACCGTCGCCTTCACCCGGCTGCGCGCCTACCCCCTCCGACGCCCGTAGGAGCCATCTCTCCCGGAGACCTTTGGCGCCGCGCATCGACTTCAAATGAGCCGGGCGAGGTCGCCACACCGGATGCGTGTGCGCCACCACTCCGCCGGTCTCGCCCCACCGTGGCCCCGTCCCGTCCCTTCACTTCCTCGGAGTTCGTCCTTTGTTTCGACCTGTTGTTCTGGTAGTCGCTGCCGCCGATATGGACGCCGAGGCGTACCGCGGCTACTGCCTGGAAAGCGTGGCTGCCGCCTTCGATGTCGTGCTGATCACCGGTACTGAACCCACCTGGGAACGCCCCTTTCTCACGGACTGGGAGGTCGCCGACCCCACCGACCAGGCCGCGCTGTCCACCGCCGGCCACGCTCTGGCCGCACGCCACCAGCTGGCCGGGGTGGTGACGTGGACGGAGTGGTACCTCATCCCCGTCGCACGCCTCGCCCGGCAACTCGGCCTGCCCGCCGATCCGCCAGAGGTGATGCGGGCATGCCGCAACAAGGCCACCTCCCGGACCCTGTTCGCCCGCCACGGGGTCCCCTCCGCCGCGTCCATGGCCACGCGCTCCCCGCTGGAGGCCGCGCTCGCCGCCGAGACCATCGGCTACCCCGTCGTCCTCAAACCCGCCTCCCGCGCTGCCAGCATCGGCGTGATCCGCGCCGACCGTGCCGAAGAGCTTCCCGCCGCATGGGAGTTCGCCGCAGGCGGCGCGAGCCAGGACACGAAGAGTCCGCAGGTTCTGGTGGAGGAGTACCTCGACGGTCCCGAGGTCTCCGTCGAATGCGTCACCCACCGGGGCACGACCAGCGTCGTCGCTGTCACTCGCAAGACCGTCAGCCCGCCGCCGTTCTTCGAAGAGATGGCGCACTCGGTCGACGCGGCCGATCCGCTCCTCACCACGGTGGCTCCCGTCGCTACGGCAGCCATCAAGGCCCTCGGCATCAACGATGGGGTCAGCCACGTCGAGATGCGGCTGGTCGACGACCGCCCACGGCTGATCGAAGTCAACGGCCGGATTGCCGGTGACATGATCGGGCATCTGGTCCGCCTCGCCACCGGCATTGACCTACCGCGCGCCGCCGCGGACATCGCTTGCGGACGCACTCCCGACCTCAGCCCGACACAGCATCAGGCAGCGGCCATCCGACTGCTCTACCCGGACACCTCCGGCGTCCTCGCCGATCTCCGGCTGGACGAGACCGGCGAAGAGCCGTGGCTGGAACGCGTCCGCTTCCAGCGCCGTCCCGGCGACGAAGTACTGCTGCCGCAGGACGGCGGCGACATGTTCACCGCCCGGCTCGGCTTCCTCATCACCACCGCTCCGACCGGCCACCTCGCCCAGGCACGCGCCCAGGCCATCCAGCGGCGCCTCGCCGTCAGCGTCGCACCCCTCACCTGACCACGAGCAGCTGCCTTCCGACCGCCCGCGCAACGCTGATCCGCTGCCCGTCTCCACCGGATGTGAACATGCCCGACCCCGATCCGATTGACGGAGACGTCTATGTCTCCCCGCGCTACCTCGCAAGCTCCACCTACAACGGCGATCTCGCCCTCGCCCCGCTGCTCCACCTCGGTTGGGACCTGCGGCACGATGACCTCGCCAATGTGTATCTCAGCTCGCCCGACCACGGGGTCCGCCTCGGTTACCTGCCCGACGGCGAGGACGACGGCCTCTGGCGCATCAGTGCCTACAAGGACTCGTTCGGCCCGCCGACCTGGGGCGTCTGTTTCAACGACCGTGTCCCCACCGAGTTCGTGACCGCGTTCACCACCGTCCTCGCCGCGGCGTACGAGCAGGGACCGGACGCCTACCTCGCGCGGCCGGTCTCCGGGACCGACGAGCACGACCCCTTCCTCGCCATCGTCCCGCTCCTGAGACAGGGCTGGGAGATCGACCGTCCCCACCGGGGCGTCTTCGCGATCCAGGCCCCGGACGGGCTCGCCGGGATGGAGGTCACCACCGGGGACCTCGATCCGGCAGCCGAGCTGACTACCCGTGACGCCCGCTGGCACCTGTGGGCGGGCACCTCCATCGACCGGCCCGTCTGGTACGCCACCGCCAGCACCGACACCCCCGTCGCCCTGCTCACCGCTGTCACCCAGTGCGTCTCCGACCCGGCCCCGCTGCCCCGATGGCGCGAGGAGACATCCACCTACAGCGCGGGCATGGCCCAGCTCACCCCCATCCTGCCGCCGCAGCCGCCGGCTCCCACCCCCCTCGACGTCCGTCGGGCTGCCGCATCACGCCGCCCGGCTGCGCTCCCCGCGTCCAGCGTCCCGCGCTGGAGCACGACAAGCCGACCGGCCCTGCCCGGCCCACGTCGCTGATGCCGCCCCGATCTTGACCGAAGATCCCTCTTGTCCTTGCCCGATCCCTTCGAGGACTCCGGCCCTGCGCAGACCAGGGGGTTCTCCCATGTCACCTGGCCGTGCAACCCAGTTACTCAGCCACCGCCCTGCTGCCGCCAGCGGCCCCGGTCTCTGGGCGGACCCGATGACCTCACCGTCGCCTGATCAAGGAGCCTTTCCCGTGCATGCTCGTTTCGTCCGTAGCGCCGTCCGATCCGCCGCCTTCGCGGCCGCCATGACCGGGACCCTCACATGGGCGCCAGCCGCGACCGCCCAGACGTCCGATCCGCCGCCCGCCGCGCCTGCTCCTCCCGCCGAGACTCCCATCCCGGATACGGGGAGCATCGTGATCACGAAGAAGGACACAACGGGAGAAGTCCTCCCGGGCGCCGTGTTCCTGCTGCTGGACGCTGACGGCCGGGAGGCTGGGCGTGGGGAGACCGATTTGCGAGGGGAGCTGGCCTTCCGCAACCTTGCCCCCGGGGTCTACCGGCTGAAGGAGACCTCTTCCGGCAGCCCGCTCCATGAGGTCGTTGCCGACCAGGACGTCATCGTCACCCCGGGCGCGACCACACGGCTGACGATCACCGATCTGGTCAAGGCCGCCAAGGTCCTCCTGCGGGCCAAGGATGAGAAGACCGGCAAGCTCCTGCCCGGCGCGACCGTGAACATCGGCAGCGGAGACAGGATGCTGCTCACTCTCACCACCGGGGCCAAGGGCACGGCTTCCGGCAAGCTGCCAATGTCGAGCCGGACGACGACGCAGTTCTGGGTCAGGCAAATCACGGCCCCCGCCGGCTACGACCTCTACAAGCCGTCCAAGTCGTTCACCGCGGGCCCTGGCGCCCCGGTGACCGTGACCATTACCAACGCCGCGACCGCCCCCAAGCCCGACCTCTCGGGCAAGCCGACACACGAGTCCACCGGCACCCCGTCCACTCCTGCGGGCAAGTCGGGCACTAGTGATACTGGCGGGGCGAAGCACTCCGCGACTGGCATCAGCGCGCCAGACGCCGAATCCTCGCCCACCGCAGCGACGACCCCGGCCAGTGATACGACACCGAAAGCACCGGCAGGCTCCCTCGCCCACACCGGCGCCGACGCCACCCCGTGGATCGCCGGAGGCGCGGGCCTCCTCGTTGCCCTCGGCGTCCTCACCCTGGCCGTCACCCGCCGTCGCACGCCGGCCGAGCCGGACGACAACAGCAAGACCAGCTAACCGAATCCAGACACCGCCAGCAGGCCCCCGGGGACGCCCGGACCCTGGGGCCTCTATCCGGCCGCTCAGCCGGATGGGCTCAACCGAAATATCCTGCGGCCTCTGGCTGTGTTTCAGCCATGAGATCCGTCCAGCGTTGGCGGGTGACGAAAAAGCAGACAAGTAATTCACGCCACGCGTAGAAGCTGCCCGTGCCTCAGCGCGGCAGCCGCTGTTACCGGTTCCCTCCGATCGTGGTCGCGCTGCGGGCTGCCCGAACCGGGACGGCAGCTAATGACCGACGCCGCCCCGGTATCGAATGTGGTGGCTGGCCCCGTGAGATGGTCCCGATTCTGGTGGCCTGCGGCTTGGCCCGGCCCAATCGGTCCGTCATCGTCAGCGAGACAGCGCTACGCTCTCCGAGGCCAAGTAACCCGGATAATGGGGGGCATTAGCCAACGGTGAGGAGATGCTCCGCCCCGGAACCAGGGGCGTGAGCCTGCCAGTACGCGCATCCGCGACGTAGCCCCGCTGGCCTTCGTCGAACGGCACTACCTTACCGTCCGGGTCTGCGAACCCGATGAGGGCGTAGCGCCCAGTTTTGGGATCCATCTCGTACGCCATGCCCCAGCCGGCCGCTGCCGCTGTCGCTCCTGCTGAGGTGATGCCGACATCCTTCGGGCTCGTGGCCGTGGTGGGGCTGGCGCTTGCTGCCACCCCTAAAACAGCGGATACCGCGAGGTAGGGCAGAAGTTTCATGGCTCTCCTTCAGGCTAACTTTCAGACAACCCCGCAAGCATAGGGTGTGAGGCTCGCCCGCCGCGCAACGGTTTTAAACAGGCCACCTAACGCCAGTGTCTCAAAGTGATCGAATAATCACCTAGCGCCATCGCGTGTCCCGCTGTAATTTTGATCTCTGTGAGGGCCGCGAGCAGCGTGGTCTCAGTTTTCTGGAGTTCAAATGAAATCGCCTAAGAAGGCCGTTGCAATAGCTGTCTTGGCTGTCGGCAGCCTGCTTGTGGGGACCATGCCAGCCTCGGCGGCGGACGGAAATACTAACGCTGAGGTGAAGTCGTTAACGTGGGTGGGAGAGGCTGTTCCCAGTGAGGAGGCGCCGGCAGGGAAGGTTGCCCATTACCAAGCGGACCCCGAGGCTGGCACGATCACCTTTCTCGGATTCGTAGCCCCCGAGCCTGAGTTCACCACGTCCATCGTGGAACACAATCCTCCCCAATCCGGCGACTGCATACTTTCTCCGACGGGCACCCCGTACGCCTCCTACGGTTTCCGTGGGGCGGGAACAAAAAGCGGGACTTGGTCGAACAGAAAGCGGATAACCGGAGGCGTAGAGCGGTGCGCGGGTACTTATCACGCGCAGAGCGGGGGCAGTAGCATGAACACGCCCACCCTTGCGTCGGGCGCTTTCATCGACTTCACGTCTGCCGCCGTGTTCACGCAGGTGCGCATCTAGGGTTTGTCCGGACGATCGACCATCTTCCATGGCCCGAAGTCCAGCAGATTAGCGGTGAGGCGGGGCGCCTGATCGACCGATAGCACGTAGGCCAGCGATACGCACAGCAGGCGGCTCCCCCCGCTCGTCGCGGAGGGGGCCGCCGTCGTGACTGCGCGCTACCGTAATCGTCCGAGGCCCCGGCCCACATCTCACATCAGGGATGTCAGTGCCTCGGTCGCTTGGCAGTCCCGGCACAATGCTGGTCGCGGATGCCGCAGCACGCCGACAGCACACAGGGGAATTTCGCCGCCGCTCCAATAGCCGGGCAGTCGTGGATTGAACAATGGGGGGCCAGGTCAGCGAACGCAGCGGCGCGAGGTTATCTGCCGTACCCGTCAAGGTCAACGTGATCCGAACGGCTCCTGCGCAAGCTCGGGCCGCTCGCCGCTCGCCGCTCGCCACTTCCGCCTTCGACGTCCCCTTCTCGCCTCGACTATGCCCAGGGCACAGGCCGCGTGGAGTTCGCCGAGATCGTCGGGAACTACGTCGCGAACGAGGCCGCGCTCTGCCACATCCGCACCCACTGCTCGGAAAGCCGGCCGGTGGACGTCGTCCTCTTTGGCAGAATGGAGCACGTCGAGGGCTTCCGTCCCGGCGAGGCGATCGGGGCCGGCTGGGTCTCGTCCGCCGTACCGGCGATCGAGGAGCTGCTGCGCAGCCGGGGCGCCGAAAACACCTGGCAGTGGGACGACGACCAGTCCCGCGCCGTGGAACCCTGAAGATCGCGGTCCAGCAGGGCCAGCGTCCCGGCCAAGAATACGAGGGCCGGCCGTGGACCCGCAGATACGCCCTCGGTCACGACTGCCATGCCCACTGGTGTGCCGAGGTCTACAAGGACGTCGTTCTGGACGACGACCGCTGGAATCTCGCCGTCGAACCGGGGATGGCCGGCGCCCACTGTGATCCGCGAGCTCGTCGAGCCGACCGGGGATCCACAGAAGGTGATCTCCATCGCCGATCTCGGCGCGCCGGCGCTCGGTGTCCGGTTCTCCGGCGTAGCCGGGAGCGTGCCGGAAGCGCTAGGCACTGTCTCTTAGATCGGTCCGTGAGATCGTCGTGCTCGTGATCGAGTCCTGGGTGATCAATGACGACAGCCCTGTCTCTGTGTCGTCCGAGGTGGTGCGGGAGGCCCTTCGGCGGAGGGTCGACAGCGGGCAGCTTGAGACGTGGCTGACCAGTTCGTCCGGACGGTTGCTTGCCTTCGTGACGAATGCCGAGCGCGCGATGGTGATGCTGCTCGAAGAAGAGGGTGATCCCGGCGAGCATGCCGTGGACCCCGGAGCCGAGGGGGCGAGCGACGGGTTCGTCCTGTCCAACGGGCAGCACGACGAGTACCCAGACCAGGACACCGTGCCCGTCGGTGAGGCATTCGGGCTCGTGGAGCACATTGTTGGAACAGGCGCGTGGCCGACCGGCGCGCGATGGGTAGTCGATCGCTGAGCGGGCTATCGCCGTGCCCAGATAAGGATGGCGGCGAGGTGGAGTGCAGCCTGGTAGGCGAGGGCGAGCTTGTCCGTTTGCATGGCTAGACCGCGCCACTGCTTAAGCCGGTTGATGCATCGCTCGACCGCGTTGCGCTGCTTGTACCTCTCGGCATCGAAGGCTGGTGGGCGACCGCCGGCGCTGCCTCGCCGCAGACGGTGGCCGACCTGGTCGGACGGCTGAGGAATGACAGCGCGGATACTCCGACGACGAAGATGTGAGCTTGATCCGCTTTGGCGGACATCCGAGATCAGGGGTTCGTCCCCGGGAGGATGTCCATCATGGAGAGCATGGGGAAGAAGAAGCCTCGCCC
>NZ_JBEYIF010000023.1:0-68154 GCF_040635655.1 Streptomyces sp. NPDC006923
CTGATTGTCCTCCGGCTCGCACGCCACCGCTCGCGTCCCGCGAAGATCGCCAGCTCGGACCGGCCGATCAGTGGCTCGACCCAGGGCAGCCCCAGCAGGATCAGCAGGCCGGCGGCCCAGCCGAGCAGGACGTCACTCAGCCAGTGCGTACCGAGATAGACGGTCGTCGCGCCGACGCCCAGGGCCACCACGGACGACATGACCGACAGATAGCGCCTGGCCCGGGGGGTGGTGGCCAGATAGGCCAGGATTCCCCAGGTCACCACGGCGTTGGCGGTGTGTCCCGAAGGAAATATATCGCCGCCCGCGAAGAGCTCGGCGGAGCCGATCTGCGTCGCGTAGTGCGGGCCGAGCCGCCCGAGTCCGATTTTGACCGCCCCGACGGTCACATTGAGCAGCAGCAGGGCGGCACCGAGAGTCAGCAGCGGCCGCAGCGTGTGCTGGCGCCACGAACGCCACCCCAGCCAGGCCGCGATCATCACGGCGGTCGGCCCGCGCTGGCCGAGCACCACGAAGTAGTCGAGGAAGGCATGCAGGCCCGGCCACTGCTGGTAGGGCCGGAACAGCATGACTTTCCAGTCCAGGGTCACCAGCCAGGACGAGGCGAGCACGGCGATGACGATGGCGAGATAGAACGCCAGCGTCCCGCCGAAGAGAGCCTTGCGGGTGCGGCTCATCCGCGGGATCTCTATCTTCGGCGGCTCCGGCTCCCGGTCCAGCCGGGCAAAGATGTCGGTACGCACGCAATCGACGTTACAGCGAGTGAGTGACCGAACAGGTCCATCCGCTCTCTTCGTGATGACGATGTGATGTGGAGGCCGTCTCAAGAGACGGTTTATTCGGGGCGGTTCCCGAAAATCACGTGACCTTGGCCGCTATTAATCGACGCGCCGTCGCCGGAACCGTCTTTGTGCGGA
Organism: Streptomyces sp. NPDC006923; assembly: GCF_040635655.1. Lineage (NCBI taxonomy): Bacteria > Bacillati > Actinomycetota > Actinomycetes > Kitasatosporales > Streptomycetaceae > Streptomyces > Streptomyces sp. NPDC006923. The sequence goes on from NZ_JBEYIF010000023.1 coordinate 918, forward strand.
ACAGAATTAGTTCACCGTGACGTCGCGTGGAATTTCCCTGCCGCTCGCCCGGCCGGCCCGCCGCGGCGGCGCGCCGAGGGTGGCGTACGCCACACTCCCCGGTCGGAAGGGTGAGAGATGCACCACGCGCCACACGCGTTCACTCGCGTACGCTGACGGCTCACTCGCCACCGATGCCGGGCCGCCCCGAGGGATGAGGTCCCCGTCGGCCCGCCGAACGCGAGGGACGCATTGGGAGGTACTCAGATGTCCGGGACCACCACGGCCGGAGCACGGCTGCGCGCGGCCACCGGCGGCGGTGCCAACCGCTGGGTCGTCCTGGTGGTCCTCTGCGTCAGCCTGCTGCTGGTCGCGCTCGACGCGACCGTGCTGCATGTCGCGGTCCCCGCCGTCACCGAGGACCTCAGCCCCAGCGGGGTCGAGCTGCTGTGGATCGTGGACGCGTATCCGCTGGTCTGTGCCTCGCTGCTGATCCTCTTCGGCACGCTCGGTGACCGCGTCGGGCGCCGACGGGTGCTGCTGATGGGGTACGGCCTCTTCGGGGCCGCCTCGGCGGTCGCGGCCTTCGCGGAGACCCCGGTGGTGCTGATCGGAGCCCGAGCCCTGCTCGGTGTGGGCGGCGCGATGATCATGCCCGCGACCCTGTCCGTCCTGCGCGCGGTCTTTCCCGACCGGCGCGAGCGCGCGGTGGCCATCGGCGTCTGGACCGCCGTGGCGGCGGTCGGCGCCGCGGTCGGCCCGGTTCTCGGCGGTTTCCTCGTCGAGCACTTCTGGTGGGGCTCGGTCTTCCTGATCAATCTGCCGCTGCTGGCGGTCATCCTGCCGCTCGGCCGGCTGGTGCTGCCGGAGTCGAAGGGCTGCGCCGACGGCCCCTGGGACGTGCTCGGCGCGCTGATGGCGGCGGCCGGGGTGCTCGGGGTCGTCTTCGGCGTGAAGCGGCTCGGCGCCGGAGACGGGGCCCTCGACCCGGCCACGGTCGGGCCGCTGTGTCTCGGCGCGGCCCTGCTGGTCCTCTTCGTACGCAGACAGCGCCGCAGGACGCAACCGCTGATCGACATGCGGATGTTCGCCAGGCCGACCTTCTCGACCTCCGTGGGCTGCATCGTCCTCGCCATGCTGGCCCTGGTCGGCCTGGAGCTGATCGCCGTCCAGTACCTCCAGCTCGTCCTGGGACTGAGCCCGCTGGAGACCGGGCTGAGGCTGCTGCCGCTGACCTTCGCCGCCATGGCGGCGGGCGCCACGGGGTCGGCCACACTGCGCCGGGTGGGCCCGCGCGCGATGGTGGCCTGGGGATTTGTGCTCACCGCCGGCGCCGTACTGCTGCTGGTCCTGATGGGCCAGCACGACCGGCCCGCGCTGCTGACCGCCGCCTTCGTCCTGCTCGGCTTCGGCCTCCAGACCACGCTCTTCGGCGCGTACGAGTCGATGCTCAGCGAGGCCCCCGCCGATCAGGCGGGCGGCGCGGCGGCCATCGGCGAGACGTCCTACCAACTGGGCGCCGGCATGGGAATCGCCCTGCTCGGCAGCGTGATGAACGCCGCGTACGCCCCCGCGATGTCGTCGGTGCGCGAGGTCCCGCCCGGGGCCCGCTCGGCGGCGGCCGAGTCGCTCGGCGAGGCGTACCAGGTGGCCGCCAGGATCGGCGGGCCGGCCGGAGAAACCCTGCGGACCGCGGCCCGCCAGTCGTTCGTGCACGGCCTGCATGTGACGCTGCTGGTCAGCGCCGGTCTGCTGCTGCTCGGCGCGCTGGCCGCGCTACGACTGCCGAGGATCATGGAATGCCCCGCGTCCGGCGCCGTCCCGGCCGAAGAGGCGTCGAAGGCCCGGCGGGGGCGCGGGCCGGAACGGCCTCCGGAACAGCGCTCCGCGGAGCCACGGCCGTCCGCTCAGCAGTCGTCCCGGCCGCGCAAACCGCCGGAGAAGCGGCCGCCCGAGCTGCGCACACCGCCGGAGACCCGGGAACCGTCCGATCTGGCCGCGCTGCGCGGAAGGGCCGGGGCACGCTCCAGATGAGAACCGGACAGCCGACGGCCGCCGGGCGGGCCCGGACTGGACGGGCGCGCTACTGGGCCGTAACCTCGGCGCCGAGTCGTGACCAGCGCCGCCAGGGCGTGTTTGTGAGCCGCCGGAGGCCCTCCCCATGTCCGCACCGTCCGTGACCAGGCCGCCGTCCTTCGACCCGGACGATCCGCTCGGCATCGACGACCTGCTCGACCCGGAGGACCTGGCGATCCGGGACACCGTGCGCGCCTGGGCCGCCGACCGGATCCTGCCGCACATCGCCGAGTGGTACGAGAGCGGCGAGCTGCCCGGCATCCGTGAGCTGGCCCGCGAACTCGGCTCCCTCGGCGCGCTCGGGATGTCCCTGACGGGCTACGGCTGCGCGGGAGCCACCGCCGTCCAGTACGGACTCGCCTGTCTGGAACTGGAGGCCGCCGACTCCGGCATCCGCTCCCTCGTCTCCGTCCAGGGTTCGCTCGCCATGTACGCGATCCACCGCTACGGCTCCGAGGAGCAGAAGCAGCGCTGGCTGCCCGGCATGGCCACCGGCGAGACCATCGGCTGCTTCGGCCTGACGGAGCCCGACCACGGCTCCGACCCGGCCGGGATGCGCACATACGCCAGGCGCAGCGGCGACGACTGGGTCCTCACCGGCCGCAAGATGTGGATCACCAATGGCTCGGTGGCGGGCGTCGCCGTCGTCTGGGCCGGGACCGACGACGGCATCCGCGGTTTCCTCGTCCCGGCAGGCACCCCCGGATTCTCGGCGCCCGAGATCAAGCACAAATGGTCACTGCGCGCCTCGGTCACCAGTGAGCTGGTCCTCGACGAGGTACGGCTCCCCGCCGACGCTGTCCTGCCCGGGGTCACCGGGCTGCGCGGGCCGCTCGGCTGTCTGAGCCACGCCCGTTACGGAATCGTCTGGGGCTCCATGGGCGCCGCGCGCGCCAGCTTCGAGTCGGCGCTCCGGTACGCGACGACACGGGAGCAGTTCGGCCGCCCGATCGGCGGCTTCCAGCTCACCCAGGCCAAGCTCGCCGACATGGCCCTCGAACTGCACAAGGGCATCCTGCTCGCCCATCACCTCGGGCGGCGCATGGACGCGGGCCGGCTCAGGGCCGAGCAGATCAGCTTCGGCAAACTCAACAACGTGCGGGAGGCGATCGAGATCTGCCGGACCGCGCGGACCGTCCTCGGCGCGAATGGGATCTCGCTCGAATACCCCGTGATGCGGCATGCGACCAATCTCGAATCGGTGCTGACCTACGAGGGCACCACCGAGATGCATCAGCTCGTGCTGGGCAAGGCGCTCACCGGCCTCGACGCCTTCCGGTGACCGGTGGGAACCCGGCGCAACCGGTGAGCGCCCTGCTCAGCTCTGGTTGAAGAAGCCGTCCTGCGCGCGGCCCGCGGAGTCACCGGTGACGATCTCGGTGTCGGCGGGGGTCAGCAGGAAGACCCGGGTGGCCACGCGCTCGATCGAGCCGCGCAGCCCGAATGCCAGTCCTGCGGCGAAGTCCACCACGCGCTTGGCGTCGGTGGGCTCCATGGCGGTGAGGTTCATGATGACCGGGACGCCGGCCCGGAAGAGTTCCCCGATGCCCCGGGCGTCCCGGAAGCCGTCCGGGGAGACGGTGGCGATTCTGCGGTCCTGCTCCTGGGCGCTCCGGGAGGCGACCCGCACGCGAGGGTCGGTCTTCCAGTTGTCGCCACTTTCCGCACCCTCGGCGTACTCGTCGTCGTAGTAACGCTCGTCGTTGTCCTCAACGAGGCCCAGCCAGGCACTCGCCTTGCGCACCGATCCCATGGACGCCTCCTTTCACCGCGGTCACATGTCGTTCCCTATCCCTATCGTCGTCCATGATGCGGATTGCGCGCCAAGGGGATAGTCGGCGCGCAGGGGATTCGTGACGGTACTGGTGCAGAAGATGTGGTGATTCGTCAAGGTTCTTCCAGCGTACGGGCCCTGACGGGGTGCAAAATATGAACTTCCGGCCAGATGGGTGACGTAGGGGACGTCCGGGTGAACGGGTCACTCGATACGATGCGTTCCGCACACGCGAACGACTCTCGGGGGACAGTTGTGTTCGGAATCGTCAGACCGTGCGGCCATCGGCTCACCGACGGACTCAAGACCGAGTGGATGGCCCATCTCTGCGGGCTGTGCCTGGCACTTCGTTCCGACCACGGGCAGTTCTCCCGGATCGTCACCAACTACGACGGCCTGATCGTCTCGGTTCTGACGGATGCTCAGGCCGGACGGAGCGGCGTACGGCGGCGCACGGCGGGACCCTGTCCGCTGCGCGGCATGCGTACCGCCCCGGTCGCCAGTGGTGAGGGCGCCCGGCTGGCGGCCGCGGTGTCGCTGGTGCTCGCCTCGGCGAAGGTGCGGGACCACGTGGCGGACCGGGACGGGCTGTTCGCGCGGCGCCCGCTGGCCGCCGCCGCGCGCCGGGTCGCCGCCGGCTGGGACAGGGCGGGCGCGCGTACCGGCGCGGAGCTGGGCTTCGACACGGCCGTTCTGGTCGACGCGGTCGACCGGCAGCCGGAGACCGAGGCGCTGGCCGGGCCCGGCACCCCGCTGCTCACCGTCACGGAACCGACCGAGACGGCCACCGCCGCCGCCTTCGCGCACACCGCGGTGCTGGCGGGGCGGCCCGGCAACGGGGCGCCACTGGCCGAGGCCGGACGGCTCTTCGGACGGCTCGCGCATCTGCTGGACGCCGTGGAGGACCAGGAAGCTGACGCGGCGTCGGGTGCGTGGAACCCGCTCACCGCGACCGCCACCCCCCGGGCGGAGGCCCGGCGGCTGGCCGACGACGCCGTACACGGAATAGGTCTCGCGCTGCGTGACACGGAGTTCACGGACGGCAAGCTGGCGCATGTGCTGCTGGCGCACGAACTGCGCGCCTCGGTGGCGCGCGCCTTCGGCACGACGACCTGTGCGCACCAGGGGCACGGCGGGCAGCAGGGACCGCCGGGTCCGTACGGCGGCCGGGGCGCGGGGCCGTACCGCTCCGACGGCCCGTACGGTTCCAACAACCCCTACGGCGGCGGGAACCCGGGCGCGCCGGGCGGCCCGGGCGGGCTCCCGCCCGGCTTTGAGCCGGATCCGCCGAAGCCGGGCAGGCGCGGATTCTGGGCCGGCTGCGCGGTCTTCGTCGGACTGTGCTGTACGTGCAAACTGTGCTGCGCGAAGGAGTACGAAGGCCCCTGGTCGCGCAAGAAGCGGGAAGGCTGCTGCCGGGAGTGTGACTGCGACGGCTGTCCCGACTGCTGCGACTGCGGCTGCTGACGCGACGACCGGCGGCAGCGGCCCGGACTGGCTGGGCGAGGGGAAAAAGCGGTGTGTCTGCGTGTGAAGGCACGCGGGGACGGGCGCGAGCGCCGGAGGCCGTGCAGGGCGTCAGCTCAACAGGACGAGGACCACACTCGACCGAAGTCGATGTGGGAGCGTGTGACCAGCCACTGCTGCGAATACATGCGCCAAGTGGAACAGGCATCCGTTTCCGCGTCAACTGGCTGAGACGGTCGGCTCACAGTGCGGACAGGCTTGACAACCGGCCGTGCGGACGCCGTAGCCTCGATCTGGCAAGCGGACCGTGCTGAGGGGCTCGATCCGGCTGCGTTGTCCCTGAAGGCACCTCCCGTGCACGATCTCTGTATCCACGGAGCCTTCGCATGCCTGTCTCATCGGACACCGTCCACAACCGGCCCGTCACCCCGTCCCTTGTCGTCATCGGCGCCGGTCCGCGCGGCACGGGCTTTCTGGAGCGGATCGCCGCCAACGCGCGGTCCCTGTACGACGGCCTGCCCCTGGACATCCATCTCGTGGACCCGCATCCGCCGGGCGGCGGCCGGATCTGGCGGCGTGACCAGTCACCGCTGCTCTGGATGAACTCCATGGCCCAGGACGTCACGATGTACACGGACGACTCGGTGCCGCTGGACGGGCCGGTGCGGCAGGGGCCCGCGCTGCACGAGTGGGCGCGGGACATCAGGGAGGGCCGGTCGAGGATCTCCGCCGAGTCCGAACGGGCGGAGTCCGAGCGCGCCGGGTCCGGGCGTGCCGGGTTTCCGGGCGGGGAGTCCGCTGCCGGGCCGCCGCTGCGTACGGAGATAGCCGAGCTGACCGGCGAGACCTTTCCCAGCCGGCGGCTGCAGAGCGCCTATCTGAGCTGGGTCTACGAACAGACGGTGGCCGAGCTGCCGCCCGGTGTCACCGTCCACCGGCACCGCACCCGCGCCCTGAGTGTCAGCGGTCCGCGCGAGGGCAGGCAGCGCGTATGGCTGGAGGACCGCACCGAACCGCTGCTCGCCGACGTCGTCGTACTGACCCTCGGCCATCTCGACGGTGAACCGGACGAGGAACAGCGGGAGTTGAGCCGCTTCGCCGAACGGCACGGGCTGATCCATCTGCCGCCCGACTTCACCGCGGACAGTGATCTGTCCGCGCTGCCCGCCGGCGAACCCGTCATCGTCCGGGGCTTCGGGCTCGCGTTCATCGATCTGATGGTGCTGCTCACCGAGGGCCGCGGCGGCCATTACACGGAGGTGGCCCCCCACGGCGACGGCGACGGCGACCGTACCGGCGACGGCGGGAAGCTCGTCTACCACCCCTCGGGGCGCGAGCCGGTGCTGTACGTGGGCTCCCGGCGCGGTGTGCCGTACCACTCCAAGATCGGCTACGGGCTGGACGGCGAACGGCCCCCGCTGCCCCGCTTCCTCGGTCCCGAGCAGATAGACGAACTGCTGGACAGACCGGGACCGCCGGACTTCCGGCGCGATGTCTGGCCCCTGGCCGAGAAGGAGCTGGGCTACGCGCACTACCACCGGCTCTTCACCGCCCATCCGGAGCGCACCCGCGTCGACTGGACCGACTTCGAGGAGAAGTACGCGGCCGTCGAACCGGGCAGCCCCGAGCTGGAGGCGCTGGTCGCCGCGGCCGTGCCCGACCCCGCCGACCGGCTCGATCTCGATGCCCTCGACCGTCCGCTGCGAGGGGTGCGGTTTCCCTCGTACGACGCGCTCCAGGACGGCCTGCGCCGCTACATAGGCGACGATCTCGCCCGGCGGCACGACCCCTCGCACAGCGCGGACCTGGCCGTCTTCCTCGGGCTGCTCTCCGTCTACGGCCAGCTCATCCGCCTCGGCGACATGGGCGACACGGGCGGCCGGTGGCACGGCTTCTTCAGCTATGTCGCCTCGGGTCCGCCGGGGCCCCGGCTGCGCCAGCTCCTCGCGCTCTCCGAGGCCGGTGTCGTCCGTTTCCTCGGCCCGGACATGACGGTCGAGGCAGACGAGGAGCGCGGTGTCTTCCGGGCCGGCAGCGCCGGTGTACCGGGAGAGCACATCGAGGCCCGCGCGCTGGTCGAGGCGCGGCTCCCGGACCCCTCGCCGGAGCGCACCCGCAGTCCGCTGCTGCGCGGGCTGTACGAGGAGGGCGCCGCCACCACATCGGCGGGCCTGGTCCGGGTCGACCCCGGCGACGGACGGCTCCTGGAGAGCGACGGCCGGCCGCATCCGCGGCGCTTCGCCCTCGGCCCCTACACCACCGCCCGGTCGAGCGGTGCCTTCACCCGGCCCCGCACCGGGGGAGCGGCGTTCCGGCAGAACGACGCCACCGCGCGGGCCGCGCTCGGCCTGCTCCGCGACCTGTCCTGTCGCACGGGCCCCGGCGCCTGACCCGCGTCCCCGCTCGGGGGCTCCGGAGCCGGCGGGACAAGGCCCCGGCACCGCGGCCCCGGCAGCACCGGCACCCGTGCCGCCAACCGAAGCTGAAAGGCCCTCATGTCCGCACTCCGACCCCTGCATCTGGCCGCCGAGATCGGCGGTCCACCGGAGTACGCAGCCGCGCCGTACGTCGAACTCGCCCGGCTCGCCGAGTACGGCGCCCTCGACTTCGTCACCCTCCGGGACTCCTTCGCGCGCCCCGGCCCCGACGCGCTCGCCGTACTGGCCCGGGTCGCGCCCGCCACCGAGCGCATCGGCCTGGTGCCGGCGGTCACCACCACCCACACCGAGCCGTTCCATCTCTCCACGGCCCTGGCCACCCTGGATTGGGTGAGCCGGGGCCGGGCCGGCTGGCTCGTCGACGTGTCGGACACCCCGGCGCAGGCGAGACTCTTCGGCCACCGGCCCGCGGCGCCCGCCGAGGACCTCTGGCAGGAGGCGGGCGAGATCGCCGATGCCGCGGCCCGGCTGTGGGACGGCCGCGAGGACGGCGCCGGGATCCGCGCCACGGCGACCGGCCGCCGCACCGGCCGGGAGGAGCCGCGCCCTGCCGGCTCCGAGGGGGCCGGCTCCCCGGTCCGTGGCCGGTCCGCGGTGCCCAGACCGCCGCAGGGCCACCCCGTCACCGTGGTCGATGTGACCGGCGGCCACAGCGTCGGGACCGCCGCGCGGTACGCCGATGTGGTCCTGGTCGGCGCCACCGCGCCGGAGCGGATCGGAGCGGTCAGGGAGGAACTGCGCTCCCGCGCCGCCGGCCACGGCCGCGACCCGGACACACTGCGGGTACTGGCCTCGCTCACCATCGATCTGAGCGGTGGCGAACGGCCCGCAGAACCGGGCCTGGAGAGCGCGTCCCGCACCACCGCGGGCGCCGGCGGCCCGCACTACCGGGGCGGCCCCGTCGAACTCGCCGAACTGATCACGGCCTGGCACAGGACCGGCGCCGTGGACGGCTTCCATCTCACGCCCGCCGAACCGCGGCGCGATCTCGAACGGCTCGTCAACGGCACGGTGGCACTCCTCCAGCACCGCAGCCGGTTCCGCACCTTCCATCCGGGCGGCACCCTGCGCGAACATCTCGGACTCGGCCGCCCGGCCGGCCAGTACACGCTCGCCGGAGGGACCGCGTGACCGCCGGTGCCATCCACGCCACGGGCCCCGCCGTCCGCAAGCGGATGCATCTCGCCGCCCGCCACCCCGGGACCGCCACCGCCACAGGCCCGACCGGCCGGCGCCCGACGGCGGGAACCGATTTCTCCTCCTTCGAGCACCTGGCCCGCACCGCGGAGCGCGGGAAGTTCGACTTCCTCTGCCTCGCCGAGGCGCCGCCGCCGTACGAGCACCGGGGCCCGGTCCACGACCCGGACACGGCCGCCCGGCCGGAACCGATCACCGTGCTGAGCGCGCTCGCCGCCGTCACCGACCGGCTCGGCCTCGCCGCCACCGTGAGCGCCGCCCGCAGCGAGCCGTACGAACTGGCCCGCAGACTCGCCACCCTCGACCATCTCAGCGCCGGGCGCGCCGCCTGGCACGCCGTCTCCTCCGCCGGCCCCCCGACCGGAGAGGACCTCCGGCGCGAAGGCACCGGGCGTCACACCAGGGCCGCCGAGTTCGTCGCGACGGCCCGCGAACTGTGGGACTCCTGGGCGCCCGCCGGGCCCGGCTCCCCGCACGGCGCTCCCCGCCCGTTCGCCCACTCCGGCCGGCACTTCGACATCGCGGGGGAGTTCACCCTCCCCCGCTCACCGCAGGGCCACCCGGTGGTCATCCAGGCGGGCGGCTCCGAGGAGGGCCTGGAGTCGGCCGCCCGCGCCGCCGATGTCGTCCTCACCCGGCACAGCACACTGGAGGCGGGCCGCGCCCTTTACGCCGACACCAAGAGCAGGCTGGCGAAGTACGGCAGGACACCGGCCGACCTCAAGATCATGCCGAGGGTCACCGTCGTCCTCGGCGACAGTGATGCCGAGGCACGCGAACGCGCCGCCGGGATTCGCGAGCGGCGGATCTCCCCGCATTTCGTCGGCGCCCCGGAGACCGTCGCGGAGGCGCTCGACACCTTTGTACTGGAGGACGCGGCGGACGGCTTCGTCCTCATGCCCTCTCTCACACCGGACGGTCTCGACGACTTCGTCGACCGTGTCGTACCCCTCCTCCAGGAGCGCGGGGCCTTCCGTACGGAATACACGGGGTCCACGCTCCGCTCACATCTGGGGCTGCTCAGCCCCGTGTCGAAAGGTTGACCCGTATGACCACCGAGAGTTCCGCCGTCTCCGGCGCAGGCGCCGAGGCGGCGGTCCCGGATCCGGTCCAGGACTGGAAGAGCTGGCACGAGCAGCGTGTCTTCACGGTGTCCGCGCCGTACGGATCGCTCTCGCTCACCGGCACCCACTGGCTCGCGGACCATCCGGAGGGACGCCTTCCGGGGATTCCCGGGGTGTGGCGCGAGGACGGTGACGAGGTGGTGCTGACCGCGGCGGCCGAGGACGGTCTGACCGCCGACGGCCACCCGCTGAGCGGCGAGATCCGGCTCACCGCCGACCGGCCGCCGAACGCGGAGTCCCGGATCGCCGCCGGCGAGCGCCGGCTGGTCGTCGTGCGCCGCGAAGGACAGTGGGCGGTGCGCGACTTCGATCCGGACTCCGCCGCGCGGCGCGCGTTCCTGGGCATCGACGCCACCGCGTACGACCCCGGCTGGGTGCTGCCGGGCCGCTTCCGGCCGTACGGCGACAGCCGTACCGTCCAGGTCGAGAACGCCGACGGACGCGAACGGGGCCTCGGCCTCGCCGGCGAGATCTCCTTCACCGTCGGCGGTACGGAACACACCCTGCGGGCCGCGGTGGAGCCCGACGGCTCTCTCTGGGTGGTCTTCGCCGACACCACCAGCGGGAAGGAGAGCTACCGCTTCCGCTTTCTGCGTCCCGCCGCCCCGGCCGAGGACGGCACGGTGACAGTCGACTTCAATCGTTCGCTGCTGCCGCCCTGCGCCTTCGCGGATCACTTCATCTGCCCGTTCCCGCCGCCCGGCAACACGCTCCCGATCGCCGTCCCGGCAGGAGAGCGCGACCTGTTCGGCGGCTGACACACCGCTTGTCCTCCTCCGGACCGCCCGGGGCCGCTCCGGGACCGCCCCGGAGCGCGCCGGAGCTCCCGGACACCTCCGGAACCCCTCCAGGACCGCCGCAAGGGACGCCTCCGCCCCAGCCGCCTCAGCCGTCACGGGCGGCCAAAAGGCGCCCTTGCGCGGCCGGTTGTGGCCCCCCAATACTCCCGAACAGCGCTGGTCGGGGGTACGGCTTTTCCGCAATCCGGATGAGCGCTCCCGGCTGCGCCTCACGGGCCCGGCACCCCACCCGCGGGCCCCCGATTCCCTTCGGAGGAACGACACGTGAGGATCAAGCGCACCACCCCCCGCAGTGGCATAGCCAGACGCACTCGTCTGCTGGCCGTCACCACCGGACTCGTCGCCGCCGCGGCGCTCGCGGTACCCGCCGCGAACGCCGACTCGGCCGGGGTCTTCAGCGCCGCCCAGCTCACCGCGGCGAGCGACGCCGTACTGAGCGCGGACGTGGCAGGCACCGCCTGGTACGTCGACAAGGCGAGCAACGACCTCGTCGTCACGGCCGACAGCACCGTGTCCACGGCCGAGATCGCCGAGATCAAGCAGGCCGCCGGAGCCAACGCCGGCGCGCTGCGCGTCGAGCGCACACCGGGCAAGCTCTCCAAACTCATCTCCGGTGGCGACGCCGTGTACGCCACGAGCTGGCGCTGCTCGGCCGGCTTCAATGTCGTCAGCGGCAGCACGTACTACTTCCTGACCGCGGGGCACTGCACCGAGGGCAATCCGCCCTGGTACACCAACTCCTCGCACTCCACGAGCATCGGTCCCACGGCCGGCTCCAGCTTCCCGGGCAACGACTACGGCATCGTGCGGTACTCCAACGCCTCGGTCGCCCACCCGGGCACGGTCGGCAGCGTCGACATCACCAGCGCGATCAACGCGACCGTCGGGCTGTCCGTCACCCGCCGCGGCTCCACCACCGGTATCCACAGCGGTTCCGTGACCGGACTCAACGCCACGGTCAACTACGGTGGCGGAGACATCGTCTCCGGCCTGATCCGCACCAACGTCTGCGCCGAACCCGGCGACAGCGGCGGCCCGCTCTACTCCGGCTCCCGCGCGGTCGGTCTGACCTCCGGCGGCAGCGGCAACTGCTCCTCCGGCGGTACGACGTACTTCCAGCCGGTCACCGAGGCCCTGAGCGCCTACGGCGTCACCCTCCTCTGATCCACGGCTGACCGTCCGCAACGGCGGAGCCGCGGATCCACGGAACCGCGGCAGGCCACAGGCGAGCCCCCGGCAGGCGTCGGCCGGGGGCTCGCCGCCGTGTCTCTGAGAAGATGTCCGGATGGTCGGCCACAGAGGGACCGGGGGGCCCGGAGCAGTGGAACGCATCGGAGTGACGGGCCACCGGGACATCCCCGCCGAGGCCCAGGCGCATATCGAGGCCGCCATCAGGACCGCGCTGCGCGGCCATACGGGCTCCCTGCGCGCGCTCTCCAGCCTCGCCGCCGGCGCGGACCAGCTCTTCGCCTGCCTGGCGCTCGACCGGGGCGCCGAGCTGACCGTGGTCATTCCCAGCGGCGACTACGAGGACGGCTTCGGCGACCCGGAGGAACTGGCCGGCTACCGGCGCCTCAAGGACCGGGCCACACGGGAGGTCAGGATGGCCTTCCCGCACTCCACCGACGAGGCGTACTACGCGGCGGGCACCTATATCGCCGACCACTGCGACCGGCTGCTGGCGGTCTGGGACGGCCGCCCGGCCCGCGGGCTCGGCGGCACCGGCGACATCGTGCGGTACGCCCGCGAGCGCGGAAAACCGGTGACGGTGATCTGGTGCGAGGGAGTGGAGCGCGCCTGAGCGGCGGGACCGCCGGACCCGCCGGCGACTTGGCCCTCCCCGGCTCCGGCGGTCCCGCTCAACTCCGGTGGCGGACAAGCCAGTCGGTGTGCTGCGGCGAGACGATCCGCTCGGTCTCGTACACGGCGTTCGCCCACTGCTCCTCGGTGACCGTCGTCTCCATCGCCGTATGCATCGCCGCCAGGTCCTCCTCGACCAGCGAGTGCGCGGAGATGAGGGGCTGATGGCGCCGGATCTCGCTCCACGCCAGACAGGCGGCGGCGGACGCCGAGAGCAGACCCGGCACGGCCGAGGAGTCCGTCACCGAGAAGGCCCGCAGCACCGTCAGCAGGAGCGCCAGCAGGGTCAGCAGGACAATGGTGGCCGACCAGAGCGCGGTGGCGTGGCGCGAGACCACCGTCCTGCGGTGATACCAGTTGCGCTGCTCGATCAGCCGGTCCCTGACATAGGTCTCCTTGCGGACGCTGAACGGTTTCTCGCGCAGCCTCCGCATGGGGGCCGTTATCAGCTCACCGGCCGGACCCGGACCGCCGTCAGCACCCTCGCGCGGATCCTGCCAGCCGACCTTCCGCAGCTCTCCGAGCCCCGCCTCCATCCGGGCGGCGAACAGGCCCGCGGGGTCCGCGGCGCCGGAGTCGAAGGGCGCGCCGTGCACGGCGTACCGCCAGGACAGCGACTTGATGAACTCCGCCGCGGAGCGGTTGAGTTGCCAGTGCGACGTCGCCCGGTGGCCGGCCGACCGGAAGGTGAGCAGCAGCACGCCCGCGTAGGCCAACGCGCCGAGGGCGCTGACGACTTGGAGCGAACCCCCCAGCTTTCCCTGCCAGGGCAGCGAGGCCGGTACGGCGCCGAGGACCAGCAGCAGCAACTGCAGGCGGGTCGCGTTGACCGCCCTCCGCTGCCGCGCGACGGCGAGCGTGTCCGCGTGATGGAAGAGAACCGGCAGATCAGCGTTGTGGAAGACCATGCTGTGCAGTGGTCCGCGTAACTCGGCCATGCGCGCCCCCGTCTGCTGTTTTGTTGTCACTCGAACGATGGAATGGTGCGTTCCGCGCCGCGTCGTGAATTCCCGGCGACGCTTCTGTTCCGGCGTCATACGCCGAGTTGCCGCGGGAGTTCATGAGAGTAAAGTCGAGCCGCTGACACTGCAACGGTGCCGTGTCTCCTGTTCGGACCACATGACCAAGGACGGCCGTCGTGACCTATCAGACCTCTGTCACCTTCGCCACTGCGAAGAAGAACCGGGTGCCCCTCGCGGAGATCGATGTACGCGACGCCGAGGTCGCCAAGAAGCTCGGCCGGGTGCTGCCCATGCCCAGCCACCGCGCCCCGCGCGTTTCGAGCTTCAACTCCGCCCTCTGAAAGCGCCTCCGGGAGCCTCACCCACCACCGCGGTCGCCGCCTCCGGACGGCGGTCCCCCTGCCGAAACACACTCTAGACTGGCGTAATGACAGGACCGCTGGTCCCATTTCGCGAGATCGTTCTGAAGGTCCACAGCAGGTGTGATCTTGCGTGTGACCACTGCTATATCTACGAACACGCCGATCAGAGCTGGCGCACCCGCCCCAGGACAATCTCTGACGAAGCGATTTTATGGACCGCTCTGCGACTGGCGGAGCATGCCAAGACACATGACCTGCCCTCCGTGTCAGTGATCCTGCACGGAGGGGAGCCACTGCTGGCGGGCGTCGCACGGCTGCGACGCGTCTGCGAGGAGCTGACCGGGGCCCTCGACGGAGTCGCCGCACTCGATCTCAGGATCCACACCAACGGGCTCCAGCTCTCGGACCGTCACCTCGACCTCTTCGACGAGTTCGACGTCAAGGTGGGCATCTCCCTCGACGGCGACCGGGCGGCCAATGACCGCCACCGCCGGTTCGCGGACGGCCGCAGCAGCCATCCGCTGGTCCTCAGGGCCGTCGAATCACTCCGGCAGGACCGCTACCGCCATCTCGACCTCGGGCTGCTGTGCACCGTCGACGCGGCCAACGACCCGGTCGCGGTGTACGACGCGCTGGACGCGCTCGATCCGCCGCGGATCGACTTCCTGCTGCCGCACGCCACCTGGGACGCGCCACCGCCGCGCCCGGACGGTTCGCCCACCGCCTACGCCGACTGGCTGCTCGCGGTCTTCGACCGCTGGGACGAGCGGGGCCGCCGGATGCCCGTCCGGCTCTTCGAGTCGGTGCTCTCCACCCTCTCCGGGGGGCCGAGCCTCACCGAGTCCCTGGGACTCGCGCCCACCGATCTGGTCGTCGTGGAGACCGACGGCACCCTGGAGCAGGCCGACTCGCTCAAGAGCGCCTACGACGGCGCCGCCGCCACCGGCTTCGACGTCTTCTCGCACGCCTTCGACGAGGTCGCCGCCCATCCCGGTGTGCGAGCACGTCAGCTCGGGCTGGCCGGTGTGGGGGAGACCTGCCGGCGCTGCCCGGTCGTACGCTCCTGCGGCGGCGGGCTCTACACCCATCGCTACCGGTCGGCGCCCGGTACGGACACCACGCGGGACGGCACCGGGCGGGGCGGCTTCGACAACACCTCGGTCTACTGCGCCGATCTGGAGGCGCTGATCCGCGGGGTCGAGTCCCGTACGGCCGCCGCGAGCACCTCGCCCGCCGTCACGGACACCGGCGAACTGCTGGTGGCGCAGCAGGACCTGACCCGCTCACTGCTGGCCGGGCTGCACAGCGAACTCGCGGGCCGGGGCGGCGAGGAATGGCAGGAGGCCTGGGAGCTGGCGGGCGTGGTCGAGCGGCGCTCCGACGGGCTCGACGAGGTGCTCGCGCACCCCTACACCCGCACCTGGCTGATCGATTCCATGACCGCGCTGCGCCAGGAGGGTCCCGGCTCGCTCGGCGCGGCGCGCGGGCTGTCGTCGTATGTGGCCGCCGCGGTCGTCCGGGGCGGGCTGGACCTGCCCGTACGGGTCCGCTGGCGGGACGGCGCGCTCCGGCTGCCCACCCTCGGCGAGCTGCGGCTGGGCGGCCCCGGGGAGAGCGGGGAGGCCGAGGTGCGCAGCGCCGGGACCGGTTTCCTGGTGCGCACCGGCAGGACGGAGCGGCTGGTCGGGCACCGCGGAGAGGCCACCTCGCACTGGCGCCCCGTGCGCGTGCTCGCCCTGGCCGGGGCGCCCGCTCTCGCCCTCGACGACCTCGACCCGTACCGGGACTGCTACGGCGCCCCCGTCCATCCCGGGCTCGGCCCGGAGGCGTCCGCCGAGTGGAGCGGCCGGCTGGCCGGGGCCTGGAGGCTGCTCGGGGACGCCGTGCCCGGGCAGGCCGCGGCGGCGGCCGAGTCGCTGTCCACCCTGACACCGCTGCTCTCCGCCGGACCCGAGGTGGGCGCGCACGGCTACGGCGCGCTGGGCGTGCCCGTGAGCGGCAGCGCCGGAGAGCTGGCGATCGCGCTGCTGCGCGGTTTCCGCCGGGCCGGGCTGCGGGCGCTGACGGAGGTCACCGACCTGTACGCGCGGGACGGCGAGTGGAGCCGTCCCGCGCCCTGGCGCGAGACACCGGTCCCGGTGTCGGAACTGCTGGCCGGGGCGTACGAGCGGGTGGGGCTCGCCGCGTACGACCCGGCCTACCGGGACCATGCCCGCCGGGCCCTGGACACACTGGAGCACGCGGCCGAACTGACCGTCAGCGGGAAGAGCCTGCTGGCGGCGCTGCGGAAGGAGGCCGACCATGGCTGAGAACGAGACCGGGCACAGCGCCACGAGCACGGACGCGCTGGCGCGTGATCTCGCGGCGCTGGGCGTCACACCGGGGACCACCCTGCTCGTCCACGCGTCCCTGAGCGGCACGGGACTGGACACCGACGACCTGCGCACCGCGCTGCTCACGGCGCTGGGAGAGGACGGCACCCTGGTCGTCCCGGCCTTCACCGAGGAGAACTCGGACACGTCCTCGGCGCATCTGGCGCGCGTCCGGGGGATGACCCGCCGCCAGGCGGCGGCCTTCCGGGCACGGATGCCCGCCTTCGACGCGGAGACCACGCCGTGTGAGGGAATGGGCCGGCTGGCCGAGTCCGTCCGCACCCACCCCGGAGCCGTGCGCAGCGCGCATCCGCAGACGTCCTTCGCGGCCGTCGGCCGCCGGGCGCACGAGCTGATGGCCGGGCATCCGCTGCACAGCCATCTCGGCGAGGACTCGCCGCTGGGCGCTCTCGTCAGGGCCGACGCCCGGGTGCTGATGGTCAATGTCGGTTTCGCCGCCTGCACGGCCTTCCATTTCGCCGAGTACGGGCGCGCCGCGCAGCCGCGTTCCTATCGCTGTGTGGTGAAAGCGCCTGACGGGAGCCCGCAGTGGGTCGAATATGAGGATGTCGCTCTCGACGCCCGGGATTTCGAAGCGATCGGCGCCGCGTTCCCGTGGGGCGTGGAGCAGCGGGGACACCTGGGAGGAGCGTCCGTGCGGCTCTTCCCGATCAAGGCCGCCGTCGCCCACGCGGAAGCCTGGATGACCGAAAAACGGCGCTGATTGACCGAACGTCAGGGGAGGGAGTGGGCTCAGCTCCGGAATGATTGGTTGGCTCGCGTCCGTGTCGATCGCGGAGGCGAGTGCTCACACAGGACGGGGGTCGTGTGCACGCGTCACCGCAGCAGCGAGCGGCTGACCATCGGCCGTATTTCTTCTTGAGTTATGCGCACACACCGAGGAACGGTGTGGGAGGCCCCGACCCCGACATGTGGGTCGAACGGCTCTTCCGGGATCTGTGCGGCCATGTGATGGCCATGACGGACCTGCCGGCCGGGGCCCAGGCCGGCTTCATCGACCGGGAGATACGCTCCGGCGAGGGCTGGTCGGAACGGCTCGGTGACGTGCTCGCCACCTGCCGGGTGTTCGTACCGCTCTTCTCGCCGCGCTACTTCGCCAGCGAGATGTGCGGCAAGGAGTGGTACGCCTTCGCCCAGCGGGTCATCTGGGAGCAGGCCAAGAACAACCGCACGGCGGAGGCGATCGTCCCCGCGCTCTGGGTGCCGGTGCCGCCCCAGCAACTGCCCGGTCCCGCCGAGCGGCTCCAGTTCAATCACCGGGACTTCGGGGACCGGTATGTCACCGACGGGCTCTACGGCCTGATCAAGCTCCGGGTGTTCGCCGAGGAGTACGAGCGCGCGGTCTACGAACTCGCCAAGCGCATCGTCAGTGTCGCCGACACGACCGCCGTGGGCCCCGGGCGTCCGGTCGACTACCGGCAGGCGCCCAGCGCCTTCGGCACAAACGGCGGGCCGCGCCCGATGCAGGTCACCGTGGCCGCTCCCACCCGGCACGACCTGCCGGCGGGCCGGGAGCCCCAGTACTACGGCAGCATGGCCCAGGACTGGAATCCGTATCACCCGGACTCCGCACGGCCGCTGGCGTATGTCGCCAGGGACCTGGTGCGCTCGCTCAACTACCAGGCCGACATCGTCTCGTTCGACGAGGTGTCCGTACCGCACGACGGCAAACAGGCCCCCACCAGGCCGGAGATCCTGCTCGTCGACCGCTGGGCCCTGCGCGACGGGGAACAGCGCGAGCGGCTCGCCCGGTTCGACGCCGAGCACCGGCCCTGGGTGAGCGTGGTCGTGCCGTGGAACCGCGAGGACCGGCAGAGCCGGGCGGCCGACGCCGAGCTGAGCGACCAGCTTGAGCGGACCATGCCGAAGAAGATGGGCCAGGGCCGCGCCGCCTGCCGGGCCGCCGCCAAGGGCGTGCCCAGCATGGAGGCGTTCGGACAGCTCCTGCCACAGGTGGTGGAGGCGGCGGCCCAGCAGTATCTGAGACACGCGGCCGCCTATCCGCCGGCCGGCGGCGGCCACACGGAACGCCCGCGGCTGCGCGGCCCGATGGCCGCCGAGTACGCGACGACGCACTACATTCCCGAGACGCACGACCTGGCGCCCGATGCGGAGGACACGGATGACAGCACGTCGTGACGGACGCATCGTCACCTTCTACTCGTACAAGGGGGGCACGGGCCGCACCATGGCCCTGGCCAACACCGCCTGGATTCTCGCCGCCAACGGGCAGCGGGTCCTGGCCGTCGACTGGGACCTGGAGGCCCCGGGCCTGCACCGGTTCTTCCACCCCTTCCTCGACCCCTCCACCCTCGGCGCCACCACCGGTGTCATCGATCTGATCACCGAGTACGCCTGGGCCGCGACCAGCCCCGTGGAACGTCCCGGCGACTGGCACCGCGACTACGCGCGGATCCAGCCGCACGCCGTCTCCCTCACTCCGGAGCCGCTGGGCTGGGAATTCCCGGCCGGCGGCACGCTCGACTTCGTCTCCGCCGGCAAACAGAACCGCGAATACTCCGCGACGGTCTCGACCTTCGACTGGGACAACTTCTACGACCGGCTCGGCGGCGGCCACTTCTTCGACGCCCTGCGCGACGACATGAAGGCCCACTACGACTACGTCCTCATCGACAGCCGGACGGGCCTGAGCGACATCGCCGACATCTGCACCGTCCATCTGCCCGATGTCCTCGTCGACTGCTTCACCCTCAGCGACCAGTCCATCGACGGCGCCGCCGCGGTGGCCCGCCAGATCGACGAGCGCTACGGCGGCCGAGGCATCCGGATCCTCCCGGTGCCGATGCGCATCGACGAGGGCGAGAAGGAGAAGGCCGACGCCGGACGGGCCCTGGCGCGGCTGAAGTTCGACCGCCTTCCCAGCGGGCTCACCGGGGAGGGGCTCACCGCCTACTGGGGCGCGGTGGAGATTCCGTACCGTCCCTACTACGCCTACGAGGAGACCCTCGCGACCTTCGGCGACGAAGCCGGACTGAGCAATTCCCTGCTCTCCGCCTTCGAGCGGCTGACCAGCCAGGTCACCGAGGGCGCCATCACCTCGATGCCCCAGGTCGGCGAGGAGGTCAGGCTGCGGATCAGGGACGCGTTCACCCGCCGCCGCCCCGCGCTGCCCGCCGATCTCTTCCTCAGCTATGTGGCCGAGAACCGGATGTGGGCCGACTGGGTCGAATCGGTGCTCACCCGGGCCGGCTTCCGCGTCGTGCCACGCGATGTCTCCGCAGGCCCGGAGACCGCCGGATCCCGGCAGAGCGGGGCCGGGGCCGCCGAGAACGCCGCGCGTACGGTCGTGCTGCTCTCCGGCGCCTACCTCAAGTCCGCGCGGGCCGTGGAGGTATGGGCACACGCCGCCTCCGAGGACCCCGGCGGCGGCCGGCGCCATCTGCTGCCGCTGCGCGTCGGGGACGTCCGGCTCACCACGCCCTACATCGACCGCAACCCGGTGGACCTGTTCCGGCTGGACGAGGTGCACGCCACCACCGCGCTGCTGCGCGCGCTGGACCGGCCCGTACAGCTCAGCGACGCGGTCTCGCCGGGCCCGCGCTTCCCCGGCACCGTGCCCAAGATCTGGAACGCGCCCGCCCGCAACGCCGGCTTCACCGGCCGCTCCCTCGTACTGGAGCGGATGCGCGACCAGCTCGGCGGCGGAATGGCCGTGGTGCTGCCGCAGCCGCAGACCCTGTACGGGCTCGGCGGTGTCGGCAAGACGCAGGTGGCGCTGGAGTACGTGCACCGTTTCATGGCCGACTACGACCTGGTCTGGTGGATCTCGGCCGAGCAGACCGCCGATGTGGTGGCCGGTCTCGCCGAACTGGCCGTACGGCTCGGGGCACAGGGCGGCGACGACATCGCGGCCGCCTCGCAGGAGGCGGTCGATCTGCTGCGGCGCGGCATACCCTCCTCGCGCTGGCTGCTGGTCTTCGACAACGCGGACGACCCCGAGCAGCTCCAGCGGTTCTTCCCGCCGGGCGGCCCCGGCCATGTCCTGGTGACCTCCCGCAACCAGAGCTGGTCGCAGTACGGCGACGCGCTGCCCGTCGATGTCTTCCTGCGCGAGGAGTCCGTCGAGCATCTCCAGCGGCGCGCGCCGGGACTGACCGCCCAGGACGCTGACAAGGTGGCCACCGCCGTGGGCGATCTGCCGCTCGCCGTCGAACAGGCCGCCGCCTGGATCGCGGAGACCGCCACACCCGTCGCCGACTATCTGGACCAGCTCGCCCGGCAGGCCCCCAGTGTGCTGGCCCTCAACCAGCCGGTGGGCTATCCCGAGCCGGTCGCCGCGACCTGGAACATCTCCATCGAGCGGCTCAGGGAACGCTCGCCCGCCGCCGTGCGGCTGCTCCAGCTCTGCGCCTTCTTCGCACCCGAGCCGATCTCCGCGAACCTCCTCTACAGCAAGGAGATGATCGAGGCGCTCAAGCCGTACGACGTCTCGCTCCAGGAGACCCTGGTCCTCGGCCGGGTCATCCGGGAGATCGGCCGGTTCGCGCTGGCCAAGGTGGACCAGGTCGGCAACAGCATCCAGGTCCACCGGCTGGTCCAGGCGATCATCCGGGCCCAGCTCACCGAGCAGGAGCAGATGGACGCCCGGCACGCGGTCCACCGGATCCTCGCGGGCGCCCGTCCCGACGGTGACGAACCGATCGACAACCCCGGCACCTGGGAGAGGTTCAACACCATCTGGCCGCACCTCACGCCCTCGGAGGCCAGCCTCTGCCGGCGGCCGGAGACCCGCCGGCTGATGATCGACCGGGTGCGCTACCTGTGGAAGCGCGGCGACTGGCCCGCCGCCTTCGAACTCGCCGGTGAACTGCGCGAAAGCTGGCGGGAGGAGCTCGGCAACGACGATCCGCAGTACCTGTATCTGCGCTTCCATCTCTCCAACATCCTCCGCTCGCAGGGCCGTTACGTGGAGGCGCGGGAGCTGGGCGAGGAGACCCTGGCGCGCCAGCGCGTGGTCCTGGGGCCGTCCCATCCGCATACGTACATGACCACCAGTGGTCTCGCCATGGACGTCGGCGCCCTGGGCGAGTACGGCAAGGCGATGGACCTGGCGACGGAGGCGCACGAGGGGTTCAGCGGGATCTTCCACGAGTCCCATCCGAGGACGCTCGCGGCCGCCAACAACCGGGCGCTGAACCTGCGGCTGGTCGGGCGTTACGCGCAGGCGCGCGAGATGGACCAGGACGTCTTCGACCGGCGGACCGAGGTGCTCGGCCCCGGCCATCCGTACACCCTCTCCTCGGCCACCAGCCTGGCGCGCGACCTGCGGGAGATCGGCCGGTACGAGGACTCGGTCGCGCTGCTCACCCGGACGTACGCCCTCTACAAGGAGACGATGGGACGGGCCTTTCCCGGCACTCTGGCCGCGGCCAAGAGCCTCGCCGTGTCGCTGCGCAGGGCCGGGCTGCTGGAGGACGCCCGGCGGCTGACCACGGCCACCCGCAACCGCTACCGGGCCAAGTACGGCGCCGACACCAACCCGGACTCGCTCGCCTGCGATCTGAACCTGGCGGCCGACCACTTCGCCGCCGGTGAGCCGGTGGCGGCGCGGGATCTGGCGCAGGAGGTCGTCGACCAGTACATGCTGGTGCCGGGGGAGCGGCATCCGTACACGCTCGCCGCGATCAACAACCTCGGCATCTACCACTGGGGCTGCGGCGGCCCCGAGCTGGCCGAGCAACTCCTCCAGGACGCGCTGGGGACCATGCGGGAGGTGCTCGGGGACAAGCATCCGCACACCCTCTTCTGCACGGTCAACCTCGCCAACGCCAAGGCGGACCTGGGCGAGCTGGACGAGGCGCTGGCCATCGAGCGGGACGCCGTCGCCGGACTGCGCGCGGTGCTGGGCGCGCACCACCCGGAGGTGCTCGCCGTCGTCTCCAACATGTGCGTCACACTCGGCGCGCTGGGCCGCAAGGACGAGGCGGCGCGGCTGCGCGCGGAGACCGCCGGGGAGCTGGCCCGGCTGCTCGGCGAGGAGCACGCGCTGACCAGGCTGGCCCGTGACGAGCGCAGGGCCCACCGCGATCTGGAGCCACTGGCGGTGTGAGACCGGCCGGTCTCAGTCGTGGAGCAGCCAGGTGAGGATCCGGGGGAGGGCGTGCAGCGCGTCGAAGTGCGCGGCGGCCGGTTCCAGTACGGCCGTCGCGCCCGGGATGCGTTCCGCGAGCCAGCGGGAGTGGCCGACCGGCGAGAAGACGTCCTTCTCGCCGTGCCACAGCAGGACGGGCCCCCGGATGTCGGCGGGATCGAAACCCCAGGGGCTGCAGAAGGCGAGGGCGTCGTCGATCCAGCCGTACGCGGAACTCCGCAGCGCCTCCTGGTAGTTGCGCAGCAGCATGGTCCTGACCCCGGCGTCGGAGACCACCATGCGGTCGGAGTCGGTCAGCTCCCTGCGCAGATCGTCCAGCAGCCGCGCCGGGTCCTTTCTGATCGCGTCCGCGCGCGGGGTGAGCCGGGCGGCGACGCCGTCCGGATCCAGGGACGCGGTGGTGTACTCCCGGACATTGGAGGCCGCCATGCCCTCGAACCAGTCGAGCCCGGCGGCGTCCCGGGGCGCGAGCGTCACCAGCGCGGCGGTCCTGGTCACCCGGTCGGGCATCAGCGCGGCGCAGGCCAGCGCGTGCGGGGCGCCGCCCGAGCGGCCCGCGACGGCGAACCGCTCCAGGCCGAGCGCGTCGGCGATCGTCTCGACGTCCTGGGCCACATCGGCCACGCTGCGCCCCTGGAGCCGGTCGGAACCGCCGTATCCCGGACGGTCGTAGGCGATGAGCTGCATCCCCCGCTGGTACAGCACCATGCCGCGCGGGGCGGGCCCCAGCCTGCTGCCCGGGGTGCCGTGCAGCAGGAAGACCGGTCTCCCGCGTGGATCTCCCAGACGCTCCACCATCAGATGCCGCCCGTCCGCCGCGCGCACCCGACGTCGCACCCGTGCCCCTTTCTCCGCGCGTACCCGGTGCGGGCACCGTGTCCCTGCATTCCCCGTCGGTGTACTGATCACCCATCGGGGGCCGGGGACGGCCCGGACCCCGGTCCGTCGAGGGCGAATTCAAGACAGGACTAGTCCTCACCCGCTGATGTACCGGTGATTGCTCCCGGTGTTCGCGAATGGAACCGAACCTGGCCGTGGGGGAGGGGCGGGCGGTCCCGGGAGCGGCATACCTGCCGTACGGGCGTCCTGAAGTCGACCTTGTGTGCCACCGGCGGGTCTCGGAATAGTGGGCGCCTCATCCTCCGTGCCAGGACACCCCACATGCCCTGACACGGCCCCCCACAGGAGGTTGACGTTGCAGCACAGGCGTGTGTCCACAAAGCGGGCGACGGCGGCAGGCGGTGCCGTGCTCGCCCTGGTGGTCGCGGGTATCACCTTCCAGACTGCGAACGCCAGTGAGGAAATACCTCAGTCCACGGTCAAGTCGCTGACGGCGACGGCGGCCGGAAACCTCGCATCCACCCTTGACGAGAAGCTGGGCGGTGACACGGCCGGCTCCTACTACGACGCCGGGACCAGGGCGCTCGTGGTGAATGTCGTCGACGAGCGGGCGGCCGAGGCCGTACGCCGGGCGGGCGGCAGGGCCAGACTGGTCGAGAACTCCCTCACCGAGCTCGGGAACGCCCGGGCGGTCCTCACCGACAGGGCCACCGTCCCGGGGACCTCCTGGGTCGTCGACCCGGTGTCCAACAAGGTGGTCGTCACGGCCGACCGTACGGTCAAGGGCGCGGCGTGGGACAGGCTCAGCGGCGTGGTGAGGGAACTCGGCGGCAGGGCCGAGCTCAGAAGGACGGCGGGAGAGT
Source organism: Streptomyces sp. NPDC006923 (assembly GCF_040635655.1). Classification (NCBI taxonomy): domain Bacteria; kingdom Bacillati; phylum Actinomycetota; class Actinomycetes; order Kitasatosporales; family Streptomycetaceae; genus Streptomyces; species Streptomyces sp. NPDC006923. Next base: position 25,165 of record NZ_JBEYIF010000023.1, read on the forward strand.
TCAAGCCCTTCGTCTCGGGCGGCGACGCCATCACGGGCAGCGGCGGACGCTGCTCGCTCGGCTTCAACGTGGTCAAGGACGGCGAGCCGTACTTCCTGACCGCCGGGCACTGCACGGAGGCCATTCAGACCTGGTCCGACGCGCAGGGCACCGAGATCGGGACGAACGAGGGCTCCAGCTTCCCGGACAACGACTACGGGCTGGTCAAGTACACCGCGGAGGTGCCGCACCCCAGTGAGGTCGACCTGTACGACGGCAGCGCGCAGCCGATCACCCAGGCGGGCGACGCGACCGTCGGCCAGACGGTGACCCGCAGCGGCTCGACCACCCAGGTGCACAGCGGCCGGGTCACCGGGCTCGACGCCACCGTGAACTACGGCGGCGGCGACATCGTCAACGGACTCATCCAGACGACGGTCTGCGCCGAGCCCGGCGACAGCGGGGGCTCGCTCTTCGCGGGCGGCACCGCGCTCGGGCTGACCTCGGGCGGCAGCGGCGACTGCTCCTCGGGCGGTGAGACGTTCTTCCAGCCCGCGACGGAGGCGCTCGCCGCGTTCGGTGCCGAGATCGGCTGACCGGCGGGCCGCCCGTCCGGGCCGCCTTCCTGAGCCCGGCCCACCACTGGTGGGCCGGGCTCTGCCGGTTCCGGAGCCCACCGGGCCCGCGCGAAGAGGGCGCCAGAGCTTTCGCACGAACGTTCGAAAGTTGGTCTATGGTGGAGAAGGGGGAGGTGAGAACGGACGATCCAGGAGGTGCGCGATGCCCGGGTTCACGCATCTGCGCACCGTCTCGGGGTTCTCCCTGCGGTACGGGGCCTCACACCCGGAGCGGCTCGCCGAGCGCGCCGCCGAGCGGGGCATGGACGCCCTCGCCCTGACCGACCGCGACACCCTCGCGGGAGCGGTCCGCTTCGCCAAGGCGTGCGCCGTGAACGGTGTACGGCCGCTCTTCGGGGTGGAGCTGGCGGTGGGCGAGCGGGCGCGGCCGGAGAGACCCACGGAACGCAGGCGCACCCCCGTGCGCGGCGGCGCCTTCGTCGACGAGTCCGCGCCCCGCGCGGTCTTCCTGGCCCGGGACGCGACGGGCTGGGCACAGCTCTGCCGGCTGGTCTCCACCGCGCACGCCGCCGGGGACGGCCGCCCGCTGGTGCCCTGGACGGACAACCACGGCGAGGGACTGACCGTGCTGCTCGGACCGGACTCCGAGATCGGCCGGGCCCTCGCGGCGGGCCGCCCCGACCGGGCCGCGCGGCTGCTGGTGCCCTGGCGTGAGATCTACGGCGACGCGCTGCGTCTGGAGGTCGTGCACCACGGCCGGCCGGGCGCCGGGCCCGGCTCGCTGCGGCATGCCGCCCGTACCCTCGGCTTCGCCACGGAGCAGGGCGTACGGGCCGTCCTCAGCAACGCCGTGCGCTACGCCGACGCCGGCCAGGGCCCGGTCGCCGATGTCCTCGACGCGGCCCGCCGGCTGGTCCCCATCGATCCCCGGCGGGGCCTGGACAGCGGGGAGCGCTGGCTCAAGGACCCGGCCGGGATGATCCGTACCGCCGGGCTGGTCGCCGAGGCGGCGGGACTGCGGCGCGACACCGCGCGCCGGCTGCTGGCCCTGACCGAGGAGACGGCCGCCGCCTGCCGGGTCGACCCCGAGGACGATCTGGGGATGGGCACCGTCCACTTCCCCGAGCCGCGGCTGGTCGGCGCGGACCGCCGTACCGCCGAGCGGGTGCTGCGCTCGCGCTGCGCCGCGGGGATGGTGCTGCGCGGCTATGACCGGGACCGGGAGTACTGGGCGCGGATGGACGCCGAGCTGGACACGATCGGCCGGCTCGGCTACGCCTCGTACTTCCTCACCGTCGCCCAGGTCGCCGACGACATCAGAGGCATGGGCATCCGGGTCGCCGCGCGCGGCTCGGGCGCCGGCTCCCTGGTCAACCATCTGCTGGGGATCGCCCACGCCGATCCGGTCGGGCACGGACTCCTGATGGAACGTTTCCTCTCCAGTCGCCGTCCGGGACTGCCGGACATCGACATCGACGTCGAGTCCGCGCGGCGGCTGGAGGTCTACCGCGCGATCCTCGACCGCTTCGGCCCCGAGCGGGTCGCGGCCGTCGCCATGCCCGAGACCTACCGGGTGCGCCACGCCGTACGGGACGTGGGCGCGGCCCTGTCCATGGACCCGGCCGAGATCGACCGGATCGCCAAGTCCTTTCCGCACATCAGGGCCCGTGACGCGCGGGCCGCGATGGCGGAACTGCCCGAGCTGCGGGCCGTGGCGGAGGAGAGCAGGGAGGGGGCGAGGTACGGGCGGCTGTGGGAGCTGGTGGAGGCGCTGGACGCGCTGCCGCGCGGGGTCGCCATGCACCCGTGCGGGGTGCTGCTCTCGGACGCCTCGCTGCTGCGCCGTACCCCGGTGGTGCCGACCAGCGGCGAGAACTTCCCGATGTCCCAGTTCGACAAGGAGGACGTGGAGGATCTGGGCCTGCTCAAGCTGGATGTGCTGGGCGTACGGATGCAGTCGGCGATGGCGCACGCGGTCGCGGAGATCGAACGGGCCACGGGGGAGAAGGTGGACATCGACGACCCCGGACAGGTACCGGAGGGCGACCCGGAGACCTACCGGCTCATCCGTTCCGCCGAGACCCTGGGCTGCTTCCAGATCGAGTCACCGGGCCAGCGCGACCTGGTCGCCAGACTCCAGCCCGCCACCTTCCACGACCTGGTGGTCGACATCTCGCTCTTCCGGCCGGGACCGGTGGCGGCCGACATGGTGCGGCCGTTCATCGAGGCCAGGCACGGCCGGGCGGCCGTCCGCCATCCGCACCCGGACCTGGAGGAAACGCTGCGCGAGACCTGTGGCGTGGTCGTCTTCCACGAACAGATCATCCGGATGGTGGACATCATGACCGGCTGCGGCCGGGAGGAGGCGGACAAGGTGCGCCGGGGTCTGTCCGACCCGGAGTCGGGGGCCGCGATCCGCGCCTGGTTCGAACAGCGGACGCGGGAGCGGGGATACGCGTCCGATGTCGTGGCGCGCACCTGGGAGATCATCGAGGCGTTCGGCTCGTACGGCTTCTGCAAGGCGCACGCCGTGGCCTTCGCCGTACCGACCTATCAGTCGGCCTGGCTGAAGGCCCACCACCCGGCCGCCTTCTACGCCGGGCTGCTCACCCACGACCCGGGGATGTATCCGAAGCGGCTGCTGCTCGCGGACGCCAGGCGGCGCGGAGTGCCGGTGCTGCCGCTGGATGTGAACCGGTCGGCGGCCGCTCATAGAATCGAACTGGTGTCTGATACGCGGGGGGCCGGGGCCGGGGCCGGGGTGTGGGGGCTGCGGCTCGCGCTCTGTGACGTCCATGGCATCAGCGAGGCGGAGACGGCGCGGATCGAGGCGGGACAGCCCTACTCCTCGCTGCTGGACTTCTGGCAGCGGGCCAGGCCCAGCCGGCCCGTCGCCGAACGGCTCGCACAGGTGGGCGCGCTGGACGGGTTCGGCGCCAATCGGCGTGATCTGCTGCTGCATCTGTCCGAACTGCACGGAGCGCAGCGGAAATCCGGCCCCCGGGGGGATCAGCTCCCGCTCGGCGGAGGGCGGCGGACCGCTCCGGCGGGGCTGCCCGACCTGGGTGACGCGGAACGCCTCAGCGCCGAGCTGGGGGTGCTCGGCATGGATGTCTCCCGCCATCTCATGGAAGATCACGAGGCGTTCCTGAAGGAGCTGGGGGTGATGTCGGCCAAGCGGCTGCGCGAGGTGCCGCACGGCAGGACGGTGCTGGTCGCGGGCGCCAAGGCGGCGACCCAGACCCCGCCGATCAGATCCGGCAGGCGGGTCGTCTTCACCACGCTGGACGACGGCACGGGCCTGGTCGACCTCGCCTTCTTCGACGACAGCCACGAGGCGTGCGCGCACACCGTCTTCCACTCCTGGCTGCTGCTGGTGCGCGGAGTGGTGCAGCGGCGCGGCGCGCGGAGTCTGAGCGTGGTGGGGACGGCGGCCTGGAATCTGGCGGAGCTGGTGGAGCTGCGGAAGAGAGGCGGCCTGGACGCGGTCGCGGCCGCGCTGGACGCGGCGGACCAGGCCGCTCCCTCCGGTCCGCCGGGCCCGTCCGCCGGCCACGGCCGGCGCATCCATCTGCCCACGGGCTTCGAGATGAACCCCTGGGCGGACCTCAAGCCGCCCGGTGAGGGCATGCCCACCGGAAGGAAGCTGTGGCACTCCAGCCCGGGGAGCGCGGGATGATCCTCTGCGTCCGCTTCCACCTCGGCCCGGAGCCCGGAGCGGGCACCGCGGAGGCGGCGCTGCCCGCTCTGCTCGGACTGATCGAGGACATCAGCCCGGCCGTCCGGGCGCTGCCGCCGGACGCCGCGCTCGTCGATGTGCGCGGCGCGGAGCGGTACTTCGGGCAGGACGCGGCGGGCATCGCCTCCGTACTGCGGGTACGGGCGCTCGCGCACATCGGCGCCGGGTGCACGATCGGTGTGGCGGCCACCCCGATGCTGGCCGGGATGGCCGCGCGGCAGGCCGCGCCGGGGACGACGCTGGTGGTGGCGGACGACGAGCGCGCGGTCGAACGGTTCCTGGAGCCGAGGCCCGTCGCGGCCCTGCCCGGGATCGGCGCCGCGACGGCCCGCGCGCTCCGCGCGTACGGACTCGACACCGTGGGGAAGGCCGCCGCCGTGCCGCTGTCGACACTCCAGCGGATCGCCGGGGTGCGGATGGGGCGTGACGTGTACGAGAAGGCGCGCGGCATCGACCGCACGACGGTCGTCCCGGACGGCGCCGCCGCACACCACGGCCCGGAGCGCGGCGGATCCTCCCTGCTCGCCGCCGAACGGGCCTTCTCCCGCGATGAACTGGACCAGGACGCGCACCGGCGCGCACTGCTCTCGATCACCGAGGAACTGGGCATCCGGATGCGGGAGACGGGCCGGGTGTGCCGCTCCCTGACGCTCACCGTGCGGTACGCGGACCGGTCCACGACCACCCGTACCCGTACGCTGCGCGAGCCGACCGCCCATTCGCCGGCGCTCGCCGGCGCCGTGTACCGGATCCACGCGTCGCTCGGACTGCAGCGGGCCCGGGTCCGGGCCCTCTCGGTGCGTGCCGAGGGCCTGGCCCCGGCCGGACACGCCTCCCGGCAACTGACGTTCGACCCCGTGGACGACCGGGCGCGCAGGATCGAGGCGGTGGCGGACCTGGCCCGCGCCAAGTTCGGCCCGCGGGCGCTGATACCGGGATCGCTGGCGGCCTGACTCCGCGGTCCGCGGTGAGGCGGGCCGGCCGGATTTTTTACCGACGCGCAACTTCCCAGGGCTTCCTACCGGTGCGTAACTTGGCATGTGCACAGCCATCTTTGCGGTCCGGGCCAGATGGGCTGACAGTCATCGCCATTCCCTTGAGCCGCGAGGAGACCGCCCGATGCTGCCCTGGAACCCGCTGCCCTGGAAGCGCGCGCTCGGACCGCTGGCGGCGCTGCTGCTGGCCGCGACGGTCGCGGTCACCCCCGCCGCCACCGAGACCGCCGCCGCCGCGACCGCCACCCCGGCCACCACCGCCGCGAGCAGCGGCTGGAACAACTACGCCTGCGAGCCCTCCGCCGCTCATCCCCGGCCCGTCGTCCTGGTGCACGGCACCTTCGCCAACTCCGTCGACAACTGGCTGGGGCTCGCGCCGTATCTGGTGAACCGCGGATACTGCGTCTTCTCCCTCGACTACGGGCAACTCCCCGGTGTGCCGGTCTTCTACGGCCTCGGCCCCATCGACGCCTCGGCCGGCCAGCTCGCCGCCCATGTGGACCGAGTGCTCGGCGCCACCGGCGCCACGGAGGTTGATGTCGTCGGCCACTCCCAGGGCGGCATGATGCCGCGCTACTACCTGAAGTTCCTGGGCGGGGCGGCGAAGGTGAACGCGCTCGTCGGCATCGCCCCCGACAACCACGGCACGACTCTGCTCGGACTGGCGGGGCTGCTCGCCCACTTCCCGGGAGCCGGGGATCTGCTGAACGACAAGGCCCCCGGCCTCACCGACCAGTTGGCCGGATCGCCCTTTCTCACCAGGCTCAACGCGGGCGGCGACACGGTCCCGGGAGTGCGCTACACGGTCATCGCCACCCGGTACGACCAGGTGGTCACCCCGTACCGTTCGCAGTTCCTGACCGGTCCTGACGTACGCAATGTGCTGCTCCAGGACCTGTGCCCGGCCGACTTCTCCGAGCACGTCGCGATCGGGACGATCGACAGGATCGCCTTCCACGAGGTCGCCAACGCCCTCGACCCGGCCCGTGCCACCCCGACCACCTGCGCCTCGGTGATCGGCTGACCGTCACGGACCGGGAACGGCGCGGAGGACACCGCGGAGGACACTGCGGAGAGACCGCGGGGACGAGGATCCGGACCCGCGAAAGCCGTCCGCTCCGGGATGGGGCACCGGAGCGGACGGCTGTCTTCGAGGGGCCCGAGGGGCCCGACGTGCCCGGGGCTCAGCGGCTGTGGCGTCCCGACGACGGTACGGCCCGGCGGCGAGCCGTACCGAACATCACCGCGGCGCCGATGGCGAGCGTCGCCGCGCCACCGATCGCGAGGTAGGGGGTGGTGCCGTTGCCACCGGTCTCGGCGAGATTCTGCTGGCCCCCGGCGGGCTGCGCGGCCCGCGCGGGCGCCGCGTCCTGAGCCGTGTCCTGGGCGCCGGCCGGGACGGCGGCGCTGTTCGCCTCGGGGTAGTTGACGTCCTCCTGCCCCGGCTGCTCCCCGGATGCCGTACCGGCCACGGCGTCCGTCACCCCGGCGCCGGTGGAGGCGTCGTCGTCACCATGGCCGTTGTGCTCCACGGAGGACTTGTCCGCACCCGCGGCCAGTTCCTCGTCGGTGGGCGCGGAAGCCTCCGGGACGGCGCCGTCGACCGTGCCGTTGTCCTCGCCGAAGACCACGTCGGAGCAGGTGTAGAAGGCCTCGGGGCTGTCCGAGCGCTGCCAGATCGAATAGATCAGGTGGCGGCCGGACTTGTTCGGGACGATTCCGGTGAAGACGTAGTCGCCGTTCTCCATCCTCGGGTCGGTGACCTTGAGGAAGGGCTTCTCCTCCAGATCCGACCACTTCAGCGGCTTGGCCGGGTCATAGCCGTCCTTGGTGACATATAGCTCGAAGGATCCCCTGTGCGGCGCGGTGCCCTTGTAGCGGAAGGTGCGATTGCCCGACGTCATCGGGGACGACGGCCAGTCGGCGCGCGCCAGATCGAGCCCCTTGTACTTGTCGTTGCCCGCGCCGCACAGCGTGCCGTCCGGGATCAACTGCCTGTGCTGTCCCGCGGCGTTGGCGATATTGACGCCGTTCCAGTCGTAGAGGGCCTGTGTCCCGCCGGCCGCGACCGCGGCCTTGCACGCGGCCGAGTCCGGACTCTCCGGACCCTCGGCGTAGCAGGCGGCCACCCGGCTGACCGGATCCGTCATCGACCCGTGGGCGGCGGCCGGCGCGGCGGTCAGCCCGGCCAGCGCGAGCGGGGCGAGGCCGAGGACGACGACCCCGGTGGCCGTACGGCGAGCGGTCATGAACGGACTCCTTCGAAGCGGCAGACGATCCGCCGGAGCGACAGGCAACCTCCCCGGTGCCGTGCCGCTCCGGCGATCAGCAAGCTAGCCGCTCCGACCCCCGAAATCCCCTGCCGCCAGGGCCCGATGACAATCCTTATGCTCGCTTTAAGGAACCGCTAAGAGACCGCTCAGGAAGGGGGCGCGGCCCTCGTCGCCGGTGCCCCGGGGCGCGGACGCCCCGGTGAACGGCGGGGATCGCCGGGGGTACGGAACGGCGCCGAAGCGGAGCGCGGGACCCACCTGAAACTGACGAGGTGTCTGCCGTTTGGAGTATCGTTCTGGTGTCGGAGGGTTACCGCTTCGACACCAGAAGTGACCTTCGTCGCTGCGTGAGTGCCGTCCCGTAATCCCGGCGGGCGCGCGACGGCGGCCACGGCACCTCGCCGCGTTGTCGGCACATCCCCATAAACCCATGGGAAAGCCCCCGGAGTTGTCCGAGTCGGCCGCGCCGGACGTGGCTTCAGCCGATCCAGCGGTAGCGGCGCTCCGGGCGGCCCGTACCGCCGTAGCGCAGGGTCACCTCCGCGCGGCCCGTGTCCGCGAAGTACTCCAGATAGCGGCGGGCGCTCACGCGCGAGAGGGCTCCCGCGTCCGCGCACTCCGTGGCCGACAGGTCCCCGCCGTGTTCGCGCAGGGTGCGTTCGACCAGGTCGGCCGTGTGGGCCGCCAGCCCCTTCGGGAGTTCGCGGCTGCCCGGCGGCCGGGTGCCGAAGATCTGGTCGACATCCGCCTGGCGGGCCTCGCCCAGCCCCGCCAGCCGGGTGCGCAGCGAGGCGACATGGCGTAGTTGCTCCTGGAGAGCCGCCTGGTTGAAGGGCTTGATCAGATAGTGCAGCGCGCCCGCCCGCAGCGCCGCCCGGATCACCCCCGCGTCCCGCGCCGCCGTGATGAACAGGGCGTCGACGCTGGTCCGGCTCCGGTCCCGTTCCTCCGCCGCCCGCAGCTCGCGCAGTACGGCGATCCCGTCCATGTCGGGCAGGTAGATGTCGAGCAGCACCAGGTCGGGCCACAACCGCTCGGCCGCGCGCAGCGCCTCGGCGCCGCTGTGGGCCACCCCGACGACCGTAAAACCGTCCATGGCGGACACATAGCGGCTGTGCAGCTTCGCGACCATGAAGTCGTCGTCCACCACCAGCACTTTCGTCACGCCGCCACGCTAAGCCGCGACCACAACGACCACAACGTCCGTTGATTCCGGAAGAGAGACAGCTTCTTAACACGAAGGCAACATGTGGGCCACTTCACACACTTTTCCGAGAGGCGGCACACGTGCGATTGCGCACCCCCCTGGCCCTGCTGGGGTCGGCGCTGCTGGTGCTGGTGGGGCCGCCGCTGCTCACCGCGGGCAGTGGCGCCGACACCGGCACGCAGATACCCGGCCTGCGTTTCATGGTCCCCAATACACCCGGCGGCGGTTACGACATCACGGCGCGCACCCTGGCCAAGAACGCCGAGGACGCCGAGCTCACCCACAACATCGAGGTGTTCAACCTGCCCGGCGCGGGCGGCACCGTCGGCCTCACCCGGCTCGTCGGCGAACACGGCAACGGCAAGCTCGCCCTGTCCATGGGCCTCGGGGTCGTCGGAGCCGTCCACACCAACAAATCGCCCAAGACCCTCGCCGACACGACTCCGATCGCCCGGATCACCGAGGAGTCGGACATCGTCGTGGTCGGCAAGAACTCGCCCTACCGGACGATCGGCGATCTGCTCACCGCCTGGAAGAAGGACCCGGCCAAGGTGCCGGTCGGCGGCGGCTCCTCGCCCGGCGGCCCCGACCATCTCGCCGCGATGCTGACGGCGAAGGCCGCGGGCATCGCGCCGAAGACCGTCAATTACGTGCCGTTCGACGGCGGCGGTGAACTCCTCGCGTCCATCCTCGGCGACAAGGTCGCCTTCGGCGTCTCCGGTCTCGGCGAGTATCTCGACCAGATCAAGGCCGGCGAGCTGCGGCTGCTGGCGGTCACCGGCCCCGACCGGATCCCCGGCCTGGACGCTCCGACGCTGCGCGAGGCCGGCCTCGACACCGACTTCACCAACTGGCGCGGCATTGTCGCCCCGCCCGGCATCTCCGACGCCGAGCGCGCCAAGCTGCTGGCCTTCTTCGGAAAGCTGCACGACTCACCCCAGTGGCGCGACTCCCTCCAGAAGAACGCCTGGGACGACGCGTTCCTCACCGGTGAGAAATTCGGCGACTTCCTCGCCGCCGAGGACCGCCGGGTGGACTCCGTCCTGAAGGAGCTGGGACTGTGACGACGCACATCAACACGCCCGACACACCTGATATGCCGGGCACCTCCGGCGCACCGGCCGACCCGCGCCGGTCCTGGCTCCGCGACCACTCGGAGCTCGGCGTCAGCCTGCTGCTGTTCGCCCTCGGCGTGCTCGTCCTCACCGACGCGCTCACCATGGACGTCGACATCACCCAGCGCGGCCCGGTAGGCCCGAAGACCGTCCCCCTCGTGGTCGGAATCGGCCTGTTGGCCGTTGCCGCGCTGCTCACCCTCGACATCCTGCGCGGCGGCCGGGGCGAGGCGGAGGCCGGCGAGGACATCGACCTCAGCGAACCGGCCGACTGGCGCACCGTGCTGCTGCTCGCCGGTGTCTTCCTGGCCAACGCCGTGCTCATCGGCCCGCTCGGCTTCCCCATCTCCGGCGCCCTGCTCTTCTGGGGTTCCGCGTACGCGCTGGGCAGCCGCCACTACGACCGTGACCCGCTGATCGCCGCGGGCCTCTCGCTCGTGACCTACTTCGTCTTCAACAACCTGCTCGGTGTCCCCCTCCCCGGTGGCCCGCTGATGGGGGTGCTGTGACCGATGGACTCCCTCAACTCCCTCCTCGACGGCTTCGGTACGGCGCTCACGCCGATCAACCTGCTCTGGGCCGCGATCGGTGTGCTGCTCGGCACCGCGATCGGTGTGCTCCCCGGCATCGGCCCCGCGATGGCGGTGGCGCTGCTGCTCCCGGTGACCTACGGACTCGAACCGACCGGCGCGTTCATCATGTTCGCCGGTATCTACTACGGGGCGATGTTCGGCGGTTCCACCACGTCCATCCTGCTCAACACCCCGGGTGAGAGCGCCGCCGTGGTGGCCGCGATAGAAGGCAACCCGATGGCCAAGGCCGGGCGGGGGGCCCAGGCCCTCGCGGCCGCCGCCGGCGGCCACTTCGCCGGCGGCATGATCGGCACCATCCTGCTGGTGGTCCTCGCCCCGACGGTCGCCTCGCTGGCGGTGGACATCGGCGCCCCCGACTACTTCGCGATCATGGTGCTGGCGTTCATCGCCGTCACCTCCGTCCTCGGGTCGTCCCGTATCCGCGGACTCGCCTCGCTGCTCATCGGTCTCACCCTCGGGCTGGTCGGCCTCGACCAGATGACCGGCCAGCAGCGGCTGACCTTCGGCTCGCTCCAGCTCGCCGACGGCATCGATGTGGTGATCGTCGCGGTCGGGCTGTTCGCGATCGGTGAGGCCCTGTGGGTCGCCGCCCATCTGCGGCGCTCCTCGGGCGAGGCGATTCCGGTCGGCCGCCCCTGGCTCGGCAGGGACGACGTACGGCGCACCTGGAAGCCCTGGCTGCGCGGGCCGGTCATCGGCTTCCCGTTCGGCGCGATCCCGGCCGGCGGCGCCGAGATCCCCACCTTCCTCTCGTATGTCACCGAGAAGCGGCTCTCCCGGCACAAGGACCAGTTCGGCAAGGGCGCCATCGAAGGCGTGGCGGGCCCCGAGTCGGCGGCCTCGGCCTCGGCCGCCGGAACACTGGTGTCGATGCTCACCCTGGGACTGCCCACGACCGCCGTCGCCGCCGTGATGCTGGCCGCCTTCCAGCAGTACGGAATCCAGCCGGGGCCGCTGCTGTTCGAACGCGAACCCGACCTGGTCTGGGGCCTGATCGCCTCGCTCTTCGTCGGCATGGTGCTGCTGCTCGCGCTCAATCTGCCGCTCGCGCCGGTCTGGGCCAAACTGCTGCGCATCCCGCGCCCGTACCTCTACGCGGGCATCCTCTTCTTCGCGGCGGTCGGCGCCTACGCGGTCGGCGGAGAGGCGCTCGACCTGGTCATCCTGCTGATCATCGGTCTGATCGGCCTCGGTATGCGGCGCTACGGACTGCCGGTGCTGCCGGCCGTCATCGGTGTGATCCTGGGCCCGGCCGCGGAACAGCAGTTGCGCCGCGCGCTCCAGATCAGTGACGGCAGCGTGACCGGGCTGGTCAACACGCCCTTCTCGGTCGCGGTGTACGCGGTGATCGTGGTCCTGCTGATCTGGCCGGGCGTGCGGAAGCTGCTCGCCCTGCGCCGTGGTGGCGCCTCCGGGTGACCGGTGCCGGACAGCTCCGCCCCGCGAGCACCGAGCAGGTGCCGCGGGGCGGAGGCGTGTTCACCGGCGGGGACACCGGCCCGGACGACGGCCGGGGCGCGATGTCAGTGGCGGCTGCCACCATCGGCGCATGACCACGATCGACTGGGACGCCGCCGCCGACTCCTTCGACCGGGAGCCCGACCACGGGCTGCTGGACCCCGCCGTCCGCGCGGCCTGGGCCGGCCGGCTGACGAGCTGGCTGCCCGGCGAGCCCTCCCGGGTGCTCGACCTCGGCTGCGGTACGGGAAGTCTGTCCCGGCTCGCCGCCGAGCAGGGACACCGTGTGACGGCCGTCGACCTCTCGCCGCGCATGGCCGCGCTGGCCAGGGCGAAGCTGGCGGGGACCAGGGCCGGGGTCCTGATCGGCGACGCCGGCCGGCCGCCGGTGCGGGAGCGGAGCTTCGACGTCGTCATCGCCCGGCACACGCTGTGGCTGCTGCCGGACCCCGAGGCGGCGCTGCGCCACTGGTCGTCCCTGCTGAGACCGGGTGGCAGGCTGGTGCTGATCGAGGGTGTCTGGTCCGGCACCGGTCTTCCGGCGGAGCGTCTGACGACGGCTCTGGCGCCCCTCAGCGAAAGCGTCCAGCACGAGCGGCTCTCGGCCGATCCCGCTCTCTGGGGCCGCGCCGTCGACGACGAACGGTATGCGCTGATCGCCCAATTCACCGAGGTGCGGCGCCATCGCGAGGTGGTCGACGTCCATCTGATCCTGCGCCGGGGCGAGGAGGTGCTGCTCGCCCGCCGCTCCGGCACGGGTTATGGCGACGGCCTGCTGAACGGCCCCTCCGGCCATGTGGAACACGGCGAGGACGTCCGCCGGGCCATGATCCGCGAGGCGTACGAGGAGATCGGCGTCCGGCTGGCCCCCGCCGATCTGCGCGTCGCGCTGGTCATGCAGCACCGCGGGCCGGGCGGACAGCCGAGGACCGGCTGGTTCTTCGAGGCGGAACACGGTGTGGGAGGCGAGCCGTACAACCGCGAGCCGCACAAGTGCTCGGGGCTCTCCTGGCATCCCCTGTCCGCCCTCCCGGACGACATCATCGCCTACTGCCGGGCCGGGCTCGACGCCTATCGCGCGGGCGAACGCTTTGTCATCCACTGGCACGAGGACGGCGATCCGGTCGCCCACCGGCCGGGCGGCGCGGGCCGGGCCGTCCCGCTGCCGGCCACCAGCGGCGGCGGGGTGCACCACATCGAACTGTGGGTCCCCGATCCCGGAGCGGCCGAGAAGAGCTGGGGCTGGCTCCTCGGTGAGCTGGGCTATACGCCGTTCCAGCGGTGGGAACACGGCCACAGCTTCCGTCGCGCCGACACCTATGTGGTGATCGAGCGCTCACCGGACCTCCGCGCCGGAGCGCACGACCGCCGCCGTCCGGGGCTGAATCATCTCGCGTTCCATGTCTCCGGCCGGGCCGCGCTCGACGCGCTGGTGCGGCGGGCACCGGAACACGGCTGGTCGCTGCTGTACGGGGACCGGCATCCGTACGCCGGAGGCGAGGGGCACTACGCCGCCTACCTGGAGGACGCCGCCGGATACGAGGTTGAACTGGTGGCGCCGGACCGGCACATCGCCCCGTGAGGTCGGGCGCGGCGCTCAGCCGAGAGCGCGGACATGGCGCACCTCCGTCGCGCAGATCTCGTAGCCGAACCACCGGTTGATCGCCAGCATCGGGCCGTTGTCCGCGTCGTTGGAGGTGAAGGCGTCGGTATAGCCGGCCGCGCGGGCGCGCCGCAGGGAGTGGATCTTGGCGATTTTCGCCAGGCCCCGGCCGCGGAACTCCCGGACGGTGCCGGTCATCCCGGAGGCATAGCGGGTGTGCCTGTCGGTGTGGGCGGCGGTGAACGAGGCGATCCGGCCGTCCACCACCACGACGGAGGTGAGAGCTCGGTCGAGGCAGGGATCGTTCCAGGTGTGGTTCAGCCAGTCCCCGTAGTCGTCGAGGGTCACGCTGATGTCGCCCGGTTCGTCGGAGCCGGCCTCCGCGTCCGCCGCGAAGAGCGGCCGGGGATCGCCGGCGTAGTCCGCGCCGGTCCGCAGCTCGACCCCGGCCGGCAGCGGAGGCAGCTCCGGCAGGGTGCAGCGGGCCAGATCCAGCCGCTGGAAGTGCGCGGGGCGCGTCGGCCGGTAGCCATGGCGCTCGGCGAAGGCCCTGGCCGGCGGCTCGTCCAGCACCCAGGCATAGACACTGGTCGCGCCCTCCGCCGCGAGATGCTCCTCGGCGGTCCGCAGGATCAGCGACCCCGCGCCCCGGCCCCGGCGCTCCGGATGGACCTGCGGGGTGACGGACGCCTGCCCGGGGTCGCTGCTGTCGTACGCGATGCCGACATGCGCCGTACCGATGATCTCCCCGTCCTCCTCGGCGACCAGCAGCCGGTATTTCTTCGCCGGATGAGCGGTGGCCACCCCGGCCAGAAGGGCCTCCTTGGTCGTCACCATGAACGGGGTGCAGGCGCGCCGCAGGCCGACCACGGCCCCGGCGTCCTCGGTACGGAAATCACGAACAGTCACAGTCATGGGGCGGCACGCTACGCGCGCGGTCCCTCCGGGCGCCTCTCATTTACCGGCCGCACGCGGCCCCGGGCCGGTCGGCGGTGGGGGAGAATCGGTCCGTGACCTTGAAGATCGTGATCGACGCCGCCGCCACGACCGCTCCCTACGAGCAGCTCCGTGCCCAGATCTCCGCGCGGGCCCGCTCCGGCGCGCTGCCGGTCGGGTACAAGCTCCCGACCGTGCGCGGACTCGCCGAGGAGCTGGGTCTGGCCGCCAACACGGTGGCCAAGGCGTACCGCGCGCTGGAGACCGACGGGGTCGTCGAGACCCGGGGCAGGAACGGCACCTTCGTCGCCGCGGCCGGCGACGCGGCGGAACACGAGGCCGCGGCCGCCGCGCGGGCGTACGCGGAGCGGGCGCGGCGGCTCGGACTCGACCGGAGCGCCGCGCTGGCGGCGGCGGAGGACGCGGTCCGCGCCGTCTATGCCGGCTGACCGCGCCCCGGACCGGCCGGCGGGAGCACCGGAGCGTAAGCCCAACGTCCGTCAGAGATAGAGACCCGCGTCCGCGCCCGAGTGCTGGGCGGGCACCGCCGCCGGGCCGCTGCCGCGCCGCAGCGCGTACAACTCGGCCAGTGTCGCGCCCTCGCGGCCGACCTTCGCCTCCGTGCCGCCGTCCTCCCGGCTCAGCCAGGACAATGCCTCCGAACGGGTGAGCGAGCCGACTTCGATCCTGGCCAGACAGCGGCCGGGCCTGACGACCGCCGGGTGCAGCCGCTCCAGATCCTCATTGGTCGTCACACCCACCAGAACGTTCCTGCCCTGGCCGAGCAGGCCGTCGGTGAGGTTCAGCAGCCGGGACAGCGCCTGCCCCGCCGTGTGCTTGGCCTCGCCGCGGATCAGCTCGTCGCAGTCCTCCAGCAGGAGCAGCCGCCAGCGGCCCTTGGCCGTGCCGTCGTCCTCGCCGATCGCGATGTCCATCAGATAGCCGACGTCGTTGAAGAGCCGCTCCGGGTCGAGTACGCAGTCGACCTGGCACCAGTCGCGCCAGGAGCGGGCCAGCGTGCGCAGCGCCGAGGTCTTGCCGGTGCCCGGCGGGCCGTGCAGCAGCAGCAGCCGGCCGGCGATGTCGTCCGGGGTCACCTTCATCAGCCGGTCCATCGCGTCGGCCACCGGAGCGGTGTAGTTGGGCCTGACCTCGTCCCAGGTGCCGGCGGCGATCTGACGGGTGGTGCGGTGCGGGCCGCGCCGCGGCGAGACGTACCAGAACCCCATCGTCACGTTCTCGGGCTGGGGCTCCGGCTCGTCCTGCGCGCCGTCCGTCGCCTGCTGATGGATCTTCTCCGCGAGCTCGGAGCTGACGGCCGTCACCGTCACATCGGCGCCGCGGTTCCAGCGGGACACCAGCAGCGTCCAGCCGTTGCCCTCGGCGAGGGTCGCGCTGCGGTCGTCGTCGCGGGCGGAGCGGAGCACGGTGGCGCCGGGCGGCAGCAGGGTCACGCCCGACTTGACCCGGTCGATCGTGGAGCTGTGGGAGTACGGCTGCTCGCCCGTCGCGAAGCGGCCGAGGAACAGCGCGTCGACCACATCCGACGGCGAGTCGCTGTCGTCGACGTTGAGCCGGATCGGCAGTGCGTCCTGAGGCTTGGCAGACATGGGGCCCATGATCCGGCACAGGGACGGCCGATGCACGGTGTTTTGCCCTGTGGCGGCGTGCTGTCCGGCCGTCCCGGCCGGCGGCGAGGACGGCCCCGGCCGCCGGGAACGGTGGCCGGGACCGCTGGGGACGGTCGCTCGCACCGGGTCAGACGGGGCCGCCGCGCGCCGCGCGGCCGGCGGCGCGAACGGCCCGGCGTGCGCCGCGCACCAGGGCGTATCCCTTGGTCAGCGCGTGGTCCCGGGCGAAGTGACGGCCGGTGTACCGGCCCTCTACGAGCCGTCCGAACTCCTCCGTGCCGGTGCCGCGCCGGACGGTGATCCGCTCCAGGGCATAGGGCCCCTGGCTCCGGCGGGCCCGCGCGTTGCCCACGGCCAGCGACTGCGCGAAACCGGCCGCGCGGACCGCGTGGCGTACGCGCCGGCTGGAGTAGCCGTACGGATAGGCGAAGGAGACGGGCGGGGCGCCCAGCTCCGCGGCGAGGATCTCCCGGCAGTGCCGGATCTCGTGGCCGAGCCGCCGGTTGTCGAGCTGGTCGAGCTGGGGATGGGTGTGGCTGTGACCGCCGATTTCGGTACCTGCCGCGGACAGTTCGCGCACCTGTTCCCAGTCGAGCATGGTGTCCTGCGCACCGCCTTCGTCGTACGCGCCGCGCAGCCACCCCGTGGAGACGAACAGGGTGGCGGCGAAGCCGAGCGAGGCGAGGACGGGCAGGGCGTACCGGTGCACCCCCTCGTAGCCGTCGTCGAAGGTGATCAGCACGGGCCGGTCGGGCAGCGGTGCCCCGGTCCGCCACGCGTCACCGAGCCGCGCCGTGCTGACCGGCGTGAAGCCGCGCGCGCCGAGCAGCTCCATCTGCTCCGCGAAGGCGCCGGGCGAGACGGAGAGCGCGTGGGTCGCCGCGGCCGGCCGGTGCGCGACGGCGTGATACATGAGGATCGGCACGGGCCGGTCCGGGGGCGAGGTCTCCTTCGCTCCCGGACCGGCCGCGGGGCCCGTCGCCCGTACGCTCACGCGGCCGCTCCCCGGGGACTCCGGGGGCTCCGGGGGCTTTCGCGCGGGGCGGCGCCGGCCAGGCCGCTTCCGACCGGACCGCTTCCGACCGGGCCGGACGAGAAGACGGCGGGGCGGCGCCGGCCGTGGAAACGGCCCACCAGATAGCCGATCGCCGCCGACGAGACGCCGGCCACGATCGCGGCCGCCCGGCCCAGCCCGCCAGGCCGCCCCCGCGCCGTGTCGCGCAGTCCGCGCGCCACCCCGGCGGGCAGTACGCGGGTGGCGTAGCGGCGCTCGGACTCAAGGCCCTTGCGCGCCCCGACGCTCCGGGCCACCAGCGCCTTGGAGAGTCCCTCCGCGTAGGTGCGCGTGCGGAAGTAGCCGAAGCGCTCGCGGACCCCAGGCACCTTGTGGTGGATGACCGCCCTGTCGTCGATCAGCAGCACGGCGTCCGGCACGGCCCTGGCGAGCCGGATGCACAGCTCCGTCTCCTCACACCCCAGCGGGCGCCGGTCGCCGTCACGGCCGATGCCGGTGGCGAAACCCCCGGCGGAGTCGAACGCGGTACGCCGGAACGACGCGTTCCCGCCCAGGACATTGCGGACCCGTACCCGTCCGGCGGGCAGCCCCCGGTAGGTACAGCCGACGACCCAGTCGAACTCCTCGGGAAACCAGACCGGTCTGCGGCCCGACGCCCAGGCGGGCACCGTCCGCCCGCCGACGGCCAGCACCCGTGGATCGTCGTACGCCTCGTCGAAGAACCGCAGCCAGTCCCGTTCGGCCACGGCGTCGTCGTCGAGGAACGCCACGAGCTCACCGCGCGCGGCGGCGATGCCGGTGTTGCGGCCCGCCGAGAGGCCGCGGGGGCCCGCGTTGGCGAGCACCCGCACCTCTCCGCGCGCCGCGTGATCCCGGTACTCCCGGCCGAGCCGTGCCAGCAGCGCGGCGTTGTGGTCGACCACGAGCAGTGTCTCCAGGGCCGGCAGTGACTGCCGCCGCACCGACTCGACCGCCGCGAGGATGTCCTCCCAGCGGTCCTCGGTATAGACGCAGATCACCACGGAGAAGGGCCGGTGACGGTGGTTCAAGACGCCTCTCCCCGGGCGACCGGGACCCGCAGGGCGAGCGGGCGGCGGCGGGTCGCCCGGGGCACGCCCCTCTCCCGGAGGATCACCCTGAGCACCCGGAGTCCGTCCCTGACCGCCCGCAGATTGCTGACCCCGTGGATACGGTCGTACTCGTGGCTGGGGATCTCCTGCACCCTGAGACCGGCCTTGACGACCCTGATGTTCATCAGGGTCTCGACCTCGAAACCGGTGCAGTCCAGCGTGATCTCGTCCAGGCAGTGGCGCCAGAAGGCGTTGTACCCGTAGCAGAGATCGGTGTACCTGGCGCCGAACTTGGCGTTGACGACGGCGCACAGCACCCGGTTGCCGAGCTTGCGGATCGCCGTCATGTCGTCCGTACCGCCGCCGTTCGCGAACCGCGAGCCCTTGGCGAAGTCGGCGCCGGAGACGAGCGCCGACACATAGGAGACGATCTCCTGGCCGTCGGCCGATCCGTCCGCGTCGACCATCACGATGATGTCGCCCGTGCAGGCGGCGAACCCGCTGATCAGGGCGTCGCCCTTGCCCTTGCCCCGCTGCCTGACGACCTTGACGTCCGGTCGCAGTGCGCGGGCGACCGCGATCGTGTCGTCGCTGGAATCGCCGTCCACCAGGACGACTTCATGGATCCAGTCGGGCAGTGACGTGAAAACGTACGGAAGGTTCCGCGCCTCATTCATCGCAGGGATCACGACACTGACGGGCGGAGCGATCGCGAGATGCGAAGAGACCGGCCGGTATTGCCCCTCCATACGGCCGGATTCGTCCTTGGCGAAATGCGACTGCGACTGCGTCTGCTCACTTACCGAACCGTCCGTATGGCCTGACGCCATGATGAGTGGATCTTCGCTCGATACGGCTGGGCGCAGAAAAGCGCTCACGAGTCTTTTCCCTCTCGTCCGGTGGACCGCCCGCCCCCGGGCGGTCCGGTGGTGTTTCCGGTTCGAAAGGGGGGTTCTCAGTCCGTCCCGGGCGGCGCGGAACGCCGTCCTGACGGGTGAGTTGTGGAGCTGGCCGCGCGGCACGCGACTCGGCACACCGTGCGGTCACCGAGCGCGGCACCCCCCTACCGCGCCCCGCTCCGGGATCCATCGCGACGCTAGAGCCCTCCCCTGAGCCGCTTTGCATGATGGTCCGATGCGGGTGGATGTACGACGGTATTGATGATTGGGACTGTATGGCAAGACCTGGAAGCTGGTCCCGCTTTTTTGCTTCTTTGGCCGTACTTCGCCGTTCAGTTCCGGAACCTCCCTGATCAGATTTACCCGATCTCTTACGAACCGGGCGATCATGACGCCTTTCCGGACTCCTCACGTAATGTTCTTGGCATGAACACTTCCAGTGAACTGTGTTGCCTGGTAACAAAGTTGGGGCAGAAATCCTGCTAAGGAGAGGTTCTATGAAACTGTCCCGAATGACGGCATTCTCCTCCGCGTTGATCCTCGGTGCCGTGCTCGCTCTCACCGGAGCGGCCTCGGCCCAGGCCGCGCAGTCGGCCGCCGCTGTCGACTATGTGGCGCTCGGCGACTCGTACTCCTCCGGGCTCGGGGCCGGGGGCTACGACAGCGCCAGCGGCGACTGCAAGCGCACGCCCCGGGCCTACCCGGCCCTCTGGGCGGCCGCGAACGCCCCCGCGACCTTCGCCTTCACCGCCTGTTCCGGCGCCCGTACGGGTGATGTGACCGCCGGTCAGCTGGGACCCCTCAGCTCGGCCACCGACCTCGTGAGCATCTCCATCGGCGGCAATGACGCCGGCTTCGCCGATGTCATGACCACCTGCGTCCTCCAGTCGGAGGCGACCTGCCTCAACCGGATCGCTCAGGCCCGGGGCTTCGTCGACAGCACCCTGCCCGGGAACCTCGACGCGGTGTACACGGCCATCAGATCCAAGGCGCCCTCGGCCCGGGTCGTCGTCCTCGGTTATCCGCGCTTCTACCGGCTCGGCGGCAACTGCGTCGTGGGCCTGAGTGAGAACGAGCGCGCCGCGATCAACAGCGCCGCCGACCACCTCAACGCGGCGACCGCCAAGCGGGCCGCCGACCACGGCTTCACCTTCGCCGATGTCGCGGGAGCCTTCACCGGTCACGAGATCTGCTCGGGATCGGCCTGGCTGCACAGTGTGAACTGGCTGAATATCGGCGAGTCGTACCACCCCACGTCCGGCGGTCAGTCGGGCGGCTATCTGCCGGTCTTCACCAGGGCCGCGTAGGGTCCGCGCATCAGTGCGAGGCCGGTGCCCCGCCGGGGGATCGGCACCGGCCTCACTCGCTCAACCCGGGCCCCTCGGAACCCTCTTGACCCACCCGTGATCGAACAGCGTGGCGGCGATCTGTTGACGATCTGTCCAACTCGCCCTGAATTAAGACGGATCGGGCGGTGGCGTCAGTCCTCGTACGGGTGTGGTTATTCCCGTAGACGGGATACACGAGTGTCATGAGGGGGCGATAGGGTTAACCTGCCCGGGCCGGGTGCCCTCGTACGGGTGGGGAGTGACATGGAACAGATAACGATGCACAGCAGGGCGCGGATCCCTGCCATCACATGCGGGAGCAGCGCGACCAGTTCGCGGCTCGACCGCCATCTCTCGGTGCTCGGCGGTCCCGCCGTGCCCCGGGGTGAGGCGGCCGAGGCGACCCTGCTGATGCGCGAGCTGACCTCGCGTGACAGGTCGGAGACCCACAAGAGCAGGAGCGCTCGGGTCTCGCTCTTCGCACCGCTGAGGCGCCTGCGCCGCTCGCTGTTCGGCAGCCGCGGCTGACCCTCGGAGCATGACAGGACGCGCTCGGTCGATCATTCCGTCCGACGCGGTGCCGCTCTCCGCTCGTCCGTCATCCCCACGGCCTGCGGCAGCGCGTCGGTACGTTCGGCGGGCGCGGGCACTTCCCTCGTCGCGACGGCTCGGCCGGTGGACCACTCCCCGCCACCGGCCCCAGCCGTTGACGTCGACCTCGTTCAACCCGCGCCCCGTATTCCCGCCCCGCCGTTTTCCGTCACTCCCGCCGTCGGCCTACCGCTTCACCGCGAGCGGTATGAACAGTACGAGAAGCACCGGCGGTCGGCGCATGATTCTGGCCACCCGCCATGCCCACCGGCCCTGTGAAACACATGCCTCAGATCAGGGCGAACTGGCCGTCCGGCCCCTCTTCGTGATGGTCCAGCACGGAGGCCGGCCGGCGGGCCGCTTCCGGGGCCGGGAGGACGCCCGCTCCGTACAGCTCGCTCCGGCCGACGGCCGGGCCCTCGCGCAGTTCCTGCTGCTGTGGGCGGAGTTCCGCGAGAAGCGCCAGGACCGTGATCAGCTCAAGCAGCTCCGAGGTCCACTCCCGCTGCCAGGCCGCAGGGGCGATCGCCTCCAGCGTGCCCGGCGCGGGGCGCCGGGTCCGGCGCTCGAACCACAGCTCCAGCATCCGCACGCCTCCGGCGAGGAAGTCCCACGCCCCGGCGGGCACCGGCGAGATACGGCCGGTGCCCAGCAGGAGGGCCTCGTCGGCCGGGTCGTACGCGATCGTCCCGGGCACGGCGGGGACGGCCGCGCGCACATAGGGGCGGCGGCCGCCGGGCAGCCGGGGCCGTTCGCCGCCACGGGCCCCGCGAAGCTGGATCTCGATCATCCGCCGTCCCAGCGCCACGCCGCGGGCCCAGACTCCGGGGTCGGCCGTCAGCGGTACGGCGGCGCCTCCGGCGGAGGGCGCGGCGGCGGCCACGGCCCAGGCCAATACCTCGCCGGCGGTGACCGCGCGCCCGTAACGCCCGGTCAGCAGGGCCGTCAGCCCGGGAGCGAGATTGGGTTCGGCGCCGCCGGGGCGGCGGTAGAGCGGACGGATCCGCCCCGGCCGCCCCGCCGGGGAACGGCCGTCCGGGAGCAGGGCGCTCACCAGCAGCGCGGGACCCGTCGTGGCGCCCGGTATCCAGGCCTGTTCGACGGCGAAGACCTGATGCTCGTCGGCGACGCGCCACAGCTCGGGGCGGGCCACGTCGATCAGCCGGTGGTCGGGGATCAGCCACTGCTCGTCGAACGGGCCGTGCAGCACCCTCAGCGGCCGCGGACAGCGGCCCGACTCCCGTGCGAACCGCCCGGTGCCGGTGGCCCCACCGGGCAGCGCGGCCACGGCGCTGTGCTGCGTACGGGCCCGGCTCGGCTCGAACAGCGCCTCCCGCTCGGCGCCCCGCGCCTGTACGAGCCGGTCCCAGCGGGCCGTGAGGGACGCCGCGTCCGGCGACAGGATCCAGGACCTGCCGTACCGCAGGGGCGCCGTCGACCAGGGCATGAGATCGCTGAGCAGCGGGGCGTCGGAGAGCGGGGCGTCCCCGCCGGACCGTGTCGCCGTCATGGGGGCACCCTCCCCGTCATCCGGACAGTCCTTCCGTCGTCTTTGTCCCCGTACGCCGTCGGCGGCATCGTAACCGGCGCTCCGGAACCGGGTCAGTGCGCCGGGGTCAGTGCGCCGGCGCCCCGCCGGTGAGGTCCGTCTCGACGGTGACGGAGAACGAGAAGCGGTCACCCCGGTAGTGGATCCTGGCCACATCGACGACCCGGCCCCGGTCGTCGTACGTCACTCCGGTGTAGTGCAGGATCGGGCTCAGCAGCGGCACCCGCAGCAGCTCCGCCGTGGCCGGGTCCGCGAGCCGGGCCTCGACCGTGTCCGTGATCCGGCTGATCCGCACCCCCACCGCGTCCCGCAGCACCTTTGTCATCGGCCAGCGTTCCAGATCGGTGATGTCCAGGTCCGCGGCGACCTCGGGACGGACGGCGTTCTCCGCCCAGTTGACGGGCTCACCGGTCGCGCCGTCGCTGCGCACCCGCCGGTAGGCGACCACCTCGTCCAGACCGGGGAAGTACTCCGCCAGCTCACCGGGGACCGGGACCGGGCCATGGCCGAGGACCGTCGTCCGCTCGCCGGACTGCTGGGCCACGACCGCGTCGATCGAGCCGAGCAGCCGGCGCGGGGCACCGCGCCGCGCGCCCGGCTCGATAAAGGTGCCGCGCCGCCGGTGCCGGCTGATCAGGCCCTCCTCCTCCAGCTCCTTGAGGGCCTGGCGCATGGTCAGCACACTGACGCCGTAGTGCGCGGCGAGCTGTTCCTCGGTGGGCAGCCGCAGCGGATCGCGCGGGCTGCGGCCCAGTATCGAGGCGCGCAGCGACTGCGAGACCTGATACCAGAGCGGCAGCTTGCGGTTCAGGACCAGCGAGTCGGGGGCGAAGGCGGTCACGGCAACTCCGAAACTTCACATACTGCTCTGTGTCAGCGCCTGAAGTGGCGCTCCAGACCCTGCCACACGTCGTCATAGCCCTGCTGAAGGTGTCCAGCTCCCGCGGCCTGTGCGGTCATGGTCACCGGCCAGCGCGTCTCGAACATGAAGGCGAGCCCGGCGTCGATCTTCTGCGGCCTCAGCTCGGCGGCGCTCGCCCGCTCGAAGGTCTCCCGGTCGGGGCCGTGCGCCGACATCATGGTGTGCAGCGAGCCGCCGCCGGGTACGAACCCGCCCTCACCGGCCGTCTTCGCGTCGTACGCGCCCTCGATCAGGCCCATGTACTCGCTCATCACATTGCGGTGGAAGTACGGCGGCCGGAAGGTGTCCTCGCCGACCAGCCAGCGTGGCGCGAAGACGACGAAGTCGACACCGGCCAGTCCCGGGGTGTCGGAGGGCGAGGTCAGCACGGTGAAGATCGACGGGTCGGGATGGTCGTAGCTGATGGACCCGATGACATTGAAGCGCCGCAGGTCATAGATGTACGGCACATGGCTGCCGTGCCAGGCGACCACATCGAGCGGGGAGTGGTCGTACACGGCGGCCCAGAGATTCCCGCAGAACTTGTTGACGACCTCCACCGGCCCCTCGACGTCCTCGTACGCGGCGGTGGGCGCGAGGAAGTCGCGGGCGTTGGCGAGGCCGTTGGCGCCGATCGGACCGAGGTCCGGGAGGGCGAACGGCCGGCCGTAGTTCTCGCAGACATAGCCGCGCGCCGTCTCGTCCAGCAGCTCGACGCGGAAGCGCACCCCGCGCGGGATCAGCGCCACCTGGCCGGGGCGGGCGGCGAGCAGACCCAGCTCGGTACGGATCAGCAGACCGCCGCGCTCGGGGACGATCAGCAGCTCTCCGTCGGAGTCACTGAACACCCGGTCGGTCATGGCGGTGTTGGCGTGGTAGAGGTGCACCGCCATACCCGAGCGCAGGGCCGGGTCGCCGTTCCCGCCCAGCGTCCAGAGGCCGGCCAGGAAGTCGGTGCCCGGCGCGGGGTCCGGCAGCGGATCCCAGCGCAGCCGGTTGGGGTCGGGGACGGTCTCGGTGAACGGGCCGCCCCGCACCGCGCCGTTGTCGGTCCTGACGAACGGCGGGTGCGCGGCCGACGGGCGGATGCGGTACAGCCAGGACCGCCGGTTGTGCGAGCGGGGCTCGGTGAAGGCGCTGCCGCTGAGCTGCTCCGCGTAGAGACCCAGCGGAGCGCGCTGCGGGGCGTTGCGGCCGTGCGGGAGCGCGCCCGGCACGGCCTCGGAGCTGTGCTCATTGCCGAAGCCGGGGGAGTGGTCCAGATCCTCCGCCGTCTTCCGCGCCTGCTCGATGCCGCTCATCGTCCGCTCCCCTGTCCAGGAAATCCTATGGACAACCGTAGGATTGCTGGCGCGACGCGTCAACGGCGCCGCGCGGCATCATGGAGTCCGTGCCACACGACCGTACGAACGCCGGGCCCTACGAGGCCGCCCGTCCCGATGCCGGCTCCGACGCCGGTGGTCTGCGCCGGGCGCCGGTGCAGCGGCGCAGCGCGGAGCGGCTCGCCCGGATACTGGACGCCTGCGCCGGACTCCTCGACGAGACGGGCTACGAGCGGCTCTCCACCCGCGCGGTCGCCGCCCGCGCCGGGGTCCCCATCGGCTCCGTCTACCGGTTCTTCGGCGACAAGCGCGCCATGGCGGAGGCGCTCGCCCGGCGCAATCTGGACAGCTATGCCGAGCGGATCACCCACCGGTTCACGGCACTCGACCCGCGCGACTGGCGCGGCGCCGTCGACGCCGTACTGGACGAATACCTCGCCATGAAGCGCACCGTGCCCGGCTTCGCCCTGATCGACTTCGGCGCGCAGTTCCTGTCCGGCACCCGGTCCCGGGACGCCCTCGGCCCGGCGGACGAGGGGGCCGATCCCAACCTCCGCGTCGCCGGACTGCTCACCGCTCTGCTCGCGGCCCATCTCGGCCGGGCACCCGACGCGACCCTGCACCGGACGGTCCTGGTCGCCGTCGAAGCAGCCGACGCGCTGCTCCGGCTCGCGTGCCGTACGGACGCGGCCGGCGATCCGGGGATCGTCAGGGAGACCAGGGAACTGCTGCGCGCCTATCTCGCCAGGACGCTCGACTGACCGGCCACGCGTAAGCGCGCCCGGTCGACCGGCCGGTGCTCTCTGACGGCTCCCGGCGGGATCCGTACTCCGGGACGTCGTGCTCAATGGCCCCCCCGAGCCCACCGCGCCTGTCCCCACCGCGTCCTGACCGGCCGTCGAGGGCGTCACCGGCACCGGTATGGTCGAGTACATGGCGAGAGGAGCCGCGCGCCCGGGGCGGGTGACCGCGATCCCGGCGGACCGGACGCCCGGCGGGCGGGGCTGGCTGCTCCGGCTGGTCATCGCCTTCTGCTGCGCCCAGGGCGCGGTGTCGATGGCGCGGCCGGCCGTCTCCTACCGGGCGCTCTCCATGGGCGCGGACGAGCAGGCGATCGGCGTGATCACCGCGGTGTACGCGCTGTTGCCGGTCTTCGCCGCCGTACCGCTCGGCCGCAGGACCGACCATGGACGCTGTGTCCCGCTGCTGGTGGCCGGGGTGGTCCTGATCTCCGGCGGATGCGCGCTCAGCGGTACGGCGGACTCGCTGCGGGCCCTGGCCGTCTGGAGCGCGGTGATGGGCCTCGGTCATCTCTGCTTCGTCATCGGCGCCCAGTCGATCGTCGCCCGCCGCAGCGCCCCCGCCGAACAGGACCGCGACTTCGGCCACTTCACCATCGGTGCCTCCCTCGGCCAGCTCGCCGGACCCGTCGCGGCCGGTCTGCTGGTCTCGGGCCGGGACGCCGAGATGGCCCGTACGAGCGCACTGGCCCTGCTTGTCTCCGCCGCCGCAGCAGCGGTCTCCTGCACCTCGCTCCGGGGGATCGAGCGGCCCGCCGTCTCCGCTCCGGCGGGCGGACGGCCGGTGAAGGTCCCTGTCCGGAGCATCCTGCGGACCAGGGGCGTGCCCGTCGGCATCTTCATCAGCCTGGCCGTGCTCTCCACCACGGACATCCTCACCGCCTATCTGCCGGTGCTGGGGGAGCGGCGCGGGATCGCGCCCACCACGATCGGACTGCTGCTCAGCCTGCGCGCCGCCGCGACCATCGCCTGCCGTCTGGTGATGACCCCGATGATCCGGTGGCTCGGCCGTACCGTCCTGCTCTCCGTGACCTGTCTGCTCGGCGGACTCCTCTGCGCGGGCCTCGCGTTGCCCGTGCCGGTGTGGGCGCTCGCGGTGACGCTCGGGGCGCTCGGCTTCTGTCTCGGTGCCGGTCAGCCGCTGTCGATGACGACCGTCGTACGGGCCGCTCCTCATGACGCCCGCTCCACCGCTCTCGCCCTGCGGCTCACCGGCAACCGGCTGGGGCAGGTCGCCGCGCCCGCCTCCGCCGGTCTGGCCGCGGGAGTCGCCGGCACCGGGGCGCCGTTCGTGATGCTCGGCGCGCTGCTGACGGCGGCGGCCGGCCTCGGTCTCCGGGGTCCGGCCGCCGCGCCACCGGAACGGGAGGCGGAACGGGAGACAGAGCCGGAGCCCGATACCCGGGCGGAGACGGCCGGTGTCCCGGAGCCCGGCCGGTCCGCCCCGGCCCGCGACCGCTCCTGAACCGGCCGCCGGGCCCGGCCGCCGGGATCGTCCCGGTCGTCTGAGTACCGACTGAGTACGGATGCGGATGTGGCCCGGATCACGGCGGCCGAAGCTGCTTGTATGACTGATTCTCCCGTCAAGCAGCAGAATACGGCCGCCTTCTACGGTCAGGCCGTCGCCTCCTTCGCCCTCGCGCTGGGCGCCGTGACCGTCGGGGTGCTCCGTCTTGACGCCGACGCGTGGGTGCGGGGCTTCCTCGGCATCGCGATCCTCTATCTGACGACCTCGGCGTTCACCCTGGCCAAAGTGGTCAGAGACCGGCAGGAGGCGGGGCAGATCGTCAGCCGTGTCGACCAGGCCCGGCTGGAGAAGATCCTCGCCGAGCACGACCCCTTCCAGAAGCTCTGACCAGGATCTCCCGCGCCGTCCGGGGACCGGACAAGCCCTAAGCGCTTGCTCAGGCTCGGGGTATGGTGTGCGTCCTGCCGAGTGGAAGGGGCGAGCGATGCGTACGGCGGAGCAGACGGCGGACGGCGAGAACACGCCCTGGGGCGAGGTCACCCCGGAGGCGGCCAGAAGGCTGCTCGTCGCCGCCGTCGAGGCGTTCGCCGAGCGCGGCTACCACGCCACCACCACCCGTGACATCGCCGGACGCGCGGGGATGAGCCCGGCGGCGCTCTACATCCATTACAAGACCAAGGAAGAACTGCTCCACCGCATCAGCAGGATCGGCCACGACCGGGCGCTGGAACTGCTGTCCGCCGCGGCGGACCGGGAGGGTACGGCGGCGGAGCGGCTCGCCGACGCCGTACGCTCCTTCGTCCGCTGGCACGCGGAGCGGCACACCACGGCGCGGGTCGTCCAGTACGAACTGGACGCGCTCGGCGAGGAGCACCGCGCGGAGATCGTCGAGCTGCGGCGGCGCACCGACGCGGTGGTGCGGCGCATCCTGGGCGACGGTGTCCGGGACGGGGAGTTCGACGTGCCCGATGTGCCGGGCACCACGCTCGCGGTGCTGTCGCTCTGCATCGATGTGGCGCGCTGGTTCAACACGGCCGGGCGCCGGACACCCGACGAGGTCGGCGCGCTCTACGCCGACCTCGTCCTGCGCATGGTCTCCGCCCCGCGAGGGCCCGGCGCGGCCCGGAAGCCCCGGGCTCAGAAGTAATAGCGGATCAGGGACTCGGCCACGCAGACCGGTTTGGCGCCGCCCTCGCGTTCGACCGTGACCAGCGCCGTGATCTGCACGCCGCCCTCGCCCGCCTCCGTGACCTCCTTCAGGACGACCGACGCGCGCAGCCGGGAGCCGACCGGCACGGGGGAGGGGAAACGGACCTTGTTGGCACCGTAGTTGATGCCCATCTTCGCGTTCTCCACCCGCAGGACCTGCGGTACGAGCACCGGCAGCAGCGACAGCGTGAGATAGCCGTGCGCGATCGTCGCCCCGAACGGGCCGGTTGCCGCGCGTGCGGGGTCCACATGGATCCACTGGTGGTCGCCGGTGGCGTCGGCGAAGAGGTCGATCCGTTTCTGGTCGATGTCCAGCCAGTCGCTGTGACCGAGCTGCTCACCGACTCCGGCGCGCAGTTCCTCGGCGGAGGTGAAGATTCTCGGCTCAGCCATGTCCCTGTTCCCTGCCTCTCGGGCCCGTGAAGCGTGCGAAAGCGCATGTCCAAGCGCTTGCTCAGGATGCTGGCGCGCGCGTTCTCATGTCAACGCGGACACCCACCGGCACGGGCTCAGCGCGTATGCCGGCACGGCCGTTGACGCGGACGCCCACCCGCTCGACGGGAGCGGACAGTAGGCTCTGGGAGGTGCCGCAGATTCCCGAGAAGATCCAAGAACTCACCGTCGGCCAGCTTTCGGCGCGCAGTGGCGCCGCCGTGTCGGCCCTGCATTTCTACGAGTCCAAGGGACTGATCAGAAGCCGCAGGACAAGTGGCAACCAGCGCCGCTACTGCCGGGACGCGCTCCGCCGTGTGGCCTTCGTCCGCGCCGCCCAGCGGGTGGGTATCCCGCTCGCGACGATCAGGGCCGCGCTCGCCGAACTCCCGGAGGAGCGCACCCCGACCCGCGACGACTGGGCCCGGCTCTCCGAAGCCTGGCGTTCAGAACTGGACGAGCGCATCAACCGGCTGGCCCGCCTGCGCGACCACCTGACGGACTGCATCGGCTGCGGCTGCCTCTCGCTCGAAACCTGCGTCCTGTCCAACCCGGACGATGTCTTCGGCGACCGTATGGCGGGGTCGAGCCTTCTTCCGGAACGCCGCGCCGGGAAGCGGACCGGGGCCTCCTGAGGCCGGCGGGCGGTCCCGCCGCGCGTGGTCGCCACCGGCCGCCGGGCCGCCGTCCCGTGCCCCGTTCCCAGAGGTCCGGGGCCTGCGGACGGGGAGCCGTGGCGGTGTCGACACCGCGGGGGCGCACCGTCGCCGGAGTCCGCCCCCGCAGGTCCTATGCCACTGACGCCAGTTCCTTCAGCCGTTCCCGCTTCGCCCGGTCCAGGGCCTCGGAGGTGAGAACGGGCTGCGGCACGACGATGCCACAGCCCATGCAGACCGGCCCGGACCACGGCTCGTTGGACAGATCCGGCCGCCAGACGATCCCACGCGCCGCGCACACCGGGCAGGCCGTGCCGGGGCCCGTCTCCAGCCCGGAGATCAGCCGGCGCAGCACCTCGGCGAGTGACTCCGACGGATGGACCGCCGGATCGTCGCACCGGGCGACGCCGTTGCCGCCCCAGGTCCGCCGGTGCCAGTCGTCGAAGCTCCCCGGGCGCCGCAGCCCGTCGTGCTTCTCGCGCTTGCGCCGTTCCGCGAACTCCACCTCGTACGCGAGCCATACGGCCCGCGCCTCCTCCAGTTCGTCCAGCGCGGCGGTCAGCCGTGCCGGATCGGGCGCCCTGTCCTCGGGCTCTATGCTGTGCCTCGCGCACAGATGATCCCAGGTCGCCCGGTGCCCATAAGGGGCAAACCGTTCCAGGCACTTGCGCAGTGAATACCGTCGCAAGGCCAGATCACATCGTGGATCGCGCACCTGTCTCGCAAGACTCCGGAATCCGGCCACCGTATGCCACCTCCGTCGCTGGTACTTCGGCGTTGTGGAATGGACGTACGCCTGCCCCATTCGGCTCCATCAAAAAACAATTGGCTGTGGCGAGCCGGGCATTTAGGTTGTTATCGAGCAAGATTCGAGTGGGATTCACAGGAAAATCCGTGGGGTGACCCGGAAAAGGTGACTCATGTTCATCTTCCTGGGGAGGCATGCCGTCGGTAACTTCCGCACGCCGGCCCCCCGAGGAGCATCCGTGCGACGACGCAATGGAAGACTCGCCGGCGCCACCGCCGCGTCGGTGTTCGCACCGGCGCGGCCCTGCCGACCCCACACTGCCTCGCACCGCTGACGGTGTGCCCCGCGCGCCGGACCGCCGTCCCGGGCGGTCCGGCCTCCGCGGTCAGCGGTAGCGCAGCCAGGAACGCCGTACGGCGCGGAACGCGGCGAGTTCGTCCTCCCAGGCCCCGACGACCTCGTCCGTTCCGGCGCCCGCGTCGATCATCGTGCGGACCCGCGCCGAGCCGGTCAGCTTGTCGATCCAGTTGTCGGAGCGCCAGGCGAACCCGCTCCAGGTGCGTTTCGCCGTCACCAGCAGCGCGATCCCGGTGCGTACCGGGTCGAAGGACTCCCGGTCGTGGACGTGCAGTTGGACGCCGCCGACCGTGACCCCCTCGAACTTGGAGAACGACGGCGCGAAGTACGCCTCGCGGAAGCGGACCCCCGGCAGCTCCAGCGCGTTGGCCGCCTCGGCCCACCGCCGGTCGATGCCCTCCGCCCCCAGCAGCTCGAAGGGCCGGGTCGTCCCGCGTCCCTCCGACAGATTCGTCCCCTCGAAGAGACAGGTGCCCGAGTAGACGAGCGCCGTGTCCGGCGTCGGCATGTTGGGGCTCGGCGGCACCCAGGGCAGCCCCGTGGCATCGAAGAAGTCCGAGCGGCGCCATCCCGACATCCGCACCGTCTCCAGCTCCACCGGCTTCGCCAGGAATTCGCCGTTGAAGAGCAGCGCCAGCTCGGTGACCGTCATGCCGTGCGCCTGGGCGATCGGCCGGCGCCCCACGAAGGTCGCGAACTCGGGGTGCAGGACAGGCCCGAGGGCCGCCCGCCCGGTGACCGGATTGGGCCGGTCCAGGACGACGAAGCGCTTGCCCGCGAGGGCCGCCGCCTCCATGCAGTCGTACAGCGTCCAGATGTAGGTGTAGAAGCGGGCGCCCGCGTCCTGGATGTCGAAGACGACGGTGTCGACGCCGGACGCGGTGAAGATGTCCGCGAGCGGCTGTCCGCTCTTGAGGTAGGTGTCGTAGACGGGCAGCCCGGTGGCCGGGTCGTCGTGGCGTCCCTCCGAGCCGCCGGCCTGGGCCGTGCCCCGGAAGCCGTGCTCGGGGCCGAAGACGGCGGTCAGGTCGACCCGGTCGTCGCCGTGCATCACATCGACGATGTGCCGTGCGTCCCGGGTGATCCCGGTCGGATTGGTGACGATCCCCACGCGCCGGCCGGACAGCAGCCGGTAGCCGTCGGCGGCGAGCCGGTCGAATCCGGTGCGGACACCCGCGCCGGGCCGTCCGCGCTCCGGGCGCGCCGCCGCGCGGGAGGCGGTCGCGGCCAGGGCCCCCAACGCGCCGCCGCCGGCCAGTACACCCCGTCTGGTCAGACTCATCCGGCCACCTCCGTGATCGCGCTACCTGTCATGCCCACGCACGTTAGTGCGGAACGGTCCACTGGACGAGAGCCCCACCGGCGGTTCGCCGCGCGCTCCTTTCTTTCCCGCTCCCTTCACTCGTAACATACCGACTGGTCAGTCTGTGGTCGTCGACAGTGCCGTCGGCCAGAACCGGCAGTCCGGAGAGGCGGGTCCCGATGAGCACGGTGGACGGCGCGGGTGTTGTGGTCACCGGGGCCGGTGGTGGCATCGGCGCCGCACTCGCCCGCAGATTCGCCGCCGAGGGCGCCCGAGTGGTGGTCAATGACCTCGACGCGGACAAGGCCGGGGCGGTCGCCGCGGAGATCGGCGCCGTCGCGGTCCCCGGCGACGCCTCCGTGATCGTCGACGCCGCCCGCGACGCGCTCGGCGGCAGCGTCGACATCTACTGCGCCAACGCCGGCCTCGGCTCACCCGGCGACGCGCTGGCCGGCGAGGACGTCTGGTCGGCTGCCTGGGACGTCAATGTGATGGCGCATGTGCGGGCCGTCCGGGCACTGCTCCCGGACTGGCTGGAGCGGGGCAGCGGCCGGTTTGTCTCCACCGTCTCCGCCGCCGGTCTGCTCACCATGATCGGCGCTGCTCCCTACAGCGTCACCAAGCACGCCGCGCTGGCCTACGCGGAGTGGCTCTCGCTGACCTACCGCCATCGCGGACTCAAGGTCCACGCGATCTGTCCGCAGGGTGTGCGTACGGACATGCTCACCGCCGCGGGCAGCGCCGGTGAGCTGGTCCTCAGCTCCACGGCCGTCGAGCCGGAGGTGGTCGCCGACGCGCTCTTCACCGCCATGGGGGAGGATCGCTTCCTGGTCCTGCCGCACCCCGAGGTGGCCGGCTTCCACCAGGCACGCGCCGCCGACCCCGACCGCTGGCTGGTCACGATGAACCGCATTCAGCAGAAGTGGGAGGGGATCGCGGAATGACCGGTTCGCTCTACGCGGCCAGACCCTGGCTCGCGCAGCTCAGCGAGGCCCAGCGGGCTCCTCTCGACCCGCCGGCCTCCGTGGTGCACGCGTTCCGCGCCGCCGTGGCCAGGGCTCCCGGGCATCCCGCGCTCGCCTACTTCGACGCCCGGATCGGCTACCGGGAGGCCGACGAACTGTCCGACTCCGTGGCCGGTCATCTCGCCGGCCGGGGACTGAGGCGCGGCGACCGGGTCGCGATCATGCTCCAGAACAGCCCGCACTTCGTCCTCGCGCTGCTCGGCGCCTGGAAGGCGGGCGCGATCGTCGTACCGGTCAACCCCATGTACAAGTCCGCCGAGGCCGCCCATGTGCTGGCCGACGCCGGGGTGACGGCGCTGATCTGCGCGGACCGCGCCTGGGAGGCGTATCTGCGCGGGACGGCCGCGGCCTCGGCCGTACGGATCGTCCTCACGGCCTGCGAGCTGGACTTCCAGACCCGCGACGACCCGCGCGTCCTCGGCTTCGAGCGCCTCCCGGTGCCCCCGGACACCGACGACCTGCTGGCCGTCGCCCGCCGGGGGCTGCCCGCGCCCGCCGGGGCGGACCCAGCGCCCACCGATGTGGCGCTGATCAGCTACACGTCCGGTACGAGCGGCAGGCCCAAGGGCGCCATGAACTCCCACGGCAACATCATGGTCAACGCCGAGCGGCAGCGCGCCGGTCACGCGCTGGCGCCGGGATCCTGCTACTTCGCGCTCGCGCCGCTCTTCCACATCACCGGCCTGGTCTGCGAACTGGCCGCGTGCGTCGCCAACGCGGGCACCCTCGCCCTCGCCCACCGCTTCGAGGCCGGTGTGGTGCTCGACGCCTTCGTCGAACACCGTCCCGCGTACACCGTCGGCCCCTCCACCGCCTTCATGGCGCTCGCGGCCCACCCGGATGTCACCCGGGACCACTTCCGTTCGTTCCGGATCATCTCCTCGGGGGGCGCCCCGCTGCCGCCCGCGCTGGTCGAGCGGTTCCGTACGGCCCTCGGCCCGTACATCCGCAACGGCTACGGCCTCACCGAGTGCACCGCGCCCTGCGCCGCCGTGCCACCGGGGAAGGAGGCGCCGGTCGACCCGGTCTCCGGCACCCTCTCCGTCGGTGTGCCGGGAGCCGACACGGTCGTCCGGATCATCAATGAGAAGGGCGAGGAGCTGCCCTTCGGCGAGCAGGGCGAGATCGCCGTACGCGGCCCGCAGGTGGTGTCCGGCTACTGGCGGCTGCCCCGGGCCACCGCCGAGACCTTCCCCGGCGGCGAGCTGCGCACCGGCGACATCGGCTTCATGGACCCGGACGGCTGGCTCTATGTCGTCGACCGCAAGAAGGACATGATCAACGCCTCGGGCTTCAAGGTGTGGCCCCGCGAGGTGGAGGACGTGCTCTACACGCATCCGGCGGTGCGCGAGGCGGCGGTGGTCGGCGTCCCCGACGCCTACCGCGGCGAGAGCGTGAAGGCGTATGTGAGTCTGCGTCCCGGCGCCGTCGTGGACCCCGGCGAACTGGGCGCCTACTGCAAGGACCGGCTGGCCGCGTACAAGTACCCGCGCGAGGTCGAGATCCTGCCCGAGCTGCCCAAAACCACTAGTGGGAAGATCCTCAGGCGGGAACTGCGTTCCCAACCATGAAGGACGCGCGCACGGCGACGCGCGCGAACGGCACGGAGCGAAGGGCGGGTGACGGCACATGGCCAGAACAACGGACGGGAGCGGCGTCCCCGTCCCCCAGCGGCTGCTGGCCGCCGCCACCCGGCTCTTCGCGGAGCGCGGCTACGACCGCACCTCCGTCCAGGAGATCGTCGAGGCGGCGGGCGTCACCAAGGGCGCGCTGTACCACTACTTCGGCTCCAAGGAAGACCTGCTCCAGGAGGTCTACGCTCGTGTCCTGCGCCTTCAGCAGGAGCGCCTCGACGCCTTCGCGGACGCGGACGAGCCGGTGGCACGGCGGCTGCGGGCCGCAGCCGCCGATGTCGTCGTCACGACGATCGAGAACCTCGACGACGCCGCGATCTTCTTCCGTTCGATGCACCATCTCAGCCCCGAGAAGAACAAGCAGGTACGGGCCGAACGCCGCCGCTACCACGAGCGGTTCCGCGCGCTGATCGAGGAGGGCCAGCGCAGCGGCGTCTTCTCCCCCTCGACCCCGGCCGACCTGGTGGTGGACTACCACTTCGGCTCGGTCCACCACCTCTCGACGTGGTACCGCCCGGACGGCTCGCTGAGCCCGCAGCAGGTGGCGGACCACCTCGCGGATCTGCTGCTGCGAGCGCTGCGTCCGTAGGGCCTGCTGGAGAGCGGGCCCTGTCCGCTCAGAGGTACTTCTTCAGCTCCCGCCGGGCCAGCGAGCGCTGGTGCACCTCGTCGGGACCGTCCGCCAGCCGCAGGGTCCGGGCCGCGGCCCACAGCTCGGCCAGCGGGAAGTCCTGGCTGACCCCGCCCGCGCCGTGGAGCTGGACGGCCCGGTCGAGGAGGTCGACAACGGCGCGCGGAGTGGCGATCTTGATGGCCTGGATCTCCGTGTGCGCGCCGCGGTTGCCCGCCGTGTCCATCAGCCACGCCGTCTTCAGGACGAGCAGCCGAAGCTGCTCGACCGTCACCCGGGCGTCCGCGATCCAGTTCCGCACCACACCCTGCTCCGCGAGCGGACGGCCGAACGCCGTGCGGGAGACGGCCCGCCGGCACATCAGCTCGATCGCCCGCTCGGCCATGCCGATCAGCCGCATGCAGTGGTGGATCCGGCCGGGACCGAGCCGGGCCTGGGCGATCGCGAAGCCGCCGCCCTCCTCGCCGATCAGATTCGCCGCGCTCACCCTGACCCGGTCGA
Source organism: Streptomyces sp. NPDC006923 (assembly GCF_040635655.1). Taxonomy (NCBI): domain Bacteria; kingdom Bacillati; phylum Actinomycetota; class Actinomycetes; order Kitasatosporales; family Streptomycetaceae; genus Streptomyces; species Streptomyces sp. NPDC006923. The sequence continues at coordinate 60,711 of NZ_JBEYIF010000023.1, forward strand.
ACACGACCTCGGCGTGCCCGCCGTGGTGATGGTCCTCGTAGCCGTACACCCGCATGGCGCGGCGGACTTCGAGACCCGGGGTGTCGCGCGGGACCAGGATCATCGACTGTTGGCGCCGGAGGTCCGCGCCGTCCGGGTCGGTCTTGCCCATCACGATGAAGATCTTGCAGTCCGGGTTCATCGCCCCGGAGATGTACCACTTGCGGCCGTCGATGACATAGTCGTCGCCGTCGCGCCGGATCCGCGTCCTGATGTTCGTCGCGTCCGAGGAGGCCACCTCGGGCTCGGTCATCGCGAAAGCCGACCGGATCTCCCCGGAGAGCAGCGGTTCGAGCCACTGCTCGCGCTGTTCCCCGGTGCCGAACTGGGCGAGCACTTCCATGTTCCCGGTGTCGGGCGCCGCGCAGTTCAGCGCGGTGGGCGCGAGCTGCGGCGAGCGGCCGGTGATCTCGGCGAGCGGCGCGTACTGGAGATTGCTCAGCCCGGCGCCGTACCGAGGGTCCGGGAGGAAGAGATTCCACAGGCCCCGCTCGCGTGCCTCGGCCTTGAGCTCCGCGACGATCTCCGGGGTGTCCCACGGGTCGGCGAGCCGGGCCCGCTGTTCCTCGGCGACGGCCTCGGCCGGATGCACCCGCTCCTCCATGAAGGCGTGCAGCCTCGTCCTCAGCTCTTCGGTGCGGGAGTCGAAAGCGAAGTCCATGAGGGGGGATCAGCCTTCCTGGAGGGTGGTCAGGCCGTGCCGGATGAAGACGGGAACGAGATCGCCGATCCGGTCGAAGCCGGGGCCGACGGTCTGTCCCAGGGTGAAGCGGTGGTGGATGCCCTCCAGGATCACCGCGAGCTTGAACCAGGCGAACGCCGTGTACCAGGCGATGGCTGTGGTGTCCCGGCCCGAGCGGGCCGCGTACCGCTCGATCAGCTCGCCGGGCGCGGGATGGCCCGCCGCGCCCGCCGTCGTGCTGACCGGAGAGGGCGCCGGCTCCAGCCGGGCGCTGTACATCACCAGCAGCCCCAGATCCGTCAGCGGATCACCGAGGGTGGACATCTCCCAGTCGAGCACCGCCCTGATCCGGTCGTCCTCGCCGAGCAGGACATTGTCGAGCCGGTAGTCACCATGGACCACGGTGGGCGCGGGGGAGACCGGCAGCGCACGCGCCAGGGCCATGTGCAGCTCGTCGATGCCGGCCAGCTCACGACCGCGGGAGGCGTCGAGCTGCTTGCCCCAGCGGCGGAGCTGACGGTCCAGAAAACCGTCGGGACGGCCGAAGTCGCCCAGACCGACCGCCGCCGGGTCGACCGCGTGCAGCTCGACAAGCGTGTCGAGCAGCGCGAGGACCGCGGCGCGGGTGCGCCCCGGCCCGAGCGGGGCGAGTTGTTCGGCCGTGCGGTACGGCGTGCCCTCCACATACTCCATGACATAGAACGGGGCGCCGAGGACGGTCTCGTCCTCGCAGAGCAGCAGGGTCCCGGGGACCGGCACGGCCGTCGGACGCAGCGCCCTGATCACGCGGTACTCCCGCCGCATGTCATGGGCGGTGGCCAGCACATGGCCCAGCGGGGGCCTGCGGACCACCCAGCGCCCCGCGCCGTCGCTGACGCGGTAGGTCAGATTCGACCGGCCGCCCTCGATCAGACGCGCGTCGAGCGGTCCGCTCACCAGGCCGGGACACACGCGGTCGAGATGGCCGCGCAGCCGCTCGGGATCGAGTCCTGGCGGCGGGTCTGGGCTCATCGTGCGTACCTCCGTCGGTGGCCGTACAGCCGGACGCTGTTCATGATGCCGACCAGTCGGTATGCAGTCCAGTCCCCGCCCGCGCCGCCGGGCAGTGTCCGCGCCCGTCCCCGGGGGGCTCTGGTGTCACGGCCGTATCGCTGAATAGAGTTCACGTATGAATACCGCGCTGCTCATCGACGAGGTCAGGCTCACTCCGATCCTCATAGCCGATCCGCCGCTGCTCAACACGCAGGGCGTCCACCAGCCGTACACGCCACGGCTCATCGTGGAAGTCGTCACGCGTGGTGGCGTCACCGGCATCGGTGAGACATACGGCGACGGGAAGTACCTGGATCTCGCCCGCCCGCTGGCCGAGGCGCTGCCGGGCCGGCCGGTCAGCGATGTGAACGGACTCTTCGCCCTGGCGAGCGAGGTGTGCGGCGACTCACGCGGCCCGGCCGAACAGGCCGACGCGGGGCGGGTGGACGCCGGCGGGCTGCGCGGTGTGCAGACCGCCGACAAGCTCCGTCTCTCCGTCGTCTCCGGCTTCGAGGTCGCCTGTCTGGACGCCCTCGGCAGGACACTCGGCCTGCCGGTGCACGCGCTGCTCGGTGGCAAGGTCCGCGACTCGGTGGAGTACAGCGCCTATCTCTTCTACCGCTGGGCCGAGCACCCGGACACCGGCGAGAAGGACGACTGGGGCGCGGCCCTCGACCCGGCGGGCATCGTCGCCCAGGCCCGGCGCTTCGTCCGCGACCACGGCTTCTCGTCGTTCAAGCTCAAGGGCGGTGTGTTCGAGCCCGAGCAGGAGATCGCCGCGGTCCGGGCACTCGCGGAGGCGTTCCCGGGCCGGCCGCTGCGGCTCGACCCCAATGGCGCCTGGTCCGTGCCGACTTCCCTGCGCGTCGCCGAAGAGCTGGCCGGTGTCCTCGAATACCTGGAGGACCCGGCGAGCGGTACGGAGCTGATGGCTGAGGTGTCCGCCGGTACGTCCGTGCCCCTGGCCACCAATATGTGCGTGACCACCGTGCCCGAGATCGCGGAGGCGTTCTCCCGTGACGCCGTCCAGGTGGTGCTCTCGGACCACCACTACTGGGGCGGACTGCACCGGACACGTGAACTCGCCGCGGTCTGCCGCGCCTTCGGTGTCGGCCTGTCCATGCACTCCAACACCCATCTCGGCATCAGCCTGGCCGCGATGACCCAGGTCGCCGCGACCGTCCCCAACCTCGACTACGCCTGCGACAGCCACTATCCGTGGCAGACCGAGGACGTCATCACCGCCCGGCACACCTTCCGGGACGGGCGGCTCGACGTGTCCGACGCGCCGGGACTCGGGGTCGAACTCGACCGGGAGAAACTCGCCGTGCTCCACCGGCGCTGGCTCGACGACGACGGCGCGATGCGGGAGCGCGACGACGCCGCCGCGATGCGGAAGGCCGACGCGGCCTGGACGACGCCGTCGATCCCGCGCTGGTGAGCGCACTGACGCACCGTCATATTCGGTGCGTGTGTTCGGTGTCCGGCGTGTCCGGGCGTGTCAGGCGTGACAGGCCACGGGCACGCCGCCGTTCATCACCGCCATGTCGGTGAACACGGCGACGGCGTCCAGCGGTGAGCCGTCCGGCTCTCCGTCCAGCTCGGCGTACGCACGATGCAGATTGGCCACCAGCCGCTCGCTCTCGCGCAGCTTCGCGAACTCGCCGAGATCGGCCCGGCGCGCGGCCTCCAGCGGAGTGAGCCCCCCGGCGTGGCCCTCCTTGGCCACCTCGGTGACATACCGCAGATAGCGTTCCGTCGTGTCGTACGCCGACGGGTCGGTGATCGGTCCATGGCCCGGTACGACGGTGGTCGCGTCCAGCGAGCGCAGCAGCTCCAGCGCCCGCAGCGATCCGGCCAGCGAGCCCATCGGAACGAACGGCGTACCGCCCTCGAAGACCAGATCGCCGGTGAAGACGATCCCCTGCTCCGGCAGATGCACGATCGAGTCGCCGATGGTGTGCGCCGCGCCCGGGTGGATGACCCGCACCTCGATCGCACCGACATGCAGGGTGAGCCGGTCGTTGTAGGTGAGGGTCGGAGCGGTGATGTGGATATCGCCGAAGTCGGTGCCCGGCCACACCTGATGGAGCTGACGGCCCGCCGCGAACTGCTCACTGCGGCAGGCGTCATGGCCGATCACAGTGGCCTCCGGCACAAACACACTGTTGCCATAGGTGTGATCGCCGTGGTGGTGCGTATTGACCACAGTGCGCGGCAGCGGCACACCGGCCGCCACGATCGCCTCGCGCAGCAGCAGGGTCCGCCGCTCGGTCGCCGTGGTGTCGACCAGCAGTGTCGACTCGCCGTCACTGATGAAACCGGCGTTGTTCAGACACCAGCCACCGTCCGGCTGGACATAGGCATGGACCTCCGGCGTGAGCCGGACGGTGTACGGATCCGTGGCAGGCATCGGGATTCTCCCAGGTCAGGACAGGATGTATGTCCCGAGCCTGCCAGTTGGCCGCGGGCCGGGCAAAGGCGGGGTCCGGCGGACAGGAAGCCCGCGGCGCCGCCGCCACGGAGGGTCCCGGGCGATCACGCCAGGGTGATCACATCAGGTTGATCACACCAGCACGGTGACCGCGAACAGGGCCAGCAGTACGGTGCAGCCCGCCGTGGCCGCCACCGCACACGGCGACAGCGGCCGGGGCCGGACAGCGGCCAGCGCCAGGGCGCGCCGGTGCGCCACGGCCAGAAAGGCCAGCCAGACCAGGGCGCTCAGAGCGGACGCGACCACACCGACCGCCGTACCTCCCGCGTGCACCGCCTGCCGGGCGGCGAGCACGGTCACCACGGTCAGCGCGAGCGTCGTACGCCGCCAGGCCAGCCAGGTCCGCTCGGGCTGGAGCCCGGGGTCCCGCACGGGGCGGGGCGGATCCTCCCCGGCACGCGGGCCTCCCAGGCCGTCCGGACCCCGGCCCGCCCCGGCCGTCACCCGGCCCGGCCCAGCACCACGACCACCAGCATCGCCACCGCGACCAGCCCCACCACCAGGCTCAGCAGCGCCGGAAAACGGGACACGGGCAGATCCTCGCCCCGTCGCATCGCGCGCTCGCAGCGCACCCAGTGGTTGACCGCTCGCAGCGCGCACAGCGCGCCGGCCGCGAGCAGCGCCACCGCGAGACCGACCCGTACCCCCCAGCGCAGGTCAGGCAGGAACTGATCGACCGCGAAGCCGCCTCCGACCAGTGCGAGCGCGGTCCGGATCCACGCCAGAAAGGTGCGCTCATTGGCCAGCGAGAACCGGTAGTCGGGGGTCTGGCCCTCGTCGCCGACGCGCTGCGGCGCGAGCCACAGGCGCAGCGAGCGGACAAAGTCGGTCACCACCCGCACCCTACGCGTGAAACGCTTTCAGCCGCTCGTACGCCGCGAGCCCGTCCGGCACCCACTCCCACGCGCCGAGCCGCCGCTCCAGCTCCGCCACCGGCAGAAAGGCATGCCAGGCGACCTCCTCCGGCTGCGGGTCCACCGGCAGCGCGCACCGGATCTCGTACACGTACGACCACCAGCTCTGCCCGCCGTCCGGCGACTCGTACAGGAACGGGAAGAGCGGTACGGGACGGGGCAGTCCCGACACTCCGAGCTCCTCCTCCGCCTCCCGCAGCGCCGCCTCGTCATAGCTCTCGCCCGCGCCGACCACACCGCCCACGAACATGTCGTACAGGGACGGGAAGACCAGCTTGACGTCCGTCCTGCGATGGACGAAGACCCGGTCCTCGGGGTCGCGCGCGAGGACGAAGACACAGCGGTGGCGCAGCACCCTCGCGTAGACCTCCCCACGGGGCGCCTGCCCGACCACACGGTCGTTCTCGTCGACGATGTCCAGGATCTCGTCTGCCGCACTCATGTCCGCCATCCAATCAGGCGGCCCCCGGCGGCACCCGCAGGAGGCGCTTGGTGCCGGACTGTTGACTCGTTACTCGCGCGTACCGAAGATCGGACCACGCACTCGCCCGGTGAAGGACGGAAGCCCATGGCGTACGACGCTGATGTGATCGTGATCGGGGCGGGTCTCTCCGGCCTGGTCGCCACCGCGGAACTGGCCGACGCGGGGCGCTCCGTCATCCTCCTCGACCAGGAGCCCGAGCAGTCCTTCGGCGGACAGGCACACTGGTCCTTCGGCGGCCTCTTCTTCGTGGACTCGCCCGAGCAGCGCCGTATGCGGGTCAGGGACAGCCGGGAACTGGCCCTTCAAGACTGGCTGGGCACGGCGGGCTTCGACCGTCCCGAGGACCACTGGCCGCGCGAATGGGCCGAGGCGTACGTCGACTTCGCGGCGGGCGAGAAGCGCGCCTGGCTGCACCGGCAGGGCATGCGCTTCTTCCCGGTGGTGGGCTGGGCGGAGCGCGGCGGGTACGACGCCACCGGCCACGGCAATTCCGTGCCGCGCTTCCACATCACCTGGGGCACCGGACCGGGGGTGGTCGCACCGTTCGAACGGCGGGTGCGCGAGGGCGTCGCCAAGGGCCTCGTGTCGTTACGCTTCCGGCACCGGGTCACCGGTCTCGGCAACTCCGCAGGCGCCGTCGACACCGTCAGCGGCGAGGTACTGCGGCCGAGCGCCGCCGAACGCGGCACCGCGAGCAGCAGGGCGGTCACCGGGGCCTTCGAACTCCGGGCGCAGGCCGTGATCGTCACCTCCGGCGGCATCGGAGGCAATCACGATCTGGTGCGCGCCCAGTGGCCCGAGCGGCTCGGCGCTCCGCCGCGCAAGATGCTCACGGGAGTGCCCGCGCACGTCGACGGTCTGATGCTCGGCATCACCGAGGCGGCCGGTGCCCACCACATCAACCGGGACCGGATGTGGCACTACACCGAGGGCATCGAGAACTGGAACCCCGTCTGGACCGGCCACGGCATCCGCATCCTGCCGGGCCCGTCCTCGCTCTGGCTCGACGCGCGCGGCCGGCGGCTGCCGGTGCCGCTCTTCCCGGGCTTCGACACGCTCGGGACGCTGGAACACATCATGAGAACCGGCTACGACCACACCTGGTTCGTTCTCGACCAGCGCATCATCGGCAAGGAGTTCGCCCTCTCGGGGTCCGAGCAGAATCCGGATCTGACGGGCAAGTCCGTCCGCGACGTGATCGCCAGGGCGCGCGCCGACGTACCGGGACCGGTCAGGGCGTTCATGGACAAGGGTGCGGACTTCGTCGTGGAGAAGGAGCTGGGCGCGCTCGTTCGCGGAATGAACGCGCTCACCGGCGAGCCGCTGATCGACGAGGCCGCGCTGCGGCGTGAAATCACCGCGCGCGACCGGGAGACGGCCAATCCCTTCACCAAGGATCTCCAGGTCACGGCGATCAGGGGAGCCCGGAAGTATCTGGGCGACAGGCTGATCCGCACGGTCGCCCCGCACCGCATCCTCGACCCGGGCGCCGGTCCGCTGATCGCCGTACGGCTGAACATCCTCACTCGCAAGTCGCTCGGCGGCCTGGAGACCGACCTGTCCTCCCGCGTCCTCACCGAGGCCGGCGACCCGCTGCCCGGGGTCTACGCGGCGGGCGAGGCGGCCGGCTTCGGCGGCGGAGGCATGCACGGCTACCGCTCCCTGGAGGGCACGTTCCTGGGCGGCTGTATCTTCTCGGGCCGTGGAAGGAGCGCGAGCCCGTCGTACGCGGGCGGCTCCCCCCCGTCCGTGACGGAACGTCCCCCGGCGGTCCATACGACGGTGCGCCTCGCGGGGTC
>NZ_JBEYIF010000024.1:0-67275 GCF_040635655.1 Streptomyces sp. NPDC006923
GCCGTGCGAAGGGGGATCAGGCGAGGTCACGCCGTGCGGCGATCTTCGACGAGAGGCCGAAGATCTCGATGAAGCCCTGCGCCTTGGACTGGTCGAAGGTGTCGCCCGAGTCGTAGGTGGCGAGGTTGAAGTCGTACAGCGACTCCTCGGACTTCCGGCCGGTGACAACGGCCCGGCCGCCGTGCAGGGTCATCCGGATGTCGCCGGTGACATGCTGGTTGGCCTCGTTGATGAAGCCGTCCAGGGCGCGCTTGAGCGGGGAGAACCACAGGCCGTCGTAGACCATCTCGCCCCAGCGCTGCTCGACCTGCCGCTTGTAGCGGGCCAGCTCGCGCTCGACGGTGACGTTCTCCAGCTCCTGGTGCGCGGTGATCAGCGCGATGGCGCCGGGGGCCTCGTACACCTCACGGGACTTGATGCCCACGAGCCGGTCCTCGACCATGTCGATACGGCCGATGCCCTGGGCCCCGGCCCGCTCGTTGAGCTGCTGGATCGCCTGAAGGACCGTGACGGGCCTGCCGTCGAGGGCGACCGGGACGCCCTCCTTGAAGGAGATGACCACCTCGTCGGCCTCGCGCGCGACGGCCGGGTTCTGGGTGTACTCGTAGATGTCCTCGATCGGCGCGTTCCAGATGTCCTCCAGGAAGCCCGTCTCGACGGCGCGCCCGAAGACGTTCTGGTCGATGGAGTACGGCGACTTCTTGGTGGTCGCGATCGGGAGGTTCTTCTCCTCGCAGAAGGCGATCGCCTTGTCGCGGGTCATCGCGTAGTCGCGGACCGGGGCGATGCACTTCAGGTCGGGGCCGAGCGCGGAGATACCGGCCTCGAACCGCACCTGGTCGTTGCCCTTGCCGGTGCAGCCGTGGGCGACGATGCCGGCGCCGTGCTTCTTCGCGGCGGCGACGAGGTGCTTGACGATCGCCGGCCTGGAGAGCGCGGAGACCAGCGGGTAGCGGTCCATGTAGAGGGCGTTGGCCTTGATCGCCGGGAGGCAGTACTCCTCGGCGAACTCGTCCTTGGCGTCCGCGACCTCGGCCTCGACCGCACCGCAGGCGAGCGCGCGCTTGCGGATCACGTCCAGGTCCTCGCCGCCCTGGCCGACGTCCACGGCGACGGCGATGACCTCGGCGCCCGTCTCCTCGGCGATCCAGCCGATGGCGACGGAGGTGTCCAGGCCGCCCGAGTAGGCGAGTACGACGCGCTCGGTCACGGGTATCTCCTTACGGTGCATTCACTGATGGGTATAACTATGCAGTGCACCGTATTGTTTTGTCAACGCGCGCCGGCGCGGGCGGCGGGCGGGGACGGTCCGTCCCCGGGGAAACCCCTGTGCCCTCCGGTCGCGGGCGCGGATAATCCACGGCATGGGAAAGCGCTACGAACGGATCGACGGCCGCATTCGTACCTTCATCGAGCAGCAGCCCGTCTTCTTCACCGCCACCGCACCACTGGCGGACGACGGCCATGTCAACCTCTCGCCCAAGGGGCGCGCCGGGACCCTGGTCGTCCTCGACGAGATGACCCTGGCCTACCTCGACTTCGGCGGCAGCGGCGCCGAGACCATCGCCCATCTGCGGGAGAACGGCCGCATCACCCTGATGTGGTGCGCGTTCACCGGACCGCCCAAGGTGCTGCGGGTGCACGGCCGGGGCGAACCGATCTTCCGCGACGATCCGCGCTGGGCCGAGTACATCCCGCACTTCAAGGACGCCGACGGGCCCGCGGCCCGCGCCGTCATCCTGATCCACGCGGAGCGCATCGGTGACGCCTGCGGCTTCGCCGTCCCCTTCATGGACTACCGGGAGGAGCGCACCCAGCACGCCGAGCACTTCGCCAGGAAGTCGGACGAGGAGTTCGCCGCGTACTGCGAGAAGAAGGACCATGTCGGGGTGAGCCTGGACGGTCTGCCCGCGCTGCCGCTGCCGCTTCCGTCGCGAACGGATGCCCAGGGCGTGTTGTGAAAGGAGCGCCGTCCGCCCCCTGGGGCGGGGCTCGCGGCGTCTGGTGCGTGCGATCGCAAGGCGGAGGATCGTTCGCGTACTGGATGTACCGGATGTACTGGGACGACTCCGACCACGCGGCGAGCGTGCGTGCCAGGCGTCGCAGGCCAGGCGGGGACTTTCACAACACGCCCCAGGGTCCCGCGCGGGACGGGCCCGGGGGCCGCGCGGACGCGGGCCGGACGTGGCCACTCCGCGCGTTCGGCCCAGGACCGGGAGGCGGATTGCGCGCGCCCCCGGGCGGCGGCCGGGAGACGCGCCGCACGGCGGGGACCGCCGGAGATCAGCCGAACGGGTCACGGCCGCCCGGCCCGTCGGGAGGCCGGGGCGCCGTTCCCGGCGTACGGTCCGGCCATGCGCACCGTTCTTGCCCTCGGCTCCGTTCTGCTCGCCGTCCTCACCGGCACGACCGTGTCCCCGGCGGTGCCGTCCGCCCGGGCGGCGTCGGCCGCGGCGCCGCTTCCCGCGCGGATGGCGGACACGGGCGGCGGCAGCCAGCTCATCACGGCGCAGGCGCCTCACGCGGGAGCGACCAGGGGCCGGGTGATCTGGTGGGACCTGCGCCACGGGGACTGGGTGCCGGTGGGGTCGGCCGCCGCGCGCTTCGGAGCCGGCGGGCTGGTCCGGGGCAGCGAGCGGGTCCAGGGCACCTCGACCACCCCCACCGGGCTGTACCCGCTGCCGTACGCCTTCGGGACCGCGCCGGAGCCCGCCGGCACGGCGTACGGCTACCGCGCCGTGACGGAGGAGTCCTGGTGGTGCCAGGACAACGAGGCGCGGGAGTACAACCGCTGGGTGGAGGGTCTGCCCGCGGACTGCCGGGCGAGCGAGTCCGAGCGTCTGGCCGACTACCGCGAGCAGTACGCGCACGCCCTGGTCATCGGCTTCAACTACGACCGGCCGGTGCGCGAACGGGGCGCCGGGATCTTCCTGCACGTCGACGGCGAGGGCGCCACCGCGGGCTGTGTGTCCGTACCGGCGGAGGCGATGCGCCGCATCCTGGCCTGGGCGGATCCGCTCCGCGCACCGCACATCGCGGTCGGGACCCCGTCGGGGGCCACGGCCATCACACGCTACTGACCACGGCTCCTCACGCCTCGGGACCCCGGCCACGGAGGGCCCGCGCGAAGGAATCGGGCGCTAAAGAATTCCGTTGCGGACTATGGACCCCGGGAGCGTGTCCGCTTACTGTTCATACATGCCTGGACAGGTACACAAGCATCATCGCATCGCCCGCGTTCTCGCCGACGAGATCCGCTCCGGCGTCCACTCCGACGGCAGCCGGCTGCCGGGTGAGCACGCGCTCACCCAACGGTTCGGGGTCAGCCGCACCACGCTGCGGCAGGCGCTCCACGTCCTGGGCGAGCAGGGCCTCATCTCCACTCACGCGGGCATAGGCTCCTTCGTCACCTTCGACGGGACGCCGCTGGACAGCCGTCTCGGCTGGACCCAGGCACTGGCCGGCCAGAGCACCGAGCTGACCACGGAGGTCCTCCGCTTCGAGACCGTCACCGATCCCGGGCTGGCCGGGGAGCTGGGCCTGGAGTCGGCCGCCTTCATCGCGCTCGACCGGGTCAGACGGCTCGCCGACGGGCAGGGCGTCTCGCTCGAACACAGCAAGGTGCCCGCCGTGGGCGAGCTCGCCCGGCTGCCCGAACAGGGCCTCGACGGCGGCTCGCTGAACAAGGCGCTCATCGCCGCGGGCCGCGTCACCGACTCGGGCGAGGGCCTGGTCTCCGTGCGCGGGATCGACGCGGCCGAGGCCGCCGTACTGCACCGCTCTCCCGGCGAGTCCTTCCTCCATCTGGCCCAGGTCTACCGGGCCGCCGACGGGACGGTCGTCGAGCAGGTCAGCAGCCTGCTGGACCCGGCCCGCTTCCAACTGCGCCTCCACTCGGGCCGGGGAGGCCACCTGTGACCGGCCGGCTCGACCGCGCGCTCGGCGCGTACTACGGACTCGCCCTCGGTGACGCGCTGGGCATGCCCACCCAGGTGATGTCCCGGGAGGACGTCGTACGGGTCTACGGCACCCTCACCGGATTCGAGCCGGCGCGCCCGGACAACCCGGTCAGCGCCGGTATGCCGGCCGGATCGGTCACCGACGACACCGACCAGGCCGTCATCGTCGGCAGGCTGATCGTCGAGGGACGGGGCCGGATCGACCCGCTGCGTCTGGCCCAGGAACTCCTCGACTGGGAGAAGGAGATGAAGGCCAGGGGCTCCTTCGATCTCCTCGGCCCGTCGACCAAGGCCGCGCTGGACGCCGTCGCCCGGGGCGTGCCGCCGGAGGAGGCGGGCAGATACGGCACGACCAACGGCGCCGCCATGCGTGTCACCCCGGTCGGTATCGCCTTCGCCGCCGAACCGGCGGCGGACTTCCTCGACCATGTGGTGGAGTCCTGCCAGGTCACCCATGACACCACCGTCGGCATCGCGGGCGCGGCGGCCGTCGCGGCGGCCGTCAGCACCGGCGTGGGCGGTGGCACGCTGGACGAGGCCGTCGCCGCCGCGGTCGCCGCCGCCCGGGCCGGAGTCCGGCGCGGGCACTGGATCGCCGGGGCCGACATCGCCTCCCGGATCGAGTGGGCGAGCGAGTTGGTGCGGGGGCTGCCCGAGGCGGTCGCGCTGGACCGGGTCTGCGCGCTCGTCGGTACCAGCGTCGCCAGCCAGGAATCGGTGCCCGCGGCCTTCGCCGTGCTCGCGATGACCGGCGGCGATCCATGGCGCAGCGCGCTGCTGGCCGCCAATCTCGGCGGTGACAGCGACACCATCGGCGCCATCGCCGGCGCGGTCGCCGGGTCGGTGGCCGGGCTGTCCGCGCTGCCCGCCGAGGCCGTTCACACCCTCCGTACCGTCAACGGTCTTGAGCTGGAGCCGCTGACGGCGGACCTGCTCGAACTCCGGCGGGACCCGCCCCGCTGAGCCTGCTCTTCCCCTTCACCCCCTCTCCGCCGAAACGTTTCTTCTGCCCCTGTCCCCGTCCCCGTCCGCCACTTCGCATCACGCAAGGAGGTCCCGTCATGACCGCTTCGACGACGAACGATCGCGTCGGCGCCATCGAGACCCGAGGCATTGAGCCCGTCCCCGACGATGAACGGCGCGGCCACGCCGGCCAGATGTTCTGGACCTGGTTCGCCGCCAACATCAGCATCCTCGGGCTGCCGCTCGGCGCCACTCTCGTGGCCTTCCGCGGGCTGAACATCTGGCAGGCGGCGCTGGTCGCCGTCGTCGGGTCCTTCGGCTCCTTCGCCCTGGTCGGTGTGGTCAGTCTGGCGGGCAAGAAGGGCGGCGCGCCCGCGCTCACCCTGTCCCGCGCGGTCTTCGGGCAGCGCGGCAACGCGGGCCCGACCCTGATCACCTGGATGAGCCGGGTGGGCTGGGAGACAATCACGACGACCACCGCCGCGTACGCGCTGCTGGCCCTGCTCGGCACGGTCTTCGGCGTCGGCCGGAACACCGTCCTGACCCTGGTCTGTCTGCTGGTCTTCATCGTCTGCACGCTGCTGATCAGCGGTCTCGGCCATGCCACCATCATGTGGATCAACAAGTGGGCCACGGTCGTCTTCGGCGTTCTCAACCTGGTGGTGATGGGCTTCCTGGTGGCGACAGTCGACTGGACCAAGGTCCTCGACGCCCCGACGGGACCGGCCAGCGGGGTCGTCGCGGGAATCGGCTTCATCGCCGCCGGTACCGGGATCGGCTGGGCCAACGCGGGTGCGGACTACGCGCGTTATCTGCCGCGCGAGATCCCGGGCCGACGGCTGGTCGTCGCCTCCGCGTTCGGCGCGGGCATCCCGCTGGTGCTGCTGATCTCGCTCGGTTCACTGCTGTCGGCGGACGATCCGACGCTCGCCACCTCGGCCGATCCGGTCGCCGCCATCAACGCGATGCTGCCGTCCTGGATGGCGATCCCCTATCTGATCGCGGCCTTCGGCGGGCTGCTGATGTCGAACCATCTCTCCACGTACTCCGCCGGGCTCACCATGATCACGCTGGGCCTGCGGGTGCCGCGTCCCCTGGCCGTCGCCCTGGACGTGGTGCTGATGTTCGCCGGCGGCATCTACCTCATGCTGATCGCCAAGGACTTCTACGGACCGTTCTCCACCTTCCTGACCCTGCTCGCGGTGCCCATCTCGGCGTGGGTCGGTGTGATCCTGGTGGACTCGCTGCGCGGCCGTACATATGACGCGGAGGCGCTGATGGACACCGGCCGCACCAGCCGCTACTGGTACTCGGGCGGCTTCCATCTGCCGGCGGTCCTCGGCTGGGTGGCGGCCATCGCCGCCGGTCTGCTCTTCACCACGGCCTCGACGAGCGCCACCGACGTCTGGTTCGCGGGCCCGCTCGCCGACTCCTGGCTCGGCGTGAACGGCCTGGGCTGGGCCATCTCGATGGCCGTCGGGGCGGCGGTCTACGCGCTGTCCGGCCGGCGGAGCGGCACGGCGCCCGCGCCCTCCGCACCGGCTCTCCAGGAGGCCGGACGGTGAGCGGCCGGGAGCCCGGCCGCCGGCTGGTCCTCGCCGGGAATGTGATCGCCGATCTGGTGATCGAGATCCCCGAACTGCCCGAACGCGGCAGTGATGTGATCGGCTCGCGCACGGAACTGACGGCGGGCGGTGGTTTCAACACCCTGGTCGCGGCCCGGCGCCTCGGCACGGAGGCCGTCTTCGCCGGGCTGCACGGCACCGGACCGTACGGCGACCTGGTGCGTGAGTCGCTCGCCGCCGAGGACATCGGGACGCTGCTGCCGGTCCGGGAGGACGGTGACACCGGATTCACCGTCGCCCTGGTCGACGGAGGCGGTGAGCGCACCTTTGTCACCAGCTTCGGAGTCGACGCCCGGCTGACGGAGGCCGAAGTCGCCACCGTCGCCGCGCGGTTGGGACCCGGCGATCTGGTGCAGCTCTCCGGCTACGGCCTGGTGATGCCGGTCAACGGCCCGCTGCTGTCCCGTTTTACGACGGAGCTGCCGGCGGACATGACCGTCTGCTTCGACCCGGCTCCGCTGGTGGCCGACATTCCGGAGAAGGTCATCGCGCCGGTGCTGGCCCGTACGGACTGGCTCAGCGCCAACGCCCGCGAGGCACGGCTGATGACCGGCCACGACGATCCGCGCACGGCCGCGACGGCGCTGCGGGAGCGGCTGGCGCCGGGCGCGGGCGTGCTGGTACGGGCGGACAAGGACGGCTGCTGGCTGGCCGCGCCCGGCGAACCGCCGGTGCGTGTGCCGGGCTTCCCGGTCAAGGCCGTGGACAGCAATGGCGCGGGCGACGCCCATGTCGGCGCGTTTCTGGCGCTGCTGGGCCAGGGGCACGATCCGCTGACGGCGGCTCGGGGCGCGAACGCCGCCGCGGCGTTCGCGGTGACCCGGCGCGGCCCGGCGACAGCCCCCGGACGCGCGGAGCTGATCTCGTTCCTCGGCGAAGACCCCCTGGCGGAGCGGCTGTTCGGCGCCACTCCATCCTGACACTTCGTCAGATCCAGGGCTGACGTACCGTCAGGTGGTCTTCGCGCGGCGGCGGTCAGCGGTCGTTCTGGGCCAGCTTCAGCAGATGGTCCGCGAGGGCCTGGCCGCCCGCCGGGTCCCGGCTGATCAGCATCAGGGTGTCGTCCCCGGCGATGGTGCCGAGGACATCGCTCAGTTCGGCCTGGTCGATGGCCGAGGCGAGGAACTGGGCCGCACCCGGCGGTGTCCGCAGGACGACGAGATTGGCCGATGCCTCGGCGGAGATCAGCAGTTCGCCGGAGAGCCGGCGCATCCGCTCCTCCTTCGCGGACCCGCCGAGCGGGGCGTGCGGGGTGCGGAACCCGCCCTCGCTGGGGACCGCGTAAATCAGCTCGCCGCCGGTATTGCGGATCTTCACCGCGCCCAGTTCGTCCAGATCGCGGGAGAGCGTCGCCTGGGTGACACTCAGCCCGTCGTCCGCGAGCAGCTTCGCGAGCTGGCTCTGCGAGCGCACCGGCTGCCGGTTGAGGATGTCCACGATCCGGCGATGGCGGGCGGTTCTGGTCTGCGGCACGGACTGCCCGCCGTGCTCGGTGTCCTGGGCCTCGGTCATCGTCGTCTCATTCCCTGGATCGTCCGTCCCCGTAGCCGCTGTCGAGGATGCCGGGCAGCGCCTTGAGCAGGGTGTCCACCTCGTCGTCGCCGATGATCAGTGGCGGCATCAGCCGCACGACGTCGGGGGCGGGCACGTTCACCAGGAGACCGGCATCCTGAGCCGCCTGCCGCACCTGCGGCGCGAGCGGCTCGGTGAGCACGATACCGAGGAGCAGCCCGGCGCCGCGGACATGGGAGACCAGCGGGTGACCGAGCGCCTCGATACCGTCCCGCAGCCTCTCGCCGAGCCGCTTGACCTGGTCCAGGTGACCGTCGGCGGCGAGCGTGTCGAGAACGGCGAGTCCGGCGGCGCAGGTGACCGGGTTGCCGCCGAACGTCGTACCGTGCTGGCCCGGCAGAAGCAGATCGGCGGCCTCGCCGAAGGCCACCGTCGCACCGAGCGGCAGCCCGCCGCCGAGGCCCTTGGCCAGGGTCACGATGTCGGGCTCCACGCCCTGGTGGGCCTGGTACTCGAACCAGTGGCCCGTCCTGCCGATCCCGGTCTGGACCTCGTCCAGGACCAGCAGGGTGCCGGTGGCGCGGGTGATCTCGCGGGCGGCCTCCAGATAGCCGCGGGGCGGCACGACCACGCCCTTCTCGCCCTGGATCGGCTCGATGATCACAAAGGCCGTCTCCTCGGTGACGGCGGCCCGCAGCGCCTCGGCGTCTCCGTACGGGACATGGCTGACATCGCCGGGCAGCGGCAGGAACGGGTCACGCTTGGCGGGCTGGCCGGTGAGGGCGAGCGAGCCCATGGTCCGGCCGTGGAAAGCGCCGTCGGTGGCGACCATGTGCCGTCGCCCGGTCAGCCGGCCGATCTTGTACGCGGCTTCATTGGCCTCGGCGCCGGAGTTGCAGAAGAACACCCGGCCGGGCCGGCCGAAGAGCTGGATCAGCCGCTCGGCGAGCGCCAGGGGCGGCTCGGCGACGTAGAGGTTGGAGACATGGCCGAGCTCGGCGATCTGCCGGGACACGGCCTCGACGACAGCGGGATGGGCGTGCCCGAGCGCGTTCACCGCGATCCCGCCGACGAAGTCGGTGTACGGCCTGCCGTCGGCGTCCCAGACGGTGGCGCCCGACCCGCGGACGAGGGACAGCCCCGGCGTGCCGTAGTTGTCCGTCATGACGCCCCGCCAGCGCTCTACGAGCTCCTGGTTGCCGGTCACTTCGCTCCCCCTTCGGATACGTGCGGTGCGTGCGGTGCTTCCGGTACGCCGCGGCCGTCGGGCACGACCATCGTGCCGATGCCCTCGTCGGTGAAGATCTCCAGCAGGATCGCGTGCGGGACCCGCCCGTCGATCACCCGGGCGGTGGTGACGCCGTTGCGTACGGCGAACAGACACCCCTCCATCTTCGGCACCATGCCGGCGGACAGCTCGGGCAGCAGCTTCTCCAACTGCGTGGCGGTGAGCCGGCTGATCACGTCGTCGCTGTGGGGCCAGTCCTCGTACAGCCCCTCGACATCCGTGAGGACCATCAGCGTCTCGGCGCCCAGCGCCGCGGCGAGCGCGGCGGCCGCGGTGTCGGCGTTGACGTTGTAGACATGCCCGTCGTCGGCGCTGCGCGCGATGGAGGAGATGACCGGGATCCGGCCGTCCGCCAGCAGCGCCTCGATCGCGCCCGTGTCGATCGCGGTGATCTCGCCGACGCGGCCGATGTCGACCGCTTCGCCGTCGATCAGCGGGCGGTGCTGGGTCGCGGTGATGGTGTGCGCGTCCTCACCGGTCATGCCGACGGCGAGCGGACCGTGCTGGTTGAGCAGGCCGACCAGTTCGCGCTGCACCTGTCCGGCCAGCACCATGCGGACGACGTCCATGGCCTCGGGCGTGGTGACCCGAAGCCCGGCCTTGAACTCGCTGACCAGGCCGTGCCGGTCGAGCTGGGCGCTGATCTGGGGGCCGCCGCCGTGCACGACGACCGGCTTGAGGCCGACCTGCCGCAGAAACGCGACGTCCTGCGCGAAGGCGGCCTTGAGGTCCTCGTTGACCATGGCGTTGCCGCCGAACTTGATGACGACGATCCTGCCGTTGTGCCGGGTGAGCCAGGGCAGTGCCTCGATGAGGATCCGCGCCTTGGGCAGGGCGGTGTGCTTGCGGGCGGTCATGAGCTGTACGCGCTGTTCTCGTGGACGTACTCGGCGGTCAGGTCGTTGGCCCAGATGACGGCCGACTCGGTGCCCGCGGCCAGATCGGCGGTGATCCTCACCTCGCGGTAGCGCATGTCGACCAGCTCGCGGTCCTCCCCGACCGAGCCGTTCTTGCAGACCCAGACGTCATTGATGGCCACATTGAGCTGGTCGGGCTCGAAGGCGGCAGCCGTCGTACCGATGGCGGAGAGCACCCGGCCCCAGTTGGCGTCCTCACCGTGGATGGCGCACTTGAGGAGGTTGTTGCGGGCGATGGAACGGCCCACCTCGACGGCGTCGTCCTCGGTCGCGGCGTTGATCACCTCGATACGGATGTCCTTGGACGCGCCCTCGGCGTCGCCGATGAGCTGACGCGCGAGATCGGCGCAGACCGTACGGACGGCCTCGGCGAACTCGTCGTACCCGGGTGTGAGGCCGGACGCACCCGAGGCGAGCAGCAGCACGGTGTCGTTGGTGGACATGCAGCCGTCGGAGTCGACCCGGTCGAAGGTGGTGCGGGTGGCCGCGCGCAGCGCCGTGTCCAGCGCCGGCGCCTCGATGTCGGCATCGGTGGTGAGGACGACGAGCATGGTGGCGAGGCCCGGTGCGAGCATGCCCGCGCCCTTGGCCATGCCTCCGACCGTCCATCCCTCGCCGCCCGCGACGGCGGTCTTGTGGACGGTGTCGGTGGTCTTGATGGCGATGGCGGCCTTCTCGCCGCCGTGGGCGGAGAGCCCGGCCGCGGCCTTCTCGATCCCCGGGAGCAGCTTGTCCATGGGGAGGCGCACGCCGATCAGTCCGGTCGAGGCGACCGCGATCTCACCGGCGCCCCGGCCGCCGAGCACCTCGGCCGTCTTCTCCGCCGTGGCGTGGGTGTCCTGGAAGCCCTGTGGTCCCGTGCAGGCGTTGGCGCCGCCCGAGTTGAGCACCACGGCGGTGATCTCGCCGCCCTTGACGACCTGCTCGGACCAGAGGACGGGCGCCGCCTTGACGCGGTTGGAGGTGAAGACACCCGCGGCCGCGCGGCGCGGACCGTTGTTGACCACGAGGGCCACGTCCGGGTTGCCGTTCTCCTTGATCCCGGCGGCGATGCCCGCCGCCGTGAATCCCTTCGCTGCGGTGACGCTCAAGGTGCCACTCCAATCATGGAGAGTCCGGTGTCCTCGGGGAGTCCGAGGGCGATGTTCATGCTCTGTATCGCGCCGCCCGCGGTCCCCTTGGTGAGGTTGTCGATGGCGCTGATCGCGATGATGCGGGCCGCCGACTCGTCGTATGTGACCTGGATCTGTACGGCGTTCGAACCGTAGACGGACGCCGTGGCGGGCCACTGTCCCTCGGGCAGGAGATGGACGAACGGCTCGTCCGCGAATGCCTTCTCGTACGCGTCCCGTACGTCCTGGCCCGTGGTGCCCGGCTTCGCCTTGGCGGAGCAGGTGGCGAGGATGCCGCGGGGCATCGGGGCGAGGGTGGGCGTGAAGGAGACGCTGACCCGCTCCCCGGCGGCCTCGCTGAGGTTCTGGATCATCTCGGGGGTGTGCCGGTGGCCGCCGCCGACGCCGTACGGGGTCATGGAGCCCATGACCTCCGAACCGAGCAGATGCGGCTTGGCCGTCCTGCCGGCGCCGGAGGTCCCGGACGCGGCGGTGATCACGGCCTCGGGCTCGGCCAGGCCGGCCGCGTAGGCCGGGAAGAGCGCGAGCGAGACGGCCGTGGGGTAGCAGCCGGGCACCGCGACGCGCTTGGACCCCTCCAGCGCGGCGCGGGCGCCCGGCAGTTCCGGGAGGCCGTAGGGCCAGGTGCCGGCGTGCGCGGAGCCGTAGAACCGCTCCCAGTCCGCCGGGTCCTTCAGCCGGAAGTCGGCGCCCATGTCGACGACAAGGACCTCCTCGCCGAGCCGCTCGGCGACCGCCGCGGACTCACCGTGCGGCAGTGCGAGAAAGACGACATCGTGCCCGGCGAGCGCTTCGGGTACGGTCGGCTCCAGGACGCGTCCGGCCAGCGGCAGGAGATGGGGCTGGAGCCCGCCGAGCCGCTGGCCCGCGTTCGAATTGCCGGTCAGGGCGCCGATCTCGACGTGGGGATGGGCGAGCAGCAGTCGGAGTACTTCACCGCCCGCGTATCCGCTCGCCCCCGCCACCGCCGCGCGTACCGTACCTGCCGCCATCGAAAACCCTCCTCGGTAATGGCATGACTATACGTTTCGCCGCAGCTTTATGCAATGAAGTAGGCGCGAGAGGCCGCCGGGTGCGACGGAGATTTTTAGTTGGCACATGGAGAACGCTGGTTGGCAAATCTTGATCCCCTCACGCTGTGTTGCGGGCAGTACCAGCGAAACGCCCCCGTCGCCGGTCGAGTGGTGCTTCTCTGGATGAGTGGGCGAGGCAGCGAGAGCGAAGATCCCGTCGGATTCAAGTCAGCTGGACCACCTTGTCACGGCGTACGACGGGGACGCCGGACTGCGGGATCGGCTGCGGCTCGGGGACGACTGGCCGCGTCGGTGGAGTTCGACGTGGCAGGTGGGCGCCGACGAGGTCTGCTGGCCGGTCCGGGACATGGCTCACCTACCGGTGATGTCGTCCCGGCCGATGCGGGGGTTCACGTGGCGGGCGAAGCAGCGGCACCGCCCTGGCCTGGAGGCGATGGCGTCAGCGGGCGGGAAGCATGGCTTCGAGTCGCTGAAGGAAGTGAGCCTGCTGGTCGCGCTGGACTTCTTGAGGGCATCGGAGGTGCTGTCGCAGCCGTTCCGGCTGGACTTCGAGCATGCGGGCGGGCATGCCTGGCACATCCCGGACTTCTTGGCCGTGATCGGCGGTGGGATGTGGTTGCTGGACGTCCGCCCGATGGAGCTGATCAAGGAAGAGGACGCGCTGAAGTTCGCGGCGGCCAGGGAAGTGGCGGTTGCCTGCGGCTGGCGGTACTCGGTGGTCGCGGGCTGGCGACCGCATGTCTGGAGCGTCCTTGACCACCTGTCCTCGCGCCGGCGGCCGGCGAGGGACCTTCTCGGCATGCGCGAGCAGCTGCTCACCGCTATCAGCGGGCAGCAGGGGCAGGCGATGACGTTCTCCGACCTGGCGGAGGCGACCAGCGTGCCTTCCGTTGGCCGGGCGAACATCGTCCGGCTGCTCTGGCACCGCGAGCTCGGCGTTGACCTGGGCAGTCCCTTGCGCCACAGTTCACTGATCTGGGCGGTGTGATGGCAGCGAGGGGGTTCTTGCAGATCGCGCCAGGTAGGCGGGTCGCGCTCAATGGCGTCGAGTGGACGGTTGACGACGTCCACGGCCAACTCGGCCGGCTCGTCCTCGTGGATGACGACGGCCGCGCGGAGACCCGCTCGTTCCGTTGGCTCATCAACCATGCTGACCTGCGGCTTCTTCCGGCAGTCGAGTCGGGGCGCCCGCCGCCGGTCGCCCGGCAGCCGAGGACACTGGCCGACTTGACCAAGGACCAGTTAGAGCGGGCCCGGCTGCGGGCGGCGCACGTGCTGGAGGCCGAGACGGGGTTCCGGGAGGGCCACCCGGCTCGGGCCCTGCCGGGTGAGCCCCGGCCGGCCTACGACCCGGACCGCACGACGTTGACTCAGCGTCGGTACGCGAAGGCTGCGGAGATAGAGGCGATGCCCCGTCCGGAGGCGGTCCGGTGCGGTCTGCAGCACCTCAGCTACCGGACGCTGGTACGTCTGTCGGGACTGGCGGGCGACAGTCTCCTGCTGGCCTGCGCGGACGGGCGCTGGACGCGGCGACGCAGCGGGCACCGCACCATCACGAAGGAGGTCCGGGAGGCGATCTTCGCAGTAAAGGCCGAGTGCGGCCCACGCGCCCGCCTGAGCCAGGGTGCCAAGCACCGGTTGATGCACCAGTACATGCGTGAGCGGTTCCCGACGTTTCCCACTGAGAAGATTCCTTCACGCTGGGACGCTCGCGGCCGTCTGGAAGGAGTGGTTCGGGCCCAGCGGAGCCCGTCCGCGTTACGGGCGGACGGCGGAGGCGGCCGCGGAGGCCGGGGTCTCCGGCCGGGTGGTGGTCCACAGGCCGGGCCAGGTTCTGGTACTGGACTCGACCCCGATGCCGGTGAAGCTGCGCGAGACCGTGTTCGGCGACGCGATCACCGCGACGCTGACCCTCGCACTCGATCTCTACACGCACGGGCTGCCGGCCTTCCGGCTCACGCTCCAGTCCGACACCTCGGTCGACATCGCGATGCTGCTGCGGGACGTGATGCTGCCGCTTCCGATGCGGGACGGCTGGGGCGAGGACATGGAATGGCCCTACGCAGGGGTGCCGGCCGAGGTGATCGCCGAGTTCACCGGGCACCGGGTCGCCGCTCTGCCGTTCTTTGCCCCGGAGACAGTCACCACCGACCACGGCGGCCCCTACAAGAATCACGACCTGGTGGAAGCCGAAACGGAGATCGGCTGCCGGGTCCTGCCTGCTCGCGTCCTGCGGCAGACCGACAAGTTCGCGGTCGAGCGCCAGTTCCTCACCATCCAGACCATGCTCTTCGAGCACCTGCTGGGATTCACCGGCGGTGACGTCGCGGAGCGCGGGGCCGACCCGGAACGCGATGCGAGCCTCACACTCACGCAAGCCGAACACGTCATCGCCACCTGGATCGTCCAGATCTGGCAGAACAGAAAACTAGGCGAATACGCTCCAAGCTGGGCGCCTGGGGAAAATCACAGCCCCAACACCCTGTTCGTCGCGGCGATGGAACAGGGCGGCTTCGATCTGGACTTTCCTGAGCCGGGCTTCTACTACAAGGTTCTGCGCAAGCACCACGTGAAGATCCATCCGCGACGCGGAGTGAAGATCCTCGGGCTCTGGTATCACCACCCGGTCCTGGACGAGCCGCGCTTCCAGCAACCCTCCGCCCGGGGCGGCAAACACGCGGGCAAGTGGGTGGTCCGCAGTGACCGGAGGGACCGCCGGCAGGTGTTCTTCCAGGACCCTGCCGACCACGAGACCTGGCACATTCTGCGCTGGAGAGGGCTGCCGCCCGAAGGTGAGATCCCTGCTTTCTCGGACAAGACTGCCGACGCCCTGCTGACACGCGTGAGGGCGAACAAGATCAGGATCCATTCCGAGAGCGAGCTCCTGGAACATCTGCTCGGGATCCTCGGCTCGGTCACCCCAGTCGACCAATGGCCCAGCCAGGCCAAGAGGAAGGCCGGAAAGAAGCAGCGCGTCGCCCAAGCCCGCGAGATCACCCGCGCACAGGCTGCGGCCGCTGACCGCCCCGCCGCACCCGCCATCGCGGATGAGCCAGCTCCGGCTGAGATGCCCGCAGCCTGGGCCGAGCACGCCCGCACGATCGACCACGCGGTTGACGCCGACCGCCGTCGACGACGCGAAGAAGCCCTCGCCGACGTCAAGCCCGTGGCCCCGGCAACGCTGCAGGAGGCCCTGAACCGGCGTCCCATGTTCCGGCTTCCGCCCCCCGACGACTCGGAAGCCGATACACCTGTCCAGGAGGACCACACGTGACCCGAGCCCTCTCTCACGATGATCCGCTGGACGGTCTGCCTTCACGAGCCAGGATCGCCGAGCTGATCCTGGGCAGCCGCCCGCCCCTCGACACCTACGTTGGCTGGCAGCACTACCGCACCCACTACGACCTACTCGTCCCCGCTCCGACGACCTCCCCGCAAAAGTGGTCGATGCTCCCTGAGAGCCGCCGGTACGACTACGACCTCTACCGGGAGCTGACGAACGCGAACCTCCCGCTGCAGGACACCCCCATGTATGACAAGGTCGGCAAGCTGATCCGGCGCCGGTTGAGCGGCAACACGAGGAAGAAGAACGACCCGACCCGCGCCGGCGTCATGATCAGCGGCTGGGGCAACTACGGCAAGACCGCGTCTGTTTGCTCAGCCGGGGCCCTCTTCGAAAAGCAGTGGCTTGAACTCCACAGCCACCTCAACCCCCAGGCTCTGCCGGGCACCCGCGATCTCCACGCACCGGTCGTCTATGTCTCGACCCCGGTGACAGCAACGCCGAAAAGCCTTTGCACGTCGATCTTAGGCTTCTTCCGGGCCCCGACGCGCAAGTCGGCCACGCTGCCGGAACTGGTACGGCAGGTCGCCGACTCCCTTTACGACCATGGCGTCAAAGCTCTGATTCTGGACGACATCAGCCGGCTGCGGATGCACAGAGCCGACGACCAGGACGACCTCGACCTGATGCGGGCCCTTATGAGCCTGGACGTCACTCTGATCCTGACCGGCGTCAACATCTCCGGCATCGGGCTGCTGCGTGAGGCCAAGTGGAACAAGAAGACCCGGCAATGGGAGATGCCACCGCTGGAGTCGACCCGCATCCACGGTTTGGAGGTCACCCAGACGGAACACCGCTTCGAGCTCATCGAGATCGACCGGTTCCGCTACACCACCCCGAAACAGATCGTGGCCTTCGTCAATCACCTGAAGGGAATCGAGAAGCACCTGCGGCTGATGAACGCGACGCAGGGCATGCTCACCGGCGGCGGTATGCCGGAGTACTTGATGCGTCGCACCGGCGGTGTCATCGGCCTGCTGGGACGCCTACTCGAAGACGGCGCCCAGGAAGCCATGGACTCCGGGAAGGAAATGATCGACGAGAGCCTGCTGGACGAGATCGTGCTCCGGCGGGACGAGCCCGAGCAGCCGCCGGACGAGCCCATCATCCCGGCCGCCCCGCGGACCGCCGTCAAGAAGGCCACGCAGGCGAAACGACCCCGGAACACCGTTTTCGATGACCCTGGCCCGTCTGCCCGCGCGGGCGCCTGACGGATGGAGCCGTGATGCATCCACTGCCCCGGAGTCTCGAACCTGCCTCAGGAGAGTCCCTTGTCAGCTACCTGCTTCGGCTAGGGCATCGCCTCAGCCTCCCGCCTCTGCAACTGATCCGTGCGGCGGGCTGGACCGATCGCGTCCAAGCTACTCACATCCCAGGCAGTCTGCTGCTGGATCTCACCGGGCCGGAGGCCCAAGGATTCGTTCGACTGACCCGCCAGACAGCCGAGGAAGTGTCGGCACTGACACTGAAACAGTGGCGAGACCGGTATCCCCCCATCGCCTGGTCATCCGTGCCCGGACCGGGACCGAAGAGGCCGGACCCATGGCTTTTCGTCGGCTCCCCGCGGTATTGCCCCTCCTGCCTGGCGGGCGACGGCACCCCGGCCCAGCAACTCCACGGCGGCCCCTGGCACAAGCTCTGGCACCTACCCTTTGTCTTCAGCTGCGTAGAACACCAGACCTACCTGGAAGCAGGCTGTCCGCACTGCGGGCAGCCGCGCGCCATATCAGGGCGCCTGATCGAGCGGGCCAACGATCACAGCCTGCACTCAGCGCAATGCCGGTGGACGATCGACACTCCAACGCAGAAACGAAAGTCCCGCGCCTGCGGCGGCAGACTCGATCAGCGAGTTACTACGGATCCCGGCCGTCAGCCACACCCGACACCGGGCATCCTTCGCTTCCAGCAGTCCCTGCTTGCCCACCTGGAACCGCCGACTCCGGCCACGGACGCATCCGAATACTTCACGGATCTCCGGCTGGCCACCGCACTGATCGGCCTTACTTGGCCAGTAGGGCAGCATCTTCTCGACACCACCCTCTCCGGGTATGTGACCGCGTACCTCCACTCCATTTCAGAGAATTTCGGCACCAGCAACGGTCTGCAGCACCATCGCTTGCGCGATGTACCGCCCCGTGACCCGATCGCCTGTGCCGGACTCCTACGCGCCGCACACTCCTTACTCGAAGCAAACGATCTGTCCGAGCACCTTTCCCAGCTCGTCCACACCCCTGGAGAGCGGCCGACACGCACGCCCTGGGTACGCATCTACGCCCGCCATGAAAACTCGTGCTCGGGGCGATTCCGAGACGCGGCCGAACCATTGACACGCACCTACCGCAAAATCGGCGGCCCACAAGGACTCCGAGCACCACTGCGGGACGACTACCGACCAGAACACATCCCGGCATACCTGGAACCGGACTGGCATGAAAGTTACTTCGCACCCATTGCCGGAATCGCCCCGAAGGTCTTACGTCGAACCGCTGCGGTCCGGCTCGTCCAGTGGGCCATAGGCGGACCCCTCGATGAGGCCGCGACTTACCTCGGCATAGCCCCGGACCGCGTGCGGTTCAGATCCAACACCGACTTCCAACGCTGGGAGCGCGTGGGACGCAACCCGGCCGAGTTCGAACGGGTCCTCCGCGAGCTCAGCACCGAACTCCGAGCACCCCATCGACCACTCATCGACTACCAGCGCCGACGTGAGGCACTCAGGGACTGGGCTCTGCCTCCTGACGAATGGGACGCCTTGGTAAGCGAGTTACCACCCATCCCCGGCCCCATTCGGCCGGCAGTCGGCGACCGCAAACGTCAGGACGCCTCCGTATTCATCTGGGTACAGGTCACACAAGGCGAGCACCTCTTCGCCCCGCGCCCCATTGAGGCCGAACAGCCTCAAGACGTCCAACGCGAATGGGCGCTTCGCCGCAACACCACCTGGTACAACCTCGTCCGGCCAGATACCTTTCGGCACTACGCCGACCTACGGAAACTCCTCGCCGAATATGCCCAACAGCTCGCCCGGGACATCGACTCGGGTGCAGGCAGATAACCAACGGTCATCCAGTCGGGTGGCCCGAGGGGATCTCACCCTCGGGCTCCACAGATCCGGGACGCCGGCCCGCGCGGCCAGGATGGCTGCCGCGGCGGCCAGCTGCGGCTTGGTGCGGGAGCCCGGGTCGCTGCGCTTCTTGGGGAAGTGGTGGGCAGGGCTGTAGGGCAGCGCGTGCAGCGGGTAGTACAGGCGCTCGTCCGCCCACAGCGTGGTGACCGTCACGATGCCGTTGTCGGTCTTGCCCAGCCAGCCCAGCCACTGCCGGCCGGTGAAGGCGGTCCTGGTGCCGTCCTTGCGGTTGCCGGAGTCGTCCACGACCAGCACTCCGTGGGCGGCGTCTCATCCCCTCAGCTCACATTGCCAGACAGGGCATCGAGGAGTGCGATGGCCTCGCGGCGGCTCAGCAGCTCGTGGAAGCGCTCGTTGCGGAAGTTCCGCAGGCACGCGTAGCAGCTGCTCTCCGGGCCGCACTCGCAGGCCGCCACCCGGGCAAGCGCGGCAGAGACAACCGGTTCGAGCCGCTCGCCCATGGACACGGCATTGCCCGCGCCCCCCGGAGTGGTGTCGAAGAGCAGCAGGGACGGCATGCCGTCGGTGCCGGTGTGAACCGTGCCGTCGATGTCATCGCGACTGATCTCCAGGTGCGCCGCGGCGCCTTCGAGCAGCGCGTACAGGCCGGAACGCAGACGGGCCGCGGTGGCGGTCAAGGCTGTGAGCGGGTCCAGATGGATCTGGAGGAAGTCGGTCTGGTACCGGTGAGCGAGGGAGACGACACGGAGGGGGCCCGTGCACTGGGTGTCCTTCAGCAGGTGCGGGTGGCCGCCGCGCGGAGATCCGGCCTGGGCGTTCGGACGGCCCCAGCCGCACCAGTCGCAGATCTGGTATCCGGCGCCGGCCGGTCCCTCGGAGACAACCACCATCTCTCCCCGGGTGCCCGCCGACCAGGGCGTGGTGTGGCCGGAGACGAAGGTGGTCGCGCCTTCCTGGAGGTCGGCGGTGTCGGTGGACATGTGGACGTCGCCGTACCAGGACCGCCGTGGCGGGGTCTGCCCCGGGCGGCGCTGTGGGCCGCGCGCGGCGACGAAACCGTAGACCGGTTCGACGTACCGTCGTTGCGCGGCCGCGGACTGCGTGCCGCAGGCGGCGCAGACGGGGTCCACGGGTTCGGTGGCCTCCCGATAGCAGCCGCAGGCGGCGCACACGGCGTAGTGGCGGCTGACCAGTTCGCGGTCCGGCAGCCGGTAGACACCGGCGGACGCCCACAGGTGGCCGCCCGCGACGATCTCGGCCCCCGGGGCGTACTCGTGGACAGCGGCGCTCAGATCGCGGGTGAGTTCCAGTTGCCCCGAGACGGCGCCACCCTCCTGGGGGATGCGCAGTTCGACGGTGTCCACGGGGAAGCCGTACTTGGGCAGCACGTTGCGGTTGGCGAGGACGCCGAGCAGTTCGCGCTGGGTGAGGTTGCGAATGACCTTCTCGTACATCTCCGCCTGCCGGTACTTGCGGGCGGCCGCGGCTTGGTCGCGGCGTTCGCTGTACGAGGTGACGTCCTGGTCGAGGATCTGCTGTGCGGCCCGCAGGAGTCGGTCCAGTTCGGCGACCCAGTCGCCGGAGTTGATGCCGATCTCGGTTTGGACCGTGTCGGGGAGAACCCGGCACAGGGAGGCCATGACGCCCTCTGGGACAGGCGTCAGCCAGTCGCGCACGGTGTGGGCGGCGATCTCACCGGTGGTATCGTCGGGAAGGAAGAACTCTCCCGCCTTGCGCCAGATCCGGCCCCGCTCGTCCTTCATGGCACGGAAGAAGGCGGCGAGCGCGATGGAGTGGGCGTGGCGGCGGTCGATCCGGACGTTGTCGACAGGGACGATCGGGGCCCTCACCTCCCCGGCGATCATCCGCTCGGGCTCCGCGAACCGGGAAAGGTCGTGGGGGCGCCGCTGTGCGTAGGTGAGGACCAGCGCGGCCGAGTCGGCGCGGCGGCCGGCGCGGCCGGCGCGCTGGACGTAGTTGGCGGTGGAGGGCGGCATGTTGCGCAGGACGACGGCCTGGAGTTCACCGACGTCGACGCCGAGTTCGAAGGTGGTGGAGCAGGACAGGGCGTTGACTTGCCCTCGGACGAACTCCCCCTGGATCTCGGCGGCCTTCTCCCCGGTCCACTGCGCGGTGTGCTCCTGAGCGCGCAGTGGAACGGGGTCGAAGGTCAGGTAGAGGCGCCGCAGATGCTCGTCCGTCTCGGGCGACGGCTTGAAGTCCTCCAGGCGTCCTGTGCAGCGCAGCGTCGGGCACACACCGCGCACGGACACCGCGGTGATGCGGCGGCAGCGGTCGCAGGCGTACAGCGGATCGCTGTACGCCGTCATCGGCCGCAACCGCAGCCAGGCGAGGTCGAGTCGGCGGACGACGCCGATGCCCGGTTGGCTTTCGGACGGCAGCCAGTCGGCGAGGTGACCTGTCGTGAGGTCGCTCCACAGGCGGTTCAGGACATCGAGGGCGGTGGCCCGTCGTTCGCCCTGGTGGCCGAGGGCGTCGAGTACGCGTACGAGGTAGTCGACGCGTCGGTTCGAGGCGCTCGCGGCGCTGGGCAGCCAGCTGATCACCCTACGCTTGGCCTCGGAGCCCTGGGAGCGGACCCAGATGGGCCCCTTGCGCGGGGCGAACGCCTCGTCGCCCGCGTCGACGTCCTCGGGCATAGTGAGCGCGCCCTGGTTGCGCAGGGTGCGCAGGAGTTCCTGCAGCAGCAGCCATGCCTCGTCGTCCGTGAGGCCGAGTGAGGTGAGGGCGGCGGGTGGCTGCCAGAAGGGCTCGCGGTCGATGTCGATCCGGAGCAGGCCGAGGCCTTCGAGTGACTGGCGGTCGTCGAGGCTGAGCACTTCCTGCATCACCCACAGGGCCACTTCGCGCTGCTTGGCCTGGCGGGAGTCGTTGCGGCGGAAGACTCCGGCGCGGTCGGCGGCGCGGACGGTGTGGGCGACGAGGTCGTCGATGTGCAGGGGCTCGTCGGGGTCGGAGCAGCCCTGCCGGACGGCCTGGGTGATCAGGCGCCGGTGCTGGATGCGGGTGTAGGAGTCCTCCAGGTAGGGCGCGAAGTACGCGGCGGCCTGTCGGCTGTCGCTGAAGAACAGCAGCTTGCGGCCCTGTCCGGGCAGTGCGGCGGCCGGGCCGTCGGTCACCGGAGGCAGCGCCTGGTAGAGGGCGGTGCTGAGGACGGCTGCCGAAGCCTCGTTGCCCGCCTCGAACAGGCGGATCATTCCGTGACCGCGCGCTCCACAGGCGAGGCATGCGGCCGGGGTGCCCTCGTGGGTGTCGAGCTGGTGGACGCGGCGCAGTTCGGTGCCATCGCATCCAGGAGCGGTGCAGGATGCCGTGGCCGCGGGGTGCACGGCCGCGCAGCGGGTGCACAGTCTGCGTTCCTTGAGGCCGCCCTTGGCACTGTCGCCGAGTGTCTCGTCGTCCTCGTCAGCACCGGTGTCCGAGCCGTCCCCGTCGAGGAGCAGCCAGGTGTGGGGGCTGTCGGGAGATTTGCGGTGTGCGAGACGGGCTTGCGCCCCCTTGCCTGTGAAGGTGCCGTGCAGGTGTACGGCACCGCAGCGGCGGCAGGCGCCCAGCTCGAAGGAGGGGCGGGCACACCGCGCGCAGGTCTCGTGGCGGGCCAGGTCGAGATGGGGGCCTGCCGGGTCGAGGCAGGTGAAGGCGCCTTCCGTGGCGCGTGCGAAGAGGTGGTACCGGGCGGAGAGCACGGGAGCACCGTCGGTGTCGGTCACCTGGCTGGCGAGTTGGATGAGCGCGGTGACCGCCGCGGGTCCGACGGGGTCACCGGGGAAGACGTCGCGGGCGATCTCGTTCACGGGCCGGGGTCCGTCGGCGAGGGCCCGGCGCAGAGCCGCGGTGCCGGCCTCGGCGGCGAGGGCGGTGGCAGCGGTCGTGCCGGCGGGCAGGCCGTGCATGCGCGCGGCCGACACGATCTCCGGTTCGGGGTCGGCGGTCGTGGCCAGGCGCAGGTACTCGGTGGTCGGCAGCGGCCCCCAGTGCGGGCCATCGGGGGTGGCGACCCGGGTGGCGGTGACCAGGTCCTGGGCGGCCGGGTCGGTCGCGTCCAACCGGAAGGGGACGTCGAAGAGGGCCCGGGCGAAGGCGGTGACGGCGGCCGGGTTCTCCTCCGCGCCGACGGTGGCACTGGTGGCGATGGCCTGGATCTCCCGCCCCTGACCCACACGGTCCTTCAAGCGGCGCAGCAGCATGGCGAGTTCCGCGCCACGGGCTCCGTCGTAGACGTGAGCCTCGTCGACGACGACGAACCGCCAGGAACCCGCCTGCTCTCCCTCGAAGAGGTCCATGTCCTGGGGGCGGAGCAGCAGGTACTCCAGCATGGCGTAGTTGGTGAGCAGGATGTGGGGCGGTGTGGCGCGCATCTCGCGTCGGCTAAGCAGTTCGTTGGGCAGGCGCGGTTCGCCGGGGTTGAGCTGCTCGAAGGTGTCGGCGGCGCGCTGCGGATCGTCCTTGGTGTCGCCGGTGTAGCGGCCGAAGGTGATGTGGGGGGCGTCGGCGAGAAGTCGGCGCAGTCGCTTCATCTGGTCGTTGGCCAGGGCGTTCATCGGGTAGAGCAGCAGGGCGCGGACGCCGGGTCCGAGGGTGCCGCGGGCGTGTTCGGCGGCAAGGGCGTTGAGGACGGGCAGGAGGAAGCTCTCGGTCTTGCCGGAGCCGGTGCCGGTGGCCACGACAAGGTTGCGTCCGGCGACGGCCTTGCGCAGCGCCTGTTCCTGATGCCGGTACAGGGGACGATCGGCGGGCAGTGCGGGGCCGGTCAGCTGTTGGAACGCGGGGTCGAGTACGCCCTCTGCGACGAGCTCGTTCAGGGTGGCGCCCGGCGCGTAGGCGGGGGTGGTCTCCAGCAGTGGCCCCTTGGTGAGCAGCGGGCTGGTGTCGATGGCGTGGGCGAGGGCCTCGGCCAGGCGGGGCTCGCGCAGGGGCAGCAGGGAACGCAGATAGCGGCGGTAGGTGTCGCTGATCATGCGGGAGGTGGCGAGCGGGTCGAGGCTGTGCACGGGAGGCTCCGATGTGACGGTCGGCTTCGGACGAGCGGTGGGGCGGTAACGCTGCGGTACGGGCTGGACGGGAATCGGTGGTCAGCCGGTGCTGTGCACGGCCTCCGCGGTGACCAGGCATTCCGCGAGGGCGATGTCGACGGCGGTGAGATCCGGTGCGTGAGAGGCGACGGGCGCCCACAGGTGGCGAAGTCCCCGTTCCAGGCCGGCGGCACGGGCGTCACCGGCGGCGGCGAGCCTCGCGATCAGCGCGCATCCCAGAGACAGGTGAGGGAACCGCATCCAGGCTTCGCCCGGCCCGTGCAACCGGCCTGGGTCCCGTCCGCGGAAGGCCTGGGCCAGGTCTGGGTGTCCGTCGTCCAGGAAGATCGATACGGCGTCGAGTGCCTCGGAGAACTGCTCACGCGTGGCGTGGTACTGGAGGTCCTTGCGGGCACGGAACGCCTGCCAGGCGGCGTCGGCACGGGTGTCGGGGTCCAGAAGGCCCCGAGGGACGACACGGGCGCTGCGCCACACGGCCTGCTGCTGGAGTTCGGGGAGCTGGTCGAGGGCACGGGTCTGGGCGTCGAACCGGCCGACCGCGCCGCTCGGATCCGCCTGCCCGGCCAGCAACGCCGCGCTGGCGTCGCCCAGAAACTGGCCGACCTCGCCGAGGAGTTCCGCCTCCTCCGGGTAGAGCTCGCCGACGTCATAAGCGGGGTGACCGGAGAGATACGGCAGCAACGGGGACGTGAGCAGCAGCGCACACAAAGGAGCCTGCCGCCAGACGCGACGTACGGTGGCAGGGTCCGCCACCTCCCGTATCCGCAGGGCGGCGAGACCGCTGCCCGCGAGCACGGAGGCGAGTTCGCCGGAGCGCAGTGCGCTGTCGGCCGCTCCAGTGAGGGCGGTGGGCCCGGCATCCACGAGGGCGCTGCGGCATTCCGCCGGTGCCGTCTCTCTGGCTCCGCACGCCTGCAGGTCGCGTCCGCGGGCGGCCACGATCCACTGGTAGGGGATCGCGTCGGTGTCGCGCGGGAGCGCGCCGTGCCCAGCCAGGTACTCCGAGATCCTGGCGCCGGATCCGTGGCCGGCGGTGGAGGTCCACGGGGAGCGGCGCAGCACGAGGGTGTCGCGATCGCGCAGGCGGGGCCATCCGGGAGCTGTGGGTGTGGGGGCGCCCGCGTTCAGGTGCACGATCAAGGGGCCGAGCGACCGCCAGGCCGCGGGCAGCGGGATACGGCCGCTCTGGTCGACGGTGGCCGTCAACGGCTGTTCCCACGGGGCGAAGACGGCGTGCAGGCGGGCGGTCAGTTCGCCCGGGTGGCGCAGCCCCCGCAGCAGCAGTCCGCCGCCGTCGGGTACGACGTTTTCCGCGATGGGCTGGGTGCGCACGGTCGCGACATGGACGCTCTCCCCCGCGACCAGCAGCCGTATCTCGGCTTTCACGCAGTCGCGCACGGTGTCCGCCAGGGCCGCCAGTGAGTACCGGAGGTCTCCTCTGCGCGTGCGAGTGCGGCGTTCTGGACGCAGCGTGAGCAGGGTCGCCCCATCGACGACCAGTGCCAGCAAGGGTGTCACCGCCACCGCCTGTTCCGGCAGGCGAACGGTCAGGGCGCTCTCGCCGACCAGGTCAGCCGCGTCGATGTCGAGCGGCCGGATGGACCAGGTCAGGGGGTGGCCGCCGAGTTCGAGACGGACCTCGGAGTGCGGGATGCACGCCTCGACGGCGAACTGACGGATCCCGTCGCCCAGCACCAGCCCCTTGGTGATCTCGTACGGGGAGAACGCGACGACGCGCTCGGAGGCGGTGACCGGTCCGTCGGCGCCGAGCGTCAGCCGAGCGGTGGCCAGGCCTCCGTGCGGGGCGAGCAGACGCCACGCGGCGGTCGGTTCGGCCGTGATGCCCTCGGCGAGGAAGGCCGCCAGCCGGCGGCTGCGCCGGGAGCCGACACGGTGGACGAGGATTTCGTACGGTCCCAGAAGCGGGCGGGGTACGTCCTTCCAGGGATCGAGGAGCGCCCCGGGAGCACCAGTCTGACGGGTGAGAGGCTCCTCGTGGCCGCGGCGGCGCACTTCGGCCTGCCAGAGTCGCGCGTCCGGCTCACCGGCGCGCCGCGGAAGCCGGAGAGCGGGCGGACGGTGCCACACGGGTGCCCCGTCGTCGCCCGTGATCCAGGGCAGCGTCGCACCGCCCTCCCACCCGAGCGGCCGTCCGGCGGCTACGTCCAGCCAGTTTCCCGGAACCGCGGCGGCGGCCCGCACCCGCGTCACCCCGGTCAGTGACACCCTGCTCAGCGTCCAGCCGTTCCAGCCGTACGGGGTGGGCAGTTCCACGATGCCGGGGTCGGCGCCCTCGGTCTGCAGGGTGCCGGCGTGGAGAAGGCAGATCTGGGCGGCGGGCAGGAGCTCGTCCGGGGGGATGCGGTGGCCGTCGGCGCCGAAGGCCAAGAGGGCGTCGTCCGGGTCCACGATCGCCGAGACATGAGTGGTTCCCGTCGGGTCTGTCGCCTCGACACGGCGCACGGGGCCCGGCAATACCCAGTAGGGCGGCAGGGCTGCGAACACCTCACCGTCGGCGGACAGTTGCCAGTCCCCCGCGTCCGGCTCGCCGGGCAGGGTCAGGAGCACGCTGCCCGCGCCGGGCCCGAGACGGACCTCGGGAGCGAAGGTAGCGCCGCGGGACGGGGTGACCGAACCGTCCGCCGCGGTCGGCACGCGCCATGTCCAGCCCAGCGAGCGGGCGGCCTCCTGCACGGCGCGACTCCATTCGTCGGCGCTCTCCGGGGCGGCTCCGTGTGACCCCAGGTCGGGGCGCGCCGCGAGCACGCGCGCGCGGGCTTCAGCCACCAGGCGCGGGAGTTCCGGACCGTCGGCCAGCGCCACGGTGTGGACCGCGCAGGCGGGCCAGCGTGCGAAGACCGTGTCGCGCGGGAGGTCGGCGTGATCCGCGAGCAGCCGGTACGCCACCAGCGCTTCCAGGACGAGCGCGGTCCGTACGGCGGCGACCGGCTCCACCGCGCCGGCAGACGGCTCCCCCGCCTCGCGCCAGGCCCGCTCGCAGTCGTCCAGCAACTGCGTGGGATCGACCAGCATGCCCCGCCCCTCCCCGTCTCGGACGTACCGATCTCGCCCGGGACCGACCATCGTTGTACGTTCTACCATTCCTTCACATAAGGAGCAGGGGGAATCCGCAGGTGAACGGTGCGTTCTACCCGGGGCGTGACTGATTGTCAGTGGTGGGTGGTGCAATGCGAGAGGCTCGTCGCACCGCAGTACGGCACACGGGGGGCACGCTGATGACGACGGACACCGAGGCCGGGACGCCGGCCGTGTTGCATGAGGCGCTGGTGACTGCCGCGGGGCCACAGCGAGCCCTGACCCCGGTGGCCTTGCGGGGACTGCTGGCCGGCGTGGACACCGCGGTGGTGGCCGAGGTGCTAGGCCGGGTGATGGCGGAGGGGGTCGCACTGCCTCCGGTCGCGGTGGCCGCGTTCGGTCTGGGAGGCTGTTCGGCGGTCCCGGCCGCGCCAGAGCTTCCCGCGACGGCCGGGCCGTTGAGCGACACCCAAGGTGAACGCAGCGTTCCGGCGGGGCCGGAGCCGGAACCACACCGACCACCACGCTTCACCCTTGAGCTGGAGCAGGACAGCAGGCTGGACCTTTCCGCGTTGACCGTGCGAGCGCTCGGTCCCGGCTTTCCCTCCGCGTCCCGGCCGCCCCTGCGGGCCGAGAAGCCGTACGAAACGCCCGTCGGTCCTACCACCGCGCTCACCGTGCCGCCTTTGCCCCGCCCCCGCCCCAAGCCCGTCGCCGAGTCCCCGGAGGAGGACGCTTCCCCACGTCAGGCCGTGGGCGACGCTTTCACGCACTACCGCAAGGAGATCGGCAGGTTCCCGCTGCTCTCCCGGCAACAGGAGGCGGAGCTGGCCCAGGCCATCGAGGCGGGACTGCTGGCTCGCGAGAAGTTGGACGAGGCCGGCCGGAAGATCGCTCCTAAACTGCGGCGTGAGCTGGAACAGCTGGTCCGGCTCGGGGAACTGGCGTTCACGGACTTCGCCCAGGCGAACCTCCGGCTGGTGGTCAGCGTGGCCACCTGGTACACGGGCCGCGGGCTGGACCTCATGGATCTGATCCAGGAGGGCAACCTCGGCCTGCTGCGCGCCATCGAGAAGTTCGACCACCTCAAGGGGAACAAGTTCTCGACGTATGCCGTCACGTGGATCCGGCAGGCGATCACACGGGCCCTGACAGACAAAGGCCGCACGATACGGATCCCCGCCCACGCGCACGAAACCCTGGCCGCGCTACGGAAGGCGGCACGGGAGTTGGGGCACGAGTCACCCACCGACGCTCTCCCCACAGTGGCCGCCCGCGCGGGTGTCGCCGTTGACGAGGCGCACGTCCTACTGGCCCGGGTCCGCCGAACACTCCCCCTGGAAGACCTGACCGAGTCCATCGGTGACGACGCCTTGCACGAGGAAGCGGACCGGAGCATTCAGGGACCGCACTGGACCGAACCGGACTTCTACTACGGTGACCTGTCCCCGGAAGAAGTCCGTGATCTGTTCAGCTGCCTCTCCGAACGAGAGCGCCGGGTGATGACCCTCCGGCTCGGACTCGACGACGGTCCCGAGCTCACCCTCGAAGCGATCGGAGCGGAGCTGAACCTCACCCGGGAACGGATCCGCCAGATCGAGTCCAAGGCCCTGACGAACCTGCGGGAGCAGATCGACGTGTACCGGATCCGCGCCGCCCGAACGGTCCGCGAGCCGTCGCGCGCCGTACCGAGCGACGCGGCCGGGCCTCCCACCGAGTTCGCCTCCGACGCCCCCTGTGTGCGCCGAAGGGTCTACAGGCCCGGAGGATTCATCGTGGTCGGCCATCAGAGGATTCACGTGGGCATGCAGTGGCACGCGAGAACCGTCACCGTCCTGGTAGCGGACGAGTGGTTCCGAGTGGTGCACGACGGGCGTGAGATCACGACTGTCCGTCGCCACCGCACGGGAGTCGACAAGATCCATGGGGCTCCGGACTGAGGCGGTGCCGGAGCCCACGCCCTGCATCAAGCCGCGAGGAACTCACTGGCCCGCCCGCTGTACGACACGTACAGCGCCTCCCGCGCCCGGGTGCAGGC
The DNA here is from genome assembly GCF_040635655.1 of Streptomyces sp. NPDC006923. NCBI lineage: Bacteria > Bacillati > Actinomycetota > Actinomycetes > Kitasatosporales > Streptomycetaceae > Streptomyces > Streptomyces sp. NPDC006923. Next base: position 28,991 of record NZ_JBEYIF010000024.1, read on the forward strand.
GACGAACAGCAGGCATCGCTCGGCGGCCAGGTCGGTGGTGTGTTGGATGCGGTCCACCTCGGCCGGGGTGACGGCCGGCGTGAACGGGAAGGCGGACCGGGTGACTCCGGCAACAGCGACGCACCGGTACTCCAGCCCCTTCATGCTGTGCAGCGTCGACACCCGCACCCCGACCGCGCTCTCCGGCTCCCCGTCCCGCACCCGCACCACGGGGATGCCGGCCGCGGCGAGGCGGTCGCCGAGCTTGCCCGCCAGGGTGTTGAAGCGGGCGCAGACGGCGATGTCCGAGGGGGCGACACCGGCGTCCATCCAGTCGCGCACCCGGCGCACGACCGCGTCGGCCTCCTCGTTCTCCCTCCCGTGCCCTTCGCACACGGGCTGTGCGCCGTGCAGCAGCGAGCGGTATCCGGTGAGGGTGTCGTGGGCGTCGCCGGTCAGGTCGGCGACGGGCTCGCTGTCGAGCAGGCTGCGGGCCCAGCGCAGGATCTCCTCGGTGGAGCGGTAGTTGACGCGCAGTCGTCCGCTGCGTCCCGCGACGGAGATGCCGAGGGAGCGCAGCGAGACCCGGGCGTCGTAGATCCGCTGGTGCGGGTCGCCGGTGACGAACAGGTCGTCGGGGCCTTCGGCCGCCAGGACGCGCAGCAGGCGCCATTGCGCCGGGTGCAGGTCCTGCGCCTCGTCCACGACGACATGGTCGTACGACGGTCCCGCACCCGGCTTGTCGCGCAGCAGCCGGGTGGCCTCGGCGCAGACCTGGAGCCAGGTGTGCGCCCGGTCACGGGTCAGGCCGTCCTCGAACAGGGTCACGGCCTGCCAGACGCGCCGCCGCTGGGTCTGCCCGAGCGCGCTGCCGCGTCCACGCCGTTCGCACGCCAGGTACTCCTCCTCGCTCCGCAGGTCCTGGGCGAGAACCACATGCCGGTACTCCTGGGACAGGAACGCCTCGTTCCAGGGCAGTTCGAGGCGGCGGGCCACGCGCTGCCAGCGGGTGCGCTCGTCCCGGTCACCGAGCGCGGTCCCCGGGTTGCCACGCAGCTGCCGTACGACGCGGTGGGCAACGGCGTCGACGGTGGTGACGTCGACACGGGCGAGCAGCGCCGGGTCGTGGTCGAGCAGCAGGGCGAGGCTGCTCTGGAGGGAGCGGGCCAGGGCTCCGGTGAAGGTGGTGAGGAGGACGCGTGTGTCGGTTGCCCGGTCCAGGAGGTGCTTGACCCGGTGCAGGGCCACGACCGTCTTTCCGGTGCCGGGACCGCCAGTGATCTGGGCGGGTCCGGCATAGGCGGGCCGGTAGGCGATGCGCCGCTGGGTGGGGTGGAGGAAGATCCGCCAGGCGGCGAAGGGCTTGGTCAGGATGTCGGCGAGTTCGTCGGGGCCGGTGACGAGCGCGATACGGCTGCGGGTGCGGGTGACGGCGGAGGCCAGGTCGTCCCCGGCGGTGTCCTCCCCCGCCGCGCTCTCGGCGACAGTCGTCTTCTGGCGTACGGCGACGAGGTCCCGGTAGATGTCGTCGGGGTCGAGTCCCTCGGCGAGCAGCCACAGCGCCTCGTACTGGTCCTCCGGCATCAGCGACCCGAACGCCTCAAGCTGCGCCTTACTGGTGACGGTGCGGGCCGCCCGCAGGGTGACGTCGTCGACGCCGAGGTGCCGCAGGACGGTGTCCGACCAGGGGGCGAACAGGAGTTGAGGGGCCGCGGCGGCCTCCTGAGCGAAGAGCGGGGTGATCTGTTCCATGGCGGTCAGGTCGCGTACTTCGAGGCAGCGGGTCACGGAGTTGACCGTGTAGAGCCGTCGGCGGGCCCAGGAGTAGGCCTTGTCGTGGGGGACGACGTGGACGAAGACGAAGAGGTCGCTGCCGTCATCGGGCGCGAGCAGCACTATGCGCAGGCCGTCGTCGACGCGGATGGTCCGCATCCGCGGGTCGCGCGAGCTGACCACCGACTCCAGGTGCAGCCCCTTGTCCGCGTGGAGTTGCGGGACCGTCAGCTGCTGGAACTTGGCCATCGCCTTGTGGACGCGGGCGCGGGCCGGCTTGTCCAGCCGGTCGACGCCCTCCCAGAACGTGTTGGTGATCGCGATCTGCGGCATGTTCCCCACCCTTCGACAACACCGACCAACAGAGTATCTGTTGACTCAGTTTACGAAAACCTCCATGATTCGTCGCAGGAGTCGCTGTACGACACAGGGGCATCGCGAGCGCGGGGGTTGTTGGGGAGATGACACTGCTGGAACCGGATACGGACGGCCAACTCGCCGTGGAAGACGACTGCGTGGACCTCTTCGATCTGGCCGGTGACCCTCTGGACGCGGCCGTAGCCCGGCTGAAGGCGGGCGTGAAGCCGACCGCCGAGGACATCGCCCTGCTGACCGAGGCGGCCCTCACCGCGCAGCGCGCCTTCGAGGAGGTCGGCGCGGCGAACGACGTACTGGACGACGCCTCGGACCTGGGCGAGGACCTGACGACCGCACTCGCGGAGACCCTGCGGCGCCGGGCCCGGGCCGAGGTCCCGGCACTGCTCGGCGCCCTGCGGGCCCAGGCGGCTCGCGTCGAACGCTCCGAGGCCGTCCGTACGATCGCCAACCGCATCCTCGGCAACGGCGGACCGGACGAGCCGGCCGCCCTGAATTCCGTCCCCGCTCTCACCGCCGACCTGCTGCCCCGCGTGCCGTCCGTGTACGACGACGAGGAAGAGCCAGGCACGAGCCTCGCCGACCTCTGGGAACGTCAGGAACGCCTGGCGCGGGTTCAGGACCGCGTGCGCAGGGAGCGGGTGGAGCAGGTCGCGGCGCACCTGGTCGCACTCGCGGAACGGATCGTCGACCGGGCCTTCCTGGACGCTGGGTTCACGCGGGCGGCACTTGACGAGATGGACCGGGCCCACGCGCTGTGGTGTGCGTGCCTGGACGAGGGCTGAAGCACCCCTGGCTGTCAGCAGGAAGCCCTAAGGTCTTTCCCACGCGCTACGACCGGACCGATCACCGAGGGGGACGCCGTGCAGGCGAAGGAGACGCTGTTCGCCGATCTCGTCCAGGGCAGGGCACAGCAGTTCCAGGTGCCGCTCTATCAGCGGACGTACTCCTGGACGGAGAAGCAGCTCAGACAGTTGTGGACCGACATCCTGGAGCAGGCCGAGCTGCTGGAGTCCGGAGAGAAGGCGAGCACACATTTCCTGGGGTCCGTGGTGCTCGCGCCGTCGCCGCAGAACGAAGCGACGTTCCCCCGCTGGCTCGTCGTCGATGGCCAGCAGCGGCTGACCACGCTGTCGCTCGCCCTGGCCGCGATCCGCGATCACATAGCGGACGGCGAGCCGGACGAGGCCGAGCGCATCGACGAGGAATACCTCATCAACAAGCGCAAGAACGGCAGCGATCGCCTCCGGCTACTGCCGACCCAGGCTGATCGGGCGCAGTTCGCGGCATACGTTCGCGGGCCGCTCTCGGAGCAGGCCGCCGGCGGAGCCGTGGCCGCCGCCTACGGCTTCTTCCGCCGCAAGCTCGTCGAGGCCGCCGATCCGGCCGCCCCGCAGGACGTGCTCCGCATCGAGGAGGCCATCACCTCCCGGCTCACGCTGGTGGCGGTGACAGCCGAACGCGCTGACAACGTGCACCGCATCTTCGAGTCCCTCAACAACACCGGCCTCAAGCTGAGCCAAGCCGACCTGCTGCGCAACTACCTGTTCATGCGGCTGCCCACCCGCGGTGAGCACATCTACGAGACCTACTGGCTTCCGCTGCAGGACAGTCTGAGCAACGACGAGCTGGAACAGCTCATGTGGCTTCAGTTGGTGCTCGACGGGGACGACCGGGTCCGCCGCCAGGACCTGTATGCGGCTCAGCAGCAGCGCTTCGAGCGGGGTGAGGTCAGCGAGGCGGAGATCGAGGCGTACATCCAGGAGTTGTACCGGCGCGGCGCCCTCTTCCGTCGACTGCTCCACCCCGAGGAGGAGGCGAACAAAGCGGTCCGCGCCCATCTGCACCGGCTTGACACCTGGCAGGCCCAGGTCACCTATCCCGCGCTGATGCTCCTGCTCGACCGGCGCCAGCGAGGGGAGCTGGATTCCGCGGACACGGCGCGCGCGATGTCGTACATCGAGAGCTTCCTGGTGCGCCGGATGATGTGCCGGGTGCCGACGAACAACCTCAACAGGATCTTCCAGGCGGTGCCCGGACAGCTCCCGCTGGACGTGGCCGTCGCCGACGGACTGCACCAGCTCCTCTCCGCCGAGAACCGCTTCTGGCCCGACGACGACGAACTGCGCGAGAAGGTTCGGACGGCGCCCTTCTACAAGTTCGGCCGCGGGCACCAGCGGAAGATGGTGCTCCAGCGCCTAGAGGAGAGCTACGAGCATCCCGAACCAGTCGACTTCGCCACCGCGCAGCTCACCATCGAGCACGTCATGCCGCAGTCGCCGGGCGACGAGTGGCTCCGGATGCTGAGCGAGGACGTGGTCGACGGCGAGAGCGCGGAGGACCTGCACGCCCGACTCCAGCACACGCTCGGGAACCTGACGCTCACCGCGGTGAACGCGGAGTTGTCCAATCACCCCTTCGAGCGCAAGCAGGGCCTGCTCCAGGGCAGCCATCTGGAGATGAACCGCCGCATCGCGGCCACAGAGCGGTGGGGCGCGAACGAGATCCGCACCCGTGCCGACGAACTCGCCGACCGGGCGATCGCGCTGTGGCCGGCCCCGCTGCGCGGAGTCGGCCGAGCGGAGCGGAGCCGGGACTGGAACCTGGCCCACCAGGTGCTCGCCGCGCTCCCCCACGGCACCTGGACGTCGTACGGCGATCTCGCGGCGTTCATCGGCTCCGGCGCCCAGGCCGTGGGCAACCATCTGGCCAATACGCCGGGGGTGGCCAACGCGTACCGGGTGCTCACCTCCGAGGGCAAGGTCTCCGACGGCTTCCGCTGGACACCTCAGGACGCGGGAGGAGACGTCCGCGCCCGGCTGAGCGCCGACGGTGTGCGCTTTACGACCAACGGAGCCGCCGATCCGGCGCAGCGCCTCTACGCAGACGACCTCGCTCTGCTGGTCGGCGCAGCTGAAGACGACCAGGCCGACGGCGAGGAGAACGCAGCGCAGCCCACCCCGGAAATCCAGGTTGAGCAGACGCACGCCGACCCGTTCTACCTTCAGCTCGTGGCGGAGAACTCCCCTGAGAGGCGGTTCTTCCGCCAGCTCGCGAGAAACAATTCCTCCGGGACGGTGGAGGCGGTGCGCGCCCTCTTCGACCGCTGGGAAGAAATCGCCGGCTCAATCCTCCACCTGGGAAACGACCACGTCATCGGCGCGAACCTCACGCTGGGTGAGGCGGGCACCCCGGGCAGTGGGATCTCGCCATTGGGCCTGCTCCCGAGTCCAGGGGGCGGCACTGCGTACGTCACCTTCCAGACTCTGGCCGTGCATGAGCCTTTCACCGACCACGCCCTGCGTGCCGAATTCCTCAGGCTCCTCAACGAACTTGAAGGTGTCGACCTCCAGGAGAGAAAGCCGGGGCCGGACCCCAGCTTCCTGCTGTCCGTGCTGGAAGACGACCGCAACCGAGAGCTGCTCGTCGAGGCTTTGATGTGGCTTCGGGACCGTTGGGAGAGCCGGGACGCGGGCTGAGACAGGGCTCAGGGAGCACCGGTCGATGGTCACGAGTCGAAGAGTGCCCCCTGGCGGTCCGCCCCTCGCCACGGGGCGCGAGCGAGGACGAGGCCTCTCACCTCAGCCGCGCCCGCCTCGCGCAGTAGGCGGGCGACGGCCTGCATTTGCTGGCCGGTGGTGAACAGGTCGTCGAAGAGCAGGAGGGTGCGGTCCTGTACGCGCCGCTCGATGCGGATGGCCTTGGCGTGGGCGGCGGCCGCGAGGCGTTTGGCCTCACGGTTCTTCCCGGCCGAGCGGTCGGTGTCCACAGGCTTGACCAGGACCGGGGAGGTCGGGAAAGGCCAGCGGCCGGCGACGTCCTCGACGGCGGCGGCCTTCAGGATCTCCTCGATGTGCCGGATCGGAGTGCGGCCCGTCCAGGTGGGGTTGCCGACGATTAAATCGGCGCCAGCCATCCGGTCCGCGTTGCGCTCCATCCACCCGACGACCAGGCGCCCGAAGATGGTGGCCCAACCCCAGGCCCCGTCATACTTCAGGCGCCGCACAGCGTTCTCCAGGTCGCCCGAGAACATCGCGACGGCGTCGACCCGGCTGAACCCTCGTTCGTGCGTAGGCAGTCCGCATAACGCGTTGGTGCACCGGCGTGCCACTCCGAGCGCCTGGCTGCACACCGGACAGTGGGCGTCGGGAACAAGTTCCAAGGAGCGAGCCGCGCACGTGGCACATATGGAGGCGCTGCCTCCCAGGTAGTACGGGCAGCGGGCGCAGTGCGGGAAGCCTAGGGGTTCGAGTCCCTCGACGTGTCTCACAGGATGGCCAGCGCGAGCTGCTGGCGCTGCTCACCCGCCTTGCGCATCTGTTCCGCTCCGGCCAGCCCGTCCAGTACGTCGGCTAGCTCGTCGACCACGGTCGCGCGCCCCTCCTCCAGCATCTTCGCCGCCCATGGCTGGGCGGCGACCAGGGAGCGCAGCAGGAACGCCCGCTTGCCGTGCTCCGAGGCGATGCGCGCCTGCATCTTCGCGCCCGAGGTGCGGGAGGCCTCGATGACGACCGTGCCCTGGGTGAAGCCGCTCATGGTGACGTTGCGGCGGGGGAAGGTCCAGCGGGCCGGACCGGACGACGGCCAGAACTGGGAGACGACGGCGCCGCCCTCGGCAACGATCCGTTCGGCGAGGCCCCGGTTCTCCGCCGGGTACATGGGCGCGGCGATCCCTGTGCCGATCACAGCGACCGTGCGGCCGCCCGCGTCGAGGGTCGCCGTGTGGGCCGCGGTGTCGACGCCGCGGGCCAGACCAGAGGTCACCACGACTGAGTGCTCGGCCAGCCCGCGGGCCATCCGTGCCGCCCGCCTGCTTCCGTCCTCGCTCACGTCCCGCGTCCCGACGACGGCTGCGGACCGGGCGTCCCGGTCCTCCAGGTTCCCGCGGACCCACAGGAAGGGCGGCAGGTCTGGGATCAGGCGGAGGTTCGCCGGATAGTCGTCGTCCAGGACGGTGACCAGGCGGGCACCGGCCTGCTCGGCGGCCTCTGCCTCGACGGCCACCCTCGCCTCCTCGTCCTGGAGGGAGCCGAGCGTCGCGCTGAGCAGTTCCTCGGCCTTCGCAGCCGCCTTGGACTTCTCGGGCACCCGTCCCCGGTACAGCTCGTCAAGCCCGCCCGGCCGCTGCGCGACTCTGGCCAACAGCTTCCAGTCGAGTGTCGCGCCCTCTTGCCTGAGAGCGCAGAGCAGCAACAGGCGGTGTTGCTCGTCCGTGATCATCGTCTTCATCCTTCTACTCCGTCGTACATGTTCGAAGGACGCAGGGCGTCTGGTTCCGGCCTCGTGGCGCGTTGCCTCAGTATGACCCGGCAGCGCGGCCCTCGGGACCCGAACAGGAAATAGCTCGCGCGTTCTATTCTTCTCACGCATGTTACTGCCGGGTCGCAGTCGGCCGCCAGACGCACTCGACCCAGACCGACTTGCCACCAGGGTGGTGGGGCTCGCATCCCCAGGCACCGGCGAGCGAGGCGACGAGCAGCAGACCGCTCCCGGACTCGCCATCCCCACCCGGCCCGGGTTCGGGCAGGCGGTCACCCCGGGCGTCCGTGACCTCGATCCGCAGGGTGCCGGCCGTGAGGGTCAGGGCGAGGCGGGCGTGGCGACCCCGTACGCGGCCGTGCAGGGCGGCGTTCGCGGTGAGTTCCGCGATGAGGAGGGAGGCCGTGGCCGCGCCCTCCTCGCCGGCCGCGGCCTCCGGACAGTCCCGCCGGTCGGCGAGCCAGCGCTCGGCTGCGTGGCGGGCGGTGTGGGCGCCGTGTCTGCTGGTGGGGAACGTGAGGCGGAAGTGGTGGATGGTGGCGGTCGGTTCACCGGTGACGGTGACGGTTTGCTGGATCACCTCACCGAGAGTGACGGAGTGCTTCTACTGTGTGGAGGGTGCGGGGCGGTACGGAGGGTGACTGTCCCGGTGCGGAGGGCGGGATGTCCGGGCGTACGGCCGTGACCTGGCCGGACGTTCGGCGGTTCGCCCCTGGTACGACGGAAGTGGGCGGTGGTACGGGATGGCGGCACAGGCGGGCGGTTCGGGGGTTCCCACCGGCAGTGAGGCGGACGGTACGGACGAGGTGGCCGGCCTGTTCCGAGCGCTCGGGCGGCAGATCAAGGTCGCGCGGGTACGGGCCGGGATGAGCCAGAAGGAGCTGGGCGACCGGCTCGGGTACGGGGAGGAGACCATCTCGTCCGTGGAGCGGGGGCGGCGGACCCCTCAGCCTGAACTGCTGGTCGCAGTGGATGAGTTGCTGGAGTGCGGGGGGCTGCTGGCTGCGGCTGCGGAGGATGTGGAGCGGGCGAGGGCGCGGAGGAGGGTGCGGCATCCGGAGTGGTTCAGGGATTATGCGCGGTTGGAGGCGGAGGCGGTTGAGCTCCACGACTACAGCGCGCTTGCGGTTCCCGGACTCTTGCAGACCAAGGCGCACGCTCAGGTGGTGTTCCGGACGCGGCAACCCCTGTTGGACGAGGAGACCGTCGAACAGCGCGTGACCGCACGGTTGGACCGCCAGGAGATCTTCAAGCGTTGGCCGCCGCCGTTCACGACGTTCACCATCGAGGAATCAGTCTTGCGCCGCCCTCTCGGTGGGTGGGACGTTCATTACGAGCAACTTGAAGCACTGCTGAGGTTCAGCAGACTGCGCAGCGTCGAACTCCAGGTGCTGCCGATGGACCGCAAGGAACACCCCAGCCTGGGCGGGCCGTTCATCATGCTCACACCGAAGGGCAAGCCACAGGTGGCCTATCTGGAGGTGCAGCACATCAGCCGTCTGATCACCGACCCGGACGAGGTCCGTATCCTTGCCGCACGCTACGGCAGCATCAGGGCGCAGGCGCTCACGCCAGAAGAGTCACTGACCCTGATCGAGAAGATGCTGGGAGACCGATGAACGCCGAACAGCCCACACGGCTGGACTGGTTCAAGAGCAGCTACAGCAGCGGCGAAGGGGGTGCGTGCGTCGAGGTCGCCGCCGACCGGACCGCCGTCCGCGTACGGGACTCCAAGGAACAGAGCGGTCCACAGCTCGCGTTCACGCGGGGCGCGTGGGCCGGGTTCGTCGCGGACCTCGGGCGGGACGGGTTCTGATCTGACCCACCCACCCGAGGCTGCGACGCTCAGGCCGCGCGACGCGGGCCCTTGCCCGGCGGCGGGTCCAGCACCGTTCGGTACTCGTCGCCAGCCGCTCGCGCGTGCTCCATACGGTCGTAGATGTCGAGGATGAGGTCCTTGGTTCGGTAAGTCCCCTGTAGGGCCTCCTCCCGCTTTCTGACCGTGGGGAACGTGTCCATCACGTACTCCACGTCCGCGTGGCTGAGTCCATACACATGGAACAGGGCCGCGTCCAGCTCCGCACGGAGAAGTTCGCGGCGTGCGCCGTCCCACCGGAAGGGGGCGCCCTCGTCTCTGTGGTGCCTGGCGAAGGGAGCCATGTCTTGGGATGTGTAGGAGAGTTCCAGCGAGCGTGAGGTAATCCAGCTCATCGCGTTACCGCCGAGCAGTCCATCCAGCGCCGCGATTTCGACCCGCGTGGCGGCGGGGAGCTGGCGCAGCACGAAGTACTTCAGCGCGGTGCCCGACAACTTCTGCCTCGTCACGTAGTCGAAGACGAACGAGTTGAAGACCGAGAGCAGAACGGCAGTATCGTCGGGCGCGAAGGCCAGCAGGAACTTGTCTCCTACTCCGTAAGCGGGAAGCGCCGAGCTGATCATGGTTCGGGTGTCGGTGGACCGAGCCACATCACGCCACCCCAGAAGCCAGTTCTCGTACCACTTCTTGTCTGCCAGCCGCGTCTCCACCCCCGCCCACATGATCCGGTTGCCCTTCTTGTCCCGCTTGCCGGAGTCCACATCCTGCTCCGGCACCCAGTACCGGGGCATCGGAGCGAAGTCGGGATCGTCGTGCTGTTCCGGCGTCACGCGCGGGAGGGTGCCGACGTTGGCCTGGGCCTGGGTCTGGCCCTCGTACGTACCGAGGCGGTGGTCGAAGTGGTGGAGCATCTTCGCCTCGTACAGCGGGAGATAGCGGCGTGTCTTCCCCTCTTCATCGACGCGCGTGTAGACGTTGCCGGTCAACTGCCAGCCCTCGTCCGCCAGTTCCTGCTTGCCCTTGAACAGGTGGGAGTCGTTGGCCATGTCGAGCATACGCATGAACGTCAGGCCCCACGGGTTGGTCCCGCCCCAGCCGTTCTCGTCCGGCTCCTTCATCAGCACCGGGACCCGGCGGTAGATCCCGAGGGTGATCTCCGCGTCCCGTCGGGTGCGGAATACCGGAAGTGTGCCCGTATTGGGGTTGACCAGCAGGATCTCCTCCGGGGGCATGGCGAACCGCCGGCCGTCCAGGTCCTCCATGTACCGGGTGCTGAAGGCGAAGGACGCCTCGTCGACGCGCGCGCCGACGCCAGTGGCCGTGAGCAGGGAGAAACGCACCCGGTGATCCACGTCCCGGCTGAGGATGAACGCCTCGTTCTCGAAGTCCAGGAACGACGCGAGACGGGCCGTACGCACCAGGTCCGAGAAGAACGGCGCCGTCGTCGCGTCGGTGGCGATCCCCGTCGGCAGGACCAGGCCCAGCCGCCCGATCGGCGCGATGCCCAGGGAGGCGGCCTCGGCGAAGACGGCGTACGTGTTGACGTCGCCGCGTCCGGCCAGCGGGAAGCGGCCCGAGTCGCGCAGCAGATGGCTGACGCCCTCGGAGAGGCGGCGCGCATCGATGAACTCGGTGTGCAGCGTGCGGTCCGTCTCCTCCTCGCTCTCGGCCAGCGCGTCGATCATGCGCTCGCGGGCCGCCTTGTTCGCGGCGTTCGCGATCTTCTCGTCACGGGTGGCGAAGAACTCCTGCTCCTGGAGCTTGACCCGCTCCCACGGCGGATTCCCCAGCACACAACTGAACCCGCCCTTCCACCCGGTCCGCTCGTCCACCCCCGGCGCCCCCGCATCCGCCGGAACCCGGAACACCTCCGGGAACTCCAGGTGCCAGTGGAAGAAGTGATACTCCTCCCGCAGCCGCACGACCTCCTCCACCGTCCCGCGCGGCAGGCTCGCGCCGCCGTCCTCGGAGTGCAGGGTCAGCAGGGACTTCGTGGTCAGCGCGGGCGGCGTCGCCGTCTTCGTCTTGTTCCAGACGAACGCCGCGCACCAGGCGTCGGCCAGCTCCAGTGCCCGGATGTAGTTCGGGGAGGTGGTCAGCTCGCGGTATGCCTTGGCCTGGTTCCGGACGTCCTCCAGTTCCTGCGAGTCCGTCCCCGTGATCGCCGAGACCGTCTCGCCGAACGCCGAGTTGGACTCGGCCAGCACCTCCTCCTCCGCGAACAGGGCGTCCTGGTTCGCCCCGTGGCGCAGCGCGATCTTCCACCCGGTCCGCTCCGCCGCGTTGCGCTTCTTCAGGTCGGTGACATGCTTCGACTCGTCCCCCTCCAGCGGCTTGAACGCGTCGTCGGGCAGGCCACCGGCCAGCAGCTTCGGCGTGGTGCCCAGGAGGCCGTTGCCGTGCTTGATGTGGGCGTCGAGGAAGGTGAGCGGACGGCCCGGCCTCATCGCCTCGATCCACAACGACACCTTGGCCAGCTCCACGGCCATCTCGTTGAGGTCGACGCCGTACACGCACCGGGCGATGACGTCCCGCAGCGCGTGCCGTACGTCCTCAGCGCTCGGCTCGGGGTCGTCGGTGCGGATCTCGGCGAGGCGGCGGGCGATACGGCGGGCGGCGGCGACCAGGAAGTGGCCGGAGCCGCAGGCGGGGTCGCACACCGTCAGGGCGAGCAGCGCGTCCTCGCGCTCCTTCTTCGTCGTACCGGAGCGGACGGCCTGGTCGATGACCGGGTCGAGAGTGGAGTCGAGGAGGCAGTCGATGAGCGGGGACGGGGTGTAGTAGGAGCCGGAGGTCTTGCGGTCGTTGCCGTCCAGCTTGGCCAGGACGTACTCGTTGCCCTCGCCGAGGCGCGGCTCCAGTTCGAGCAGGGACTCGTAGACCGAGCCGAGCTCGTCGGCGCCGAGGTGACGGTAGTCGACCTTGCGGGGGCGGCCCAGCTTGGCGTCGTACACCTCGGACAGGGCGCGTACGGCCTCGTACAGGGACTGGTTGGACAGACTGAGGCCGTCCAGGATCGCGTCCGTGGCGGTGGGCTCGAACAGGCCGCCCAGCGCCGGGAGTCCGAGTTCGGGTCGGCCGCCGGGGGTGCCGAGGCCCTCGATGACCAGCCGCAACGCCTGCCACTGGTCGCCGTGGAGGGTGCCGGTGCGGCGGGCGACGCGGCGCAGGCGGGCCGTGGAGAAGTACTTCTCGTACGTGTCGCGGGCCTGCTCGGTGGCGTCGGGGTGCAGGAGCAGGTCGCGGTCCTCGGTGACGAAGAGGAACAGCAGACGGTAGGCGAGGCGCAGCAGGGCAGGGTGGAGGTCGTCGCGGACGTTCTTGTCGCGGGTGGTGCGCAGGGCGTCGCGCAGGTCGGCGTTGTCGGGGTGGGTGATCAGGCCCGTGCCGATCACGGTCAGGGCCTTCTCCACGCCCTTGCGGAGTTCCTTCAGCGCGCGCGTGCCGCTGTCGATGGCCTCGGTGCGCCACTTCTCCAGCGGGCAGGTCGCGGCCGGCTCGCCCTCGGCGCGGGGTTCGAAGCGGGTGCGGTGCAGCAGGCGCCACAGGAGGACGAAGTCGTCGGAGCGGTCGCCGTCGAAGATCGCCCGGAGGTCGAACTCGATGAACGCGGCGCCGGTGAGGGAGGCTGACTCGCGCAGCAGGCGCAGCTGGCGGCCGTTGGAGAGGACGCCCCAGAGGGTGGAGTCCGCCGAGCGGTTGAGGTACTCCTGCACCATCGACTGGGGGGCCTGCTTGGCCAGTTCGGTGGTGCGTGTGTCGAGGGGGACGTTCCAGCCGGTGAGGTGGACGGGGACGTGCGCCCAGTGGTGGCTGACCTCGAAGTCCTTCTCGCGGTCGTGGGAGGGCAGGCCGGGCGCGGGGACGGGGGTGAGGGCGCCGAAGCCGAGCTGCTCGAAGAGGGGCAGCAGCCAGCGTTCGGTGGTGACGCCGACCGCGTGCACGCCGGGATCGGCGTCGGCGCCGTCGCGGGCCAGGGCGTCCTGGTAGGAGGCCCACACGCCGCGCAGATAGCCCCAGGAGCGCTCGGCGGCGTCCCGTACCGAGTCGCCCTTGGCGTACAGGCGGTAGTCGGCGGGCTTGGAGCCGGTCTGCTCCTTGCCCTCCTTGATCCGGACCAGGAGGTCGTAGGGCAGGAGGCCGCCGACGGTGGCGACGGAGTCGGTGACGAGGGTCCTGGCGGTACTCATGCGCCCACTCCCTGGGGGAACGTCGGGGCCGGGCGGTAGTGGTACACGCCCAGGATGTCCGGGTCGCCCTGGGGGACGACCTTCAGGCCCGCGAGGCGGGCGCGGGAGGCGGTGCGGACCCGGCGGTGCGAGGCCTCCAGGGTGCGGCCCAACTCGGCCGACTGGTCCCGTAGTTCGGGCATGATCGCGGGCAGGGCGGCCAGGATCTCGGCGATGTGCTCGGCGGCGAACCTCGGGTCGGTGTTCTGTGTGGCGCGGGCTTCGAGGAGGGCCACGGCCTCGTCCTCCGGCAGCCATTCGGGGGCGTCGGGCCGGCCGCGGTAGGCGACCACGCGGGCGTCCTCGGCGAGTTGCTCGCGCACCGAGCCGTCACGGGCGGGCAGGTTCAGCTGGAAGCGGTGGCGCACCAGCAGGAGCGTGGTGTTCCGCTCCACGGCCGTCGTACGGACGACTCCGCAGCGGCGGGCCGGGCGCTGCCACTCGGGGACCTTGCCTGCGTCGTCGAGGGCCGCGTCCAGCACGAAGCGGGCGACGGCGGCGACCACCGGGTCGGTGCGGGTGAGGGCGGCCTCTCCGCGCGGGGCGCTGGGGGCGTCGTGGAAGACGACCGGGCGGGGGTGGCGGGGGCCGAGCGCGTGCGCGATGGTGTCGCGCAGGCCCTGCGGGAGGGCGTCGGTGTGCGCGGTGAAGCCGCCCTGCTTCGTCGCCGCGGGCATACCGCGCAGGGCGCCCAAGGCGCGGCGGGTGAAGTCCCGTACCTCCTCGCCGGTGCCGAGCGCGGCACGGACCTCGTCGACCTCGGCGGCGACCTCGTCCTTCTTGATGGTGAGCTGGGCGTAGCGGGAGCGGTGGCGTTTCTCCCGGTCGGCGGAGGACTGCCAGGCGATCTCCAGCTGCTCGGCCACCTCCTCCTGCGCGAACAGCCCCTCCTGCTCGTACGGCGACCGCTCGCCGCGCAGGATCAGTCCCTCGAAGACGGCCTGCATCGCGCTCTCGGACTCCTGCGGCACGGGCACGGAGATGCCGGTGACGCGGCGGATACGCTCATGCTTGCGGAGCAGGACGTTGAGGACGATGCCGTCGACGGGGTTGTCGGCGCCGTACAGGGTGAGCGCCTTGACGACGTCGGTGCGCTGGCCGAAGCGGTCCACGCGGCCCTCGCGCTGCTCGTGGCGGGTCGGGTTCCACGCGAGGTCGTAGTGGAGGACAGCGTCGAAGGACTCCTGGAGGTTGACGCCCTCGGAGAGGCAGTCGGTGGCGACCAGGACGCGGCGCTCGGGCGCGGGGTTGCCCTCCTCGTCGGTGCCGGTCAGCTCGGCGATGCGGGTGACACGCTGGTCTGGCGAGAGTTCGCCGGTGACGGAGGCCACCGCGACCGGGTGTTCGGTGCCCTTCTTGTTGAGGATTTTCTTGAGGTGGTCGGCCACGTAGTCGGCGGTGGCGATGTAGCGGCAGAAGACGATGGGCCGGTAGCCCTCGTCAAGGAGGTCGGAGACGGTCGCGATCAGCTTCTTCAGCTTGGCGTCGCGGGTCGGGCCGTAGAGCTTCTTGGCAGATTCGGCCATGGCGACCAGGCGGGCCTTCTCCTGGTCGTCGGCCTCGGTGCCAGCGGCCGGGGCTCCGGTGGCCGTGGGGAGGCGGGTGCCCGGTACGGCGTCCGCGGACTCGGGGGTCTCGCTGTCGGCCGGGTCGGAGACGGTGCGCTCCCCGGTGCGGTCCGCCTCGGCGGGGGTGTCCGCCTCCTCGACGCCGGCGCGCGTGTTCAGGGACTGCACGGCGGCGGCCGGAGAGGAGGACAGGGTGCGCAGCAGGGCAAGCGTGGACCACCAGCGCTGACGCTGCTGGAGGGCGCCGTCGGCCGCGCGTACGGTCTCGCGGGCGTACGACAAAACCTCGTCGAGGAGCTTCTTGTAGTCGCGGTGCAGGGTGTAGGCGGTCTCGGCGGTGTCCCGAGAGGACGGGAAGTGCGCGCCGTCCTGGAAGTCCTCGCGGATGTCGGCGCGACGGCGCTGCACGAAGAACTCGGCGAGCAGCCTGCGGCCCGCGTCGGTGTCGAAGGGGACGGCGGCCAAGCGGTCGTCGAGCAGGCCGATCAGTCGGCGGAAGGGCTCTTCCTTGCCGCTGTGCGGGGTGGCCGTGACCAGCAGGAGGTGGCGGTCGGTCCGGTCAGCGAGGGCGCGCAGCAGCGCGTACCGCTGCTGGGAGGAGCGGGCGGACGCGCCGACCGTGGTGTCGGAGACACAGGAGTGCGCCTCGTCGACGATCACCAGGTCGGGGCAGTGGCGCAGGAAGTCCTCGCGGTGGCGGGGGGACTTGATGAAGTCGGTGGAGACGACGTACGCGCCGTCCGGGCGGAACACCGACTGGCCGTACGGGGTCTCACGCTCCAGACGGCCGATCGTGGACGGCAGCACGAGACGGGCGTCGACACCGAACTTGCCGTACAGCTCGGCCCGCCACTGCTCGGCCAGGGCAGGCGAGCACAGCACGACCAGGCCTCGGGCGTCGCCCTGCGCCAGCAGCTCGGCGGCGATCAGCCCGGCCTCCACGGTCTTGCCGATACCGACGTCGTCGGCGATCAGCAGCCGGACGGTGTCCTGACGCAGCGCCATCAGCAGCGGGACCAGCTGGTAGGGGCGGGGGTCGACGGCGATCGAGGCGAGCGACCGGAAGGGGCCCGCGCCGGAGCGGAAGCCGATGCGCAGGGCGGTGCGCAGCAGCCCGGCGGCCTGCTGGTCGCCGAGGTCGGAGGGGGTGGGCGGGGCGAAGGTGGCGGGGACGACGGTCTCCAGACCGGGCAGGACGCCCGCGATGTCGTCGTCAGCGCCGCCGAGCGGGCGCAGGACGAGCAGGTCGGGTGTGGAGTCGGGCAGCACGACCCACTCCCGGCCCCGGGCGTGGACGAGGGAGCCGACGGCGTACTGCCGGGTCGGCTGGGCGGCGGTGGTCATGCGGGCCTTCCGGGGTCGGGGCGGTAGGGGTCGTCGGGCGGGTCAGCCGGGGCGGTGGCCGGGCTGACCGCGTGCGGTCCGTGGGGCCGGGGCGGTGGCCGGGCTGACCGCGTGCGGTCCGTGGGGCCGGGGCGGTGGCCGGGCTGACCGCGTGCGGTCCGTGGGGCCGGGGCGGGCCGAAGGGGTCCGCCCCGGTCCCTGAGATCAGCGGCGCGCCTCGCCGAAAACCGAAGGGTAGTCGGCCACTGCCTTCGACCAGTCGTCGTCGTAGCGGATGCGGACGACCTCCCAGCCGATCTCCTTCAACCGCTCCGCGGCCTCCTCGTCGCGCAGCGTCGTCTCCGCGTGGTCGTGGTGCGGGCCGTCGACGAAGACCGCAACGGGGCCGAAGGAGGTGTCGTAGACGAAGTCCGGCTTGGACAGGGCCGCGCTCAGCCTGACCTGCTGGTGGTCGGGCAGGCGGTGGCCGTGGGTCCTGAGGTAGGCGACGAATCGCTCCTCCAGGGAGGAGTCGGCGCCCTCGATGAGCGCGTCGGCCTGCTCGTCGCGGGTGCGGCCCGCGTGACTGGAGCCGACCTCGCCGCCCGCGAAGTCCATCAGCAGCTGCTTCACCAGGTGGCGGTCGATCATCCGGTGGTGGCGCTGGTTGCCGAAGGAGAGCAGGCAGTCGTAGCAGCCCTTCTCGCACGGGTCGCCATTGCGCTTCTCGGCTCCCCGGTCGCGCCCGACCTGGTCGAAGTGCGCGATCTCCAGGGCCCGGCGGGCGGCGCGGGCGAGCGCGTCAGGCTCGGCCTGGAGGCGGCGCAGGACGCCCGCGCCGCCCTCGGCGCTCTCGATGAACAGCAGCCGCTCGCGGGGACCGTCGTGCGGCGGCAGCTCCTCGGTGTCCAGCTCGGAGTCCTCCAGCTGGAACTCCGCCTCGATGCCCCGCTCCAGCGCGTACTGGAGGGTGATCGCGGTGTCCTTGTCGACGGGGGCCGCGAGCTTGAGGACGAGGATGTTGCGGGTGTCCTGGACGTACGGGATGACGGGGATCTTGCGCACGACCTTCTCCGCGTCGGCGAGGCCCTCGTCCTCCACCGGGGTCTCCCGGCCGGGCGCGCTCGTGCTCGGCCTGCCGGTGGAGCCGGCCAGCCACTGGCCGGTGACCGGGTCGAGCCAGAAGCCGATGTCGCCCTTGGCGACCGAGCGGCGGTAGCCCAGGTTGGTGAGCCGGACGGTGGCGCTGTCGCCGTAGACCAGTTCGGCGAGGAGACGGCCGGCCGCGGCCTTCGCCTCGGCGCGCAGCGAACCGTCACGGCCGTCCTCGTGCTGCTTGAAACGGTAGGAGATCTCCACCGCGTAGCCCGTGCGCTGGCGCTCCTCCTCGTCTGAGGAGATCCGGTCGCGACGGTTGGTGAAGACGGTGTGCAGGTGCAGCAGCCCGGTGCGGGGGTCGCCGTACGAGCTGCCGCAGCCCAGGCAGGTGTCCTCGCGCCGCTCCTCGGGGGACAGATAGCCGCAGCCCTGGCACACCTTGGCGCTCTCGGTGGTCAGTTCGCCGCTGGTGTCCGGGGGCAGCTGCACCCGGTCCACCTTGAACCGGCTGCCCTCGTGGTAGATCAGCGCGCCCGGCCCGAACTCGCGGATCGCGATGAAGCGGGACCGCTGGAGGTAGTCGCCGTCGTAGCCGCGGCTGGTGCGGCCGGTGCCGGGGATGTACGCGGCGAGCGGCAGCCGGGGGAAGGAGTAGCCGGGCAGGAAGCCCTCGGAGGCGAAGTAGCGGTACGGGTAGAAGTCGGACAGCACCGTGCGCTCGCCTCCCTGTCTGTTCTCCAGAAGGGCGATCTGGTTTTCCGCCTGGGCGCGGCGGCGGACGGCCTGCGCCTGGGAACGGCCGGTCGCCGTGCGGTTGCGGATGTTGTCGTGCTGGATCTCCCGCTCCTCCAGGGCCTTGCGGTAGAGGTTCCGCCAGCGTCCGCACTTCTCGTCGAAACGCCCGGGGGCCTTGGCGACGGTGTCCTCCAGCCACTGCTCGTGCCACCAGGACGTCTCGCGCAGGGCGTCGACGCAACCCGCGAGGACGGTGCGGGCCCGCACGAGGGCGCGCTGTTGGGCGGCCGGTCCGCCGATCTGCTCCCGCACCCCGGGCAGCAGCTCCAGCGAGGGGGTCTTGCCGTCGGTGTCGAGAATCTTGGTCATGGTGCGGCCGAGTTCCAGGCGGGTCTCGGCGAGCCAGATGGCGTGCACATGCGAGGCGAGCAGGTCCTCGTTGGCCAGGTCGAGGCGGGGCGCGGCGACGGTGCCCGCGACCATCTGGTCGGAGCGGGTGAAGTAGTACTGGTCGTGGCTGTTGCCGGTCGCGCAGTACGTGGTGACCAGCGCGGGCTGGCCCGAGCGGCCCGCGCGGCCGGAGCGCTGGGCGTAGTTCGCGGGGGTCGGCGGGACGTTGCGGAGGTTGACGGCGTTGAGGCTGGCGATGTCGACGCCGAGCTCCATCGTGGGCGAGCAGTACAGCAGGGGCAGCGGCAGCCCCTTGCTGAACAGCTTCTCGCGCTCCTCGCGGACGTCCGGGTGGACCTGCGCGGTGTGCTCTGCGGCGTGCAGTCCGGCGAAGGTGGACGCGACCTCCTTGTAGAGACCCTTGAAGAACGCGTTGACGCGGGGGCCCCGGCCGGTGCGGTAGGTGCGGCGCAGCCGGTCCACCGCGCCGTGCTCGTCGTCGCGGGCGTGCCAGCGGATCACCGGGTGGTGGATCTGGTAGCCGGGGTCCTCGCCACGGCCCTGGGTGATCCGGCTCAGGACACCGCCGTCGGCGAGGACCTCCAGCAGGTCGCGGATCACGTCCTGGGTGTCGTCGAGGGAGAGGTCGTGGCCCCAGCCCGGGAAGGTCTCCGGCTTGCGGACGTGGCGGCCGAAGGCGGTGCGGCCGGTGAGGTTCAGCTCGCTGCGGGTGCGCCCGGAGCGACCGGGCCGGCCGGAGCGGGCCACCGCGACGCCGGGCGCGGGGGGCGCAGACTCGGTCTCGGCGATGGCCCAGGCGTCGTTGAGCTTGGCGGATTCCTTGCCCAGTTCGTTGAATTTGGCCTCGGTGAAGTACGGGGTGTCCACGGCGCGCTGGCGGCGCAGCTCGTCCATGAGGACGCGGGCCAGGTCGAGCCGCGTCGCCGGGGTCGCAGTGCGCAGCGGCCCGGCGGCGCGCTGCCAGCGCTCCTCGTCCTGGGCGATCTGGTCGAGCCCCGCGTACTCCAGGCCCAGCAGACCGGTCTGCTCCAGGTTGGGCATGGTGATCCGCCAGCCGCGCTCCAGGTCGAGGAAGAGCCGGTACTCGGCCACCTGGGCCAGCGCGCTCAGGGTCTCCTCGGCGAGCGCCTCCACCTCGGTGGGGTTGTTGGCGTACTCGTGACGGGCCAGCCCCATGGCGGCAACGACCTCTTCGCCCAGCCGCTTCCAGCGCAGGCCCGACTCTCCCGCCTTCAGCATGGCGCGGTAGAGGGCGCCGCGCAGCTGGGTGACCATGACGAAGTCGTTGAAGTGCCCCGACTGCAGGCTGGCGTCCTGCCGGTTGTCGACGAACGTGAGCAACTTGCGGGCTTCGTCGTCGAGTTCACTCGCGGGCAGACTCTTGAGGTGGCGGACGATGGAAGCGCTGACGACGGAGGTGGCGGTGGAGCGGCCCTCCTGGTCGAGCGTCATCAGCTTGGCGAAGTCGCGCTCCCTGACCTGCTCGTAGCTGACCCCGCACTCCAGGCAGAACAGGAACGGGGCGGGCACGTAGGCGGCGTACAGGCCCTCCCCGTCCTTGTTCACCGCCGTGCCGTCGGGCCTCACCCACACGGGCTGCGGGGCGCGCTTCTTGCGGCTCGCGGTGAGGACGGGTGTGCCCTTCTTGGGGTCGAGGGTGAGCCAGCTGTCGGGGAAGCGGCGCTGGTCGATCGCGTCCGTGACACGCTCGGGCCAGGGGTTGGCGGCCGAGAGGTAGAGATAGCCCTGCTCGTCGTCCGCGTCCTCACGGGTGCGGAAGGAGACCGTGCCGTCGTCGCTCTGCTCGCGGGCCACGGTGAGGTACTCCTGGCCGCACTCGCGGCAGAAGGACAGCGGCAGCAGGAGTTTCTCCGGTTCTCCGGGCACCCGCTGCTGGTAGGTACGGGTGATGTGGCGGCTGTCCGCCGGCTCCAGGGAGACGTACGCCGAGCCGCCCTTTGAGAGGAACTGGTGGAGGCGGAACGCGAACAGCGCGCGGTCGTCGGCGTCGCGGACCTGTGTGCCGGCCCGGAGCGTGAACCGGATGGCCTTGGCGCAGGCGGTGTACCCCTCGTCCTCGGGGGCGTCGCGCGGGACGTCGAAGGCGTCCTCGCGCAGGACGCGCGCGGCGAGCTCCACGGTGGTGGGCCTGGCGCGGACCAGCAGGCGGGTGCCGTCGTCGTCGGTGGTCTCGGTGAGGCCGAAGGCGGTCTCGACCCAGCGGGCCAGCGGGTCTGCCTTGAGTGCGTCGTACTCCAGCGGAGGGTTGTTCTCCCTTACGCGGGCGGCGAGTTCGGCACGCGTGGGGGGCGTGTCGCCGGTCGCGCGGACCAGGGTCTCGCCCACCACCCGGTCCGGGGAGATCTCCGTGTCGAACAGGGTGGAGGCGACCTCGGCGACCTCACGGCGGCGGGCGGCGGGGGTGCCCTTGGTGGACATGGTGGCGGAGGTGCCGACGCACTGCAGGGCGGGCGACTCGCACGCCTCGCGCACGCGCCGGACCAGCAGGGCGACGTCGGCGCCCTGACGGCCGCGGTAGGTGTGCAGTTCGTCCAGGACGAGGAAGCGCAGGCCCTTGGCCCGGCCGATGAGCCGCTTGCGCTCCTCGGGGCGGGTGAGCATCAGCTCCAGCATCACGTAGTTGGTGAGCAGGATGTCCGGGGGGGTGTCGAGGACCGCGTCCTTCTCGGACTGCTTCTCCTGGCCGGTGTAACGGGCGTACGTGACGGGCTCGTCGCCCTCGCCGTATCCGGCGGTGAGGAACTTCCTCAGCTCGCCCCGCTGGCTGTTGGCCAGCGCGTTCATCGGGTAGACGATGATCGCCTTGATGCTCGGGGGGTCTCCGGGCCGCTTCTCGCTCAGGATCCGGCTGACGATGGGCACGATGTAGCCGAGGCTCTTTCCGGAGCCGGTGCCGGTCGTCAGGACGTACGAGTCCTTCGAGTGGGCGGCCTCGATGGCGTCGCGCTGGTGCCGGTGGAAGCGGATGGGACGGATCGTCGCGCCCCGCTTGTCTTTGCCGGTGCGGAAGATCCGCTTGCACTCGGGGTGGAGGAGGCCGAGGTCGTCGGCGAGGTGGTCGACGGTGCCGCCGCTCGCGAAGCTCGGGTTGAGCGAGAGCCAGGGGTCGGGCCACTGGTCGCCGTCGGCAAGGGACTTGGACACCTTCTCGCCGATCCGCGGGTCGTCGATCACCACCGATCCGGACGTGTATTCCTTGTAGTCCCGGATGAGCCGACGGTGCACCTCGAAGACGTCCACGTGATCCTCACTAGCTCCCGACGTAATCCACGCCTCACCGTAGTGGGTGAGGCGCACGGGACGAACCGCCCCGCCTTCACCCCATTAGAGCAAGAGCATGTGAACTCAGTCAACGAATAAAGGGTCGCGCGGGCGGCATTCGAAGCACCGCCGTGTCACACTCTCCCTGACACCAGCCCGGGCAGGGCGCGGCAGGGCACGGAGGGGACGGGCCGCAGCGCGAATGGACACCGGAACACTGATCGCCGGTCGCTACCGGATCAAGCGCCTCATCGGCCGGGGCGGCATGGGAGTCGTCTGGCTCGCCCACGACGAGAACCTGGGCCGCGACGTGGCGTTGAAGACCATGAACGTCGATCCGGGACTCACCGAGGAGCAGCGCGCCCGCGACGCCGAAAGGTTCCGCCGGGAGGCGCAGGCCGTCGCGCGACTCGACCACGCGGGCCTCGCCACCGTCTACGACCTCGGCGAGGAGAACGGCACCCGGTTTCTCGTCATGCAGTACGTGATCGGGCCCCCGCTCGACGACCGGATCGTCGAGGAGGGCCCGCTCTCGATCGAGGAGACCGCGTCGATCGGCGTCCAGATCGCCTCGGTCCTGGGTTCAGTACACGCCCGCGACGTCGTGCACCGCGACCTCAAGGGCAGCAACGTCGTGATTCGCACAGACGGCGTGGTCAAGGTCCTCGACTTCGGAGTCGCCGCCTTCCTCGACCCGGACACCACAGGCCTCACCACGACCGGTGAGCGCCCCGGCAGCCTGGAGTGCATGGCGCCGGAACAGGTGCGGGGCAAGCCGGTCGACCCCCGCACCGATCTGTACGCGCTGGGCTGCCTGCTGTACGCGATGCTGACAGGCGAGCCGGTCTTCACGCACGAGTCCGAACTGATGCTGCCCGGCATGATCCTTGAGCAGCCGCCCGTACCGCCCGGAAGGCTTCGAGCGGGCATCCCCTCCGAACTGGAGGACCTTGTGCTCCAGTTACTGGCCAAGGACCCCGACGAGCGACCCGCCCACGCCGGCGAGGTGTGGCGACGCCTCGCCGTGTGGCTGCCCGAGCGCCGCACCCCCGAACAGGCACTCCTCCCGTGGGCCGAGGTTGACCCGCTGCGGCCCTTCACCCACCCGATGGGACCCGAGGCCCGGCCGGTGCGGGCATGGGCGACATCGGGACGGAACGGCCGACCGGGGCGGACGGGGGCGACGTCCGGGCGGCACGACCGGCCGTCGCGCTAACCCGCGCGCCTCGCCGACCGGAACGCGACGCGCGCCCCCAAACCCGCCATGACGCATCTGTGAACAAAGTCAATGGTCATGTACGCTGACCCATGCAGTTCGGAGGAAGGGTGGCTTGATCACACACCCATGACCGAGGGGAAAGTCCTCCCTCCACCAGAAATGCCCTGGGAGTGTAATGTCCACGTCGCGCGCCGTACCAGTGACCTTGGCCGAAATCGCCCGCCTTGCGGGTGTGGGACGAGCCGCGGTGAGCAACTGGCGGCGGCGGCATCCGTCCTTCCCCGAGCGGATCGCCGGCACCGACACCAACCCTCAGTTCTCCTTGACCGACATCGAGGGCTGGCTGCGCGATAACAAGAAGTTGAAGAAGTCCGCCGAGAGGGAATGGCTCTGGCCCGGTTTCGAGGCGCTCGGCGGGCGTGACGAGACCGGGGCCGCGATCGCCGAGGTAGGACGGCTCCTCTCCGGGCGGGCGAGCGACGAAGGCGAAGAGAGCCGTGCCGAGGCACGGGAGCTGATCGAACGGGCCGTGGATCTCGGACAGCGTGAAGGGGGCACGGAAACGTTCGCGTTTCTGCTGCGCCGCTGGCTCGACGTCCATGTGCGCCAGATCGCCACGACCCCGGAACCGCTGGCATCCCTCATGGCGCAGCTCGCCCTCAGGGCGGCGGGCGGCGTGGCGGGCGACAGCCCGGGCAGCTCCGGCGGCACCACGGTCATGGACCCTGCTTGCGGCCCCGGGCATCTCCTCTTGGCCGGGGCCGACGCCGCGAGGGCTTCCGGCGCCGAGGCGCTCACGCTGCTCGGCAGTGACCGGGACGCCGTCCTCGCCTCGCTGGCGGACTCCCGCTTGGCCCTCGCCGAGAACGAGGGCCACAGGGAGAAGGAATGGGCGCAGGTCTCCGTACGGGCTGCGGACTCCCTACGCGACGACCCGTTCTCCGGCACCCCCGCCGACATTGTCCTGTGCAACCCGCCCTTCAACGAACGGGACTGGGGATACGAGGAGTTGGCCACCGACGCCCGCTGGAGCCACGGCCTCCCCCCGCGCACCGAGCCCGAACTCGCCTGGGTCCAGCACTGCCTGGCCCAGCTGCGACCCGGCGGCGCCGCGGTACTGCTGCTGCCGCCCGCCGTCGCGGCCAGGAAGGCCGGACGCCGCATCCGTGGCTCGCTGCTGCGCACCGGGCAACTGCGGGCCGTCGTCGCGTTGCCGCCGGGCTGCGCCGCACCGCACAGCGTTTCCCTGCACCTGTGGGTGCTGCGGATGCCCGCCCACGGGGAAGGCACGCCGTTGGGCGATCGGCTGCTGGTCGCCGACGCGGCCTCGCGCTTCCCCCGGGACCCAGAGGAGAAGTGGACCCCCGACTGGGCGGCGATCAGCGCTTTCGTGCGCGAGGCCGTCGAAGAGGCGGACTCCCCACAGGCCCCTGCCTACGTACGACAGGTGCCCGTCATCGAACTCCTCAACGACGAGGTCGACCTCACCCCTGGACGCCACATTGCCCCGCCCCCGGCGGACACGGCACTCCGACTGGCCGAATCCTGGCGGGAGTTCACCGGGCTCACCGCGAACGTGAATAAGTCGGCCAAGCTGCTCGCGGCGCTCAACCTCGCCACGGACGAGGCGGAAACACCGACGGCAACCACAGTCGCCGAGCTCGCCCGGGCCGGGGCACTCACCGTGCGCGGCGGCCAGCAGCCGCCGGAGGAATCGATCCACGCCGGCCCGCCGTCCGACGACGGCATCCCCCTCCTCACCGTCCCCGATCTTCTGGTGGACGGCGAACCCCGCAGCTGGCTCGCTCCCGGCACCGCGGCGGCCGGCGAGGCCGTCATCGCCGAACCCGGGGACATCGTGGTGGTGGGCGTCGCCCGTGCCTTCTCCGCCTGGGTCCACGAGGGGCCGCTGACCGCCCTCGGCCCCCAACTGCATGCCGTGCGAGTACAGCCCGAACAGCTCGATGCCTGGTTCCTCGCCGGTTCACTGCGGGCTCCCGCCAATGCCCGGCAGGCCGGCACCCACACCACGAACTCCTCCCGCATCGACGTCCGCCGTCTTCAGATCCGCCAGGTTCCCCTCGGAGAACAACGGCGCTACGGAGAGGCGTTCCGCGAACTCACCGCCTTCGAACGGCTGCTGCGCCGCGCGGCCGACCTCGGCACCAGCCTTGCCCGCGACCTTGGCGACGAACTGGCGGCTGGACGCCTGGCCAACCAGGCGTAGCACATCGGCTCGCCCGCAGCGGCTGGCGTCACGCCTCCCCGCGTCTGGGCTCGGCCAGGCGGGCCGTGAGCTGGGCGTCGACCGCGTGGCGTACGGCCTCGACACGAGCCGCGAGTTCCGGTGGCAGTCCGGCGGCGGTGCGGCCCGCCGTGTCAACCGCCGCGATGGCCGCCTCCAGTTCACCGAACGTGAGCCGGCACTCGGCCGTGCGCAGCCGGATCAGCGCGCGATCGGCCCGCTCGGCCGGGCCGTCCCCGTGAATGAGATCGTTGTCGACGGCCTGGTAGAGGCGGGCCGCAGCGCCGAAGTTGCCGGAGAGGCGGAATCCGTCCGCAGCCCCCTGCCACACGCGACGCACCAGAGGACGCCGCTCACCCCACTCCTTGCGGACCCGTTCTGTCAGACCGTGCAGCCGGTCGGTCGCGTCGCTCGGCTCACCGGACGCGATCTCCGACTCGGCCTGCGCGCAGAGCCGTTCCACCACGCGGGCGTCCAGCCACTCATCGGCCGGTACGGACGCGACAGGCAGCGTGAGAGCGACCGGGCGCGGACGAACAGCCCGGTCCCGCGGCCGGCGCAGGGGGGCGGTGGGGTCGGGGTGGGTGCGAGGCCGGGGTTCGGGATCGCCGACCCCCGGGGCGAACGGGTCGAGGACCTCCGGGACCTCGTCAACGGCCGGGCGCTGCTCGGGCTTCTTGGCGAGCATCCGCAGTACGAAATCGTCGATCGGCTCCGGGATGCCCGCGGCGTACGTGCTCGGTGGCAGCGGCACCTCGTTGAGGTGCTTGTCGGTCAGGCCGGACTCCGCGCCGAGCGGGAACGGGGGCCGCCCGGTGAGGAGTTCGTAGAAGATGCAGCCGAAGCAGTAGACGTCCGTGCGTGTGGTGGGCTCGCGCTCCAGGAGCTGCTCCGGCGCCAGATAACCGCGGGTGCCAAGCGTCGAACCGTGCGCCGTGTAACGGGTGGCGTCGGCGTGCAGCGGCTTGGCGATGCCGAAGTCGATGAGGACGACCCACCCCTCTTCATCGATCATGATGTTCGCGGGCTTGAGGTCCCGGTGTACGACCGGGAGTGTGTGTGCGCAGGCCAACGCCCCTGCAACCTGGATGGCGACGGCAACCGCCGTGGCCAGAGGCAGGGGGCTGTGCTCGTCGAGGAACGTCCGCAGACTCACTCCGGTCACCAGGCGCATGGCGATGTAGGGGACGCCCAGGTGCGATCCGCTCCCGTAGAGTTCGGTGATTCCCGGATGATCGAGCGTGCCCAGGAGGTTGGCCTCGCGCCGGAACCGGGCGTTCCTGACGGCGAGTTCGGCCTCACGTTCGTACGGGTCGAGGCAGTACAGGGCCTCGGAGTCGTGGCGCAGGAACTTCACCGCCACCTCCCGCCCCCCGGACACCTCTCGGGCCCGCCAGACCTGGGCCATCCCGCCCTTGCCCAGAGAGTCCTTCAACTCGTAGCGCCCGTCGACCAGATCACCCACGCCGGGCTTGTACGTATCCGCGTCCACCACTGTGCCCCTTCGCACCACTGCGCATCAGACCCACCAGCGTAGCGTGAAAGATTCTAGACATGAGCCGTCCATCGACTCAGTTCACAGATTCATGCCATGCTCTAGTGGTGCCCGGACGTCCTCGGACTCCCGTTGCTCTGGGCACCCTCCTGCCCATACCGCCTGCCACGGGGGTCACCATGCAGAACCCACCCGGCGTCGCCGGCCACGACTGGTTGATCAGGGCGAGCCCCCGGATGGCCCGGCCCGACGACGCGGCCTGTCCCACCCACCGACGCACCGCGATGCGGCCCCTGCTCGTCGCCGACCCGGCCGTGCCGTTCCGGCGGCCACCCCGCGAGGAGTTCGGGTTCGGCCCGCTGTTCACCGCCCTCGACCTGCTGGAACACGACGGATGGTCCGTGGAGCGGGTACGCGAGGAACTCCGGGGCACCCGCGGTCCCTTCCGGGGATGGGGTGCCCCGGTCCACCCCGCCCACCTGGCCTGGACCGCCCACGCCCTGGAGCGCTACGTGGCCGCCCGTACCCGCGAACAGGCAGCCGCCGTCGAGGCCGGGCTGCCTGAGACCAAGCCGGTGAAGCAGCCATGGACGTGGCGCACTCCCCGCACGGACGTTCCCGACGCGCGTGGCGCCCGGCAGTACGAGCACCCCCTCTGGGGCCGCATGTACGCCTCCTCCGACGGAAGGGTGCGCGACCTGTGGCTGCCTTCCATGGGCCGGGCCAAGACCGGCCGCCCCGACGCGGAACTCGGTGCCGTGGTGCAGGTGATGGCCTTCGGCGCGCCCACGCCTCGCCGCAAGCAACGCGCCCAGCCTCCGCCCACGGCGACCGAGAGCACCAGCGTGCCCCGATTGGTCCGCGTCTTCGACGTCGGGTGCGCCGACGGGTCCGTGGAGCAGCTGCTCTCCGAGGACCCCGCCGGGGCGAGGCAGCGGTTCCGGGACGACGCTGTGCCTGCCTTCGTCACGGCTGCCACCGAACTCGGCGTGCGTCCCGGGGAGAGCTGTGTCGACTGTAAGGCCATCGCCGGTTGCACGGATCTGAAACGCACCCCGCGGCTGTGGGGCGGGCGCCCTCCGGCTCTCGCACACCAACGCCGCTCCGTCTCCGTCTGGGACCTGCGGCTGCACGCCGAGTGCCCCGCCCAGTACCACCTGGTGCGGCGACTGCACCTCAACGACCTCTCCGCCGAGGACCGGGGGGCACGGCGCGGCAGAGCCGTCGACGCCTGGCTCGACGCACAGCACGCCGAACGCCCGGTGCGCGGCTGCCGGGACCGCGAGATCCCCGAGCCGACGGCGGTACGGGCCAGGGCCGGACTCGACGACACCTCCGCACGCGAGGCTGCCGGGATGCTCGCGGAACACCGGCTCCTGTGCCCCCTCAACGGACTTGACGCCGACGAGCAGGTGCTCGTACAGCATCGGGTCACGGCCTACGTGCCCGAACTCGACATCGTCGTCCTCGCCGTACCCGACCTGGTGTACACCCACCGCGGCCGGTGGATCTGGCGTGAGACCAAGACGTCGACCCGCCCGTTGTGGGAACGCGACTCCCTGCTCCACACCTATCCCCAACTCGCCCTGGGCGTGCTGCTGTTCCACGCGGGGGCGCTCGGCGACGACCCGCGCCGCTCCTGGGTCGAGCTGGAGCACCTACGTGAAGGCCACGGGGAGAGTCGACTCGAACGCATCGACCCCGGCCGCGCCGAGAACGTCGACGAAGCCCGGGCCGTCATCGCCGGACTCGCCCAGCCGCTCCTGGCCGACACCACCTACGAACCGAGGACCGGACGCCACTGCCACGGCTGTCAGGCCCGGACCTGGTGTCGGCCCGGCACCGCCTACGTCACCGACCATCCGCGCCCCGACACGCAGACCTCGCCGCGAGGAGACGCCCCGCCCCATGCCTGACCAACAGCTCGTACCGGACTGGCTGTCCAACCCCGATGTCGTCCTCCTGCGGGACGTGGCCACCGCCGTACTGCACCTGGCGGCCGTCGACCGCCTCGACTCCTTCACTCTGCCCTACCCGGCCGGCGCCCAGCGGGCCCTGGATGCCCTGGTGCTCCAGTGCCTGCGCAACGGCGCCAAGCCCCCGGCAGGTGTGCCCGAGATGATGCGCTGGGCCCGCACCCGCCCCTTGGGCAGCTGGCCCCTGGACCGACTGCCCACCGACCTGTTCGACACCGCGGACCGGCTGATCGACGAGGATTCCGGAGAGCCCTCGCAGCTCTGCCACGAGCTCGCCGTGCAGGGGTATGGCGACAGCACCGGACGGCAGTACGACCGCCTTGTGATCCACGAGGCCCTGCGCGCCTGTCGGGCCGTGTCGTCACCCGAGTCGTACACGGCCTTCCGTCGCCTCCTGGTGAATCAGCCCGTCCTCACCGAGGCGGACTGGGCTGAGGTGAGCACCGACCTCTTCCTCGACCCCGTGCGCTTCCTCGTCGAGGAGATCTATGCCCCCGTCCCGCTCGGGTTCCGCCGGGACGGCGCGTACCTGTGCTGTCATCGCTGCCTGACCCTGCTCCATCCGGTGTCCGACACCGAGTGGTGGTGCGAGCGCGACCAGTGCCGGCACCAAGGTCCCCCACCGCGCGGCCGGGAACTCGTCGCGTCCGAGGTGGGCGAGCTGCGTCAACTGCGGAAACCCCTGCGGCAGTTCGTCACCGGGCCCGGACGCGCCGAGGTCTTTCTGGAGGGCGAGCTACGCGCCCTGGGCCTCACCGTCGAAATGTGGCCGGGCTTCGACGCGTACGACCTTCGCATCTCTTTCCCCGACGGTCACGTGTGGGCCGTCGACGTCAAGGACTGGGCACACCCCGCCTTCCTCGGACGCGCCGCCACCGCCGTTCGCCCCGAGCCCCCGTACGACGAAGCCTGTTGGGTGGTGCCCGCATTCCGGGTGCGCGCCCGCCGTGACTACCTGGCCATCTACGCCAAGGAGCGGGGCGCGGGGGCGGGCGGTCTGCGGCTGCTGACGGACGACCAGCTGAAACGGACCGCGCGGCTGCGGCTGTCCGGCGAACGCGGGCCGGACGCGTCCATCGCGCCCCTGCACACCGTGCCTCCGGCCAGGGAGCACGGCGGGGCACGCACGGCGTCGTCCCGGTCCGAAAGTCAGACGGCGGCGACCGACGGCGCCGGGAAGAAGGGAGCAGACCATGCGTGACCGCAGCAGCTGGTACCAGCCGGTCGTCGCCGCACTGAGGCCTTGGCCCGAAGAACACGCCGGGACCCGGCCCGCTCTGCTCTGCCAGGTCGAGCTCGCTCTGCGGCTGATGGAGACCGTGGCGCCTGGTCACGCTGCCGACGGGGCGTGGACGCTCCTCGGCGGTTACGGCCTCGCCTTCGCGCGGGCCTCGAAGCTCCCCACTGGCACCACCGAACAGGTCGCGCTGGCCGCGGCCCGGCACCTGCTCTGGCCGATGCGCCGCGGCCGGATGTGGCAGCAGAGCCTGGACGCCTACCTGGAACTGCCCGAACGGCTGCGCGCGTACCGCGTCCCGGCGGCCGGGGAGCCCGCCCATCGGGTCCCCCTCAAGGTGGCGGCCGACCGCTTCACCACCTACGACGACGCGCTCGCGAACCTCCCCGGCTTCGCCACGAAGGTGCTTCCCCCGGCGGAGGCGGGCGAACACCGCTTCATGGACCGCCGCCACCGGCGCACTTCTGTCACGGTCCCCGCCGATCTCGTGCGGGACCCCTTCCCCGGCCACCCCCTCACCGCCGAACGCCCGGCCACCGCAGGCCCCCTCGACGTGCCACTCGTCGAACTCGCCGACGTCGCACGGTGGATGAACGCGGAGGAGCAGCGGCGCGGGCTCAAGGCGGGGAACTGGGAGCAGCGTCTCGCCCAACTCGACCTCGACACCCGTACCCCGGACGGGACAGACTTCGAAGCGGCGTCCGCGTTGCCGCTCCACCGGCTCACCCACCTCGTCGGCATGGTCGGCGCCGGTAAGTCGACCTTGATGACCCTGCTCGCTGTCTGGGCGTACCACAACGGCCTGCGCATCACTCTCGTCGTCGGCGACGTGGCCGACCAGCTGACGCTGACCGAGCTGTTCCGCACGCTCGGCCTGAGCGCCGCTCTGGTGCAGGGGGGCACGACGCGGCTCCAGCACACCCAGCGGCTGCACCGCAGACTCGCCGCACGGGGAGAACACTCCCTACTGTCTCACACCGGACCCGTCTTCGCCCACCTCAGCACCGCCTGCCCGCTGGACGCCCTGCGCGCACTCGACACGTCCGAGCCCCTGCGCTACACCGACGCGCCCTGCGGTGCCCTTCACCCCGCTCGGCGCCAGGAGACCGCCGCGGAGCCCGCGGCCGAGCGCGCGGTACGCGAGCTCGAACGAGCCCGAGGCGCCGCCGACAGGGAGGCCGCCACGGACGACACCGACACCGACACCGACACCGACGAGGAGGACCTGGGCACCCCGCACGCCTGCCCGCTGTGGAGCGTCTGCCCCCGGCACTCCGCCGCCCGTGACCTCGTGGACGCGCTGATCTGGGTAGCCAACCCGGCCAGTCTCGTCCAGACGGCGGTTCCACGTCAGCTCAACGCCGAGCGCCTGCGCTATCTGGAGCTGTCCTGCCTGCGCAGCGACATCGTCGTCGTCGACGAGGCCGACTGCGTGCAGATGCAGCTCGACCAGATGTTCGCCCCGTCGGCCACGCTCGTCACCACCGGTGTCTCCGACTCCTGGCTTGACCAGCTACAGACCCACGAGATCGCCGAACTCGCCCGGCAGGGACGACTGCAGCTCTCCGACCAGGACGTGGAACGGTGGTCCGCCGCCCTGGACGTCGTTGGTTCCGCCGCGGACCGGCTGTATGCCATGCTCATCGACGACGGAGGCCTGCGGGACTGGGCGCAGATCGACTACTTCAGCGCCTGGACCCTCCAGGAGAAGCTGCTGCAAGCCTGGTACCCGCTGCCGCGAGGCCAGGCCGCCGGGTGGCCGGACAGCACGAACGAAGGGGATGTCGAGGACGAGAGCACACTCTACGAGGACGAGGAAGGGCTCGGGGCCGGTGGCGACTCCCACATCCCCGACGCTCCGTGGGCGCAGCGACGCACCGAGATCACCGGGTTCTTCGACACGTTCCGCGACGATCCGCTCGGCGGACGCGGCCCCTACGGAACCCCCGCCGACGAGCTCACGGCCCTCGCCCACGATGTCCTGCACACCCTCGACGAGAAGCGGACACGACGCCGAGTCCGCGCGCTCCTCGACTCCTTCCTTGTCGGAGCGCCAGGCCCGGAACAGCGCCCCATGCCCGCTGCCAAGCGAGGCAAGGAACCTGCCCCCGAGGACGTGCCGCTCACCGAGCAGTGGCGTGAACTCAACGCACAGCGGCTGGAGTTCACCCTCGTCCTCGCCGCCCTGCATCAACGCCTTGACCGGGTGACGTTCCTGTGGCCTCAGGTGGAGGCAGCGCTACGGCTGGACTCCGCGGCCCACGAGCTGACCCGCCGCCCGCCCCTCGACTACGCGCCACTGCTGCCCGAAGCGCCCATGGGCAACGTCCTGGGCTTCCAATACTTGGTGGACGAACGGGCCGCCGCCCGCAACAAGGACGGACACCGTACCGGCACCCTGCGCTTCTTCCGTTGCGCGGGCGTGGGCCGGGAGCTGCTCCTGGGTCTTCCCCAGCTCGGCGCCGACCTAGGCCTCGGCAAAGCCGGCCCACACGTGCTGTTGATGTCCGGCACCAGTTGGGCCGGCACCTCAACCCGGGCCCACGTCCTCGCACCTGTCCGCGCCGTACTGAAACCGCAGCCCAAGGCTCTCGACGCCATCCGGAAGACCGTGTTCCGAACCGAGTTCCTGTACGACGCCGCAGGACAGCCGATCCGGCTCTCCGGCCAGGACCCCGACCAGCGCGAGGACGTCCTGCGCCTGATGATCGACCGGCTCGCCCGGTCCCGGAGCGACGGCAACTCCTCCCCTCTCCAGAGCGAACTCGCCCGAATCCCCGACCAGCGCCGCAGACGTGCCCTGCTCCTGGTGGGCAGCTACGCGGAAGCCAAAGTGGCCGCCACCGCCCTGAACGAGATCCCGCGCTGGCGTGGCCGCGTACGCGTCCTGGCCTCCGACGACGCCGAACTAGAGGCCGCCGTCGACGGGACTACGTCGGCACGAAGCCAGGCGCCAGCCACGGAATCGGGCGCAGGAGCGGTCCGGCGTGGGGACCTCGCGTCCTTCGCCGACGACCCGGACGCCGAACTGCTCGTGGCGCCCCTCCTCGCTGTGGAGCGAGGACACAACATCCTCACCGCCCCCCAACGGCCCGGCGAGGAGAAGGTGGCGGCGTTCGGGACGGTGTTCTTCCTGGTCCGCCCGCACCCCCGCCCCGACGACCTCTCCCTGGCGGTCTTCGCCATCAACGACTGGGCGACGCGGTTCGTACGCGGTCAACTGAAGCTGCCGGACGAAGGGACGTTCAGCGACATGGTCGCCCAGGCCAGGGACCTGAACGCGGCAGGCAGCGCTTTCCGGACCACCGCACGCGGCGTATGGCGACACGTACTGTCACGGCCCTACATCTACTCCTCGCTCTCCGATGACGAGAAGAAGTCCTTCGTCTGGGACCAGCTCGTCACCATCTGGCAGGTCATCGGGCGCCTCGTCCGCGGTGGCGTACCCGCCCGCGTCGTGTTCGTCGACGCGGCCTTCGCACCGCGACTCGCCGCAGCACAGGCCCCCTTCGCCGGTCAGAACCGGCGTCCACGCCGCACAGGCGACCCGGGGCTGCTCGTCCGGCTGCGGGACGTCCTGGCGCCTTACTTCGCCCAGAGCGACACCGACACCGTCACGTACGGCGCGCGCACCGACCCCGCCGACGCCGCACTCGTCAAGCTGCTCTACCGCCCGCTGTACGAAGCACTGTGCGCCATGGAAACCTCACCCGGCCCGCGATCGGTCGACTGAAGCACGCCAACCACCGCCCTGGGCAGCGCTGTTGGCGGGCAACCGCACCCGCCCACGTACGGACATCGCAGGGAGAACCGACATGTACAAGAACATCCGCCGATCCGCATACCACCTGGCCGAGGAGGGCACCCCCTGGACCGAGGACTTCCACGCACTCCCTTTCCCCGAACACTGGCATGCCGGACTTCTCGAACTGCACAACCACGGGCGGGACGAGGAGAAGCGGCAGCCGACGCTGCCCACCCGCCGACTCGACGGCGTGCTCCAGACCCTCGCCCCCGACGTGATCGTCCGCCCCCGGCCGCGGATCCCGGTGGAACCGGGGCCGCAGGCCGCCGAGGACTTCTGGATGTACGTACCGGCCTCGGCGCCCGACCCCCTCCCCGGCCGTTCCATGCAGCAACTCCTCGACGCCTGGCTGCGTACCCTCGGTCCCAAGGGCTCCGCACAGGATCCCCGGTTCCGCTCGCAGTTGCTCGCGAGCAGCACCGAGCTGAAGCAGAACCTGCCCGAGTGGCAGCCGGTCAGCGGCGTCGAACTCCTCACCACCCCGACCACCCGGAGCGGCACCGCCGCTCCGCAACCGCGCCAGTTCCAACTCGCCACCGACGCCCTGGCACGCCGCATCCTGATCCTCGACCCCTTCCCGTTCGAGGGAGGGGAGCTGCGGTTCCGGGCACTGCCCCGCGGACCTCGCGACCAGGGCGCGGAACTCATGTCGCAGCCTCTGTGCCGGACCGTCAAACGCAAGGAATGGTGGTTCTCTGTCCTTCTGAACATCTCCCTGCACACCACTCCGTTCGACCCCAGGCCGCGTCTCCACCTGCACTGGGGTGTACGCCGCTGGGCAACCCACCCTCGGGCCACCACCAAACGCCTCAACCTCCCCTACCGGGAGGCCACCACCGTCTACCTGCGGCCCACCATCCCCTGGCTGCCCGGCGCACCGGCCACCGAACGCTACGCACTGGCACGCCTGCGCCGCGACCGCGCCACCGACACCTTCGTCTGGTCGGAGAACGACACCGCCGGCATCCTGCGCGGACTCAGCCTCGCCGGCAACTTCCCCGACCCCGAACAGCTCCTCACCGAACCGGTCTCCTGGATCGGCGAGGGCCGCGGCGTCAGGGCCGCCGTGGTCCACAGCACCAGAATGGGCAAGCACGAGATCGGCACCGGCTTCATGCCCAACCAGCGGGCACAGCTCACCGAATGGGCCGAGCAAGCCCTCCCTGAAACACTGGCCCGGGTACCCGACCTCACGCGCGGACGCGGCAAGGGCATCGGCGCTCCGGAGAACCGGCGGCCCAAGCCCAGGACCGACGAGGCCAAGAAGACCGAGCTGCTGCGCGAGACCCGGGCACGGCGCGTGGCACTCGCGGCACAGGCCCGGATCGCCTCCCACAGCCAGGAACAGGCCGGCCCGCTCGTGGTGGAGGCCCGGCTGCTGTGGCAGTCGCCCGAGGTACGCGGCGAGGCAGTGGAACAGTTCGCCAAGGCCCTGGGCCTCGACGGCGACGGCGGCGCCAGTGCCGCCCACGTCACGGACCGGGACTTCGACGAGGCCACGCCCGGAGCACCGGTCGTCCTGGAGTGGCGGACGGCGGAGGTCACACTCCGGCTGCGCTGCCTGCCCCTCGCCGACGGACTGGGCGACCGGCTCGTGCCCGACCCGGCGGTCAAAGGCAAAGGCGCGGCGCTCGCGGCGACCGTCGCCGAACGGCGCCGCGCCCTGCGCGCCTGGCTCCGCGCGGACGGCGCGGACC
This sequence comes from Streptomyces sp. NPDC006923, assembly GCF_040635655.1. Classification (NCBI taxonomy): domain Bacteria; kingdom Bacillati; phylum Actinomycetota; class Actinomycetes; order Kitasatosporales; family Streptomycetaceae; genus Streptomyces; species Streptomyces sp. NPDC006923. The sequence goes on from NZ_JBEYIF010000024.1 coordinate 64,513, forward strand.
CCTCCCGCCCCGAACTCGCCCTCGTGGAAGTCGCACACCGCAGCACGTTCCGCCCAGCGTTGACGGACCCCAAGTTCGCCATCCGCCTCGGGTGCGCCGACGCGGGCCTGCTGACTCAGTTCGTCGTCACCTCGTCCAGCGACCGGCAGATCGACAATGCGGAGAGCCTCGACCACCGCACGTGCAGCTCGTGGCTCGACGGACTGCGCCAGCTCGGCGTCCGCGTCCTGCCCCAGCACACCCTCGGTGACGATCTTCCGGACTCGCTGCAATACGCGGCGGTGTGGATGGTGAAACGTCGCAAGGACGGCCCGACCCGGTTGCCCAAGCACCTGCCTGTGGCCGTCCTGGTCACCCCGCTCCCGGCCGGGGAAGGCCTCGCGGCCGTACGCGGCTGGGATGACACCGCGGGGGAATGGGTGCCCTATCCGCAGTTCCTCCTCGGTCTGGTAAAACAGGCGGAGATCGACCCCGAAGCGTTCACGGAACCCGGGACTCCAGACGATGACGCACGTCCCGATGCCCCTAGGGTCACCGGCAAGCAGTGGCGCAGCAACCTCGCCCAACAGCGCAGGGAGACCGCGGCATTCCTCCAACGCGTGCTGCACTCCCTCCGAGGGCAACCCACCGCACTGATCACCCACGCTCAGAACAGCCGACTGCACTGGCCCTGGCTCCAGGACGGCCAGACCGAACGCGATCTGATCAAGACCGGCCACGCCCCGGCAGGACGACTGGACGACGAACTGCGCCTCGTACGCGTGCGCGGATGCGGCGGTCGCGAGAGCGCCCAGTGGTGGGGGCTGGCCGACCCGGGCAAGCCCCACGGACAGCCGGCTGGCTTCTGGGCACAGCAGCGTTACGGGGACGGGGCTTCGTCGCGCGAGCGGGTCTTCTACAGCACCACCGAACGCCCCGGAACCCATGCGATCTCCCCCGCACTCGACCGCCTCGCCACCCGGGTCAACGCGGCAGGCAACCTCACCTCGCAGGCGGGCACCAGCGCCTGGAACCCGACCCTGGTGGAGATCGCGGTACTTGGCTGCCACGAAGACGACGACTCCGCGGCCCCCGTACTGGAAAAGCCGGACGCCCCTGAGGCGCTGGCCCTCGCCATGCACCAGCTCCGCCAGGCCCCGGACTACGCCGCCTCCTTGTCTCTCCCCCTCCCCCTCCACCTCGCGGGGCTGGCCCAGGCATACGTCCTCCCGACACTCGCCGACGGCGACCGGACTTCGAACGAGGAGTCGGACACACCTGCTGGAGACCAGAGCACGGAGGACCCAGTTCTCGCCGACGCGGCCGGACTGTCCACGACGCCGGACGACGAGGCCGAGAGTGCCCACGACTGACGACGGGATCGACACCTACGCGGTGCCCTGACGACGGAGGACACCGGTATCCACAGGACCTGTGTTCTGAGAGCCCGACGACAGCCCCTGCATGCACCCTTCTCTACTCGTGTGCGCGGTCCAGCGGAGGAAGGCGGAACACTGGGGTGACCGTAACCAGTTCGGGTCTGGCCGCGACGTCGGTCACGTCGCCATCGGTCCCCCTGCCGCCGGCGCGGTCAGGCGCTCATCCCGTTCCAGGGTTCGAACCTGCAACCGCTTACCCGACAGCACGTCTGACGAGCCAAGTCACCCCCGCCGGCAGTTCCCGCATCTCACGGTCGGCAAGGGATTGCCGGTCATCGCCTCGGCGCTAGCGTCCAGTGCACGTCGCCTGAATCCGGGCAGATCCACCACCCTTCCAAAACGCCGTTCGCCGTCAGATGGCTGAGCACACCGTGGAACCCATGATCGCGCAGGCCACAGTCACGGATGATCCGGTCGCACTCACTCAGTCCTTCCCCCGAGGACGGATCGCTGCGCGCCGCGAGATAGACGCCCGACAGTCGCAGCTGCGGCTCTGCCCCACCGATCCGGGCAGGGCACCCGGTGCGCAACGCCCAGTCGGCCGCGCGCCGCCGGTCGGGGCGGGCCGGTGACTGGGCGAGCAGCGTGGCGTCGCGAAGCTCCGCAGCCACCCCGGCCGCTCCGGGACCGTTCACCATGCTTGCCCACCCCGCCTGTTCCAACTCGCGACAGGCCTGCACCGGATCGATACGAAGGCTGCGCAGCAGGCCCGCACGGAGTTCGACGTGCAGGTACGCGTTCATGCGCAGGGCGCACTGCAGGGCGAGGAGCCTCGCCCCGGCGGACACGTCCGCGGGCAGGGCCGCGGCCAGGTAGCTGAGGATCTCGCTCACGCGGACACGCTCCCCCGGCCCCCGGCTGGGCCGGGGACCGCGCGGCCGCACGGAAGGCGGGTGGAACGGTGCGGCCAGCACGGTGTCGGGCACGACGGCGGCCTGGGCCGTTGCCGCGGCGCAGGCGCCGCAGGCGTCGGCGAGGCGCCAGACACGGCCGCCGCGTTCGCAAGCCAGGAGCAGACGGATGGGCCCCGCGCACCCGCGGTGACGGCGGTGCCAACGGCAGCCGCGTTCATGGCACTGACAGATCCGCAGGTGAGGAGCCCTCAGGTCACCTCGGGCATGCCGGGCGAGGTGAGCAAGAGCCGCCGAGCGCGCGGACTTCGCGGTGACCCGCCGGCCGTCCTGGGGACAGTGCTGGCAAACGAGAACGAGCCCGCCGGTCTGGCATCGCAGTTCCACCGTCCAGGTCCGCGCTTCCTAATGCTGTTGTCAAGCAGCCGTAATCACTGGAGGTGCGACTTGATAGCACCGTCGGTCACGGATGAGGGCCCACAGAACGTTGACGC
>NZ_JBEYIF010000025.1:0-63158 GCF_040635655.1 Streptomyces sp. NPDC006923
TGCTCAGTAAGCGCGTTCAATCCCGCAACCAGATCAGCCCGGTTTCCGACCACCACCGCACGATGCTCAAACACCGAACGGGTCACAGCCAGCGAAAAGCCCACATCCACCGGACGACCCTCAACCGCCAACAGACGGGCAGCCTGCGCCTCCAACGCCTCCGCCGACTTGCCCGACACCACCCACGGCACCACACCCGACGGCTCATCATCCGGCGTGGTCGCGTCCGCGACCGGCTCGGGCTGCTCGATGATCACATGAGCGTTGGTGCCACTGATCCCGAACGACGACACACCGGCGCGACGCGGACGGCCCACCTCGGGCCAGTCAGCGGACTCCGTCAGCAGCCGGACATCACCGCTCTCCCAATCGACATGGGACGACGGCTCATCCACATGCAGCGTCTGCGGCAGCACACCGTTACGGAGCGCCATCACCATCTTGATCACACCGGCCACACCCGCAGCGGCCTGCGTATGACCGATGTTCGACTTGATCGACCCGAGCAGCAACGGCCGCTCCTCCGGCCGCTCCTGCCCATAGGTCGCCAGCAGCGCCTGCGCCTCGATCGGGTCACCCAACGTCGTACCCGTGCCATGCGCCTCCACCGCATCCACCTCAGCCGGAGCCAGACCGGCCGACGCCAACGCCTGCCGGATCACCCGCTGCTGCGACGGACCATTCGGCGCCGTCAGACCATTCGACGCACCATCCTGATTCACCGCCGTACCCCGCACCACCGCCAACACCTCATGACCCAACCGACGAGCCTCCGACAAACGCTCCACCACCAGCATCCCCACACCCTCGGACCAGCCCGTACCGTCCGCCGCCTCCGCGAACGACTTACACCGGCCATCCGCCGACAACCCACGCTGACGACTGAAATCCACAAACGTCGCCGGCGTCGACATCACCGTCACCCCACCCACCAACGCCACATCACACTCACCCGACCGCAACGCCTGCACCGCAAGATGCAAAGCCACCAACGACGACGAACACGCCGTATCCACCGTCACCGCCGGCCCCTCCAGCCCAAACGTATACGCCAGCCGACCCGACACCACACTCCCCGCATTACCCGTCCCCAGATAACCCTCCACATCCCCCGGAAAACGCACCAACGGCGACGACGCATAATCGTGATACATCACCCCCACAAAAACCCCACCCGCACGGCCCCTCACCGACACAGGATCAATCCCCGCCCCCTCAAACGCCTCCCACGACGCCTCCAACAACAAACGCTGCTGCGGATCCATCGCCAAAGCCTCACGCGGCGAAATACCAAAAAACCCCGGATCGAACTCCGCCGCCTCATGCAGGAACCCACCCTCCCGCGTATACGACGTCCCCGAATGATCCGGATCCGGGTCGTACAGGTTCTCCAGATCCCAGCCACGATCCACCGGAAAACCAGAAATACCATCCCCACCACCCGCCACCAAATCCCACAAATCATCCGGCGACGCCACACCCCCCGGATAACGACACGCCATCCCCACAATCACCACCGGATCATCCGACACCGAACCCGGCACCACCGAACGCACCGGCACCACACCACCCACACCCCCCACCAACTCCGACAACACAAACCCCGCCAACAACAACGGCGTCGGATAATCAAAAATCAACGTCGCCGGCAACCGCAGACCCGTCTCCGCACTCAACCGATTCCGCAACTCCACCGCCGTCAACGAATCAAAACCCACATCCCCAAAAGCCCGATCCACCTCCACACCCGACACATCAGCAAACCCCAACACCCCCGCCACCTGACCACGCACCAACTCCAACACCACCGACTCCCGCTCACCCTCCCCCAACCCCGCCAACCGGTCGGCCAGGACCACGGTCGTCCCGCTCACGGCGGTACGTCTGGCCGGCCCGCGCACCAGGCCGCGCAGCATCGGTGCGATCGCGTCACCGGCGCCGCGTATCCGCTCCGTCTCCAGCCGCACCGGCACCACGACGGCGTCGCGGAGCCCGGTGGCGGGCTCGTCGGAGGACGCGTCCAGCATCGCGCCGAAGAGCGTGAGGCCCTGTTCGGCGGAGAAGGGCGGCATCCCGACCCGTGTCATCCGCTCCACGTCGGACGCCTCAAGGTCCGCCGTCATACCGCGCCGGGCCGTGTCCTCCAGTACCCAGGGACCCCATGCCAGCGCGAGTCCCGGCAGCCCGAGTCCCCTCCGGTGCCCGGCCAGCGCGTCCAGGGCGCCGTTCGCGGCGGCGTAGTTGCCCTGCCCCGGGGTGCCGAGGATGCCGGCCACCGACGAGAACATCACAAAGGCCGTCAGGTCCAGGTCCCGCGTCAGCTCGTGCAGGTGCCACGCCGCGTCCGCCTTGGGCCGCAGCACGGTGTCCAGCCGCTCCGGCGTCAACGCGTCGATCACACCGTCGTCGACCACACCGGCGGCGTGGATCACCGCCCGAAGCGGGCGCTCCGTGGAGATCGACGCCAGCACCTCGGCCAGCGCGTCGCGGTCGGCCACGTCACACGCGGCCACCTGTACGTCGGCGCCGGACGCCGTCAGTTCGCCGACCAGTTCGGCCGCGCCCTCGGCGTCGGCTCCCCTCCGGCTCACCAGCAGCAGGTCACGCACTCCGCGCTCGGTGACGAGGTGGCGCGCCAGCAGTGCGCCGAGGCCACCCGTGCCACCGGTGATCAGGACCGTTCCGTCCGCTTCCCACGGCTTTCCGGCCTGCGGGACGGCAAGCCGCGCCAGCCGCGCGATGCGGACCTCACCAGCGCGTACCGACATCTGTGGCTCGCCGGAGCCGGTGACGTCGGCCAGCGCCGCCATGGACCGGGGATCGTCGTCCACATCGGCCAGGACGAACCGGCCCGGGTGTTCCGACTGGGCGGAGCGCACCAGACCCCATACGGCGCCCTGTGCCATGTCGGTCGCGGCGTCGCGGGTGACGACGACAAGACGTGAGTCCTCGAAGCGCGCGTCCGCGAGCCAGTCCCTGAGCACCGCCAGGATCCCGGCGGTCACCTCGCGTACGGAACCGGTCGTCGGCGTCCGCACCAGCACGGCCGGGGGAACGGAGTCCAGTTCCGTGAGTCCGCCGGCGCCGAGCGTCACCGGTTCGCTCGGGGCGCGGGTGCCGGAGAAGGGCACCCAGTCGACCCGGAACAGCGCGTCGCGCCGGGCCGTGGCGGCCGGGTCGAGGGCCAGTGCGGACACGGGGCGCAGCACCAGGGAGTCCGCCGTCGCCACGGCGCCGCCCCCGGCGTCGAAGAGTGTCACGGAGACGGCGTCCGTACCGGTGTTCACCAGCCGTACGCGTACGGCGGAGGCGCCTGAGGCGTGCAGGGACACACCGCGCCACGCGAACGGCACCCGGCCGGGCGTGGCGGTGCCCAGGAATGTGGTCGCGTGCAGCGCCGCGTCGAGCACCGCCGGGTGGAGGCCGTACGCCGTGGCGTCGTTCCCCTCGTCCAGCGTCACTTCGGCGAAGACCTCGTCGTCGCGCCGCCAGACGGCTCGCAGCGCGCGGAAGACCGGGCCGTAGGCGAACCCGGCCTCGGCCAGGCCCTCGTAGAGTCCGTCGAGAGCGACGGCCTCCGCTCCGGCCGGTGGCCACTGCGTAAGGCCGGTCTGCGCGGCCGGTGCCGCCGCGCTCAGTACTCCGCTCGCGTGCCGGGTCCAGGGGCCCTCCGACGTTCCTTCGAGGTGTGAGTACACCGAGACCGTACGGTGCCCCGTGCCGTCCGCCGCGCCGACCACCACCTGAAGCCTGACGGCGCCCCGGTCGGGGAGGACGAGCGGTGCCTCCAGGGTGAGTTCCTCGACCCGGCCGCAGCCCACCTCGTCCCCGGCGCGTACGGCGAGTTCGAGGAAGGCCGTGCCCGGCAGGAGGACCTCGCCCGCGATGGTGTGGTCGGCGAGCCAGGGGTGTGAGCCGCCCGACAGCCGGCTGGTGAACAAGTGACCGCCCGATTCGGGCAGTTCCACTCCGGCGCCGAGCAGCGGGTGCCCGGCGAGGCTCAGTCCGAGCGTCGCGGCGTCGCCCGCGCCCCAGGTGGTCCTGGGCCAGTAGTGCTCCCGCTGGAAGGCATAGGTCGGCAGCTCGACGCGGCGCCCGCCGCGCCCGTCGAAGACCTGGTCCCAGCCGACCGTCACGCCGTGCACATGGAGGCGGGCGAGCGCGGTCATCACCGAGGTGTCGTCGTCGCGGTCCGGTCGCAGGGCCGGGACGGTGAGTGTGGCGGCGTCCGGAGCGAGGCTGTCCTGCGCCATCGCCGACAGCACACCGTCGGGGCCGAGTTCGAGGTAGGCGGTGACGCCCGCGGCGCGCAGGGTGCCCACGGCGTCGGCGAACCGTACGGCCTCGCGGACCTGGCGTACCCAGTAGCCGGCGGAGGAGAGCCGGCCGGCGGTCACCGCCTCGCCGGTGAGGGTCGAGACCACGGGAATGGCGGCGGGCGCGAAGGACACCTCGGCGAGGACGCGTTCGAATTCGCCGAGCATGGGGTCCATCAGCGGCGAGTGGAAGGCATGGCTCACCCGCAGGCGCTGGGTCTTCGTCCCGGCGGCGGTGAGCCGCTCCTCGACGGCTCGTACGGCGTCCACGGCGCCGGAGACGACGACCGAGGCGGGGCCGTTGACGGCGGCGACGGAGACCTCGCCGGTGAGGTGCGGGGTGACCTCGGCCTCGGTGGCCCGCACGGCCAGCATGGCGCCTTCGGCGGTGAGGGTACGCATCAGCCGGCCGCGGGCGAGGACGACCCGGCACGCGTCGGCGAGGGAGAGGACTCCGGCGACATGGGCGGCCGCGAGCTCGCCGATCGAGTGTCCGGCGAGGTAGTCGGGCCGTACGCCCCAGGACTCGACGAGCCGGTACAGCGCGACTTCGAGCGCGAACAGCGCGGGCTGGGTGTAGTCGGTACGGTCGAGCAACGCCGCTTCCGGCGAGCCCGGTTCGGCGAACATGAGGTCGCGCAAGGAGTGGTCGAGGCCCAGTTCGAAATGGGCGAGCGTCGCGTCCAGCGCGTCGGCGAAAACGGGGTAACGGGCGTAGAGGTCCTGGCCGGCGCCGGGGCGCTGGGCGCCCTGGCCGGAGAAGAGGAAGGCCGTCACCGGCTCGGTGCGGACGACGCCCTCCACCGGGCTCTCGCCGCGCGCGACGGCGCGCAGGCCGTCGACGAGCTGGTCGCGTCCGGCGCCGAGCACCACGGCTCGGTGGTCCAGGGCCGCGCGGCTCAGCGCCAGGGAGCGGCCGATGTCGGCGGTGCCGGGCGCGGGGTGCTCCTGGACGTACGAGAGCAGCCGCTCCGCCTGCGCGCGCAGGGCCGCGCGGGTCTTGCCGGAGAGGAGCCACGGCAGGACGCCCGGCTCGTCCGTGCCGGTGGCGGGAGCGGGGTCCTGGGCCACCGGCGGGGCCTGCTCGATCAGGACGTGCGCGTTGGTGCCGCTGATGCCGAACGAGGAGACACCGGCCCGGCGCGGGCGGTCGCCGCGCGGCCAGGCGACGGATTCCGTCAGCAGCGAGACCGCGCCCCGCGACCAGTCGACCTGCGGTGAGGGCCGGTCGACATGCAGGGTCCTCGGCAGTTCCTCGTGCTCCAGGGCCTTGACCATCTTGATCACACCGGCGACTCCGGCGGCCGCCTGGGTGTGCCCGATGTTCGACTTGACGGAACCGAGCCAGAGCGGTTGCTCCCGGTCCTGGCCGTAGGTCGCGAGAAGCGCCTGCGCCTCGATCGGGTCACCGAGTGTGGTGCCGGTGCCGTGCGCCTCCACCACGTCGACATCGGCGGTGGTGAGTCCGGCCGCGAGCAGCGCCTGCCGGATCACCCGCTGCTGCGAGGGGCCATTGGGAGTGGTGAGGCTGCTGGAGGCACCGTCCTGATTGACGGCGGAGCCGCGTACGACGGCCAGCACCCGGTGGCCCAGCCGCTGTGCGTCGGACAGCCGCTCGACGACGAGCATGCCGACGCCCTCGGACCAGCCCGTGCCGTCGGCGGCCTCGGCGAACGACTTGCACCGGCCGTCGGCGGAGAGACCGCGCTGCCTGCTGAACTCCAGGAAGGTCACCGGGGTCGCCATGACCGAGACACCGCCGGCGAGGGCCAGGGAGCACTCCCCCAGGCGCAGCGCGTGCATCGCGAGGTGCAGCGCCACCAGCGACGAGGAGCACGCCGTGTCGATGGTGACCGCAGGGCCTTCGAGACCGTATGTGTAGGCGAGCCGGCCCGACATGACACTGGCGGAGTTGCCCGTCATGAGATGGCCCTGAAGGTCCTCGACGGCCCGGCCCATGCTCTCGGCGTAGCCCTGGTGGCCCGCGCCGACGAAGACACCACTGCGCGTGCCGGCCAGGGACAGCGGGTCCATGCCCGCGTGTTCCAGGGCCTCCCAGGAGGTCTCCAGCAGCAGCCGCTGCTGCGGGTCCATGGCGAGCGCCTCGCGCGGCGAGATCCCGAAGAGCCCCGGGTCGAACTCCGCCGCGTCGTGCAGGAATCCGCCCTGCCGGGTGTAGGTCGTATTGGCGTGCTCGGGGTCGGGGTCGTAGAGGGATTCGACGTCCCAGCCCCGGTCCTTCGGAAAGTCCGAGATGCCGTCCCCGCCCGAGGAGACCAGGTCCCACAGCTCGTCGGGGGACGAAACCCCGCCCGGGAAGCGGCAGGCCATGCCGACGATCGCGATCGGCTCCTGCCGGCCCTCTTCGAATTCCCGTAGTCGGCCGCGTGCCTGAAGAAGATCGTTCGTCGCCTTCTTCAGATAGCCGCGCAGCTTCGCTTCGTCCGCCATGAGTTCTCTGCCTTGCCGTTGGTTTCGAGAGGGGGTCAGGGGTGCGGGTGTGCCGCTGCCGGGGGGCTCACTCGTCGAGGATCGCGAAGAGTTCGTCGTCGGTGGCGTCCTCCAGCGGATCGTCGACGCTCTCGCCGGCCGTCGCGGTGGCCGTGCCGTCGACGTCGCCGAGGAGTTTGCGCAGCCGTACCGCGAGAGCCTGCCGCGCCTCGTCGTCGGGCGCGGCGGCCCGGAAGGCGTCTTCGAGGCGGGCCAGTTCGGCGAGTACGGGCACCGGGGCGGATTCTCCCGGGGTGTCCGGGAGCAGGCTCTCCAGAAGGTGCGCGGCGAGGCTCGCGGGGGTCGGGTAGTCGAAGATGGAGACCGCGGGAAGCCGGATCCCGGATTCCGCCGCCAGCCGGTTCCGCAGTTCCACGGCGGTCAGGGAATCGAAGCCCAGCTCACCGAAGGAACGCCTGGCGCCGATCTCGTCCACTCCGTCGTGCCCGAGTACGGCGGCCACTTCCGCGCGTACCAGATCGGTGATCACACGGCGGCGTTCGGACTCGGCCGAGTTCGCCAGCCGCTCCCGCAGAGCGGCCCCGGCCTCCTGGCCGACAGGGCGGTTGTCCTGTTCCGCCAGCGCCTGCCGTACCTCGTCGAGGTCGCCGAGGAGAGCGCTGGGCCGTCCCGAGGTGAAGAGCGGCGCGAACCGTGCCCAGTCGACATCGGCGACCGTGACAAGACCTTCGCCGTGATCGATGCTGCGCTTCAGGGCGCGTATCGCCAACTCCGGCGGCAGCGCGCCGAGTCCGCGGCGGGACAGTTGTTCGGCGGTGCCGTCCTTGACCGCCATTCCGGCGCCGGCCCAGGGACCCCACGCGACCGAGGTGCCCGGCAGGCCGCGTTCGCGGCGGCGCTGGACGATGGCGTCGACGATCGCGTTCGCCGCGGAGTAGCCCACCTGCCCGCCGCTGCCCCAGATTCCGGCGATGGAGGTGAATGTCACGAACATCCCGACCGGTGGCCGTTCCTCCAGCAGCGCTTCGAGGTTCAGCGCGCCGGTCACCTTGGCGGCCAGCAGATCCGCCAGCTCGGCCGGACCGGTCTGGTCCAGCGTGGCCGAACCGGTGACACCGGCGGCGTGTACGACACCGGTCAGGGGCAGGCCGTCGGGCAGCGTGTCGAGTACGGCGGCGAGGGCGGCGCGGTCGGCGACGTCGCAGGCGGCGATCGTGACCCGGGCGCCGCGTGCGACGAGTTCGTCGCGCAGTGCTCGCGCGCCGGGCGATCCGAGCCCACCGCGGCTGGTCAGCAGCAGGTGCGGCACCCCGGCGCCGGCGAGCCAGCGCGCCACCTCCGCGCCCAGTCCGCCGGTACCGCCGGTCACCAGGACGGTGCCGTCATCGGGCAGCGCGGACGTGGCGTCCGGCCCGGCGACGGCCGTGCTCGTCCTGCTCAGCCTGCGGCCGAACACCCCGGAGGCGCGCACGGCGACCTGGTCCTCGCCGCCGCCGCTCGCCAGGACCCCGGCGATCCGGGACACCGCGCGGGCGTCGACCGTCTCGGGCAGATCGATCAGACCTCCCCAGCGGCCGGGACGTTCCAGCGCGGCGGAGCGGCCGAAACCCCAGACACCCGCCTGCGCCGGGCTCGCGATCCGGTCCGCGCGGCCCACCGAGACGGCGCCCCGCGTGGCGCACCACAGCGGCGCCGGTATGTCGGCGTCGCCGAGGGCCTGCACCAGCGCGGTGGTCAGGGCCAGACCCATGGTGAGGTGCGGGTGTTCGGGGTGAGGCCCTTCGGCCAGGGCCGTGAAGGAGAGGATGCCGGCGACGCCGTCCGCGACGAGATCGCGGACCCGCGCGGCGAGCGTCTTCCGGTCGGCGTCGGTCACGCCGACGCTCAGCCGTACGGTCCCGGCTCCGAGCCCGTCGGTCCAGGGCTGCTCGTGTCCTTCCGGCACCACGATCAGCCAGCGGCCGGAGGGCACACCGGCGACGGAGTCGGTCAGCGGCTTCCAGGTGACCTGGTGCCGCCAGCCGTCCAGCACGGACTCGGTGCGGCTCTGCTTCCGCCAGGCGGACAGCAGGGGCACCACGGCGCCGAGCGAGGCGGTGTCGTCGCCGTCCCCGGATCCGAGGAGGGAGGTAAGCGATGTGGTGTCGCCTCGGTCCACCGCGGCCCAGAACTCCGCGTCGGCCGAACCCATGGGCTCGGCCGCGTCCTCGTGGTCGAGCCAGAAACGCCGGCGCTGGAAGGCGTAGGTGGGCAGCTCGGCCCGCTCCCCGTGGAACAGCGCGGTCCAGCCGGATGCCGCCCCTGAGATCCATGTGCGGGCCAGGGCGGTGCGGGCGGTGTCCTCCTCGTCCCGGTCCTTGCGGAGCAGGGGAATCGTGGTGGCGCCGTCGACGATGTCCTGGGTCATGGCGGACAGGGTGCCGTCCGGACCGATCTCCACAAAGGTGGTGACGTCCGCGTCGGCGAGCGCGCGGACAGCGTCGGCGAACCGTACGGTCTCCCGTGCGTGCCGCACCCAGTACTCCGGGTCGCTCCACTCGTCGGTCACGGGCGCCCCGGTCACGGTCGAGACCGCCGCGATCGACGGACGGCCGTAGGACAACCCCGCGACGACCTGCCGGAACTCGTCCAGCATCGGATCCATCAGTGACGAATGGAAGGCATGGCCGACGCGCAGCTTCCGCGTCTGCCAGGCGCTTCCCACCTGAGCGACCGCCTCCTCGGTCCCGGCGACCACCACCGACGCCGGACCGTTCACCGCCGCCAGCGAGACACCGTCCGGCAGCGGCAGCACATCCGCCTCCGCCGCCCGTATGGCCACCATCACGCCACCGGGCGGCAGCGCCTGCATCAGCCGTCCGCGCGCCGACACCAGGGCGCACGCGTCCTCAAGCGACAGCACACCCGCCACATGTGCGGCGGCGATCTCACCGATCGAATGACCCGCCACGAAGTCCGGCGCGGCTCCCCATGATTCGAGGAGCCGGAACAGCGCCACTTCCAGTGTGAACAGCGCCGGCTGGGTGTACTCGGTACGGTCCAGCGGACCGGACTCCGCGAACAGCACCTCGCGCAGCGGCCGCTCAAGGTCGAACCGCGCGCACACGGCGTCGACGGCGTCCGCGAAGACCGGGAAGCGGGCATACAGCCCAGCTCCCATGCCGGCCCGTTGACTGCCCTGCCCGGAGAACAGGTAGGCCGTGCCGCCCGCCGCCCGGCCCTGGACCAGGCCCGGTGCCTGCTCACCCGCGGCCAGGGCCGCGAGTCCGCTCAGCATTCCTTCGCGGTCGGCGGCCGGCACCACCGCGCGGTGCTCCATCGTCGCCCGGCCGGTGGCCAGCGCGTACGCGGGGTCGGCCGCCGGGTCCCGCTGGACGTGGGACCACAGGCGCGCGGCCTGGGCGCGCAGCGCCTCCGCCGTGCGGGCCGACAGCACCCAGGGCATTCCCTGCTCGAACACGCCCTGCGCGGGGGGCGCTTCGGAGATAGCGGCCGGCTGGTTCTCGGCCTGTTCGAGGATCGTGTGCGCGTTGGTACCACTCACACCGAACGCGGACACCGCCGCGCGCCGCGGCCTGCCGGCCTCGGGCCAGGGGGTCTGCTCGGCGAGCAGGCTGACGTTCCCGTTCGACCAGTCCACGTGCGGTGACGGTTCGTCGATGTGCAGCGTCCGGGGCAGCACACCGTTGCGGAGTGCCATCACCATCTTGATCACACCGGCCACCCCGGCGGCGGCCTGCGTGTGCCCGATGTTCGACTTCACCGAACCGAGCCACAACGGCTCCTCCCGGTCCTGACCGTAGGTCGCCAGCAGCGCCTGCGCCTCGATCGGGTCACCCAGTGTCGTCCCCGTACCGTGCGCCTCGACCGCGTCGACATCGGCGGCCGACAGACCGGCGCTCGCCAGCGCCTGCCGGATCACCCTCTGCTGCGACGGACCATTCGGCGCCGTCAGACCGTTCGACGCACCGTCGGAGTTCACCGCGCTGCCGCGCACCAGGGCGAGTACCGGATGACCGTTGCGGCGGGCGTCGGACAACCGCTCCACCAGCAGCATGCCCGCTCCCTCGGACCAGCCGGTGCCGTCGGCACCCGCGGCGAAGGACTTGCACCGGCCGTCCGGGGAGAGTCCGCGCTGCCTGCTGAACTCGACGAACGCCGCCGGACTGCCGATGACCGTGACTCCGCCGACCAGGGCGAGGGAGCACTCTCCCTGGCGCAGCGCCTGTGTCGCCAGATGCAGTGCCACCAGCGAGGACGAGCACGCCGTGTCGACCGTCATCGCCGGGCCTTCGAGTCCGAACCAGTAGGCCAGCCGTCCGGAGATCACACTGCCCGAGGCGCCGGTCAGCAGCAGGCCCTCCAGCTCCGCCGGGACGCTTCGCAGCCCCGCTCCGTAGCCGGATGATCCCGCGCCCACGAAGACACCGGCCCGGCTGCCCCGCACGGAGGCGGGATCGATACCGGCCCGCTCGAAGACCTCCCACGCCGTCTCCAGCAGCAGCCGCTGCTGGGGATCCATGGCGAGGGCCTCACGCGGGCTGATGTCGAAGAAGGAGGCGTCGAACTGGTCCGCGTCGTCCAGGAATCCGCCCTCGCGGGCGTAGCTCTTCCCGGCCCGGTCCGGATCCGGGTCGTACAGACCTTCGATGTCCCAGCCACGGTCGGTGGGAAACGGCGAGATCGCGTCGTCGCCGTCCATGACCAGCCGCCACAGGTCCTCGGGGGACCGTACGCCGCCCGGCAGGCGGCAGCCCATGGCGACGATCGCGATCGGGTCGTCGTCGGCGGGCGTCCGGCTCGCCCCGGGCGCTTCCGTTCCGTCCTCGGTCCTGTCCCCCAGGATCTCCGTGCGGAGGTGGGTGGCGAGTATCCGCGAGGTCGGGTGGTCGAAGACGGCCGTGACGGGCAGCCGGACACCCGTTTCGGCCATCAGGCCATTGCGGAACTCCACGGCGGTCAGCGAGTCGAAACCCAGCTCCCTGAAGGCGCGTTCCGGCTCGATGCCGTGCGCCGAGCCATGGCCCAGCGCCCTGGCAGCCTGGCCGCGTACGAGGTCCAGCAGCAGGCGGTCCTGTTCGGCCGCCGAGAGGCCGGCGAGCCGGCGCTCGAACGCGCCGTCGTCGGCAGCGCCGGTATCGGCCCGCGCCGGGCGCGCCTCGGCGATCTCGCTCAGCAGGGGACTGGGCCTGCCGAGCGTGAAGATCTCGGCGAATCGGTCCCAGGCCACATCGGCGACCGTCAGCAGCGTCTCGTCGGCGGCCAGTGCCTGGCGCAGCGCGGTGATGGCCGTGTCCGGCGGGAGCGCGGTGAGGCCCCGGCGGCGGAGCTGGTCCTGCGCGTCGTCGACGGTGGCCATACCGGAACCGGCCCAGGGCCCCCAGGAGACGGATGTGCCGGTCAGGCCGCGGGCGCGGCGCCGCTGGACGAGGGCGTCCAGATGCGCGTTGCCGGCCGCGTAGGCGGCCTGGCCGCCGCTGCCCCAGACGCCCGCGATCGAGGCGAACACGACGAACGCGTCGAGCGGATGGTCGGCGAGCAGGTCGTCCAGGTGCCCGGCGCCGTCCGCCTTGGCCGCGAGAACATGGGCCAGCTCGCCGGCGGTGGTGTCGGCGAGCGGGCCCGCGTCGGCCACTCCCGCCGCGTGGACCACGGCGGTCAGCGGCTGGATCTCGGCCAGCAGCGCGGCGAGCGCCTGACGGTCCGTCACATCGCAGGCGGCGACGGTGACCCGGACGCCGGAGGCGGCCAGTTCGTCCCGCAACTCGGCCGCGCCGGGCGCGTCGAGCCCTCGCCTGCTGGTCAGCACCAGATGTGCGGCGCCTTCCCGCGCCAGCCAGCGGGCGACCTCCGCGCCCAGGGCACCGGTGCCTCCGGTGATCAGGACCGTGCCCCGCGGTGTCCATGGTTCGGCCGGTGCGGCGCTCTCCGCCCGCACCAGGCGGCGGACGAAGACGCCGGAGGCGCGTACCGCCGCCTGGTCCTCACCGTCCTGGCCGGTGAGCAGCGCGGCGAGCCGTGCGACACCGCGATGGTCCAGCGTCTCGGGCAGGTCGACCAGACCTCCCCAGCTCCCGGGGAACTCCAGAGCGGCGACCCGGCCGAGACCCCATATCTGGGCCTGGTGTCCGCTGGGCGCCGGGTCGGCGCGGCCCACGGAGACGGCGCCCCGGGTCGCGACCCACAGGCGCGCGGTGAGCTTCAGCGTGTCCAGCGCCTGCAGCAGAGCGAGTGTGTCCGCGGTGGAGCCCGGAAGGGCCGGATGCGCGGGGTGCGGCGTCTCGTCCAGGGCCAGCAGGGAGAGGACGCCGGTGAGTTCGGTGTCGAGGCCCCCTATCAGTTCGGCGAGGGCGGCACGGTCGGTGCCGGGGGCGACGCGCAGTACGACGGTCCTCGCATCGAGCGAGGTGAGGCCGGTGAGGAGATCGTCGGTGAGGCCGGCGGTCTCCGCGTGGGCGGGGATCAGCACGAGCCAGGTCCCGGGCAGCGCGGCGCCGGAGGTGGCGCCGGTCATCGGCCGCCAGGTGATCCGGTACCGCAGGCCGTCCACGGCGGACAGCGCTCGGCTCTGACGGCGCCAGGAGGACAGCGCCGGAAGCACCTCGCCCAGCGAGGAGCGCGCGCTGTCGTCGACGACCAGGGTCCGCGCCAGGGATTCGAGGTCCTCGCGTTCCACGGCCGCCCAGAAGCGGGTGTCGACAACGCCGGCCGCGCTGTTGGCGCTGTTCGCGTCGGTCGTGGTGTTGGTGAAGACGGGCGTCGCCGGCCAGTACCGCTGGTGCTGGAAGGCATACAGCGGCAGCTCCACCCGGCGGGCACCGCTGCCGGCGAAGACCTCGGCCCAGTCGACCGGTACGCCGTGCACATGGAGCAGCGCGGCGGCCGTACCGGCGGCCTCCGCCTCGCCGCGGTCCCTGCGCAGCGCGGGTACGGCGTCGAGGCGCTCCTGGGCGAGTGTGGCGAGGACGGCGTCCGGGCCGCATTCCAGCGCGACGGTCACGCCCAGTCCGGCGAGTGTGTCCACGCCGTCACCGAAGCGGACGGCCTCGCGCACCTGGCGTACCCAGTAGTCCGGGGAGCACAGCTCCGCCGCGCTCGCCTGCCGGCCGGTGACCCCCGAGACGACGGGGATGGTGGGCTCCGTGTAGGAGAGCGAGGCCGCGACCTTCGCGAACTCCGCCAGCATCGGCTCCATCAGCGGCGAGTGGAAGGCATGGCTGACCCGGAGACGTCGGACGTCCCGGCCGGCCGCCTCGAAGTGCCGCGCGACGGCGAAGACGGCGTCGGCGTCGCCCGAGACGACCACGGAGGAGGGCCCGTTGACCGCGGCGACGGACACCCGCTCGTCCAGCAGCGCGGCGACCTCTTCCTCGGTGGCGGCCAGCGACACCATGGCGCCGCCGGGCGGCAACGCCTGCATGAGCCGGCCCCGGGCGGTCACCAGCGCGCAGGCGTCCCGGAGCGAGAGCACTCCGGCCACATGGGCCGCCGCCAGTTCGCCGACCGAGTGTCCGAGGAGGTGATCCGGTCGGATTCCCCAGGAGGTGAACAGCCGGAACAGGGCGACCTCGACGGCGAACAGCGCGGGCTGCGCGTAGCCCGTCGCGTTCAGCAGTGCGGCGTCGGCACTCGAATCGGCGGCGAACACCAGGTCGCGGAGTGGCCGGTCGAACGCGCCGTCCAGCGCGGCGAACACCTCGTCCAGGGCGTCGGCGAACACCGGGAACCTGTCGTACAGTTCGCGGCCCATTCCGGCGCGCTGGCTGCCCTGTCCGGAGAACAGGAACGCCACCGCGGGATCGGTGCGCGCGGTGCTCGTACCGCCCTGTCCCGCGGCCAGGGCGCGCAGTCCGGCCGTACGGGCCGCCAGGCCGGGTCCGGTCACGGCGGCGCGGTGCGGAAGAGCCGCGCGCGAGGTCGCCAGTGAGTAGCCGAGGTCCGCCGTGAGGTCCCGCGCCTGGTCCTGGTCGGGGGCGTCGAGGTGCGGCTGTATGTGGGAGAGAAGGCGCGCCGCCTGGTCACGCAGCGCCTGCGGGGTCTTGCCCGACAGCAGCCAGGGCGCCCAGGGTGCGCCGCCGGGCCGTGCCTTTTCCGTGTCGTTCCCGGTCGTCGCGGGCGCCTGTTCAAGGATGGTGTGCGCGTTGGTCCCGCTGATGCCGAACGAGGACACCCCGGCGCGGCGGGGCCGGTCGGTCTCCGGCCAGTCGGTGGCCTCCGTCAGCAGCGAAACCGCACCGCTGTCCCAGTCGACCCGTGAGGACGGGCCGTCCACATGCAGGGTCCTGGGCACGATTCCGTGGCGCATCGCCAGCACCATTTTGATGATGCCGGCGACCCCGGCGGCGGCCTGGGTGTGGCCGATGTTCGACTTCACCGAGCCGAGCAGCAGCGGCCGTTCGGCCGGGCGGTCCTGGCCGTAGGTCGCCAGCAGCGCCTGGGCCTCGATCGGGTCACCCAGTGTCGTCCCCGTACCGTGCGCCTCCACCGCGTCGACATCGGCGGCCGACAGACCGGCGCTCGCCAGCGCCTGCCGGATCACCCGCTGCTGCGACGGACCGTTCGGCGCCGTCAGACCGTTCGACGCACCGTCCTGATTGACCGCGCTGCCACGGACCACGGCGAGCACCTCATGGCCAAGACGGCGCGCCTCCGACAAGCGCTCCACCACCAGCATGCCGACACCCTCCGACCAGCCGGTGCCGTCGGCGCCGTCGGCGAAGGCCCTGCACCGGCCGTCGGCCGACAGCCCGCGCTGCCGGCTGAACTCCACGAAGATGCCCGGGGACGACAGCACCGTCACACCGCCGACCAGTGCGATGTCGCACTCGCCGGACTCCAGCGCCTGAGCGGCCAGATGCAGCGCCACCAGCGACGACGAACACGCCGTGTCGATGGTGATGGCGGGGCCTTCCAGACCGAAGGCGTAGGAGAGCCTGCCGGACATCACACTCGATGTGTTGCCGGTGCCGGCGTGCCCCTCCACATCCTCGCCCGACCGGACCAGCAGGTCGAGGTAGCCCTGGGAGATACCGCCGACGAACACACCACCGCGGCCGCCGCGAAGCGACCCGGGGTCGATGCCCGCCGACTCGCACGCCTCCCACGTGGTCTCCAGCAGCAGCCGCTGCTGGGGATCCATCGCCAGCGCCTCCCGGGGTGAGATCCCGAAGAAGTCGGAGTCGAACGCGGTGGCGCCGTCGAGGAATCCGCCGTAGCGGGTGTAGCTCTTGCCGGCACGGTCCGGGTCGGGGTCGTAGAAGGTGTCCACGGCCCAGCCGCGGTCCTCGGGGAATTCGGAGATGCCGTCGCGGCCCGCGACCAGCATCTCCCACAGCTCCGCCGGGGACGAGACACCACCGGGGAAGCGGCACGCCATCCCGACGATGACCACGGGATCGTCGCCGCTCCGGGCCGTCGCGCGCGTCAGTGCGGGCGTGGCGTGTCCGAGCGCCTCTTCTGCGCCGAACAGCTCGGCCAGCAGATGGCGGGCGAGGACGGCCGGGGTCGGATGGTCGAAGACCACGGTGGCGGGCAGGGTCAAGGCCGCGGCCTGCCCCAGCCGGTTACGGAACTCCACCGAGGTCAGCGAGTCGAAGCCGAAGTCCTGGAAGGGCCGGTCGGGTTCGATCAGCCCGGGATCCCCGTGTCCGAGAACGGCGGCGACCTGGGTACGGACAAGGTCGATCAGCGCACGCTCACGCTCGACATCGGTCAGCGGGGCGAGACGGTCCCGCAGCAGACCGGCGATCTGGGGCGCTGCGGCGTCCACCGCCCCGTGTCGCGCCTCGGGAAGCTCGCTGAGCAGCGCGTGCGGCCGGGCGCCGGAGAGCCCGGCGGCGAACTTCGCCCAGTCCACGTCCGCCACGGTCACCGCGCGGTCCCGCAGCTCCAGCACCCGTCGCAGGGTCCGCAGCGCCGGGCCGGGCGCCATCGGCGTCACACCGCCTCGTCGTACCCGCTCGGCGATCCGCTCGTCGGCGGCCATACCGGCATCGGCCCACGGTCCCCAGGCGACCGAGACACCGGGCAGCCCGCGCTCGCGGCGTCGCTGTGCCAAGGCGTCCAGCACCGCGTTGGCGGCGGCGTAGTTCGCCTGGCCGGGGCCGCTGACCGTACCGGCGAAGGAGGAGAACAGCACAAACGCCGCGAGGTCATGGTCCGTCGTCAGTTCGTCGAGCAGCAGCGCCGAGGTCGCCTTGGCCCGGAAGACACCGGCGAACCGGTCCGGGGTCAGCCCGTCGATCACCCCGTCGTCCAGGACGCCGGCGACATGGATGACGGCGGTCAGCGGGTGCGCCTCCGGAATGCCGGCCAGCAGTTCGGTGACCGCGTGGCGGTCGGCCATGTCGCAGGCCCTGATCGACACGTCGGCGCCGAGCGCCCGCAGCTCCGCCCCCAGTTCGTCCGCGCCGGGCGCCGCGGGGCCGCGCCTGCTCGTCAGGAGCAGGTGCTCGGCACCGTCGGCGGCCAGCCAGCGCGCCACCTCGGCGCCCAGGCCGCCGGTCCCCCCGGTGACCAGGACGGTGCCGCGCGGCTCCCAGGTGTCGGCCGTGGACAGGGAGGGGACGGGACGGACCAGCCGACGCCCGAAGGTGCCCGACGCGCGGATGGCCGTCTCGTCCTCATCGATCCCGGCCAGCACCCCCCGGAGCCGCGCCAGCACCCGGCTGTCGACGGTCGCGGGCAGATCGACCAGCCCGCCCCACCGGGTGGGCAGCTCCAGCGCCGCGACCCGGCCCAGGCCCCAGATGGCGGCCTGCGAGGGACTGCCGATCCTGTCCCAGGATCCGGCGGACACGGCGCCGCGCGTGACACACCACAGAGGCGCTTCGACACCGGCGTCCCCGAGCGCCTGTACCAGGGTGGTGGTCAGCGCCAGCCCCGTGGTCACCTCGGGGAACGCGGCGAGCGGTGTTTCGTCGAGACCCGTCAGAGACAGCACACCGGCCCAGGGCTCGGCGGCGTACTCGGCGAGCCGGGCCGCCAGCACCGCCCGGTCCGTGTCGGCCGCACCCACCTCCAGGCGCACGGCACGGTCCGTCAGCGGGTCGAGCCAGTCCTCTTGCGGCGCGCCCTCGGGAACGACCACCAGCCAGGTGCCGTCAAGCCGTTCGGCGCCCGCGCCACGGAGAGAGCGCCACTCGATCTCGTACCGCCAGCCGTCCATGACCGACTCGTCATGGCGGCGGCGCCGCCAGGACGACATGGCGGAAACAACGGCGCCCAGCCGCTCCTCGGTACCGATGCGCAGGGTCGCCGCCAGGGAGTCGACGTCTTCGTCCTCCACGGCGGCCCAGAAATCGGCGTCGGCGCCGGAGGCCCGGTGTTCCTGGATCTGCGCGGGTGTCGGCCAGTAGTGCTCGCGCTGGAAGGCGTACGTCGGCAGCTCCACGCGGCGCCCGCCCCCGAACACCGCCCGCCAGTCCGGAGCCACGCCATGGACGAACAGCTCTCCGAGCGCCGAGAAGACCGTCTGCTCCTCGGGGCGGTCCTTGCGCAGGACGGGCACGGCCACCGTGTCGACCGACTCCCGCGCCATGGCGGACAGGGTGCCGTCCGGACCCAGCTCAACAAACGCGGTCACACCGGAGTCCACCAGCACGCGCACACCATCAGCGAACCGCACGGTCTCCCGCACATGCCGCACCCAATACTCCGGATCACTCCACTCATCCGTCACAGCCGCGCCCGTCACCGTCGACACCGCGGCGATTGACGGACGACCGAACTGCAAACCGGCGACCACCTGCCGGAACTCCTCCAGCATCGGATCCATCAACGACGAATGGAACGCATGGCTCACCCGCAGCCTCCGCGACTTCCACTCCCCCCGCACCTGAGCGACCGCCTCCTCGCTCCCGGCGATCACCACCGACGCCGGACCATTCACCGCCGCCAACGACACACCCTCCGGCAACGGCACCACATCCGACTCACCCGCCCCAACCGCCACCATCACCCCACCCGACGGCAACCCCTGCATCAACCGACCACGCGCCGACACCAACACACACGCATCATCAAGCGACAACACACCCGCCACATGCGCAGCCGCGATCTCACCAACCGAATGACCCGCCACAAAATCAGGAACAACACCCCACGACTCCAACAACCGGAACAACGCCACCTCCAGCGCGAACAACGCCGGCTGCGTGAACTCCGTACGCCCCAACGCCTCCTCGTCATCGAGATCCGGCAGCGTCAACCGCGCACTCAGGGCGTCAAAAGCCTCCGCGAACACCGGAAAACGGGCATACAACTCCCGCCCCATACCCGCCCGCTGACTCCCCTGACCCGCGAACAGGAACGCCGTCCGGACCGCACCCCGGGCCACCCCCTGGATCACACCCCCGGGAGCCTCGCCCTCCGCCAACGCACGCAGGCCGTCCCGGACCTCGTCCTGGTCCCGGCCGACCACGACCGCCCGATGCTCGAAGGCCGAACGGGCGGTCGCCGCCGAGAACCCCAGATCGGCGAGTCCCGGCCTGTCAGCGGGACTTCCGGCGGCCAGTTGGTCGACGGCCGACAGCAGTCGTGCCGCCTGGGCGCGCAGCGCCCTGTCGCTGCGCGCGGAGACCAGCACCGGTACGGTCGTCACCGGAGACGCGGAGGTCTCGCTGCTGCGCTCAGGCGCCTGCTCGACGATGACATGGGCGTTGGTGCCGCTCACGCCGAAGGCCGAGACCCCCGCCCGGCGCGGCTTCCCGGTCTCCGGCCAGTCGACCTGATCGGTCAGGAGAGCCACCGCTCCCGAGGACCAGTTGACCCGTGATGACGGCTCGTCCACATGCAGGGTCCGGGGCACCACGCCATGGCGCATCGCCATGATCATCTTGATCACCCCGGCGACGCCCGCGGCGGCCTGCGAGTGACCGATGTTCGACTTGATCGAGCCGAGGAGCAAGGGCCGTCCCCCGGCCCGGTCCTGGCCGTAGGTGGCCAGCAGCGCTTCGGCCTCGATCGGGTCACCCAGTGTGGTGCCCGTGCCGTGCGCCTCGACCACATCGACATCGGACGTGGTCAGCCCCGCGTTGGTGAGCGCCTGGCGGATGACCCGCTGCTGGGCCCGCCCGTTGGGCGCGGTGAGACCGTTGCTCGCGCCGTCCTGGTTGACCGCCGTGCCCCGCAGGATCGCCAGCACGTCGTGGCCGTTGCGCCGCGCGTCCGAGAGACGTTCCAGTACGAGCACGCCGACGCCCTCGGACCAGCCCGTACCGTCGGCGGATTCGGCGAACGAGCGGCAGCGGCCGTCCGCGGCGAGGCCGCCCTGCCTGCTGAACTCCACGAAGACGCCCGGCGTGGCCATGACGGTGGCACCGCCCGCCAGCGCCAGTGCGGATTCGCCGGAGCGGAGCGACTGCACGGCGAGGTGCATCGCGACCAGGGAGGCCGAGCACGCCGTGTCCACGGTCATGGCCGGGCCCTGCAGACCGTAGGTGTAGGAGAGCCGTCCCGAGATGACAGCGGCCGCGGCGCCCAGGCCGACCCCCGAGTCGGCTTCGGTGCTGCGTACGAACAGGTCGCGGTAGTCCTGGCCGCTCGTGCCGACGAACACACCGACGGGCTCGCCCTTCAGGCTGCCGGGCTGTATCCCGGCCCGCTCCAGAGCCTCCCAGGAGGTCTCCAGCAGGAGCCGCTGCTGCGGGTCCATGGTCAGCGCCTCGCGCGGCGAGATCCCGAAGAACTCCGGGTCGAACTCCGCCGCGGTGTCGAGGAATCCCCCCTCGCGGGTGCGGCTCATCGCCAGGAGATCTTCCCCGTCGAAGAAACCGGGTGTGCCCCAGCCGCGGTCGGCGGGGAATTCCGAGACCGCGTCGGTGCCTTCGGCCACCAGCCGCCACAGGTCCTCGGGCGAGTTCACACCGCCGGGGTAGCGGCAGCTCATCGCCACGACGGCGATCGGCTCCTGTTCGGCGGACTCCAGCACACTCAGACGCTGGCGGGCCTTGTGCAGATCGGCCGCCGTGCGCTTCAGGTACTCAAGGAGTTCTTGTTCGGTCGCCATCAGGACCCCATCACGTTCTGCGGTTCAAAGGGAGGCATATGCGTCATCGAGATCAGCTCAGTTCCCTGTCGATGAAGCTGAGGACGTCGTCGGCGCTCGCGTCGTCGAGCATCTCAGTGACGGTTTCGTCCTCGGCGCCGAGGGTCTGGCGGACGGTCGACACCAGGGCCTGCAAGCGGGCCTGGAGCCGGGTCCGTTCGATCTCGGAGGCGGCCATGCCCGAAACGGCCGCTTCGAGCCGGTCGAGTTCGGCCAGTACGGAGTCGTCGGCCGGCCGGTCCGGCCGGTCCAGGCGGTCGTCGAGGTATTCGGCGAGCTGCCCCGGGGTCACATAGTCGAACAGCAGCGTGGCCGGCAGTTCGAGTCCGAGAACCGCGCTCAGCCGGTTGCGGAATTCGACCACGATGAGCGAGTCGAAGCCGAGGTCGGTGAAGGCGCGACCGGTGTCCACGGCGGAGGCGTCGTCATGGCCGAGGACGGCGGCCACCTGGCCGGCCACCAGGGTGACCAGAGCGCGCCGCCGGTCGGAGGCGCTGAGTCCGGCCAGTTCCGCCGTGAACGGCTCGCCGTCGGAGCCGGCCGCGCCGGGCGTGGTCCTGACGCTCGCCAGCTCCGGGATCTCGCCGAGCAGCGTGGCACGTCGGCCCGACGCGGCCAGGGCCGGCGCGAGCCGTTCCCAGGCCACATCGGCGACGACGACATACGTCTCGTCGCGGTCCATGGAAAGCCGCAGCGCCTCGGTGGCCGGCTCCGGGTCCATCGGGACGATGCCCCGGCCTCCTTCCGATGTCGTCGGCGTCCCGCCCGCCATGCCACCGCCGGCCCAGGCGCCCCAGGCGATCGCCGTCGCCCGCAGTCCCAGGGCCCGGCGATGGTGGGCGAGCCCGTCGAGGAAGGCGTTGGCGGCGGCGTAGTTGCCCTGGCCCGCGCCACCGAGCACCCCGGCGAGCGAGGAGAAGAGCACAAAGGCCGAGAGATCCAGCTCGCGGGTCAGCTCGTGCAGGTTCCAGGCCGCTTCCGCCTTCGGGCGCAGTACGGAGGCGAGCCGCTCGGGAGTCAAAGCGTCGAGTACGCCGTCGTCGAGCACCCCGGCCGCGTGGATCACCGCGGACAGCGGGGCGTCGTCGCCGATGGAGGCCAGGAGCCGCGCGAGCGCGTCCCGGTCGGTCAGATCGCAGGCGGCGAGCGTCACCCGGCTGCCGGCGGCGGTCAGTTCCGCGGCCAGCTCCTCCGCGCCGGGAGCGGCGGCGCCGCGGCGGCCGACCAGCAGCAGGTGTTCGGCGCCCCGGGCCGCGAGCAGCCGGGCGACACGCGCTCCGAGCGCTCCGGTCCCACCTGTCACCAGCACGGTGCCGGCCCGCGCCGCTGTCCCGGCCGGGGGCGACGAGGGTGACACGGTGGCCGGAGCGGGCGCGTGCACCAGACGCCTCGCCAGAATTCCGGCGGGGCGCAGCGCGACCTGGTCCTCCCCGGAGACCCCTGACAGGACGCCGAGCAGCCGGGCCAGAGCACGTTCGCCCGGCTCGACGGCCAGGTCGATCAAACCGCCCCAGCGGCGCGGGTGCTCCAGGCCGACGGCGGAGCCGAGGCCCCACACCTGAGCCTGGACGGGGTGGGATACCTCTCCGGTGGCGCCGCGTGTCACGCACCAGAGAGGCGCGTCGAGACCGATGTCCCCGAGCGCCTGGACGAGTGCGAGTGTCCCGGCGAGCCCTGCGGGCACTCCGTCCGCCACGGTCTCATCGAACGCGAGGAAGGACAGCACTCCGGCGACAGTCTCGTCGGCGGTCGCGGCGCGCAGCCGGTCCGCCAGCGCCTGGCGGGCCGCCGTCGGGCCGGCCGTGACGAGCCGGGCGTCGAGCGCGGTGGCCGCCGCCGTCACCCAGGCGTCCTCCTGGTACGAGTCGGGCACAACCAGCAGCCAGGTACCGGGGGCGGTGCCCGGGGCGTCCGCGACGGGCACCCACTTCACCTGGTAGCGCCAGCCGTCCACGGTGGTCCTGCGCCGGTGGCTGCGGTGCCAGGAGGACAGCATCGGCAGCGCGGCGTTGAGGGAGTCACGGCCGTTCTCGTCGCCGGCCGCGAACTCCTCGGCCAGTGCGGACAGATCGCCCCGCTCGACGGCCTCCCAGAACGCGGCCTCCGACGTACCGGCGCCGACGGCGGCGGCCGGTGGTACGTCGAGCCAGTACCGCTGCCGTTCGAAGGCGTAGGTCGGCAGGTCCACTCGGGGGCCGCGGTGACCTGCGAAGAGCACCGGCCAATTGACCGTGGCGCCGCCCGCGTACATCTGGGCGAGGCCGGCGAGGAAGGTCCGGCGCTCGTCGCGGTCGCGGCGGAGCAGTTGGGTCACCACCCGCTCACCGGCGTCCGCTTCGGCGCCGAGGCATTCCTGGACCATGGCGCTCAGCACTCCGTCCGGGCCCAGTTCGACGAACCGGGACACCCTCCGGCCGCGCAGCACGTCCACGCCGTCGGCGAACCGGACCGCTTCGCGTACCTGGCGCACCCAGTAGTCGGGTGAGCGCAGCTCCTCTTCACCGGCGAGTTCGCCGGTGACATTGGAGATCACGGGGATACGCGGGGCCGAGAAGGTCAGGCTCTCGGCGACCTGCCGGAAGGCGGCGAGCATCGGCTCCATACGTGCGGAATGGAAGGCGTGCGAGACCCGCAGGCGCCGTGTGCCGCGTCCTCGCGCGGCGAACAGCCCGGCCAGTTCGAGGACGGCCTTCTCGTCTCCGGAGACGACCAGTGACGTGGGGCTGTTGACCGCGGCGAGACTCACTCCCTCGGTCAGCTCCGGGGTGATCTCCTCCTCGGTCGCCTGGATGGCGGCCATGGCGCCGCCCTCGGGGAGTGCCTGCATCAGCCGGCCGCGCGCGGCGACCAGGGCGCAGGCGTCGTCGAGCGAGAGCACACCGGCGACATGCGCGGCGCTGATCTCTCCGATCGAGTGGCCGAGGAGGAAATCGGGCCGCAGGCCGAACGACTCGACCAGCCGGAACAGAGCTACTTCGAGCGCGAACAGCGCGGGCTGGGTGAGTTCCGTACGGTCCAGGGCGCCGGATCCGTCCGGGGCCACCGTGTCCTCGGTCAGGATCAGCTCGGTCAGCGACCGGTCGAACCGGCCGCTGAAGCCGTCCGACACGGCGTCCAGGGCCTGCGCGAAGACAGGGAAGGCGTCGTACAGCTCCCGGCCGGTGCCGGCGCGCTGCGAGCCCTGGCCGGAGAACAGGAACGCCGTCCGGCCGCCTGTCCTGGCGATGCCTCTGGCGATGCCTGCCGCCGGGCCGTGGTCCGGTTCACCGGCCGCGAGCGACCTCAGTCCGCGCAGGAGTTCGTCCCGGTCACCGCCGAGCAGTACGGCGCGGTGCGGCAATGCCGCGCGCGTGGCGACCAGCGCCGTACCGACACCGGCGAGGGGCAGGGCCGGTTCGGCCTCGATCCGAGTCAGCAGCCGGGCCGCCTGGGCGCGCAGCGCCGTTTCGGTCTGCGCCGACACCACCCATGGCACGAGCGTGTCCCCGCTGCCGGCCGGTTCCGCCGACGCGTCCCGTACCGGCTCGGCCTGCTCGATGATCACATGCGCGTTGGTGCCGCTGATCCCGAAGGACGACACCCCGGCCCGGCGCGGACGGCCCGCGTCCGGCCACGCCGCCTCTTCCGTGAGGAGCCGTACGGCGCCGCTCTCCCAGTCGACGTGCGACGACGGCTCGTCGACATGCAGCGTCCTGGGAGCCACACCCCGCTGCACGGCCATGACCATCTTGATGACACCGGCGATGCCCGCCGCGGCCTGGGCGTGGCCGATGTTGGACTTGATCGAGCCCAGCAGCAGCGGCCGGTCCTCGGGCCGGTCCTGCCCGTAGGTCGCCAGGAGCGCCTGGGCCTCGATCGGGTCGCCCAGCGAGGTGCCGGTGCCATGGGCCTCGACCACGTCGACGTCCGAGGTGGACAGGCCGGAGACGGCGAGGGCCTGGCGGATCACCCGTTGCTGGGACGGGCCGTTCGGGGCGGTCAGGCCGTTGCTGGCGCCGTCCTGGTTGACCGCGGTGCCCCGGACGACGGCGAGCACGTCATGACCGAGCCTGCGGGCCTCGGACAGCCGCTCGACCACGACCATGCCGACGCCCTCGGACCAGCCGGTGCCGTCGGCGGAGTCGGAGAACGCCTTGCAGCGGCCGTCGGCGGCGAGACCCCGCTGGCGGCTGAATTCGACGAAGACACCGGGCGTGGCCATCACCGTCACACCGCCGACCAGCGCGAACGAGCATTCGCCCGCGCGCAGCGCCTGACCGGCGAGGTGCAGCGCCACCAGCGACGACGAGCAGGCCGTGTCGACGGTGACCGCTGGGCCTTCAAGGCCGAAGGTGTAGGAGAGACGGCCCGACATGACACTCGATGTGTTGCCGGTGCCGATGTGGCCCTCCAGGTCCTCGGCGGCGCTTCCGGCACGCTCGGCGTAGCCCTGGTAGTAGGCGCCGACGAACACACCGCCGTTGCTGCCCTTGACCGAGGCCGGGTTGATACCGGCCCGTTCGAACGCCTCCCACGAGGTCTGAAGCAGGAGCCGCTGCTGCGGGTCCATCGCCAGTGCCTCGCGGGGTGAGATCCCGAAGAAGCCGGCATCGAACTCGGCCGCGTCATGGAGGAAGCCGCCCTGGCGGACATAGCTGGTGCCCGCGCGCTCCGGGTCGGGGTCGTAGAGGCCGTCGAGGTCCCAGCCTCGGTCGGCGGGGAACTCCGTGACGCCGTCGGCCCCCGTCGCGACGAGGCGCCAGAGGTCCTCGGGCGACGCGACGTCCCCGGGGAAGCGGCAGGCCATGCCGACGATCACGATCGGGTCGTCGATGGCCGGCGGCGGTGTGGTGAGCGCGGATGTCCGCGCGGGGACGGTGAGTTCGGCGCTGTGGCCGCCGGCGGTTTCGTCTCCGAGCTCGCCGAGTTCGGAGAGGAGATGGCCGGCGAGCGCGGGCGGGGTCGGGTAGTCGAAGACCAGCGTGGCGGGCAGCCTCAGCCCGGTCTCGGTGGTGAGCCGGTTGCGCAGTTCGACGGCGGTCAGCGAGTCGAAGCCCAAGTCGCTGAAGGCGCGTTCGATGTCGACCGATCCCGCGCCGCTGTGGCCGAGGACAACCGCGACCTGTTCCCGTACGAGGTCGATCATCGCCGTGCCCCGGTCGGACGGGTCCAGCGCGGCCAGCCGGTCGCGCAGTGTGATGGATCCGGCCGTCCGCGCGGTGGCGACCGCGCGCCGGGCCGGTGCCCGTACCAGGCCACGCAGGACCGGCGGGATCTCGGCCTGGTCCTGCATGACCCGTATGTCCAGCGGCGTGGCGACCACAAGCGGGTCGGCCAGCCTGGTGGCCGCGTCGAACAGGGCGAGCCCCTGTCCCTTTGTGAGGGGCGGCATTCCGGAGCGGGCCATCCGGCCCACCTCGATCTCGCCCAGGTGGGCGGTCATGCCGCTGCGCTCCTCCCAGAAACCCCAGGCCAGCGAGGTGGCGGGCAGCCCGAGTGCCTGCCGGTGTCCGGCCAGGGCGTCCAGGAAGGTGTTCGCCGCCGCGTAGTTGCCCTGTCCGACACTGCCGAACACACCGGCGACGGACGAGAACAGGATGAACGCGGAGAGGTCCAGGTGGCGGGTGAGTTCGTGCAGATGCCAGGCGGCATCGGCCTTGGACCGGAGGACGGTGTCCAGCCGCTCCGGGGTGAGCGCGCCCACCACACCGTCGTCGAGTACCCCCGCGGTGTGCACGACCGCTGTCAGTGGGTGGTCGGCCGGGATGGACGCCAGGACGCCGGCGAGTGCCTCGCGGTCACTCACATCGCACGCGGCGACCCGCACATCGGCACCGTACCCCGACAGCTCCGCGACCAGCTCCACCACACCCTCGGCGGCACCACCACGACGGCTCAGAAGCACCAGATTCCTGACCCCGTGCTCAGCCACCAGATGCCTGGCGAGCAACCTGCCCAGACCACCCGTACCACCCGTGACCAGCACCGTCCCACCGGAATCCAACGACCTCGGCACCGTCAGCACAATCTTGCCGACATGCCGCGCCTGACTCATAAAACGGAACGCGTCCACCGCCCGCCGGACATCCCAACTCCGTACCGGCAACGCACACACCGCACCCGAACCAAAGAGCTCCAGCAACGCGGCGAGCATCTCCCGAATCCGGTCGGGACCGGCGTCGAACAGGTCGAAGGGCTGGTAACTGACCGACTCCCACTCACGGATGTCGGTCTTGCCCATCTCCATAAAACGGCCGCCAGGCGCCATCAGCCGCAACGACGCGTCGATGAACTCACCGGCCAGGGAGTTCAGTACGACATCGACCCCACGGCCACCCGTGACCTGCCGGAACTGCTCCTCGAAGTCCAGCGTACGCGACGACGCGATGTGATCGTCCGGAACGCCCAACGCACGCAGGGCGTCCCACTTGCCCGGGCTGGCGGTAGCGAACACCTCGACACCCCAGTGCCGGGCCAACTGAATCGCCGCCATACCGACACCGCCGGCACCGGAGTGGATCAGGATCGACTCGCCGGACCGCAGCCCGGCCAGATCCCGCAGACCGTAGTAAGCGGTCAGAAACACCACGGGCACCGACGCCGCGTCCTCGAACGACCAGTCCTCCGGCATGTTGGCGAGGACGCGCTCGTCGGAGACCGCCACTGAGCCGACACCACCGACCAGCATGCCGAACACCCGGTCCCCGGGGCTCAGTCCGGTGACATCCGGACCCGTCTCCAGCACCACACCGGCGCCTTCGATACCCACGGTCCTGTTGTCACCCGGATACATCCCGAGCACGGTCAGCACATCACGGAAGTTCATGGCGGCGGCCCGCACACCGACGCGGACCTCTCCGGACTCCAGCGGTCCGGCCAGCTCGGGCGCCGGCAGCAGCGTCAGATTCTCCAGCGTCCCCTTGGCGCCGATGTCCAGCCGCCAGGGAGCGTCCCCGGCCGGAGGCACCAGCGCACTACCCGCGGACATCCGGGACAGCCTTCCGGCCCGGATCTCACCGTCGCGGACGATCACCTGCGGTTCACCGGACGCCAGAGCGGCCGGTATCGCGTCGAGCGAGTCGTCGTCGGTGTCGACCAGCAGGAACCGGCCCGGGTTCTCCGACTGCGCGGAGCGCACCAGCCCCCACACCGACGCGGAGACCACATCGACGGCGACGCCCTCGCCGATGGCACCCCGCGTCAGGAAGACCAGACGGGAGTCGGCGAACCTGGCATCCGCCAGCCACGCCCGCACCAGAGCGAGTACGCGGCCGGTCATCTCACGCACACCGCCCGGCACATCCATACCGGGGGCGGGTTCGATCCGCACCAGCACCGTCTCCGGTACGGCGTCCAGCTCCGCCAGAGCGGCCACGGCGTCGGCGCCGGGCAGGGCGGGATCGCCCAGTACGGCGAACGAACCGCCGGCCCGGCCCTCCTCGGCCCGCGACGGCACCCAGTCCAGCCGGAACAGCGCGTCCCGGTTCGCGGCCGACAGCGACTCCGGCTCGACCGGCCGCAGCGTCAGTGAGTCCACCGACAGCACCGGCGCTCCCGCCTGGTCGGACACTTCGAGCGACACCGCGTCCACGCCCACCGTGGTGAGGCGTACCCGGACGGCGGAGGCACCGGTGGCGTGCAGCGACACACCACGCCACGAGAAGGGCAGCCGTCCGCCTTCGGTCCCCGCCAGGCCGGCGAAGACCGCCGACTGGACGACCGCGTCCAGCAGCGCCGGATGCAGACCGAACTCGCGGGCCTTGGCCTCGTCGTCCAGCGCGACCTCAGCGAAGATCTCTTCACCGCGCTGCCAGACCGTGCCCAGTCCCTGGAAGAGCGGTCCGTAGACAAAGCCCGCCTCGGCGAACCGCTCGTAGAAGCCGTCGAGATCGACCGGCCGCGCCTCCGCCGGCGGCCACGGGGCCGTGTCGGCCGTGGTCACCGGGGCACCGACGTCTCCCGGCGTCACCGTACCCACCGCATGGGAGGTCCAGAGGATGTCCTCGCCCCGCGAGTAGACACCCACGGTGCGGCTGCCCGTCGCGTCCCGGCCGCCGAAGACGACCTGGAGCTGGACACCGCCGCGCTCGGGGAGCACGAGTGGCGCTTCGAGGGTCAGCTCCTCGATCCGGCCGCAGCCGACCTCGTCGCCGGCCCGGACGACCAGTTCCAGGAAAGCCGTGGCGGGCAGCAGCACCACACCGCCGATCGCGTGACCGGCCAGCCACGGGTGCGACAGCAGGGACAGCCTGCTGGTGAAGACATAACCGTCCGACTCCGGCAGTTCAATGCCCGCGCCGAGCAGCGGATGGTCCATCGCGCCGAGGCCGAGCGCGGCCGCGTTCCCCTCGCCCGCCCCCGCTGTCGGCCAGTAGTGCTCGCGCTGGAAGGCATACGTCGGCAGCTCGACGCGGCGGCCCGCACCGATCACCGCCTTCCAGTCCGGCGACAAACCGCGGGCGAACAGCTCAGCGGACGCGCTGATGATCGCGGTGTCCTCGGGACGGTCCTTGCGCAGCACGGGGACGGCCACCACCTCGGCGGTCTCCTGTGCCATCGCGGACAGTGTGCCGTCAGGACCGAGTTCGACCAGGGTGGTGACGCCGGAGTCCACCAGCGCGCGCACACCATCCGCGAACCGTACGGTCTCCCGCACATGCCGCACCCAGTACTCCGGATCACTCCACTCGTCGACGACCGCGGCCCCGGTCACCGTCGACACGGCCGCGATCAGCGGCCGGTCGTACGACAACCCGGCGACGACCTGCCGGAACTCCTCCAGCATCGGATCCATCAGGGACGAATGGAACGCATGGCTGACCCGCAGCTTCCGCGACTTCCACTCCCCCCGCACCTGAGCAACGGCCTCTTCGGTGCCCGCGATCACCACCGACGCCGGACCATTCACCGCCGCCAACGACACACCCTCCGGCAACGGCAGCACCTCCGACTCACCCGCCTGAACCGCCACCATCACCCCACCCGACGGCAGCGCCTGCATCAAACGGCCACGCGCCGACACCAGCACACAGGCGTCCTCAAGCGACAGCACACCCGCCACATGCGCGGCGGCGATCTCACCGATCGAGTGTCCCGCCACCACATCCGGAGCAATGCCCCAGGACTCCAGCAGCCGGAACAACGCCACCTCCAGCGCGAACAACGCCGGCTGCGTGAACTCCGTACGTCCCAACGCCTCCTCGTCGTCGAGATCCGGCAGCGTCAACCGCGCACTCAGGGCGTCAAAAGCCTCCGCGAACACCGGGAAGCGGGCATACAGCTCCTGGCCCATACCCGCTCGCTGACTGCCCTGACCGGCGAACAGGAACGCCAGCCGGCCGGTGTCCCGGGCCACTCCCTGGATCGCGGCGGTGGAGCGGCCGTCCCGGGCCAGCTCCGACAGCGCGCCGAAGAGGTCGTCCCGGCTGTCTCCGACCACGACCGCACGATGCTCGAATGTCGCACGTCCCGCGGCCAGGGACATCGCGATATCGGCGGGCTGCGCGGCCGGCATCGCCTGGAGGTGTGTCATCAGGCGTTCCGCCTGCTCCCGCACCGCCTCGGCGGTCTTCCCCGACACCACCCAGGGCAGCACACCCGGCCGGGGTGCGGCCTCCTCCACGACCTCTGCCGGCGGGGCCTGCTCAAGAATGGTGTGCGCGTTGGTACCGCTGATCCCGAAGGAGGAGACGCCGCCTCGGCGGGGCCGACCGGTCTGCGGCCAGGCCGCGGGCTCGGTCATCAGCCGGACATTGCCGCTCTCCCAGTCCACATAGGACGAGGGCTTGTCGACGTGCAGCGTTTGGGGCAGCACACCATTGCGGAGCGCCATCACCATCTTGATCACACCGGCCACCCCGGCGGCGGCCTGCGTGTGACCGATGTTCGACTTCACCGAACCGAGCCACAACGGCTCCTCCCGGTCCTGACCGTAGGTGGCCAACAACGCCTGGGCCTCGATCGGGTCACCCAGCGTCGTCCCCGTACCGTGCGCCTCCACCGCGTCCACCTCGGCGGCCGACAGACCGGCGCTCGCCAGCGCCTGCCGGATCACCCGCTGCTGCGACGGACCGTTCGGCGCCGTCAGACCATTCGACGCACCGTCCTGATTGACCGCGCTGCCACGGACCACGGCGAGCACCTCATGGCCAAGACGGCGCGCCTCCGACAAGCGCTCCACCACCAGCATGCCGACACCCTCGGACCAGCCCATGCCGTCCGCGGCGTCCGCGAACGGCTTGCTCCGGCCGTCCGGCGCGAGCCCGCGCTGCCGGCTGAATTCGACGAAGACAGCCGGCGTCGCCATCACGGTCACACCGCCGACAAGGGCCAGATCGCATTCGCCGGCGCGCAGCGCCTGCACCGCGAGGTGCAGGGCCACCAGCGACGACGAACAGGCCGTGTCCACCGTTACGGCCGGGCCCTCAAGCCCGAATGTGTAGGCGAGCCGGCCCGACATGACACTCGCCGTGTTCCCGGTGCCGATGTGTCCTTCGAGTTCGGTGGCCGCCCGTACGTGCCTCAGGGTCTCGGCGTAGCCGGTGTGGGAGGCGCCGATGAACACTCCACCGGAGCTGCCCTTGACCGACGCCACATCGATACCGGCACGTTCGAACGCCTGCCACGCCGTCTCCAGCAGCAACCGCTGCTGCGGGTCCATCGCCATCGCCTCGCGTGGCGAGATACCGAAGAATCCGGCGTCGAACTCACCGGCGTCGTAAAGGAATCCGCCCTGCCGTGCATAGCTCGTGCCCACATGATCCGGGTCCGGGTGGTAGAGGCCGTCGATGTCCCAGCCCCGGTCCAGCGGGAAGTCCCCCAGACCCTCGTCCCCGGTGAGAAGCATCCGCCACAGGTCCTCGGGCGAGGACACCCCGCCGGGGAACCGGCAGGCCATCCCGACGATCGCGATCGGATCGTCGGAAACCGGTGTCGTCGTCCGGGCCGGCGCGGCCGGTCCGGAGTCGGTGTCGGTGTCACCCAGGAGTTCGGCGAGCAGGAAATCGGCCAGCAGCAGTGGAGTGGGATAGTCGAAGATCAGTGTGGCGGGAAGAGTCAGGCCCGTCTCCGCGTTGAGCCGGTTCCGTAGCTCCACCGCCGTCAGTGAGTCGAAGCCCAGGTCCTTGAAGGCCCGTTCGGCTTCGACCGTGGTCCGGGCCTGGTAGCCCAGCACCGTGGCCACCTGGCCACGCACCACATCGGCCAGAGCGAGCCGGCGGTCGCCCGGGCTGAGCCTGGCGAGCCGGTCCCGCAGGGTCGCCGACCGTACAGAACCAGCCGCCACCGAGCGGCGCATCGGCGCCCGCACCAGGGTACGGAGGACCTGGGGAATCAGTGGCCTGGCCCGTACCACCCCCCGGTCCAGGCGCATCGCCACGACGAGGCCGTCCGTGCTGTCCACGGCCCGGTCGAACATCGCCACACCCTGGTCGTTGGAGAGCGGCGGGAAACCGGAGCGTTCCATGCGCCGGATATCGGCGTCGCTCAGTCTCGCCGTCATGCCGGCGGACTGCTCCCAGGCTCCCCAGGCCAGCGAGAGACCCGGCAGGCCGAGGCTCTGCCGGTGCAGCACCAGGGCGTCCAGGAAGGCATTCGCGGCGGCGTAGTTGCCCTGCCCCGGCGTTCCCAGGATCCCCGCCACCGAGGAGAAGGTCACAAAGGCCGACAGACCGAGATCACGGGTCAGCTCGTGCAGATGCCAGGCCGCGTCGGCCTTCGGCCGCAGCACGGTGTCCAGCCGCTCCGGCGTCAACGCGTCGATCACACCGTCGTCCAGCACACCCGCCGCATGGATCACCGCCGTCAGCGGATGCTCGGCCGGAACGGAGGCGAGCACCTCGGCCAGCGCCTCCCGGTCGGCCACATCACACGCGGCCACCTGTACGTCCGCGCCGTGCCCGGTCAGCTCTGCGACCAGGTCGGCGGCGCCTTCGGCCGCCGCACCCCGGCGGCTGACCAACAGCAGACGCCGTACGCCACGCCCGACCACCGCGTGACGCGCCACCAGGCTCCCCAGACCACCCGTACCGCCGGTGATCAGGACCGTGCCTTCGGCGTCCCACGGCTGTACGTCCGCGTCCGGCGACACCGGCGCGAGCCGCCCGATCCGGACCTCCCCGTTCCGCACGACCACCTGCGGTTCCCCGGACGCCACCGCGGCCGGCAGCGCGTCCGGCGAGGCCGGATCGTCGTCGAGGTCGGCCAGGACGAACCGGCCCGGGTGCTCCGACTGGGCCGACCGCACCAGCCCCCAGAGAGAGGCGGCGGCGGAGTCGACCAGATCGCCGGTGGGTACGGCACCTCGGGTCACCAACACCGCGCGGGAGTCACCGAATCGCGGATCCCCGAGCCAGTTCTGTACGAAGGCCAGCACACGGGCGGTCAGGTCACGCACCGCGTCCGGCATGCTCAGGTCCGGATCGGGACCGAAGGGGACGAACACCGTCTCCGGTACGGCCAGGCCCGCGTCGACCGCCGCGCCCAGCTCCGCCAACCCGGCGAAGGAGTCCGCGCCCGGCACTGCCGGTCCGCCCAGCGAGGCGGTCGCTCCCGCGAGTTTCGCCGTGCCCGCCGGTGCGGGCTGCCACTCCAGCCGCAGCAGCGAGTCCTGGCCGGCCGGGAGCGTGGATTCCACACCGTCGACCGCCCGTAGCGTCAGGGACTCCACCGAGGCGACCGGGGCTCCGGCCGGGTCCATGACCGCGAGCGACACCGCTTCCGCGGCCAGCTTGCTGATCTTCACCCGGGCGGCTGTCGCTCCGGTCGCGTGGAGGGCCACACCGCGCCAGACGGAGGCCAAGGGCGCCCCCAGATCCGCGGCGAAGACCGACTGCACCACGGCGTCCAGCAGTGCGGGATGCAGACCGAATCCGTGGGGATCGGTCTCCTCGCTCAGCGCGACCTCGGCGAATATGTCGTCGCCGTTCCGCCACAGTGCCTGAAGGCCCTGGAAGACCGGCCCATGGACGACTCCGGCGTCGGCGAAGCGCTGATACACACCGTCCAGGTCCACCGGCTCCGCGCCGGTGGGCGGCCACAGCTCGGTCCCGAGGGTGAGCCCATGGCCGCTGCCGCTGCCGGAGGCGAGTGTGCCGACCGCGTGCCGGACCCACTCGGTTTCCACGGCGTCGTCCGTGTGCGAGTAGAACGTGACGGCGCGGCGGCCTGACTCATCGGCACGCTCGATGACCACCTGCACCTGCACGCCGCCGGACTCGGGCAGTCTGAGCGGGACTTCGAGCGTCAGCTCGTCGACCCGGTCACAGCCGAAGCGGTCGCCGGCCTGAATGGCCAGCTCGACAAAGGCGGTGGCGGGGAGCAGCACGGAGCCCGCGACGGCGTAGTCCATGAGCCAGGGGTGAGTACGCTGCGACAGCCTGCTGGTGAACAAGTAGGCGTCCGAACCCGGCAGTTCGACGCCCGCGCCCAGCAGCGGGTGATCGACCGCACCGAGGCCGGCAGCCGTCACATCACCGGCACCGCCGGGGACACCCTTGGGCCAGTAACGCTCACGCTGGAACGCATACGTCGGCAACTCGATCCGACGACCGCCGGTCAGTGCCGGGGACCAGTCGACCTGGACACCCTGGACATACAGCTCGGCGGCAGATCGGAGGAAGCGGTCGAGGCCGCCTTCGTCGCGGCGCAGCGAACCCACCACGAGGGCGCGGTCCTCTGAGGTCTCGCCGAGGGGAACGGTCAGGACGGGATGGGCGCTGGCCTCGACGAATACGCCGTGGCCGTGTTCCAGCAGGCTTTCCACGGCCTGCCGGAACTCCACCGTGCCACGCAGGTTTCGATACCAGTACTCGGCGTCCATGCCGGCCGTGTCGAATTCCGTGCCCGTCACCGTCGAATACAACGGAACGCTGGAAGCCTTCGCCTCGACGGGCGCAAGGTCTCGCAGGATCTCGTCGCGGATCAGCTCCACCTGTGCCGAATGCGACGCGTAGTCCACCGGAATACGCCGCACCCGCACACCCGCCGACTCCAACTCCCCAAAGAAGCCATCGAGAGCCTCTACAGCGCCGGAGACCACGACTGATGAGGGACCATTCACGGCCGCCACGGAGACGCCGTGCCGCTCCACCTGCTCCGCTATATCGGCCACCGGGAGCGGCACCGACACCATCCCACCCGTGCCGGCCAGTGCCGTGATCGCCCGGCTGCGCAAGGCCACCACCCGCGCCGCATCCCGCAGACTCAACGCACCCGCCACAAACGCCGCAGCGATCTCACCCTGAGAATGCCCCACCACCGCAGCCGGCACCACACCATACGAACGCCACAACGCAGCCAACGACACCATCACCGCCCACAACACCGGCTGCACCACATCAACCCGCCCCAACACCACCTCATCCGCCAACACGTCGAACAACGACCAGTCGACAAACTCCGACAACGCCGCCGCACACTCACGCATCGACTCCGCGAACACCGGCGACGCATCCATCAACTCCCGCGCCATGCCGATCCACTGCGACCCCTGCCCCGGGAAGACAAACACCACCTTCCCCCGAGCACCAGCAATCCCCCGCACCACCTGCGGTACGGGATTCTGCTCAGTAAGCGCGTTCAATCCCGCAACCAGATCAGCCCGGTTTCCGACCACCACCGCACGATGCTCAAACACCGAACGGGTCACAGCCAGGGAAAAGCCCACATCCACCGGACGACCCTCAACCGCCAACAGACGGGCAGCCTGCGCCTCCAACGCCTCCGCAGACTTGCCCGACACCACCCACGGCACCACACCGTCGACTTCCTCAACCGGCGCGGACTCGATCGCGGGCACCGGCTCGGCCTGCTCCACGATCACATGGGCGTTTGTGCCACTGACGCCGAACGACGACACACCGGCCCTGCGCGGCCGACCCACCTCGGGCCACTCCACCTGCTCGGTCAGCAACTCGACGGAACCGCTGTCCC
This sequence comes from Streptomyces sp. NPDC006923, assembly GCF_040635655.1. Lineage (NCBI taxonomy): Bacteria > Bacillati > Actinomycetota > Actinomycetes > Kitasatosporales > Streptomycetaceae > Streptomyces > Streptomyces sp. NPDC006923. The sequence goes on from NZ_JBEYIF010000025.1 coordinate 35,725, forward strand.
AGTCCACATGTGAGGACGGCTCGTCCACGTGCAGGGTCTGCGGGAGCACACCGTGCCGCATCGCCATGACCATCTTCATGATCCCGGCCACACCGGCAGCCGCCTGCGTATGACCGATATTCGACTTGATCGACCCGAGCAGCAACGGCTCGTCACGGTCCTGACCGTACGTCGCAAGCAGCGCCTGCGCCTCGATCGGGTCGCCGAGTGTCGTCCCTGTACCGTGCGCCTCGACCGCATCGACATCAGCCGGGGACAGGCCGGCGCTCGCCAGCGCCTGCCGGATCACCCGCTGCTGCGACGGACCGTTCGGCGCCGTCAGACCGTTCGACGCACCGTCCTGATTGACCGCGCTGCCACGGACCACCGCCAGCACCTCATGGCCAAGCCGACGCGCCTCCGACAGCCGCTCCACCACCAGCACGCCCACACCCTCAGACCAGCCCGTACCGTCCGCCGCCTCCGCGAACGACTTGCAGCGACCGTCGACCGACAGCCCTCGCTGCCGGCTGAAGTCGATGAACACCCCGGGAGTGGACATCACGGTCACACCGCCGACCAGCGCGAAGGAGCACTCGCCCGACCGCAGCGCCTGCGTCGCCCAGTGCAGCGCGACCAGCGACGACGAGCATGCCGTATCGACGGTGACAGCCGGTCCCTCCAGACCGAAGGTGTAGGCGAGCCGCCCCGACATCACACTTGAGGTGTTGCCGGTGCCCAGGTATCCGTCGAATTCGTCGCCGCCGCGCCCCGCGCTCTCCGCGTAGCCCTGGTAGTACGCGCCGACGAATACGCCGCCGTTCCTGCCCTTGACCGATGCCGGGTCAATGCCCGCACGCTCGAATGCCTCCCAGGACGTCTCCAGCAGCAGACGCTGCTGCGGGTCCATCGCCAGAGCCTCTCGCGGCGAGATTCCGAAGAACGCCGGGTCGAAGTCCGGGGCCTCGTAGAGGAAGCCGCCGTGCCGCGTGTAGCTCTTGCCCGACCGGTCGGGGTCGTCGTCGAAGAGCGAGTCGACGTCCCAGCCACGGTCCTCCGGGAACTCCCCGATGCCTTCGCCGCCCGTGGCCACGAGCCGCCACAGGTCCTCGGGCGAGGCCACGCCACCGGGGAAGCGGCACGCCATACCGACGATCACGATCGGGTCGTCCGTCGTGGACCGAGATACGACGGCCGTGGGCTCGGCGGCCCGGGGCTGGTCACCGACGAGTTCGGCGAGGAGGTGGTCGGCGAGTGCGACCGGAGACGGATAGTCGAAGATCAGCGTCGCCGGGAGGCGCAGCCCGGTCTCCGTGGTGAGCCGGTTCCGCAGCTCCACCGCCGTCAGCGAGTCGAAGCCCAGATCCCTGAAGGCCCGCTCCGCGTCGATCATGGCGCCGCTGGGATGTCCGAGTACCACAGCGGCCTGGCCGCACACCAGGTCGAGCATGGCGGCATGACGATCGGGAAGGCCCAGAGCTGCCAGGCGATCGCGCAGTCCGGCGGAGCCACCGGCGGTGCCGGAGCCGGACGCCGCTGTCGCACGCCGCAGCGGCGCACGTACCAGGCCGCGCAGGATCGGAGGAATCTCGGTCTGCTTCTGCAGCGCGCGGGTGTCCAGTGGCATGGCCACCAGCATCGCGTCGGGCAGCGCGACGGCGGTGTCGAAGAGGGCCAGTCCGTGGTCGTTCGCCAGCGACGGCATGCCCATCCGTGCCATCCGGCGAATGTCGGCCTCGTCCAGTGCGGCCGTCATCCCGCCGGACTGCTCCCATGCGCCCCATGCGAGCGACTGCCCCGGCAGACCGAGTCGCTGCCGGTGTCCGGCCAGGGCGTCGAGGAAGGTGTTCGCCGCCGCGTAATTGGCCTGGCCCGCGCCGCCGAGCACACCGGCGGCGGAGGAGAAGAGGACAAACGCGGAGAGGTCCAGGTGGCGGGTGAGTTCGTGCAGATGCCAGGCCGCATCGGCCTTCGGCCGGAGGACGGTGGCCAGCCGCTCAGGCGTCAGTGAGCCGATCACTCCGTCGTCGAGTACGCCTGCGGTGTGCACGACCGCTGTCAGTGGGTGTTCCGCCGGGATGGACGCCAGGACGCCGGCGAGCGCCTCGCGGTCGCTCACATCGCAGGCCACCACGTCCACGGCCGTGCCGTGCGCGGTCAGTTCGGCGACCAGCTCCACCACGCCGTCGGCGGCACCACCACGACGGCTCAGAAGCACCAGATGTCTGACCCCGTGCTCAGCCACCAGATGCCTCGCGAGCAACCTGCCCAGACCACCCGTACCACCCGTGACCAGCACCGTACCGCCGGAATCCAAGGACCTCGGCACCGTCAGCACAATCTTGCCGACATGCCGCGCCTGACTCATAAAACGGAACGCGTCCACCGCCCGCCGGACATCCCAACTCCGTACCGGCAACGCACGCACCGCACCCGAACCAAAGAGCTCCAGCAACGCGACGAGCATCTCGCCCATGCGGTCGGGACCGGCGTCGAACAGGTCGAAGGGCTGGTAACTGACCGACTCCCACTCACGGATATCGGTCTTGCCCATCTCCATAAAACGGCCACCCGGCGCCATCAGCCGCAACGACGCGTCGATGAACTCACCGGCCAGGGAGTTGAGTACAACATCGACCCCACGGCCACCCGTGACCTGCCGGAACTGCTCCTCGAAGTCCAGCGTACGAGACGACGCGATGTGATCGTCCGGAACACCCAACGCACGGAGTGTGTCCCACTTGCCCGGACTCGCCGTCGCGAACACCTCCACACCCCAGTGCCGCGCCAACTGAATCGCCGCCATACCGACACCACCGGCACCCGCGTGAACCAGAAGCGACTCCCCGGACCGAAGACCGGCCAGATCCCGCAGACCGTAGTACGCGGTCAGAAACACCACGGGCACCGACGCCGCGTCCTCGAACGACCAGTCCTCCGGCACCTTGGCCAGCAGTCGCCGGTCCGAGATCACCAGTGATCCCAGACCGCCCTCAAGCATGCCGAACACCCGGTCGCCGGGGCTCAGTCCGGTGACATCCGGACCCGTCTCCAGTACCACACCGGCGCCTTCGATACCGACGAGCCGGTTGTCGCCCGGATACATGCCCAGCACCGTCAGCACATCACGGAAGTTGACGCCGGCGGCCCGCACAGCGACCCGCACCTGGCGGGCGGACAGCGGCGCGACCCGTTCGGGCGCCGACGCCAAAGTCAGATTCTCCAGGGTCCCCTTGGCGCTGATCTCCAGCCGCCACGGCGTGTCCCCGGCAGGCAGCGGCAGCCCGCCGCCCGGCGACGAGGTACGTGCCAGCCGTCCGACCCGGATCTCTCCCGCCCGCACAACGGTCTGCGGCTCGCCCAGTGCGACCGCCCCGGGAAGCGCCTCCAGCGACGCGGGGTCCCCATCGAGGTCCACGAGTGCGAAACGGCCCGGATTCTCCGTCTGCGCCGACCGGACCAGACCCCACACCGACGCCGAAACGACATCAACGGCATCCCCGTCGGCGACGGCGCCGTGTGTCACGAACACCGCGCGGGACCCGGCGAACCGCTCGTCGGCCAACCATGCCTGCGTCAAGGCCAGTACATGGGCGGCCGTCGCGCGTACGGCGGCGGGGACGTCCTGCGACCTGGCGCCGGACGAGGCGGGCTCGACCGCGATCAGTACGGTCCCCGGCATCGTCGCGCCCGCGTCGACCGCCGCGCCGAGTGCGGCCAGATCGGCATAGGAGTCGGTACCCGGGGCCCCGAGGCCGCCCCCGCCCAGCACAGCGGTGGAGCCAAGGGGTTCGGCGGCGGGCACAGTGGTCCAGTCCAAGCGGAACAGCGCGTCCTGTGCCGGAGACGACGAGCCCGGGGTGAGCGCGGCCATGTCGACCGGCCGCATGGTCAGTGACTCGACGGACGCGACCGGCCGGCCCGACTGATCGGTCAGTTCCAGCGAGACGGTGTCGGGCCCGGACCGGGTCAGCCGTACGCGCAAGGCGGCGGCGCCCGTGGCGTACAGCGACACTCCGCTCCACAGGAACGGGAGCCGCCCGCCGCCCGCCTCTCCGAGATCGACGAACGCGGCGGACTGGACCACCGCGTCGAGCAGCGCCGGATGCAGGCCAAAACCGTGGACGTCGAGCACGTCCACACCGACCTCGGCGAAGACCTCGTCGCCGCGCCGCCAGACGGACCGCACGCCCTGGAACACCGGACCATAGGCGAAGCCGGCGTCGGAAAAACGCTCGTAGAAACCTTCCGTGGCTACGGAGGTGGCCCCCTCGGGCGGCCATACGGCGGTCTCGAACTCCGGCGCTTTCCCGTTGTCGGGAGCCAGAACGCCGGTCGCGTGCAGCGTCCACTCGTCCTCGGCGCTGGAGTAGACACTCACTCCGCGGCGCGCCGACTGATCGGGAGCGTCGACCACGACCTGTACGGCGAGGGACCCGTGCTCCGGCAGCACCAACGGTGCCTCCAGGGTCAGCTCCTCGACCCGCCCGCACCCGGCCTCGTCACCGGCCCGGACCACCAGCTCCAGGAAGCCCGTGCCAGGGAACAGCACGGTGCCGCCCACGGCATGGTCCGCGAGCCACGGGTAGGCGGCGAGGGAGAGCCTGCTGGTGAGCAGGAACCCGTCGGAGCCGGGCAGTTCGACGGCAGCGCCGAGCAAGGAGTGCTCGGCGGAGCGCAGGCCGAGCGCGGCGGCGTTCCCTGCGGAGGGCATCACCTTCGGCCAGTAACGCTCACGCTGGAAGGCATATGTCGGCAGCTCGACACGGTGGCCGCCCGCGAACACCGCCTTCCAGTCCGGGGTCAGGCCCTGGATGAACAGCTCGCCAAGGGCCGAGAAGACCGTGTGCTCCTCGGGGCGGTCCTTGCGCAGCACGGGCACGGCCACCGTGTCGACCGACTCCTGTGCCATGGCGGACAGCGTGCCGTCAGGACCCAGCTCAACAAACGCGGTCACACCCGCCTCGGCGAGTGCGCGCACACCATCCGCGAACCGTACGGTCTCCCGCACATGCCGCACCCAATACTCCGGATCACTCCACTCATCCGTCACAGAGGCGCCCGTCACCGTCGACACGGCCGCAAGCAGCGGCCGGTGGTAGGAGAGCCCCGCGACGACCTGCCGGAATTCGTCCAGCATCGGATCCATCAACGACGAATGGAACGCATGGCTCACCCGCAGCCTCCGCGACTTCCACTCCCCCCGCACCTGAGCAACGGCCTCTTCGCTCCCGGCGATCACCACCGAGGCCGGACCATTCACGGCCGCGAGCGACACACCCTCCGGCAACGGCACCACCTCAGACTCACCCGCCCCAACCGCCACCATCACCCCACCCGGCGGCAGCGCCTGCATCAAACGGCCACGCGCCGACACCAGCACACACGCATCATCAAGCGACAACACACCCGCCACATGCGCAGCCGCGATCTCACCGATCGAATGACCCGCCACCACATCCGGAGCAATGCCCCAGGACTCCAGCAGCCGGAACAACGCCACCTCCAGCGCGAACAACGCCGGCTGCGTGAACTCCGTACGCCCCAACGCCTCCTCGTCGTCGAGATCCGGCAGCGTCAACCGCGCACTCACCGCGTCAAAAGCCTCCGCGAACACCGGAAAACGGGCATACAACTCCCGCCCCATACCCGCCCGCTGACTCCCCTGACCCGCGAACAAAAACGCCGTCAGCCCCGCAGCACGGGGCACTTCCCTGATCACTCCCGCCGAAGCGGCCAGCTCCGACAGGCCCGCCCGCAACTCGTCCCTGTCGCCCACCACCACCGTGCGATGCTCGAACGCCGCCCGTGTCGTGGCCAGCGAGAAGCCCACGTCGACGGGGCGCGGCTCGGAGCCGGTATCCAGATGCGCCAGAAGCCTCTTCGCCTGCTCACGGACGGCTTCAGGGGTCTTCCCTGACAGCACCCAGGGCAGCGGAAGCGGCAGCTCGGCGGTCTCCTCATGGAATACGGGAGCCGCCTGCTCGATGATCACGTGTGCGTTGGTGCCGCTGATCCCGAACGACGACACACCCGCGCGACGCGGACGGCCCACCTCGGGCCAGTCAGCGGACTCCGTCAGCAGCCGGACATCACCGCTCTCCCAGTCCACATGCGACGACGGCTCATCCACATGCAACGTCCGCGGCAACACACCATGCCGCATCGCCATCACCATCTTGATGATTCCCGCAGCACCAGCCGCCGCCTGCGTGTGCCCGATATTCGACTTCACCGAACCAAGCCACAGTGGCGCCTCACGGTCCTGACCGTAGGTCGCCAGCAGCGCCTGCGCCTCGATCGGGTCACCCAGTGTGGTGCCCGTGCCATGCGCCTCCACCGCGTCCACCTCAGCCGGGGACAACCCGGCCGTGGCGAGCGCCTGCCGGATCACCCGCTGCTGCGACGGACCATTCGGCGCCGTCAGACCATTCGACGCACCGTCCTGATTGACCGCGCTGCCACGGATCACGGCCAGCACCTCATGACCGAGGCGGCGCGCCTCCGACAGCCGCTCCACCACCAGCATGCCGACACCCTCGGACCAGCCCGTACCGTCCGCACCGTCCGCGAACGACTTGCACCGGCCGTCGACCGCGAGGCCCCGCTGGCGGCTGAAGTCCACAAACGTGCCCGGGGTGGTCATCACGGTCACACCACCGACCAGTGCCACATCACACTCGCCCGACCGCAACGCCTGCGAGGCGAGGTGCAGGGCGACGAGCGAGGAGGAGCACGCCGTGTCCACCGTCACCGCCGGGCCCTCAAGACCGTAGGTGTAGGCCAGCCGTCCCGACACCACACTGCCCGCGCTGCCCGTACCAAGATACCCCTCGACCTCGCGCGGGAACTGCGCCAGCGGCGACGACGAGTAGTCCCCGTACATCACGCCCACAAAGACGCCGCCCGCTCGGCCCTTCACCGAGGCCGGATCGATACCGGCCCGCTCGAATGCCTCCCAGGACGTCTCCAGCAGGAGTCGCTGCTGCGGGTCCATGGCCAGGGCCTCACGCGGCGAGATGCCGAAGAACCCGGGATCGAACTCCGCCGCGTCATGGAGGAAACCGCCCTCCCGCGTGTACGACGTCCCGGAGTTGTCCGGGTCCGGGTCGTACAGGTTCTCCAGGTCCCAGCCACGATCGGTCGGGAAGCCCGTGATGCCGTCCCTGCCGCCCGCCACGAGGTCCCACAGGTCCTCCGGTGAGGCCACACCGCCGGGGAAGCGGCATGCCATACCGACGATCACAATGGGGTCGTCCCCGACCGGTGCAGCCGTCCGTACGGGCGACTGGTCGGCGACCTCTCCGACCAGTTCCGAGAGGACGAAGTCCGCCAGAGCCGCCGGTGTCGGGTAGTCGAAGACAAGGGTGGCGGGCAGGGTGAGACCGGTCTCGGCGTTGAGCCGGTTGCGCAGTTCGACCGCCGTCAGTGAGTCGAAACCCAGCTCGCCGAAGGCCCTCTCTTCCTCGATCGCCGTCGCGCTCGCGTGTCCGAGGACGGCGGCGATCTGGCCGCGTACCAGCTCCCTTACGGTCGCGGCGCGACTGTCGGCGACTTCGAGAGCGGCGAACCTGTCCCGCAGAGTCACCGACCGGACCGTTCCTGCGGCCGAGGATCGCCTGAGCTGGGGCCGCACCAAGCCACGCAGCACCGGCGGGATCACCGGCTGACGGCGCACGACCGCGCTGTCCAGCCGCATCGCGATGACCAGCCCGGACGCGGAGCTGTCGACGGCGAGATCGAACAGCGCCATCCCCCGGTCGTTCGACAGCGGCGGGAAGCCCGAGCGCTCCATGCGCCGGATGTCCGCGTCGGCCAGGGTGGCGGTCATACCGCCGGACTGCTCCCAGCCGCCCCATGCCACCGACAGGCCGGGCAGCCGCAGGCCACGCCGGTACAGCGCCAGCCCGTCCAGGAAGGTGTTCGCGGCGGCGTAGTTGCCCTGTCCGGCGCCGCCGAGCACTCCGGCGACGGACGAGAAGAGAATGAACGCCGACAGGTCCAGGTCGCGGGTGAGTTCATGCAGATTCCAGGCGGCGTCGGCCTTCGGCCGCAGTACCGTGTCCAGCCGCTCCGGTGTCAGCGCGTCGATCACACCGTCGTCGAGCACACCTGCCGCATGGATCACGGCGGTCAGCGGATGTCCGGCCGGAATGGACGACAGCACCTCGGCGAGCGCGTCACGGTCGGCCGCGTCACAGGCGACGATCCGTACGGCGGCGCCCAACGCCGCCAGTTCCGCGGCCAGTTCGCCCGCGCCCTCCGCGGTGTCTCCCCGGCGGCTGAGCAGCAGCAGATTCCGTACACCGCGTTCGGCCACAAGATGCCGGGCCAGCACACCGCCCAGGCCGCCGGTACCGCCGGTGATCAGTACGGTGCCGTCTTCGCCCCAGGTCCGCCTCGGCGCCTCGGGGGTCGCCGCCCGTACGAGCCGGCCGATCTGGACCTCGCCCTCGCGCAGCAGGGCCTGTGGCTCCCGCGACGCGACCGCCGTCGGCAGTACGTCGAGCGAAGCGGTCTCACCGTCGAAGTCGAGCAGCATGAACCGGTCCGGGTGTTCGGACTGCGCCGAGCGCACCAGCCCCCACACCGACGCGGCCACGACGTCGACCAGATCGCCGACCGGGACGGCGCCCTGGGTCACGAACACAGCGCGCGAACCGGCGAACCTGTCGTCCGCCAGCCATGCCTGTATCAGACCGAGCACCTCGGCGGTCGCCTCACGCACCGCGCTCGGGGCGTCGGCGCCGAGTCCGGCGTACACCGGGACGAGTACGGATTCCGGTATGAGCATGCCGCCGTCGACCGCGGCACCGAGGTCCGCCAGGCCGTCGAAGGCGACGGCTCCGGGGACGCCCTGGGCGTTTCCGATCACAACCAGCGGCTCGGTGGGCGTCCTGACATCGGCGCCCAGGGGGCTCCACTCAAGCTGATACAGCGCGTCCAGTCCGGCGGACGACGGGCCGGTCAGAGCCTCCGTGTCGACCTGGCGCAGCGTCAGCGACGCGACCGAGAGCACCGGTTGGCCGAGTTGGTCGGACACCTCCAGCGAGATCTGGTCCGCACCGAGACCGCGCAGCCGGACCCGGACGGCGGGTGCGCCGGCCGCGTGCAACGTCACGCCGTTCCAGGAGAACGGAAGACGCCCTGCCGTGCTCCCCTCGGGGCCGGTGAAGCCCGAGGCGTGCAGGGCCGCGTCCAGCAGCGCCGGGTGCAGTCCGAACGTGGCGGCTTCCGCGCGCTCGCTGTCGTCCAGCGCCACCTCCGCGATGATGTCTTCGCCGCTTCGCCATGCGGCTTTCAGGCCGCGGAACGGCGGAGCGTAGTCGAAGCCGCCTTCGGCGGCCCGCTCGTAGAAACCGTCGAGGGGGAGAGGCTCAGCGCCGGCAGACGGCCCGCTGATGGGTTCGGCGGCCGGTCCCTCGGTCACGGAGAGGACTCCGCCGGCGTGCCTGGTCCACGGCTGTTCAAGTGCGTCGGAGGCGCGGGAGAAGATGCTGACCGCGCGTCGGCCTGACTCGTCCGGGGCGTCGACGACGACCTGGAGCGCGACAGAGGTGTCGCCCGAGAGAGGAAGCGGCGCTTCGAGCGTGAGCTCGTCGACCCGGGGATGTCCGACCTCTTCACCGGCCCGGACGGCGAGTTCGAGGAAGGCCGTGCCGGGCAGGAGGACAGTGCCCCCCACCGCGTGGCCGGCGAGCCACGGATGCGTCCGCAGGGACAGCCTGCTGGTGAACACCTGCCCGTCCGAGCCCGGCAGCTCCACGGCCGCACCGAGCATCGGATGGTCGATGGCGCCGAGTCCGAGAGCTGTCGCGTCGCCCGCGCGCACCACGGTCCTGGGCCAGAAGCGTTCGCGCTGGAATGCGTAGGTCGGCAGCTCTACCGGTTCGGGAGAAACCTCGGCGAACACCCCGGACCAGTCCGGGGTGACCCCGACAGTCCAGAGCTGGGACAGCGCGGTGACGACGGTGTTTTCCTCGTCGCGGTCCTTGCGGAGCAGCGGTACGGTCGCCACCGTGGCCGTGGCGGCGTCCAGGTTCTCCTGTGCCATGGCGGACAGCGTGCCGTCCGGACCCAGCTCGACAAACGCGGTCACACCGGAGTCCACCAGCACGCGCACACCATCAGCGAACCGCACGGTCTCCCGCACATGCCGCACCCAATACTCCGGATCACTCCACTCGTCCACGACCACGGCACCGGTCACCGTCGACACCGCATCAATCGACGGACGACCGAACTGCAAACCGGCGACCACCTGCCGGAACTCCTCCAGCATCGGATCCATCAACGACGAATGGAACGCATGGCTCACCCGCAGCTTCCGCGACTTCCACTCCCCCCACACCTGAGCGACCGCCTCCTCGCTCCCGGCGATCACCACCGACGCCGGACCATTCACCGCCGCCAACGACACACCCTCCGGCAACGGCAGCACCTCAGACTCACCCGCCCCAACCGCCACCATCACCCCACCCGACGGCAGCGCCTGCATCAAACGGCCACGCGCCGACACCAGCACACACGCATCATCAAGCGACAACACACCCGCCACATGCGCGGCCGCGATCTCACCGATCGAATGACCCGCCACCACATCCGGAGCAATGCCCCATGACTCCAGCAGCCGGAACAACGCCACCTCCAGCGCGAACAACGCCGGCTGCGTGAACTCCGTACGCCCCAACACCTCCTCATCATCACCATCCGGCAACGACAACCGCGCACTCACCGCATCAAAAGCCCCCGCGAACACCGGAAAACGGGCATACAACTCCCGCCCCATACCCGCCCGCTGACTCCCCTGACCCGCGAACAGGAACGCCGTCTTCGTACCGCCAGGGGCGGTCCCCGTGACCAGATGTCCGGCGCTTTGCGCGCCGGACAGTGCGGTCAGACCCGCCAGGAAGGCCGTCCTGTCCGCGCCGACGACAGCGGCGCGGTGCTCGAAGGCCGACCGTGAGGTGGCCAGGGCATGGCCGACCGGTCCGACGCGCAGACCGGGGTGCGCGTCGAGGTGGAGCAGGAGGCTCTCCGCCTGGGCCCGGAGCGCTTCCGGCGACTTGGCCGAGAGGATCCACGGCCTGACGGTGTCGTTGTCGGCGACCGGCGCGACCGCCTCCGGCATCGGGGGCGCCTGCTCCAGGATCACATGCGCGTTGGTGCCGCTGATCCCGAAGGACGAGACGCCCGCGTGGCGAAGCCGGTCCGCCTCGGGCCACGGGGCGTTCTCGTTGACGAGAGCCACCGCGCCGCCGGCCCAGTCCACCTTGGTGGACGGTACCTCCGCGTGGAGACTGCGCGGTACGACTCCATGGCGCATGGCCATGACCATCTTGATGATGCCCGCGACACCGGCGGCGGCCTGCGTGTGCCCGATGTTCGACTTCACCGACCCCAGCAGCAGCGGCCGGTCCTCCGGCCGGCCCTGCCCGTAGGTGGCCAGCAGCGCCTGCGCCTCGATCGGGTCACCCAGCGTCGTCCCCGTACCGTGCGCCTCGACGACATCGACATCGACTCCGGCGAGCCCGGCAGCGGTGAGCGCCTGGCGGATCACGCGCTGCTGCGACGGACCGTTCGGCGCCGTCAGACCGTTCGACGCACCGTCCTGATTGACCGCCGTACCGCGTACGACGGCCAGGATGTTGTGTCCCTTCCGCCGGGCGTCGGAGAGCCGCTCCACCACCAGGATGCCGACTCCCTCGGACCAGCCGGTGCCGTCGGCGGAGTCGGCGAAGGACTTGCAGCGCCCGTCGGCCGCGAGGCCGCGCTGCCGGCTGAAGTCGACAAAGGTGCCCGGGGTGGCCATGACGGTGACGCCACCGGCCAGCGCGAGATCGCATTCTCCGGAGCGCAGCGCCTGGCCGGCCAGGTGGAGTGCGACCAGCGAGGACGAGCAGGCCGTGTCGATGGTGACGGCGGGGCCTTCGAGACCGTATGTGTAGGCCAGCCGGCCCGACATCACACCACCGGAGTTGCCGGTGCCGAGATACCCCTCGACGTCCTCCGGGAACTCGACGTTCTTCGACGCCGAGTAGTCGTGGTACATCACACCGACGAAGACGCCGCTCTCGCTGCCGCGCAGCGAGGCCGGGTCGATACCGGCGCGCTCGATCGCTTCCCAGGAGGTCTGGAGCAGCAGGCGCTGCTGCGGGTCCATCGCCAGCGCCTCACGCGGCGAGATCCCGAAGAATCCCGCGTCGAAGTCGGCCGCATCGTGCAGGAATCCGCCTTCGCGGGCGTAGGTCGTGCCGCGTTTGTCGGGGTCGTCGTCGAAGAGCGTGTCGAGGTCCCAGCCCCGGTTGTCGGGGAACGCGGAAATGCCGTCCCCGCCCGAGGAGACCAGGTCCCAGAGAGCTTCCGGCGAGGTGACGCCACCCGGATAGCGGCAGGCCATGCCGACGATGGCGAGCGGTTCCTGCTCCCCGGACTCGAGCTCCTTCAGCCGGGCGCGAGCGGTCAGAAGATCGTTGGTCGCCTTCTTGAGGTAGCCGCGAAGCTTCTCTTCGTTCGTCATCAGTGCCCTGCCTGGTTGTTCGGCGTCGTGTGCGAGGAGTGGGGGCGCGTCCGTGTCGTTCGTCGTCCGAAAACGATCACGAGGAGGGTCGCGGGAGCTGCCGCGAGGGCGGCGGTCATTCGTCGTCCAGGAGTGCGAAGAGTTCGTCGTCGGTGGCGGACTCGATGGAACTGCGGACCTCGGTCACCTCTGCTGCTCCTTCGACCTTCGCGAGCAGTGTCTGAAGACGTTTCGCGATCTGCTTGCGGTCCGCTTCCCTGGGGCCGGACAGGGAGAACGCGTTCTCCAGCCTGTCCAGCTCGGACACCACGTCGAGCGCGGTGTCCGTCATGACCAGGCCGAGCAGGTGGTTCCCCAGCAGGACCGGCCTCGGGTAATCGAAGATCAGTGTCGCAGGCAGGCTCAGTCCGAGGGCGTCGTTCAAGCCATTGCGCAGTTCCAGTGCGGTGAGGGAGTCCAGTCCGAGTTCGCCGAATTCACGGTCGACGTCCACGGCCGTGGCCCGGTCGTAGCCCAGTACGGCGGCGACTTGCGTGGCGACCACGCCAGTCATGGCTTTCTCCCGCTCGTCCTGTTCCAGTGCGCCGATCCGGCGGATGAGGTCCTGGGGTGTCTCCTCCGTGGTGGCGGCGGACCGCCTCGCCGGGGCTCCGACCACACCGCGCAGCAGGTGCGGGACCTCGGCCCGCGCGCGCAGCTCGCGCAGATTCAGTGGCAGTGGCAGAAGAAGCGGACGTTCGCTGCCGAGTGCGGCGTCGAACAGGGCGAGCCCGTGCTCGGCCGACAGCGGTGGCATTCCGGAGCGTGCCATTCGCCGCAGATCGGTCTCGGCCAGGGTCGATGTCATACCGCCGTCCCTGTCCCAGGCGCCCCAGGCCAGCGAGGTGCCCGGCAGGCCCAGGGTGTGCCGGTGCGCGGCGAGGGCGTCGAGGCCGGCGTTGGCCGCGGCGTAGTTGGCCTGTCCGGGGCTGCCCAGCACACCGGCGACCGAGGAGAACAGTACAAACGCGGCAAGATCGCTGTCGCGGGTCAGCTCGTGCAGGTTCCACGCGGCGGCCACCTTGGGACGCAGCACGGTGTCGAGCCGGTCCGGAGTGAGCGCGGAGAGCACACCGTCGTCCAGTACGCCCGCGGCGTGGATCACTGCTGTCAGCGGGTGTTCCGCGGGGATCGCGGCCAGCAGTCCGGCGGCGACGGTACGGTCCGCGAGGTCGCCTGCCACGACCCGGACCCGGGCGCCGTGCGAGGTCAGTTCGTCGACGAGGTCGGTCACGCCGGGGGCCCGGTCACCGCGGCGGCTCGCGAGCAGCAGATGCCGTATGCCGTGTTCCGTCACCAGATGCCTGGCGAAGCGGGCGCCGAGACCACCGGTGCCTCCGGTGATCAGTACGGTGCCTTCGCTGTTCCACCCGTGACGGCGGCCTGTGGCGTTGGGAACGGCCTTGACGAGACGTGCGGCCTGTATGTCACCTTCGCGGATCCGCGCCTGCGGCTCGCCCGAGGCCAGGATCTTCGCCACAGCGTCCCGCGTGGGCCGCTGGGTGTCGGTGTCCAGCAGGACAAACCTGCCCGGGTTCTCCGACTGTGCTGAGCGCACCAGACCCCGTATCGCGCCTTGGGCGAGGTCCGTATCGGCGTCCCGGGTCACCAGCACAAGGCGTGAGCCGGCGAATCGTTCGTCGGACAGCCACCGCTGTGCGAGGGCCAGGGTCCGTGCGGCCGCGGTGCGGACCGCGTCCGGCGTGGCGGTGCCGGACGTACCGGGGGTGACGGACGCCATGGAGACCAGCACCGCTTCCGGTACGGGCCCTTCCAGGGCGGCGACGGCCGCCAGGTCGGCGAAGACCGGTACGCCGTCGAGGCCGAGGCGGTTGTCGTGGCCGCCTTCGACGACGGCCCAGCGGCCGGCTTCCTCGGGCCGGTGGGTGCCGGTGAGCGGTGTCCAGTCCAGGCCGTACAGCGCGTCCCGCACGGAGCCGGCGGCCGGCGCGAGCTGTGCCGCGTCGAAGGGCCGCAGGGCGAGGGAGTCGACGGAGGCGACAAGCCGCCCCGTGCCGTCGGCGACCGTCATCGAGACGGAGTCGGGTCCGGCGACGGTGAGCCGTACGCGCAGCGCGGAGGCGCCGTTGGCGTACAGGGACACACCGGCCCAGGAGAAGGGCAGCCGGCCGCCGTCCGTCTTGTCGAGCGGCGCGAAGACCGAGGTCTGCAGGGCGGCGTCCAGCAGCGCCGGGTGGAGACCGAACGTCGCCGCCTCGTCCCGCGCGTCCTCGGGCAGCTCGACTTCGGCGTAGACGCTGTCGCCGTCCCGCCAGGCCGAGTTGAGGCCCTGGAAGAGCGGGCCGTACGCGAATCCGGCGTCCGCGGCGGTGCTGTCGTAGAACCCGGCGAGCTCCACCGGCTCGGCGTGCGCGGGGGGCCAGACAGTGGTGTCGAAGATCGTGCCGTCGGGCCGTGCCGGTGTCAGGGTGCCGGTCGCGTGCCGGGTCCAGGGCTGATCGGCGGCCGTCTCGGCGCGTGAGAAGACACCCGCGCGGCGTTCGCCCGACTCGTCGGGTCCGCCGACGGAGACCTGCACCAGCACGGCGCCGTTCTCCGGCAGTACCAGCGGTGCCTCCAGGGTGAGTTCGCCGATCCGCCCGCACCCGACCTCGTCGCCCGCCCGTACGGCCAGCTCGACAAAGCCGGTGCCGGGGAAGATCACCGAACCGCCCACGGCATGGTCGGCCAGCCACGGGTGGGTGCGCAGCGACAGCCTGCTGGTGAACACCACACCGCCGGAATCGGGGGTCTGGAGCGCCATGCCCAGGAGCGGGTGTCGCGTCGCGTCGAGTCCCGGTGAGGCGGCGCCGCCACGTGGCGTGGTCTCGTCGGGCCAGAAGCGCCGGCGCTGGAACGCGTAAGTGGGCAGCTCGACGCGGCGCGCGCCGCGGTCGGCGAACACCGCGGGCCAGTCGATGTCCACACCGTGGACATGCAGCCGGGAGAGCGCGGCGATGACGGCCGTGTCCTCGTCACGGTCCTTCCGCAGCGCCGGCACGGTCACCGACTCGGCTGTTTCCAGGCTCTCCTGGGCCATGGCGGAGGTCACTCCGTCGGGTCCGAGCTCAAGGAAGGCCGTGACACCGAGGCCGGCGAGTCGGCCGACACTGTCCCCGAACCGCACCGCCTCATGCACATGCCGCACCCAGTATTCCGCCGAACCCAGCGCGTTGTCCTCGTGGTCACCGGCCACGGTCGGCACGACGGGAATCGACGGCTCGTGGTAGGTCAGTGTCCCGGCCACCTGCCGGAAGTCCGCCAGCATCGGTGCCATCAGCGGTGAGTGGAAGGCGTGGCTGACGCGCAGCCGCCTGGTGCTTCGGCCTTGGGCCGCCAGGCCGGCGGCGATCTCCTCGACCGCCTTCTCCTCTCCCGCGACCACCACCGACGAAGGACCGTTGACCGCGGCGATGGACACCCGGTCGGCGACCCGGGCGACGAGCGGTGCCACTTCGGCCTCGGTCGCCCTCACCGACACCATGGCGCCGCCGTCCGGAAGCGCCTGCATCAGCCGGCCGCGCGCGGCGACCAGCACACACGCGTCGTCGAGCGAGAGCACACCCGCGACATGCGCGGCCGCGATCTCACCGATGGAGTGGCCGGTCAGGAAGTCGGGGCGGATCCCCCATGACTCCATCAGCCGGTACAGCGCGACTTCCAGGGCGAACAGCGCGGGCTGGGTGAACTCCGTCCGCTCCAGCAGTGCCGCCGCCGGCGAGCCGGCCTCCGCGAACATGATGTCGCGCAGCGCGTGTCCGGCTCCGTCGCCCGGCTCGGCCGCGGGGCCGCCGCGCAGTTCGGTGTCCAGCCGTCCGAGGACGGTGTCGAGGGCCTCGGCGAAGGCCGGGAACCTGCCGTACAGCTCCCGCCCCATGCCGGCGCGCTGGCTGCCCTGCCCGGCGAAGAGGAAGGCGACACGGCCCGCGTCGCGGGGCGCTCCCTCGATGGCCCTGCCGCCCGTCGTGGTGTGTGCCAGCTCGCGCAGTTCGCCGAGCAGTGTCTCGCGGTCGGAGCCGGTCACCACGGCGCGGTACTCCAGTGCGGCCCGGGTCACGGCCAGCGAGTGAGCGACGTCGAACCGATTGAGCCCCGGTGTGTTCTCCAGGTACGACAGCAGGACCGCCGCCTGGGCGCGCACGGCCTCCGGTGTACGGGCCGACAGGACCAAGGGGACCACACCGGACCGCGCCTCGTCGGACTCCACGGGCAGGCCGCCGGCTGCACCGCCGGTGGCGGGCGGGGCCTGCTCCAGGATGGTGTGCGCGTTGGTCCCGCTGATGCCGAACGAGGACACCCCGGCCCGGCGGGGCCGGTCGGTCTCCGGCCAGTCGGTGGCCTCCGTCAGCAGCGCCACCGCACCGCTGTCCCAGTCGACGTGCGACGACGGCTCGTCGGCGTGCAGCGTCGGCGGCAGCACACCGTGCCGCATGGCCAGCACCATTTTGATGACACCGGCGACCCCCGCGGCGGCCTGGGTGTGGCCGATGTTCGACTTCACCGACCCGAGCAGCAGCGGCCGTTCGCGGTCCTGGCCGTACGTCGCCAGCAGCGCCTGGGCCTCGATCGGGTCGCCCAGCGTCGTCCCCGTACCGTGTCCCTCGACCGCGTCGACATCGGCGGCCGACAGCCCGGAGGCGGCCAGCGCCTGCCGGATCACCCGCTGCTGCGACGGACCGTTCGGCGCCGTCAGACCATTCGACGCACCATCCTGATTCACCGCCGTACCCCGCACCACCGCCAGCACCTCATGACCCAGCCGACGAGCCTCCGACAAGCGCTCCACCACCAGCATGCCGACACCCTCGGCGAAGCCGGTGCCGTCCGCCTCGTCGCCGAACGCCTTGCACCGGCCGTCGGCAGACAGCCCGCGCTGCCGGCTGAACTGGACGAAGATGTCCGGCACCGACATCACGGTCACACCGCCGACCAGCGCGAACGAGCACTCTCCGGACCGCAGCGCCTGGGCCGCCCAGTGCAGCGCCACGAGCGAGGACGAGCAGGCCGTGTCGACGGTGACCGCCGGGCCCTCCATGCCGAAGGTGTAGGCCAGCCGGCCCGACATGACACTGGAGGTGCTGCCGGTGCCGACATGGCCTTCCAGGTCTCCCGCGGTCTGTCCCATCCGCTCGGCGTACCCCTGGTAGTACGCGCCGACGAACACTCCGCCCGTACTGCCCTTCACCGAGGTCGGATCGATGCCCGCGCGTTCGAATGCCTCCCAGGACGTCTCCAGCAGCAGCCGCTGCTGGGGGTCCATGGCCAGCGCCTCACGCGGCGAGATCCCGAAGAAGGTGGGGTCGAACTCGGTGGCCGCGTCGAGGAACCCTCCGGTGCGCGCGTAACTGGTGCCGGGCCGGGACGGATCGGGGTCGTACAGCGCGTCGAGATCCCACCCGCGGTCGTCAGGGAAGTCTCCGATGCCCTCCTCACCTGCGAGGACCATCCGCCACAGATCCTCCGGCGAGGACACGGCGCCGGGGAAGCGGCAGGCCATGCCGACGATCACGATCGGATCGTCCGAGACCGCCTGAGGGCCGGCCACCACGGGCAGTTGTGGCTGCTCAGCACCATCGGCGTCGCCGAACAGCTCGTCGAGGAGATGACCGGCGAGAGCCGCCGGGCTCGGGTAATCGAAGATCAGCGTCGCCGGGAGGCGCAGCCCGGTCTCCGTGGTGAGCCGGTTGCGCAGTTCGACCGCCGTGAGCGAGTCGAAGCCCAGCTCGGTGAAGGCACGGCCGGTGTCCACGCCCCCGGCGTTGGAGTGTCCCAGGACGACGGCGACCTGCCCGCGTACCAGGTCGGTGAGGGCGAGCCGGCGGGCGGCGCCGTCCAGTCCGGCCAGGCGTGTCCGGAGCGAAGCCACTCCGGCGGCTCCGGCGCCTGCTGCGGCGCGCCGGATCGGAGCGCGCACCAGACCGCGTAGGAGGGGCGGTATGTCCGCCTGACGCTGGAGGGAGGCCATCGCGAGCGGGGTGGCCACCACGGACGCGTCATGGAGTCGCACCGCGGCGTCGAACAGCGCGAGCCCCTGCTCGTTCGACATGGGCGGGACCCCGGAGCGGGCCATGCGCTGGATTTCCGCCTCACCGAGGTGGGCGGTCATGCCGCTGCGCTCCTCCCAGAAGCCCCAGGCCAGCGACTGTCCCGGCAGGCCGAGCGCCTGGCGGTGACCGGCCAGGGCGTCCAGGAAGGAGTTCGCCGCCGCGTAATTGCCCTGCCCCGCGCCACCGAACACTCCGGCGACGGAGGAGAACATGATGAACGCGGACAGATCCAGATCGCGGGTCAGCTCGTGCAGATGCCAGGCCGCGTCGGCCTTCGGCCGCAGGACGGTGTCCAGCCGTTCGGGGGTCAACAGCTCGATCATGACGTCGTCGAGTACGCCTGCGGCATGGACGACCCCTGTCAGCGGGTGGTCGGCCGGGATGGACGCCAGGACGCCGGCGAGCGCCTCGCGGTCACTCACATCGCACGCGGCGACCCGCACATCGGCACCGTACCCCGACAGCTCCGCGACCAGCTCCACCACACCCTCGGCGGCACCACCACGACGGCTCAGAAGCACCAGATGCCTGACCCCGTGCTCAGCCACCAGATGCCTCGCGAGCACCCTGCCCAGACCCCCCGTACCACCTGTGACCAGCACCGTACCGCCGGAATCCAACGACCTCGGCACCGTCAGCACAATCTTGCCGACATGCCGCGCCTGACTCATAAAACGGAACGCGTCCACCGCCCGCCGGACATCCCAACTCCGCACCGGCAACGCACACACCGCACCCGAACCAAAAAGCTCCAGCAACGCGGCAAGCATCTCCCGAATCCGGTCGGGTGCCGCATGGACGAGGTCGAAGGGACGGTAACTGACTCCCGGATACTGGCCCGCCACCTCGTCCGTGTCACGGATGTCGGTCTTGCCCATCTCCATAAAACGGCCGCCAGGCGTCAGGAGTCGCAGGGACGCGTCGACGAATTCACCGGCCAGGGAGTTCAGTACGACATCGACCCCACGGCCACCCGTGACCTGCCGGAACTGCTCCTCGAAGTCCAGCGTACGCGACGACGCGATGTGATCGTCCGCCACACCCAACGCACGCACCGCGTCCCACTTGCCCGGACTCGCCGTCGCGAACACCTCGACACCCCAGTGCCGCGCCAACTGAATCGCCGCCATACCGACACCACCGGCACCCGCATGAACCAGCACCGACTCCCCGGACCGCAGCCCGGCCAGATCCCGCAGACCGAAATACGCCGTCAGGAACACGGTGGGCACCGAGGCCGCCGCCTCGAACGACCAGCCGTCGGGGATGCGAGCGAGGCACCGCTCGTCCGCGATCGCCATCGGGCCGAAACCACCGAGGAACACGCCGAGCACCCGGTCCCCCGGGCTGAGACCGGTGACACCGGGGCCGGTCTCCAGCACCACACCAGCGCCTTCGCCACCGAGCAGTCGCGCCACTCCGGACACCAGACCGAGCGCGTCGACCACATCACGGAAGTTCACTCCGGCGGCCCTGACGCAGACCCGGACTTCGCCGGGCTCCAGTGGCCTCACCAGATCGGGAGCGGGTGCCAGCACAAGATTCTCCAGCGTGCCGCGCTCGCCGATATCGAGACGCCAGGGGGCATCACCGGCCGGAGGCACCAACGCACCACCGGCCGCCGACGCCCAGGTCAGCCGTCCGCCCCGGATCTCACCGGACCGGATGATCACCTGCGGCTCGTCCAGGGCGGCCAGGCCGGACAGGGCCGCTGCCGAGGCGGCCTCGCCATCGAGGTCGGCGAGGACGAACCTGTCCGGGTGCTCCGACTGCGCGGAGCGCACCAGCCCCCACACCGACGCCGATACGACATCGGTGGCGACGGCGCCGGAGGCACCGGCCGCGCCGTGCGTCACGAACACCAGCCGGGAAGCGGCGAACCGGGTGTTGGCGGTCCATGCCTGGATGAGGGCCAGCACACGGGCCGTCGCACCGCGCACCGCGTTCGGGACGTCCACCGCGTCATCGGCAGGGCCCTCAAGCCCGATCGGGACCACAACGGTCGGAGGTACCTCAGCCAGTGCCGCCAATGCGTCAAGGCTCGCCACGGAGGTCATGTCCGGCGTGCCGACGCCCCCCATGCCGTCCAGGCCGCCGAGCACAACGACCGCGCGTCCCGCCTCGGGGGGATCGAAGGCCGCGGCGGTGGCCACCGGGACCCAGTCCAGCCGGAACAGCGTGTCCCGGCGCACGGCCGACAACGCCTCGGTCGCAACAGGCCGAAGCGTCAGCGACTCCACCGATGCCACCGGCTGGCCCAGTTCGTCGGACACATCGAGCGTCAGCGCACCCGACTCCGACCGGCTCACCCGGACGCGAGCGACGGAAGCGCCCGTCGCGAAGAGGGAGACACCGCTCCACAGGAACGGCAGCCGACCGCTCTCATTGCCTTCGACAAACGCCGAGGACTGGACGGCCGCATCGAGAAGTGCCGGATGCAGGCCAAACCGGTCGGCGGCGGCGTCCTCGCCGAGCGCGATCTCGGCGAAAACCTCGCCGCCTCGGCGCCACGCGGCCTTGAGGCCCTGGAAAGACGGACCATAGACAAATCCCGCGTTCGCGAACTGCTCGTAGACTCCGCCGACATCGACCGGTTCCGCTCCGGCCGGCGGCCACACCTCGGCGGCGGACTGCGGCCTGCCGACGGCTGCCCCCGCGTCGGTAAGGATTCCGGTCGCGTGCCGGACCCAGGTGGCGTCGCTCACGTCGCGGTGCGAGTAGAAACTGATCGTCCGGCGCCCGGATTCGTCCGGTCCCTCGACAGTGACCTGCACCTGGACACCGCCGGTTTCCGGCAGCACAAGAGGTGTTTCGAGCGTCAGCTCGTCGATCCGGCCGCAGCCGACCCGGTCACCGGCCTGGATCGCCAGCTCCACAAACGCCGTGCCCGGGAACAGCACGGTATCCGCGACGGCATGATCGGCGAGCCAGGGGTGGGACTGGAGAGACAGCCTGCTGGTGAACAAATAGCCGTCCGAGCCCGGCAGTTCGACGCCCGCGCCCAGCAGCGGGTGATCGACCGTGCCAAGACCGGCAGCCGTCACATCACCGGCACCGCCCGGGGCGCCCTTGGGCCAGTAACGCTCACGCTGGAACGCATACGTCGGCAACGCGACCCGACGACCGCCGGTCAGTGCCGGGGACCAGTCGACCTGCACACCCTGCACATACAACTCGGCGGCAGAGCGAAGGAAGCGGTCGAGACCGCCCTCGTCGCGGCGCAGCGAACCGACGACGAGGGCGCGGTCGTCCGCCGTGTCCGCGATCGGCACCGTGAGTACGGGATGGGCGCTGGCCTCGACAAACACGCCATGGCCGTGCTCCAGCAGACTCTCCACCGCCTGCCGGAACTCCACCGTGCCACGCAGATTCCGATACCAGTACTCGGCATCCATCCCGGCCGTGTCGAACTCCGCACCCGTCACCGTCGAATACAACGGAATACTGGAAGCCTTCGGGACAACCGGTGCCAGATCCCGCAGGATCTCGTCGCGGATCAGCTCCACCTGCGCCGAATGCGACGCGTAATCCACCGGAATACGCCGCACCCGCACCCCCGCCGACCCCAACTCCCCAAAGAAACCATCCAGCGCCTCCACAGCACCGGAGACCACCACCGACGACGGACCATTCACGGCGGCGACCGAGACGCCGTGCCGCTCCACCGGCTCCGCTATATCGGCCACCGGGAGCGGCACCGACACCATTCCCCCCGTACCCGCCAACGCCGTGATGGCCCGGCTGCGCAAGGCCACCACCCGCGCCGCATCCCGCAGACTCAACGCACCGGCCACAAACGCCGCAGCGATCTCACCCTGAGAATGCCCCACCACCGCAGCAGGCACCACACCAAACGAACGCCACAACGCAGCCAACGACACCATCACCGCCCACAACACCGGCTGCACCACATCAACCCGCCCCAACACCACCTCATCCGCCAACACGTCGAACAACGACCAGTCCACAAACTCCGACAACGCCGCCGCACACTCACGCATCGACTCCGCGAACACCGGCGACGCATCCATCAACTCCCACGCCATACCGAGCCACTGCGAACCCTGACCCGGGAAAACAAACACCACCTTCCCCCGAGACCCCACAACCCCCCGCACCACCTGCGGCACGGAATCCCGCTCCGAGAGAGCGCTCACACCCGCAACCAAAGACTCGCGGTCACCCACCACCACCGCACGATGCTCAAACACCGCACGAGTCACAGCCAGCGAGAAGCCCACATCCACCGGACGACCCTCAACCGCCAACAGACGGGCAGCCTGCTCCTCCAATGCCTCCGCCGACTTGCCCGACACCACCCACGGCACCACACCGTCGACTTCCTCAACCGGCGCGGAAACCTCAGCGACCGGCTCGGGCTGCTCGATAATCACATGCGCGTTGGTCCCACTGATCCCGAACGACGACACACCCGCCCGACGCGGACGACCCACCTCAGGCCACTCGGTCTGTTCCGTCAGGAGCTGAAGGGCGCCGCTGTCCCAGTCCACAAATGAGGACGGCTCGTCCACGTGCAGGGTCTGCGGGAGCACACCGTGCCGCATCGCCATGACCATCTTCATGATCCCGGCCACACCGGCAGCCGCCTGCGTGTGCCCAATATTCGACTTGATCGACCCGAGCAGCAACGGCTCGTCACGGTCCTGACCGTACGTCGCCAGCAGCGCCTGCGCCTCGATCGGGTCGCCGAGTGTCGTCCCCGTACCGTGCGCCTCGACCGCATCCACATCAGCAGCCGACAAACCCGCCGACGCCAACGCCTGCCGGATCACCCGCTGCTGCGACGGACCATTCGGCGCCGTCAGACCATTCGACGCACCATCCTGATTCACCGCCGTGCCACGGACCACCGCCAGCACCTCATGGCCACGACGACGCGCCTCCGACAGCCGCTCCACCACCAGCATGCCGACACCCTCGGACAGACCGAAGCCATCGGCACTCTCCGCGAACGACTTGCACCGGCCGTCGACGGAAAGGGCGCGCTGCCTGCTGAACTCCACGAACTCGTCGGGGCCCGCCATCACCATCACACCGCCCACCAGGGCGAACGCGCAGTCACCCGATCGCAGAGCCTGAGCGGCCAGATGCAGAGCGACCAGCGACGACGAACACGCCGTGTCCATGGTCAGCGCGGGACCCTCAAGTCCGAAGGTGTAGGCCACCCGGCCCGACATCACGCTCGCGGTGTTACCGGTCCCGAGATAGCCGCCGAGCTGGTCTGTCGCCTTCGCCTGGACCAGGGTCTCGGCGTAGCCGGTCGCGGAGGAGCCGATGAACACTCCACCGGGCCGGCCCTTCACCGAGAGCGGGTCCATACCCGCCCGCTCCAGCGCCTCCCAGGACGTCTCCAGCAGGAGACGCTGCTGCGGGTCCATCGCCATCGCCTCACGCGGCGAAATACCGAAGAAGGCGGGGTCGAACTCGGCGGCGTCATACAGGAAGCCACCGTGCCGGGTGTAGCTCGTCCCCGGGTTGTCCGGATCACTGTCGTGCAGTGCGTCCAGGTCCCAGCCACGGTTGGTGGGGAGTGTCGAAATGACGTCCGCGCCCGTGGAGACGAGATCCCACAGTTCTTCCGGCGAGGTCACTCCGCCGGGATAGCGGCAGGCCATTCCGACGATCACGATGGGATCGTCGGTGGTGGACAGGGGGCCCGGCTGGGACGTCAGGGCCGGTGCGGCGCCGCCGACCAGCTCGGCCACGAGGTACTCCGCGAGCGCCACCGGCGTCGGGTAGTCGAAGACCAGAGTCGCGGGCAGCCGCAGGCCGGTCGCCTCGTTCAGTCGGTTACGCAGGTCAACAGCGGTGAGCGAGTCGAAGCCCAGCTCACCGAAGGCGCGGTCGGCGTCGACCGCGTCAAGGCTCCCGTACCGCAGAACGGCCGACGCCTGGGCGCGCACCAGATCCACGGCCACCTGGGTGCGTTCGGCTGCCGACAGCGACGCCAGCCGAGCGGCCAGGGCCGCGGCGGCGCCCGAATTCGTCGTGGCGGTACGCCGCACCGCGGGCCGGACGAGCGCGCGCAAGGCGAAGGGCAGCTCCGAGCGAAGCCGCAGCGCGGGCAGTTCGAGGCGCGCGCCCACCACCAGCGGCTCGTCGAGGGTCATGGCGAGGTCGAACAGACCCGTTGTCTGCTCGTCCGACAGCGGTGTGATCCCGGCGTCCGTGAGGTCGGTCCGCTGGGCCCGCGCCAGGGACAGTGCCGGCAACCCCAGGCTGTGCCGGTATGCGGCCAGCGCGTCCAGGGCGGCGTTCGCCGTCGACGCACCGCCTTGGCCCGTGGCGCCGAACAGCCCTGCGGCTGACGAGAACAGGATGAACGCGGACAGGTCCATCTCGCGGGTGACATCGTGCAGGTTCCACGCCGCGTCCAGCTTCGGTCGGAGGGCTGCGTCCAGCCGCTCCCGCGTCAGCGCGTCGAGCGAGTCGGAAGACTCGTCGCCGAAGGCGTCCCGGAGATCCACGGCGTCCTCGGTGTGGATCACGGCGCTCAGCGAGACGTCCGACAGCACCTTCGCGAGCGCGTCCCGGTCTGCGGCGTCACATTCCGCCACCCGCACGTTGGCGCCGTGTGCGGTCAGCTCAGCGACAGATTCGACCACCTCGTCGGCTTCCGCGCTCTGCGCGCTGAGCAGCAGCAGCCGCCGTGCGCCGAGATCCGCCACAACATGGCGGGCCAGCAGAGCGCCCAGACCGCTGCCGGCACCGGTGATCAGCACCGTGCCTTCGGTGTCGAACCGAGGGGCGGAGGGCTCCGCCGGCACGGCGATCCGCGCCAGCCGACCTACCAGGACCTCTTCGTCCCGTACGACGACCTGCGGTTCTTCCGTCTGCAACGCGGCAGACAGGGTTCCAGGCGAAGCGGGGGCGTCGTCGATGTCGATGAGGACGAACCGGCCCGGTTGCTCCGCCTGCGCGGTACGGACCAGACCCCAGACGGAGGCGGCGGCGATGTCGGTCGCTGCGTTGCGGGTGACAAGGACCAGTCGTGACGAGGCGAACCGCTCTTCGTTGGACCAGCGTTGAAGCTGCGCCAGAACACCGGCAGTGACCTGGTGTGCCGTCTCCGCCGGTGTGGTTCCGGCAGCGTCGACGCTCAGAGCCGTCGGAGCGAGCAGGATCCGTGGCGCCGGAGTGTCACTGTCGAAGGAGTCCAGATCCGCGTGGAGAACGGCCCCGGGCAGTCCGAGGTCTTCTTCTCCGAGCACATGCCAGTGTTCGGCGGTGTCCGGGCCGGATTCCGCGCCGGGACGCGGCTTGGTGACCGACGGAATCCACTCCAGCCGGAACGCCGAGTTCCGGGGGGAGGCCGCGGCGGCCGATCTGGTGCCGCTCATCGACGCCGGCCGCAGGGTCAGCGCCGCCACCGATGCCACCGGTGTCCCCGCCTGGTCGGTTGCCTGTACCGACACCGCGTCGGTGGAGACGCGCGTCACGCGGACGCGCAGGCCCGTGGCGCTCGTGGCGTGCAGAGAGACGCCGTTCCACGAGAACGGCATGCGGCCGCCCACCGATTCGTCCAGTCCCGCGAAGACGGAGGTCTGCACCGTCGCGTCCAGCAGCGCCGGATGAAGACCGAATCCACGGCCGTCGACCTCACCGAGGCCGACCTCGGCGTAGACCTCGTCACCACGGCGCCAGACGGCCTGTACGCCCTGGAACGCCGGGCCGTAGTCGACTCCGGACTCGGCGAACCGCTCGTAAAAGCCGTCGAGGGGTACGGGCTCGGCGTCGGCCGGAGGCCAAACGCCGGCGAAGTCGGTGCTGTCGAACGCGGCCGGCGAGGAATCCGGCAGCAGGGAACCAAGAGCGTGGAGAGTCCACGGTATCTCGGCCGTGTCTTCCGGCCGTGAGTAGAGACTGAAGGAGCGACGGCCCGACTGGTCCGGTCCCTCAACGACGACCTGGATCTGCACCCCGCCGTTTTTCGGCAGGACGAGGGGGACTTCGAGCGTCAGCTCATCGATCCGGTCACAGCCGACCTGATCACCGGCCTGGATCGCCAGCTCCACAAATCCGGTGCCGGGGAACAGCACCGAACCGGCAACGGCATGGTCGGCCAGCCACGGATGCGACCGCAGAGAGAGACGACTCGTGAACAGGAACCCGTCCGATCCGGGCAACTCCACCCCGGCACCCAGCAAGGGATGCGGCGAGGCGCCCAGTCCCAACGCGGCTGCGTTGCCCTGGAGCTCGGCGGCATCCGGCCAGTAGCGCTCGTGCTGGAAGGCGTACGTCGGCAATGCGATCCGACGGCCGCCGGTCAGTGCCGGGGACCAGTCGACCTGGACACCCTGGACATACAACTCTGCGGCAGAGCGAAGGAAGCGGTCGAGGCCGCCCTCGTCGCGGCGCAGCGAACCGACGACGAGGGCGCGGTCGTCCGCTGTGTCCGCGATCGGCACCGTGAGTACGGGATGGGCGCTGGCCTCGACAAACACGCCATGGCCCTGCTCCAGCAGACTCTCCACCGCCTGCCGGAACTCCACCGTGCCACGCAGATTCCGATACCAGTACTCGGCATCCATCCCGCTGGTGTCGAACTCCGCACCCGTCACTGTCGAATACAACGGAACACTGGACGCCTTCGGGACAATCGGTGCCAGATCCCGCAGGATCTCGTCGCGGATCAGCTCCACCTGCGCCGAATGCGACGCGTAGTCCACCGGAATACGCCGCACCCGCACACCCGCCGACTCAAACTCCCCAAAGAAACCATCCAGAGCCTCCACAGCACCGGAGACCACCACCGACGAGGGACCATTCACCGCCGCCACGGAGACGCCGTGCCGCTCCACCTGCTCCGCTATATCGGCCACCGGGAG
>NZ_JBEYIF010000026.1:0-54730 GCF_040635655.1 Streptomyces sp. NPDC006923
GCGTCAACGTTCTGTGGGCCCTCATCCGTGACCGACGGTGCTATCAAGTCGCACCTCCAGTGATTACGGCTGCTTGACAACAGCATTAGGAAGCGAGGGCGTGAGGACCACAGAAGGACGTTGGTGCGCCAGGTCGCCGAGACGGACGGGCGGCCGGAGGAGCGCGGTGGGCGGGCCCTGAGGCCCAGACAGCTGACAAGAGCCGACAGCACGTACAGCGCCGCCGCGAGGAGCAGGCAGGTCCGTGGCGAGAGGAGCGCCAGCAGTGCGCCGCCCGTGGCGAATCCGGCCATCTGCGTCAGACCCCAGAGCATGTTGTACACCGAACGGCCCAGGACATAGCCGCCCTTGGACAGGATCTCGTTCAGCAGTCCCCCACGCGCTCCCCCGCCCAGCGACGCGACCACGCCTTGCAGGAGTACAACGGCGAAGACCGCCCAGACCGGCAGGCCGGGCAGCGCCAGCACCGCCGTACCGGCTGCGAAGGCGAGGGCAAGGCCGGAGAGGATCGCGCGCGGGGGCAGACGGTCGGCGCCCGAGAGCAGGAACGCACCCCCCAGTAACTGCGCCAACTGCGGGCCGAAGGTGATCAGGCCACGCCGCTCGGCCGGAACTGAATACTGATCCGTGGCCCTGTCGCCCGTGCGCTCTTGGGAATCGCGTGTTCCCAGGTGCGCTGACAGGAGCCGCCCATCACGATCAGGTCGCCATGCCCAAGCGGCCGCCGCACGGTCTCGCCGCCCCGGCGCGGGCGCAGTACCAGATCGCGCGGCGCGCCCACAGAGAGGATCGCCACCATCGTGTCTTCGCGGGCGCCCCTGCCGATCCGGTCGCCGTGCCAGGCGACACTGTCGTGGCCGTCCCGGTAGAAGCAGAGCCCGGCCGTGGTGAACGGTTCGCCCAGCTCGTCGGCGTAATGCGCGGAGAGCGTGTCGCGGGCTTCGGCCAGGACGGGATGCGGCAGCGGGTCGTCGGCGCGGTAGAAGGCGAGCAGCCTCGGGACATCCACGGTGTGCTCATACATCTGCCGTCGCTCGGCCCGCCAGGGAACATCCGAGGCGAGCAGGGCGAACAAAGCGTCGGCTCCGCGCAGCCACCCGGGCAGTAGATCGATCCAGGCGCCGTCACCGAGCCCGCTCCTGCGCAGCTCGCCCAGTGGACCGAGACGGATGTCGTCGGCCTGGTCGAAGAGCGAGCCCTGGAGGTGCGTGGCCATGGGTACCAGTGTACCCACCTAATCGAATATACGTTCTGATCAGCGTGACAGACGTCGGCGCCTGCGACGCCGCCCCGGCCCGGAGACGCGCTCCGCCCGGTGCCCGCCGGCCCGACACGCACCGATGCGACCTGCGCAGACCCTGCCGACACGTCCGGCGCCGAGCAGCACAGCAGCGGTGGGGAAGGATTGATCACAACGCCGGCACGGGTACGGTGCCCGGCACAGTCCTGGCCACCCACCGCACCGTGACCACCGACTCGAACAGCCCCCACTTGGTGCTCGCAAGTGGGCCCATGACCGACCTTGCCGCAGGAGTCGTCACAACTGCCCACTGACATAATCCGGCCGTGGATACGAGTACAGACGCGAACGCGACAACGGCAGGCCAGGTGGTGCCCGGCTTTACGCCGCAGCGGCCCACACAATGGGCCATGCGCCCCGCGGAGCTGTCGGATGTCGAGGCGATCGCGGAGCTGCGGGCCACGGTGATGCGACCGGACCTGGAGCGGTTGGGTCGATTCGACGAGCATCGGGTCCGGCAGCGGCTGCGGGACTCCTTCTCCCCGCGTCACACGTCGGTCATCTCGGTCGATGGCGCCTTCGCGGGCTGCGTCACACTGCGACCGGCCGAGGACGGGCAGTGGCTGGAGCATTTCTATCTCGTCCCCCATGTCCAGGGCCGGGGGCTCGGTGCGGCCGTCCTGCGAACCCTCCTGGACCGGACTGATGCAGACGGCCTTCTCGTCCGCCTGAATGTCCTGCAGGGCAGCGCCGCCCGGCGGCTTTATCAGCGCCATGGGTTCACCGTCGAGGCTCAGGACCCGATCGACATCTATATGGTGCGACGGCCGGGTGCGGGCGCCCTCGGGGCAATGTGATGCGCACGCCGGGAGTCCTCCCAACTCGGCTGCGTGGAGGCCTCGCGCCACAGCGCTCAATGAGGGGGCATCACCTCACCGCCTGACCTTGGGCGGCGACATCATCGAGACAGGCGCCACCCCCGTCCGGACCAGGCATTGAGCCCCCCATGTCCACCAGATTCGTATGCTGTACGGCACGCATGCCCCCTCCCAGCGCCACGCGGCCGAGTTCCGGCTTCCGGCATTTTCCCACCCCGGGATCCGTCAAACGACGAGTGGGAGTACGGCAGCCGACGACGGCACCCTCCACGGCACCACGACGTCCGCCTCAGTCCCGGACACCGAAGATGTCGGCGAGGAGGTTCGCTCCGCCCGGGAGGGAGGAGCGGCGGGAATGGCCACCACTCCCCCTCGGCCCGCTGGGCCTCCCTCGCCGGCAGTTCAGCCCGTAGTACCTACGCCGAGAGACGGCTGCTCTCGGGGGTGCCGGCCTTCTTGCCGGCCTCGGCGTTGCTGAACCGGCCCGCGTGAGCGAGGATCGCGTCCGGGTCGTCGACCGAGGGGTAGATCCACCGGGCGTTGATGTTCTGCTTGAGCGTTTTGGCCTCCTGGCCGGTGAAATGGATCACGCGGTCCCAGCCCTTGGTCTCCACAGCGTGGTGGGGCCCGAGGTCCAAGCAGGTGTTGTACAGATCCGATGTGAAGGGCACGGCGGCGGTCCCCGTCAGGTCCGCCACCACGTTGTGTCCGGCGAACTTGCCCATGGGCTGGGCGTGTTGACAGCTCTGCATCGTGTAGTGGCCCGCTTCCACGAGCGCGACCGCGGTGTCGCCTGCCGCGTACACGTCGGGCACTCCGTTGACCCGCATGTACGCGTCCACGCTCAGTCGGCCGAGCCTGTCTCGTTCCCCAGGGATCTGCGCCGTCAGGGGGCTGGCGGTCATACCCGCCGTCCACACGACAGTGGCCGCGGGGATTACCTCCCCGTCCGAGAGCGTGACCTCGTCAGGAGTCGCCGATGCCACGGTCCGTCCCAGACGCCGCTCGATCTTCAACTCGTCTATCACACCGTCGATGTACGGGCGGGGTCCGGAGCCGAGCTCCGGGCCCAGAACGTCGGCGCGATCGACAAGGACAACACGTACTTCCCCGCCCGCGCCGTGCGGGTCGGCGATGGTGTGCAGGCGCTCGACCAAAGCGGTGGCGATCTCCAGACCGGTGAAGCCGGCGCCGACCACTACGGCTGTGTGCCGTCCGGCGAAGGGCTTGCGCCCTGGAAGGTCCCGCACATGGTGTTCGAGAGCGGCAGCAGAGGTCAGGGTGTCGATGTCGAAGATGTTCTGCGCACCCGGGAAGTCAGGGCGGATCAACTGGCTGCCGGAAGCGAGGACAAGCTTGTCGTAGCTCAGGCGTACGTCCCCGCCGGTCCGGTCAACAGCTTGAACGGTATGAGCGTCGGTGTCCACGCCGGTGACAGTCGCCGCGACTCTCCGGACGCCGATCGGGCCCAGAACGCGATCCAACGGCACCCGCTTGCTCTGCGGATCGTCCTCGTACAGGCGGGGGCGGAGCACCAGGTCGTCACCGCCACTGATCAATGTGACCTGGATGTCCTCGCCGGCCTGTCCGGCAGCGCGGGCAGCCCGTACGGCGCCGGCGGCGCTCCACAGGCCGGCGAAGCCTCCGCCTATCACCACAATGTGTGTCATTCGTCGTTCCCTCTCTCGGCACAGGGCAGCGGTTGCTGCGATGAGGCGGCAGACGTCCGCCATGCGAGGGGCGGCAGCTCCTGGGGTGAAAGGACGGACGTCTGAAAGGTGAGGGGCCCGCAGATGCGGAGCTCAGCCTCACTCATTATCTGGACACTACATATCCTGGATAAACAGTGTCAAGATTTCCACAGCGACGGTCGCCGGGGTGGGCGCGTACGAATCAGCACCAGGGGCTGCCCCGTGTCCACGACGGCCAGAAGGACCCGAGGAGGTGGCCGTCCATCGCGTGCGGCAAAGATGCATCTGAGTTGCATGTTAAAGTCCGTCCATGAGGCTCACCAAGTCCACCGACCTCGCCCTGAGGGTCGTCATGTCCCTCACCGTCATGGGAGAGGAGTCGTCGACGATCCGGAAGATCGCCGACGCGATGCAGGTCCCGTACTCACACCTGACCAAGGTCGTTGCCCAGTTGCAGCATTTCGGCCTGGTCGAGACGCGCCGGGGCCGCGGCGGCGGACTGGTGATCACGGCCTCCGGGCGGCGGGCGTCCGTCGGAGGTCTGGTGCGACGCCTGGAGGGTGAGGGTGACGTCGTCGACTGCGAAGGGGTCACACCGTGCCCGCTCAACGCGGCTTGCCGGCTGCGAGGAGCGCTGCGGCAGGCCCAGGAAGCCTTCTACCTCTCGTTGGATCCATTGACGGTTGAGGACCTGGCGGGCTCACCGACGGGTCCGATCCTGGTCAGCCTGGTCGGCAGGAACGCCTGACCAGCCGGCCCCACCCTCACGGTCGCCACGGCTCCTCGCATCGGGGTGCCACGCGCCTGCGGTTCGCCATGCCGTCACCAGTGGGGCTCAGTACGAGCAAAAACATTCATCTTCGATGCACATTCGAGACTACTGAGGAGTTCCCGTGCTCAGCGATGCGTCCACGGCTGTCGTCCGTGCCACTCTTCCCTTGGTGGAAAGCGCCCTGGGGGAAATTTCCACCCGCTTCTACGCTCGGCTCTTCGAGGCCCATCCCGGGCTGCTGCGGAACCTGTTCAACCGCGGCAACCAGGCCGTCGGCTCCCAACAGCAGGCACTGGCGGGCGCGTTCGCGGCCTTCGCCGGCACCCTGGTGCACCACCCGGACCGGCGGCCCGATGTGCTGCTCAACAGAATCGCCAACAAACACGCCTCACTCGGCATCAGTCCCGCGCAGTATCCGGTGGTGCACGAGCATCTGACAGCCGCCATCGGCGAGGTGCTCGGCGATCCGTTCACAGCCGAAGTGGCCGCGGGCTGGAGCGATGTGTACTGGCTGATGGCCAACAGCCTCATCCGTATCGAACAGCGCCTCTACGCACAGCACGGGGTGCTCGTCGGCGACACGTGGAGACCATGGACCGTCACGGCCCGCACCCGGGAGACGGACGATGTCACGACCTTCGCCCTGACGCCCGCCGACCGTGCCGGAGCTCCGGCCTTCCGGCCCGGGCAGTACGTCTCCGTGCAGGTCCAATTGCCGGACGGCGCACGCCAGATACGCCAGTACAGCGTGTCCCGGGCCGCCGGAGAGGACAACACCCGGCATATCACCGTCAAGCGTGTCCACGGTCGCGGCGACCCGGACGGTGAAGTGTCCAACCACCTCCACGACCACGTCCACGAGGGCGACACACTCAATGTCTCGGCTCCGTACGGTGACCTGGTCATCAGCGACATCACCGCCCCCCTGCTGCTCGCCTCCGCCGGAATCGGCTGTACCCCCATGCTGGCCGTACTGGAGCAGTTGGCCCTGCAAGGACACGGCGGCGCTGTGACCGTCGTCCATGGTGACCGCACCGCCGCCGAGCACGCGCTGCGTACCCAGCAGAAGAGCCTGACCGACGGGCTCACCCACGGTCGCACCCACTTCTGGTACGAAGACCCGCACGGCTCCGACCCGGAAGATCTCACCGGTCTGGTCGACATCTCAGAGATCCCTCTGCCTGACAATGTGCACGCCTACCTCTGCGGTCCGCTGCCGTTCATGCGGACGCTGAGGAGCCAACTGCTGGCACGAGGCGTGTCCCCGTCAGACATTCACTACGAGGTCTTCGGTCCCGATCTGTGGCTCGCGACCGAAGACCGGGGCGCGCGGACCGAACCGGCTCCCCCGGCACGGCGCGAGGACGGCGACGGTGCGCAGGGCCTGAACCTTCCCTCCCGTCGGAAGGCTGTCCTGGTCTCAGCACCGGACAAGCTCTGATGTTCCTCACCCTGGCGAAGCCCCCTCACCCGCGCGGCTCTTGATACGGGTGAGAGGGGCGGTATACGGGTGGGTGAGAGGGGCGGTGCGGTGGGCACCCGGGGCCGGCTTCACGGCCTTCTCAGGCGGGGTCCTCCGGTACCAGAACGACCTTGCCCACCACTGTGCCGGATTCGGCCAGCCGTACCGCTTCGCCGACCCGGGTCAGGGGGATGCGTGCGGCAACCTGCGGTGTGAGGGCCCCCTGGGCGAGCAGAGCGAATACCTGCGTCAGATCGGCGCGCAGCCTGGTGCGGAACGCGTCGGCCCTGCGCCGGCCGGCCCAGATGTTGTAGAAGTGGGCGCTCTTGCCATTGGGCAGCGCGTTCCACAGCATCAGACGCCCGAACAGCTTGAGGACCGGGGCCCTGGAGGAGCCCGGAACGTCACGGGTCGAGGCCGTGCCGTAGGACACGAGCGTGCCCCGGGGGGCGAGCAGGCGGAAGGAGTCCACGATGCCCTCGCCGCCCACGTGGTCGAAGACCGCGTCGTAGCCGCGAGGTGACAGTGTGCGCAGACGGTCGTTGAGGTCCGGGGCCCGGTAGTCGACGGGCGTGGCGCCCAGAGCCTCGACGGCGTCGTGGTGGGTGGCCGAGGCGGTCCCCACGACCCGCACTCCGGCGATCCGGGCCAACTGTACGAGTGTGGAGCCGACACCACCGTTCGCACCCAGGGCGAGAACGGTGTCTCCGGCGCGGACCTTCGCGAGGCGGTGGAGCATCTGCCAGGCGGTGATGCCGTTGACCACAAAGGTTTCCGCGCCTGCGGAGTCGACGGACTCCGGCACTTCGGTCAGATCACCGGCATCGACCAACACATGGCTGGCCCAGGCGCCGGTCTTGGTCAGTACCGCGAAGCGACGCCCCAGCAGGTCCCCGGACACGCCCTCGCCCACCTCAACGGCCCGCCCGACGAGGTCGTAGCCGGGGACAAAGGGGAAGGGCGGCTGGTCGTAGTACTTGCCTCGCCGCATCTGCTGCTCGGCGAAGGAGATCCCGGCGGCCTCCATGGCCAGCACGACCTGCCCAGGGCCGGCCGGGCGGGCGGGCCGGGTACGGAGCTGGATGCCGTCAGGTGCCACAACACCGGGCAGTACGGCTTCGGTGACGGTGGACGAAGCGAGCGGGGAGGCGTCGTTGCTCGTGCGCTCCGTCGTGCCGTTGCGGCCGGTGGGGTTCTTCATGACTCTCCTTCAACAGTGGTGATCGTGCGACGAGAGGGGGTGGGAACTGCGGCGCCGGGCAGCGCGAAGGCAGGCGGCGGTCACCGATGAAGGCCTGTCGTTCGGATGGGCCTGGGCTTGCCTGCCCGGGTGAACCTCAGTCTCGGAAGGGATGCATACAAGGTGTGCGTGATTGAGGTGTGCGTGATTGAACACTCACTTGTGGTCCGAAAGATGGGCCGCCATCACGTCCGCAGACGTACGGCGGCCCACCCGGGCGTTGCGTCAGTAGTGCGTGATCCCGGCCGTCAGAGTACGGGTCCAGGGCGCGGACACCGACTCGGCGTCGATGGACACCAGCAGGTGGCAGAGCATGCCGGTGGCGAAGAACTGCTGCACCTGCTGGTCGTCGCCCCCCGAGGCACTGCGGACGTACTCGACCGTGCGGGCGTACCCCGCCCGCACCGCCTCCCTGACCGCCGGCTCGGACACCGCGGCGGCCTGGGCGTGCAACTGGACGAGCATGAGGTCGTTGTCGCTGATCAGGTGGGCGTACGCATCCCCCATCGAGGCGAGCACCGCCTCGGGGGTGCTGCTCTCGGCCTTGGCCGCTCCGACTTCGAGGGCCGCGCGGACACGCACGAAGCAGTGTTCGACGACAGCGGTGAACAGGACTTCCTTGTTCGGGAAGAGGCGGTAGACATAAGCCTGCGAGATACCGGCGGCCTTGCCCACCTCCGTGGTGGTGGTCCCGAAGTACCCTCGGGCGGCGAAGGCTCCGATGGCGGTGCGCAGCACCATCTCCCGGCGTTCCTCGGCTGTGGACAATTGTCGTCGCTCGCTCTTCATGTGAGTACTCAATCACTCACTCTTTTCGGCGTCAAGCTCACCAGTCGGCGATGGCGCCGGATTCCATGCGGGTGGGTATGGCGGCGACGTGACGTCGGCGCCTTGGTCCCGGGGCGGATGCCGAGGGAGCGCTGTTCATTCGGGAGCGTGGCCGTTGCCGTGGAAGGCGCTGGTGACGCCAGTGCAGGCGAGGTGCATCACCATGCCGGCGGCGGTGTGCTCCCGGGTGTGACCGTGATCCCTCCAGACGCCGGGGGTGTCGGGGCGTCGCGCCGGTCCGGCGTCCGGGGGTGCCACGGTCCAGATATGCGACCATGTGTGGAGACAGGCGCAGCGAACACACCGTGTGGAACACCTTGCCTTACGGAGTGACGTGCGGGTGTCTCACGGAGTGACGCGCGCGGGCCGACACATGGCTGATCCGCGACGGCGCCGCCACCCGGACGGCACTCGACCCGGACGGCACTCGACATGTCGGCCCGGAGCGAGGGGGACACAGTTCGGCTCCAGCGGAACGCGGAGCGTCCGGCAGGAGTCACGTTCGCCGTCCGCGCCGGTAGGTGCCGTCAGGAAGATCTTCTGCGAACGAACAGGACAAGCAACCGTGGACAGAGCCGAGTTGGCAGCCTTCCTCAGGGCGCGGCGCGCGGCCCTCCAGCCGGAGGACGTCGGACTGCCACGTGGGCGGCGTCGGCGTACCGACGGGCTACGTCGAGAGGAAGTCGCCGCGCTCTGCGACATGTCGGCCGACTACTACAGCAGGATCGAACAACCGCGGGGACCCCTTCCCTCGGAACACATGCTGGCCGCGCTCGCCCGCGGTCTGCGCCTGTCCCCGGAGGAGCGGGACCATCTGTTTCAGCTCGCCGGTCGTGCCGCTCCTCCGAGGGTGCGGCACGGCGAGCGCATCAGCCCGGGAATGACGCGCGTCCTCGAACGGCTTGCGGACACCCCCGCGCAGGTGGTCAACCACCTGGGAGAGACGCTGCAGCAGACACGCCCGGCGATCGCGCTGCTGGGCGACGCGACCGCGTTCACCGGACGGGCCCGCAGCCTGCACTATCGGTGGTTCACCGATCCGGCCTCCCGGCTGATCCATCCCGAGAGCGACCGCGCCGTGCAGAGCCGCCTGCTGGTCGCGGATCTCCATGGCGCCTTCGCGCGGGACGCCGGTGACTCGCGCACCGCCGACCTTGTTGACGCGCTGCGGGCCGCCAGCCCTGAATTCGCCGCGCTCTGGCGCGAGCATCCGGTACTCGGACCGTACTGCGGGACCAAGCGCTTCCAGCACCCGGAGTGGGGAGCCCTTGAGCTGCACTGCCAGACCCTTGTGGATCCCGACCAGTCACAGCGGCTCCTGGTGTTCACCGCGGCACCGGGCACGCCGAGCCACGCCGGCCTCCAACTTC
Source organism: Streptomyces sp. NPDC006923 (assembly GCF_040635655.1). Classification (NCBI taxonomy): domain Bacteria; kingdom Bacillati; phylum Actinomycetota; class Actinomycetes; order Kitasatosporales; family Streptomycetaceae; genus Streptomyces; species Streptomyces sp. NPDC006923. The sequence goes on from NZ_JBEYIF010000026.1 coordinate 9,482, forward strand.
TCTCCGTCGGTGGCTGATTGGCCCTCGGGGTGAGGGAACGCCAGGGCGATGTGCCGACTCCGCACGGGCGGAAGGGGCTCCTCGCGGCCCGCACCGAGCGGGTTGCAGCCGTACACAACGTGTGACACCGTTCTATTCGGTTATGCCGTTGGCCACGACGTTGTGCGCTGCGCTCAGGGACGGGCCGCCCGAGGACAGGAACAGACCCCGGCCATCCTGTCCGATTTTATGCCGCTAAGATCTCTCGCTTGGAGCACGCTGGATCAGTGAGCGAGGCTGGTGCCGTGGATCACAGCGCGAAGAAGGGAGCCAGGGCGGAGTCCTGGTGACCGACAACATCGCGGTGTGGCACGGCACGAAGGCGGACGAGCCCGGCACGGTCCGGACAAGGGGTCCAAGGACGGGCGCCGCACAGAGATGCTTCCGCTGCGTGGACGGCATTCCGGCCGCCACCCGAGCGGCGCGACACGATCTGGAAGAAGCTGATGCACGATGAAAGACGGCATGACCGTGTGGCTTCCCTTTCCTCCAGGGGAGATTCCCGGCCTGCCGGAGGAACTCTCCTACCGGTACTGGGACGGTTCCGACTCGCTGCCCGGTGATCCCAACGACGTCCGGTTCCTCGTCGGGCCCCCGGCGCCCGGCGCGGGGTATGCCTTGAGCCGTGTGCTGCCGAGGACGGCCAATCTGGAGGTCCTCCAGCTCCTCAGTTCGGGATACGACTACGTCGTGCCGTTGCTGGACGCGATACCGTCCGGTGCGCGGCTGAGCACCGCACGCGGAGTCCACCGTGAAGCCACCGCAGAGCTGGCTGTCACCTTGCTGCTGGCGCTCATGCGCGGTCTTGATCACTTCAGCGGCCAACAGGCGGATCGCCAGTGGAAGCTCAAGATCTTTCCCACGCTTGCCGGCAAGCGCGTCCTGGTGGTCGGTTACGGAGCCGTGGGCAGGGCCGTCGCGGCCCGGCTCCATGCGTTCGGGTGTGAGGTCGTGCCCGTGGCCCGGGCCGAGCGCACCACCCCGGCGGGCCAGGTGCACGGTGTCGCGGCGCTGCCGGCGCTGCTGCCCACGGCGGATGCGGTGGTGCTGTGCGCACCGCTGACACAAGCAACACGTGGCATGTTCGGCACAGACTCACTGGCGCTGCTGAAGGACGGGGCCGTGCTGGTGAACACCGCGCGCGGTGAGCTCGTGGACACCAGTGCCGTCATCCGGGAGGTGCGCAGTGGCCGACTGCGGGTCGCGCTCGATGTGACCGACCCGGAGCCCCTGCCCGCCGATCATCCGCTCTGGGACCTCCCCGGTGCGCTGATCACACCTCACGTGGCGGCGTTCACCGATGCGTTCCGACCGATGACCGCGGACTTTCTGCGGCAGCAACTCCACCGCTACGCACGCGGTGAAGCATTGGAGAATGTCATATCCATCACGCGGCGGCAGTGGGCCGGTGATCAAGCTGCCTAGGCATACGCCCGCGGCCTCGCAGTCCACTCCCCCCGAGACCGTGGGACCGGGGACCGCCCTGGTAAAGGTGCTGGAATCCTATGAGCGTGCGGGACACGACGACGCTTCTGCGGCGTGGGAATCGTTCACCGCCGCATGGAACTGGGCCGCGCCGCTTCCCACCGCTGTCACCGCTGACCACGATCACCTCGCCACCGCCCGGCCCGTCCCGGGCGGCTTCTCGCTGTCGGGGGCATGGCGCCTGCCGCCGGGCCTGAGGCGGGGACGCTGGCTGGCGCTGCCGCTCACCGACCGCCGGGAGCAGCATCGGGGAGAGGTGATCGAAGAAGGACCGGACGTCTTCGTGGTCTCGTCGGCCGTGCTGCCGCGTTCGCACCGCCCTCACCGCGCCACCGATGGGACGGACACTTACGAACCGGCGTTCCGGCTCGACGAGGAGTATGTGCCCGGCGGATTCGCCACCAGCTCCGGCGGCACGCCCCTACGGGCCGAGAACGCCCCCTTCCTGTGGACGGCGGTCACCGCCATGGCACTGGGCTCTACCCGCCGTCTGACCGATGCGCTGGCGGCGTTGCCCCAGGACACGACGGCCCTGCCCGAGACGCCCGCCATGCCGGCCGCCGCGGCGGCCACTGAGCTGGCCGCGGCGCTGCACGACGAACGACTGAGTCTGGCGATGCGACTGCGGCCGTCGGGCGCTTCCGGCGTGGGGCCGGGTGCCGGGCCGTCCTTCGCCGACTCGCTGATCACGCCGGTGCGGCGGGCCAGTAACATGGTCCACGAGGTGGTCGCGGCAGCGTATGAACACGCCGCGCATTACCACAGGAATGAGGGGCGCCACCCGCTGGTGTCCCTGATCGAGAGCAGTACGCCGGTACTGCAGTGCATGCGGTTCGCGGTGGATCTTCTGCCGGCCGCCGGCACAACCTCCACGGCGGAAGGCCCGACATCGTGATGGTCGTCGCATACCAGGGTGAACCCGGATCCAATTCGGCGACCGCGGCCCATGCGCTGTATCCCGAGAGCAGCGGGCTTGCCTGCAGAAGTTTTGAGCAGGCGCTGGAGGCCGTGACGCTCGGTACCGCCGAGGTGGCGGTGATCCCGGTGGACAACTCCGCGGCGGGGCGTGTCGCGGACGTGCACCATCTTCTGCCGGAGTCCGGGCTCTTCATCGTCGCCGAGTATTTTCTCGCCATCCGTTTCGACCTCATGGCCGTCCCGGGCACGACGCTGGATCAGGTGGAGTGCGTGCGCAGCCATGTGCATGCCCTCGGGCAGTGCCGGAAGGTCCTGCGCGAAGGCGGCTGGCGCACCCTCGTCAGCGACGACACCGCGGGAGCCGCCCGTGAAGTCGCGGAGCTCGGCGACCCCCGGCACGCGGCTCTGGCCCCGCCCGCCGCGGCACCGCTCTACGGTCTGGACGTGCTCCGGCCGGCTGTCGAGGACGATCCCGACAACACCACGCGGTTCGTCGTCCTCTCCCGGGACGCGGCGCTCTCGCCCAGTACGGGCGAACCGACGATGACGAGTCTGTTCTTCTGCGTACGAAACATCCCGAGCGCGCTCTACAAGGCGCTCGGCGGATTCGCGAGCGGCGGCGTGAACCTCACCAAGATCGAGAGTTACCAGATGGGGGCCGGGCTGAATCCCAGCCGCTTCTACGTCGAGATCGAGGGACACCCCGACGAGCCCCGTGTTGCCCTCGCCCTGCAGGAACTGGGCTTCTTCTCGTCCGAAGTACGCATCCTCGGCGTGTACCCGGCGCATACGCACCGGACGAACAGCGGGCACCGCCGAGTGGAGTGAATGGGCGCCTGGGCGGCAGCGGTGCCGCCCTGGCGCGTCCGGGTAATGCCCGCTTCACGCAGCCCTGTGACGGCGCCGAGCATGCTCGCCGTGCGGCCCCACCGCGTATCCGTGGCTCGTCGGGTCCATCGCCAGCGTTACGAGCACATACGGGCACCGCCCGCCGGCCGGAGCGGCCCATTACGCCGCCACCAAAGAGCGCCGTGGAGCAACTGACGCGGAGTCGGGCGCTCGCACTCGCGGCGGAAGGTGATACGGGCGGACGCCGGCTCGCGCACATCACCGGTCAAGTGCCGGCTGTCGACGGGGACTTGTACGTCTGAACCGTAGAGCGGCCGTGACCTGGCGTGCGGCCGCGATGGCCCACGGCCTCGGGGAACATCGATCGAGAGTGCACCGTGCGGGACGCACCCGGTACGGAGAAGCGCAGGCTGCGCTGGAGATCAAGGCGCCCCCCCTCAGCACAATGAACGCCACCACGGGACACGGCGGAAGTCCGTCGTCCACTCATCGAGCGGAAGCCAGGATTAAGAAAATCAAGGTTTACACGTTGACACCTTAAAAAACTGAAGATACCAATGAACTGTGAGCGCGTCGCCGACGGCAAGGGAGCCGAGCATGGACTGGCAGGAACTGACAGACCTGACGCGCGGACAGCCCTTTGTGGTCGAGCGGATCCGCCTCGCGGGCAGCGGCGTCGCGATCGAGGGGGAGTTCGAGCCGCCTCAGCTGGCTCAACTCGGCATCGACGACCAGGTGTTCGTCGCCGCGTTCGTACGGTCGCACGGTTCGATCAAGGAGATGGAGCGGATCTTCGGGGTGAGCTATCCGACGGTCAAGTCCCGGCTGAAACGGATCGCCGAGCACCTCGATTTTGTCGACACCGACCCGGCGCCCACCGGCGCCGACGTCGTTGACCGCCTGCGGCGAGGGGAGATCAGCCCCCAGGAGGCGCTGGCCGAATTGGAGAGGTTCCGATGATCCCGCAGCTCATCACGGTGCGCTATCTCCGCACGAACGGCCGCCGGCGTCGACTGTATGTCCCTGTCCTGCCGTTGCTGCTGGTGCTGTCACCGCTGCTGCTGCTCGCCGCGCCGGCCGCACTGATCGCGTGCGTCGCCACCGGGGTGAGCCCGATGGGCGCGCTGCGCGGCACCGTACGACTGCTGTGGGCGCTGCCCGGCACCCGGTTCGAGATCGAGCAGGGCCGAACTGCCGTACTGGTAAGCGTCAGATAAGTCAGAGGAGAGGGAACAGCGATGAACGAGCAGCGCCGCCACGTCTTGCAGATGCTGGCCGAGGGAAAGATCACCACGGATGAGGCCGAGCGGCTGATCGACGCCCTCGAACGAGAACAGCCCGAGCCGCCGCGAGCCGCCTCCCGCCCGAAAACCCGGCCCACGTACCTGCGCGTGGTGGTGGACGCGGCGGACGACGGCTCCGGCGACGGGTCGAGCCGGGTCAACATCCGGGTCCCGCTGCAACTGCTGCGCGCCGGGGTCCGGCTCACCAGCCTGATCCCTCCGCGGGCGCTCACCAAGGTCAACGCGAGACTGAACGACTCAGGGGTACCGATCGACCTCAGCGAGCTCAAGCCGCAGCACATCGAGGAGCTGATCGAGCAGCTCGACGAACTCACCATTGACGTCGACGACCCCGATGCCAAGGTGCAGGTGTTCTGCGAGTGACACCGCCAGGGCGCGGGTGGCCCACCGCAACCGGCTGCAAACCGCCACCCGGTCCGAAGAGCCCGACGAGACCGTCGCGGAGCGTGCCCCTACGGGCCCCGGCGACATCCTGATGCACTGTCCTCAACGTCATAAAACAACGGCGTGGGCCGAGACTCTCAGTAGAGTCTGGACATGGCGTACACCTTTCAAGTGACTGTTGACTCGGCCAATCCGCACTCCCTGGCCGACTGGTGGGCTGATGCTCTCGGCTGGGAAGTGGAGCCGAGCGACGAGACGTTCATCCGCCGCATGGTCGCCGAGGGCCAGGCGAGTGAGGACGAAACCACCACCCACCGAGGCACCCTGGTATGGAAGGCCGGCGCCGCGATCCGCCATCCGGAGGGCCTGGACCGCGCGCCGCGTGTCCTCTTTCAATTCGTGTCCGAGTCCAAGGTGGTCAAGAACCGTGTCCACCTGGACGTGCGTACCGGTCCTGACGATCCCCAAACCGTGGTTGAGCGGCTCATCGCCAAGGGCGCCACATTTCTGCACGACGGCAGGCAGGGACCGTTTGTATGGACCACACTCGCCGACCCGGAGAACAACGAGCTCTGCGTCATGCGATAGGTCGGCCATGCGTAACGGCCGTGTCACGAGCGGCGCGGCCGTTCGGTCGTCGTGGTGGCAGCGGCCGCGCACGCTCCCGCGTCCCGCGCTGACCGGGTACACCCCGCTTCTGTGATATCTGCTGTTGCTCCGGAGCCGGGTCCGACGTGCGGGCCCAGCCCTCCCGTACGAGTGACCGCCCGGCCATGAGGGCCGCGACATCCAGCGGCTGTGCCGTGACACTCTCCTATTCAGTGTCACAGGGAAGGAACACTGAATATCGGACGAGAGTCGTTGTCGCAGGGGCACCGCGCCGGCGCGCAAAGCGGTCAGGCCCGGTCGGTCAGCCGCTCTCCGCGTGCCAGCCCAGATGGAGAACAGCCACGTCGTCGGCCAGGCCCCCGAAAGCGGCCGACTTGGCGGCGGCACCATGCACCAAGGCATCGATGAAATCCTGCCCCGGCAGGTGGGAGTATCGCGTCGCCAACCGCAACAGTCCTTCCTGGCCGAGCCGTGTCCTGTGGGCGATCTTTCCTTCGAACAGTCCATCGGTGAAGAGGACCACACCATCATGCGGGGAAAGCGGGATATTCATCGCCGTCCAGTCCTCGCATCCCGGAAACAGACCCAGCGCGATTCCAGGCGGCGGCTCGACCCAGCTGATGTCCCCGGACCTCCGCAGCAAGACCCCTGGATGCCCCGCACTCATCGCTATGACGGACAAGCCTCCCGGCGGGAACACGAGCGAAACGACCGTGCTGTAGGTGTCGTCGTCCGCTCTCTCTTCGGCCAGGATCCGCTCAAGGACGCACAACTGCTCGAACTGGGTCTTTCCGCAGAGAACAGCCGTCCGCCAGGCCACACGCAGGTGAACCGCGAGGGCGGCTTCCGCCGCGCCATGTCCCGAGACGTCCCCCAAGATCACGTGCACAGTCGAATCATCGGTCTGCACAACGTCGTAGAAGTCACCGCTCAGCAGTGCGTAGGTGCGGCCCGGCACATAACGTGAGGCGGCCATGAAGTCGTCTCCACGCAGTACGGGCGTGGGCAGGAGGCCGCGTTCCAGCGACGCGTTTTCCTGGGCGATCAGCGCGTTGGCCTCTATCGTGGCCATGGTTCTCTCCCAGAATCTCTGATGAGCGGCCTGCCGGGGCTCAAGGCTGAATCCGAACGCGTCGACACGCTTCGTGTTCCCCTGGTGCTGGAGTTGCTCCGCCAGGCGCCAGGCTTCAGCCATGAACGTCGTTCCCTTGGCAAAAGTTGCAGCCGTATAAGGCATTGGCGTGGTACCTCACCTTCAATTCATGTATCGCCGCCTCAGGTTCGTAAAACCAGACAGCAGAGGCACCGCGTATGTGACAGGAGAAGAGCCGGGGCCGGACGTGACGGTATTCATATCCTGCGCGGTCTCCGCGTGTTTCCCACCCGGGTCGATCACTGCCGGCGGGCCCGAAGGCCGGGTCGCACGCAAGGAGCGGGACAAGCCGTGGAGGGGGGCGCGCGTCCCGCTGGGGCGGCTTGTAGCATGGTGATCCGGAGCGGAGGACATCTGTATGCACGCCGGGGATGACACGGACTCGCTTGACCGGGCAACAAAGGACTTCATCGCAGCACGTCCCCAACTGTTCGGGATCGCGTACCGCGTCCTCGGCAGCACCGCGGAAGCCGAGGACGTCGTTCAGGAGACGTGGCTGCGGTGGCAGAACACCGACCGCACCGACATCCGGGAACCGGCGGCGTTCCTGGCTACGGTCACCGCCCGTCTGGCGATCAACGTGGCCCAGTCCGCCAGGATGCGGCGTGAGTCGTACACCGGTCCCTGGCTTCCCGAGCCCGTCGACACGAGTGTCGATCCGCAGTTGGGCGCGGAGCGCGCCGAGGCCCTCGACCTGGCGGTTCTCTTCCTCCTGGAGAAGCTCAACCCCGTGGAACGGGCCGCGTACGTTCTGAGGGAAGCCTTCGACTACCCGTACCAGCAGATCGCGGACATCCTGGAGACGAGCACGGCCAACACCCGCCAACTGGTGAGCCGCGCCCGGAAGCATCTGTCGGCGGAACGCCGGGAGCCGGTCAGCTCCGCCGATCACCGGCGGCTGATGGAGGTGTTCCTCGCCGCGGCCCAGACGGGCAGCCTTTCGGTGCTCGAGGACGTACTGACCGCGGACGTGGTCAGCTACACCGACGGCGGCGGCATTCGCGGAGCATCCAGGATTCCCGTCGTCGGTCGTCCGCACGTCTCCAAGTACCTTGCCGCCTTCGCCCCACGTTTCTGGCCTCAGGCCGACATTCGCTGGGTCGAGGCCAACGGCCGTCCGGCCGTCCTTGTCTCGGCGGAAGGAAACGCGGTGGCTCTGCTGTCTGCCGAAGTGTCGGCACGCGGCATCGAACGCATCATGTGGGTGATGAATCCGGCCAAACTGGCTCCGTATGTCGCTTCGCTGGACAACTGAATGATCGGGCCGCCGATGTCGGCCAGGACGCCTCGGCCTCATCCGGTCATTCTGCCGCAATACCTTTCCGGTGCTGCACGCGTTCTTGTCCATCGGCGCCGATGCTCCCCGTCGAATCCTTGTACTCCTGCGCGGTGGGCTTGGCGATCTGCGCGCCTTCTCCGTAGAAGCTCCGGCTGAGCCGGGCCCGCAACCGCTGGGTAACGGCGGACTTGGTCTCCGGGGTTCCCGTGGATCTGGGGCCCATCGGCTGGTACTGGTCATGCTGGGTAAGAACGTGCAGTTGTTCTTGGCCGACCGGCTCGTGCACCTCGACGAATTCGCCGTTCGGCAGGCGCTTGATGATTCCGGTCTCACGGCCGTGCAGCACCGTGTCGCGATCTCGGCGCTGGAGGCCGAGTGCGAACCGCTTCGCCATGGCATAAGCCATCGGAGGCACGATGAAGAGACCGACGCGAACCGCCCAGGTCACGGATTGCACAGAGACGTGAAAGCGAATGGCGATAATGTCGTTCGCGGCACCGATCAGGGCCACCAGATAGAAACTGATCCATGCAACACCAAGCCCCGTCCTCACCGGACGGTTTCGTGGCCTGTCGAGGAGATGCTGCTCACGATCGTCATGGGTCACCCAGGATTCGATGAACGGGTATGCGCCCATCGCGAGGAAGAGACCAACGCCCGCCAGCAGCGGGATCAGGTTGTCAAGGGCCAGGGTGTGGCCCCAGAAATTGATTTCCCAGCCGGGCATGACGCGTAGCAGTCCGTCTGCCACCCCCATGTACCAGTCGGGCTGCGACCCTGCTGAAACCTGGTCGGCACGGTAGGGACCGTACCGCCAAACGGGGTTGATCTGGGCGAACGAAGCGAGAACGAAGATGCCGCCGGCCACCAGAAAGAAATAGCCTGCGGACTTCGCCGCGCGTACCGTGAGCGGCAGGCCCACTACGTTCCTGTTACTACGTCCCGGACCTGGATACTGGGTGTGCCGCCTGCGGAGGACCAGAAACAAATGCCCGGCCACCAGTCCCACCATGAGGGCCGGGATGAGCAGGACGTGGATGGTGTTGAAGCGTGCCACCAGATCGTCGCCAGGAAACTCCCCTCCAAAAAGGAAGAACGAGAGGTAGGTCCCGACGATCGGAACGGAAATTATTGTTCCGTTCACTACCGCGAGCCCGGTCCCGGACAGAAGGTCATCCGGAAGGTCGTATCCCGTCAGACCTCCGAACATCCCCAGAATCAGCAGGAGGAATCCGAACAGCCAGTTGAGTTCGCGAGGCTTACGGAATGCTCCTGTAAAGAATACACGCAGCATATGGACGAGCACGGCGGCGACACATATCAGAGCCGCCCAGTGATGGGCCTGCCGAATGAGTAGACCACCTCGCACATCGAAGGAGATGTGCATGGTTGAATTGAATGCCTCCGACACCGGCTGACCCCGCAGGGGCACATAAGAACCCCGATATTCCACCGTCTCCATCGACGGATGGAAATACAGCGTCAGATACACGCCCGTAATGACGACGACAAGGAAACTGTAGAGACAGATTTCGCCGAGCATGAATGACCAGTGATCCGGGAAAACTTTTCGTGCGTTTGCCTTGACCAGGCTGTGCATCCCCAGACGTCCGTCGGCCCATTCGGCAATTCTCTCCCCCCTGCGTCCTCTGTGCACTTCATTTTCCTGTTTCCCGTCACCCATTCCCCTACCACCCTTCATAAATTCTTCAAAGAAGGCTGCGCCGGCCATGGGAGTCCCCCGGCGACGGACGGAGAGTCGAGCGCGGGGCCAACGCCCTACCGGCGTACTGGGATGCGCGGCGGTACTCCGTCGTCCGGATCACACACTTCGCTGACCTGGCGATTACGGGACAGCCCTTGGCCTCCGCGCAGCGCGCCGCTTCTCCGCCGCACTGCTGCCACCGGTATGACCGGGCATGAGGCATGGATGTGACACGCACGGGGACGACCTGCGGGCCATGACCTGGTGGCTGGGCCTCACTGGTCGACGCCGTCGCCGACAGGGTCTCTCCGGGCACGTCCGTGCGGGGTACGACAACGTGTGACAGCGGTGATCGCACACGGAGGCTTCATGTCACAGGATCCCTTCGTGCCCGGTCTAAGGGGTTAACCGAGAAACGAAAAAGGTGTGTCGTGCGCGAGGACTCAGCCATCGCCCGCCCCAGCCCGCTGCCCCGGCACAGCGGCGTGCGGAGTGGCGTCCTCCACCGGTGCCCCGATATCGCTGAAGCTCTCGTGCACCACGACGAGGCCGATGTGTGCCGCGTTGCGTGGTGCCGTGCGAGAGGAAGGATTCGGCATGGACCACGCTGACGCGGTGCCGATCGCGGAGCTGCTTGACGAGCGTCGGTATCTGCTGGATGTCGCCTACTGGATGCTGGGCAGCCCCACTGAGGCGGGCAGCGTTGTCGATGAGACCTACCGCCGGTGGTACGAGCTGGCCGACGCGGCGCGCAAGCAGATCACGGCGCCCCGGTCCTGGCTGGCGAAGACCGCGGGCGGTATCTGTCTGGGCCGGCTCACCCTGCCCGACCGGGATGCGGCCGACCCGAGGAAGAGCGCGCGCACGGAGTCGGGAGACATCACCGGGACGCCTGCCAGGCCCGGGGAGAAGGTGGAGGTCAGCCGGGTTCTGCTGAGTGCTCTGGACTCTCTGTCCCCGCCCGAGCGTGCGGCGTTCGTGCTCCATCATGTCTTCGGATTGGCCCCCGACGCGGTCGCCGACATCGTGGGGCGTACGGAGCCGGAGTGCCTCGCACTCGCCTACCGGGCCCGTCGCCGCCTCCGGGCACGGCGCTCCCGCCCCACGACGCCGGAACAACACGATGCCGTCGCCCACGCGGTTCGTCATGCCTGCGAGGCGGAGGACGCCAAGCTGCTGGCGTCACTGCTCTGCCCGGACGCCACGGCGTTCTTCGACGGCGGGGGCAAGGTCCGCGCGCTGGTCAGGCCCGTACACGGCAGCCGGCAGATCGCACACAGCCTGCTGACGCTCCTGGCCCGCCGCCCGCAGACCACCATCACCACACAATCCGTCAACGGCCGTGCGGGCCTTGTCGCCCGCTACGACCACCGGGTCGCCGCTGTCATCAGCTTCGACATCGCCGACCACCACGTCGCGCACGTCTGGGTCATGCTCAACCCCGACAAGCTTCATTTCTGGAACCATCCCGCCCCCCGTGGCCCCAGCGCACATCAGGGCCCCTCGGCGGAGGCTGACGGCTGATCCTGATCAGTCGCGGCGTCCCCGGCGAAGAGCCGAGCGACGCCGGGGGAAGCGCGGACCCGGCAACGCGGACGATCCGATCCGGACTCCACACCCACTCAGCCGTGGTGGTCCGTCTTTCACTTCGGGGCCCGTATCTACGCGCAACGGCGACCCGCGGCTGAGGCCATTCCCGTGGCGTTCACGCGGCCGTGTGCTCGCTCGCCCGGCTCTCGCCGGAGCGCTGCGGATCACCGCTCATGACAAAGGCGTCGCGTGGATGCTGAACGGAGGCGAGAGAGACAAGATCCCGTCCGAACAGGGCGGCGGTGAGCCAGACGGTGAGAACGTGGACCTTGCGCTCCCAGGTGGGCACGGCAAGGACGTGATAACCACGGTGCATCAGCCAGGCCGGAAGTCCCTTGATGACGATGCTCTTGTACTGGAAGATGCCCCGCCCCAGGCCCAGCGTCGCCACTACCCCCAGGCTGCTGTGACGGTAGTCCCGGATTGTCCCACCGCGCAGGCCGGCTGCGATGTTCTTGGCGAGGCGTTTGCCCTGCCGCACGGCGTGCTGGGCGTTCGGGACCGTGTGCGCCCCCGGCACCGGTGAAGCCAGGTCAGGAACAGCCGCATCGTCTCCGGCCGCCCACACGTCCGGTACGGGCTCGCTGTCGGTGCCCACGCGTAGGTCGGCGCGGACCACGACCAGACCCCGTTCGTCGACCGGCAGATCCGTGTGGTTGTGTACGACCGGGTTCGACGCGTTACCGGCGGTCCAGACGATCAGCGCCGAATCGAATTCTTCTCCGCTGGAGAGCACGACATGTCCGTCTTCGGTGGAGACGAGCTGCGCGTTCAGGTGGACATGCGCGCCGCGGCGTTCCAAGGAGCGCACCACCCAGGCGCCGGGCCGGTCTCCCACTTCGGGCAGGATACGGCCCCGGGCCTCGACGAGGTGGAAGGACAGTTCGTCAAAACTCAGCTCCGGATAGGACGTGAGCATCGCGGTCGCCAGCGACAGCAGTTCCCCGAAGCCCTCGACGCCGGAGAACCCGCCGCCGACAAACGTGACGGTGAGCAGCTTTCGCCGCTGGGCGCCCGGCGGCAGTGACGCTGCCTGGTCGAACGCGGTCATCAACCGATCGCGGATCGCCACCGCCTCCTCCACGTGTTTCAGACCAATGGCCTGCTGCGCAAGCCCCGGTATCGGGAAGGTACGGGTCACGGCGCCGGCGGTGACCACGAGCGTGTCGTAACGGAGTGGGTAATCGGTTCCGCTCACAGGCCGGACGGTGACCGTGCGGTCCGCATGGCGGATCTCGGTCACGCTCCCCGCGATCAGCCGGGTGCTCCGCAGGTGCCGCCGCAACGACACCGCGGCATGGCGTGCCTCCACTGATCCCGCCGTCACTTCCGGCAGGAAAGGCTGGTAGGTCATATAGGGACGCGGATCGACCACCGTCACCCGTGCCTCGCCCGTGCGCAGCTTCTTCTCAAGGCCCCACGCGGTGTAGAAGCCCGCGTAACCGCCCCCGACAATCACAATCTCACGCATGTTTCCCTCTGTCTTCAGTCGACACCAGATAGACCGGGCGGCGCGGGGTGGTGTGACAGGCCCGGGTGCCGGAGCCCGGGTGGGAGGGGGGCGGCATGCTCGCACCGGCTCCGGTACGCCCGGCAGGGTCTGTTCACTGGTGGATGAGCCGCCGGACCAACTCCGGGATTTACTCGACGTATTCGACCTCTGACCCGTCGGCATGGCGGGCGTAGAGGAACCGGCCCGTCGGACCGCTCGTCATGGGAGTGGTGATGGTGGCGTCAGCGGCCCTCAGGATCGCGGTGAGTGCGTCGAGGTCCTCGACGACCACGGTGGCGGAGGCATGCGCGTACTTGGCACGCTCCTCGGCCGGGCCGGCGATGACGAGAAACCCACCGATGGCAGCGAGTTCCACGGAGTGGAACGCCAGCCGCAGCTCCGGCTGCGCGCCGGTGAGTTCCGCGAGGAGCGGCAGAGCCCGGTCGAGGTTGTCGCTCCACAGGCGGGCGTAGGTCTTCAGGATGGTCATGAGCGGCTCCGCACCGTGTCGGTCACGCCCGTCACACCGGACGGCCGTGGTCTCTTCTGGTTCGTCAGGAACCTTAGGTGAGTAAGCTCTGACGTGGAAGAACGCACTTTTCGGCGAGAGAGGAACCTCGTGGTTACCCAGCAGGTCAGACACTCGTCCGAGGACGGGGACGTGACGCGCGCCGACTCTCTGGCCCGCGAGATCTTCTCCGGTGTCGCCAACAAGTGGGCGCTACTGATCATCAATGTGCTGGGAGAGCGGACGCTCCGGTTCACCGAAGTGCTCAACGAGGTGGGAGGCATCAGCCACAAGATGCTCACCCAGACCCTGCGCGGGCTCGAACGGGACGGGCTGGTGCACAGGACCGTGTACGCCGAGGTGCCGCCACGTGTCGACTACCGCCTCACGGCGGCGGGCGCGGCGCTGCGCGACACGGTCAACGGCATGTGCGAGTGGACCCGCCGGTATTTGGACGAAATCGAGGCGGCCCGCGGCCGCTTCGACGCGCAGAACGGCCGCGCGCCTCAATGAGTCGGACCGGTCGAGGACTCCCTGACGGTCATTGACGGTCCGGGCATCAGGAAAGGGCGGCGGCTGTTGTCGCTTCCAGCCCGCTGTGAGGTGTGCCGGGGTCGAGGTGTGCGGTGGCGAGGGCCGTGACGACGCTCTGTGTCCAGGACAGCCTCGCCCGTTCGCGGCTTGCCGGATCGTCACGGGCGGGGTGCCCGAAGGCGCCGTCCGGGCTCTGCTGGGCGAGGACGAACGCGATGGCATCCCTGGTGACGCGATGGCCGGCCCATCCTGCTCGGACGAGTTCGCGGACGGTGCCGGCGACGTGCCCCAGTCGGTACTCCCGCCAGGCATCGGGCAGGAGTACGGCGGCGGCCTCGGGGGCCCTCTGCTCCGCGGACGCGCCGGTGGTCAGAGCGATGGCGCGCCGCGGCGGGATCAGTCCGAGCTCGGCGAGGCGGTGCACATTGCGCGCCGCCTGCGGAGGTACGGATTCGAGGCGGCCGACGACCGTAGCGGTGGACGCGAGAAACGTGTCCAGTGAGGGACAGGGGATCCCCAGCGCACGCAGACCGGCCGCGAACTCCCCCGCGACCTCCATCCCGCTCGCCTGCCATACGTCGGAGTCCGCGTCCGCGAGCAGTTCCGCGAAGTGCAGGAGCGCCGGGCGGGCGAGATCAGGTTCGCCCACGGCCGTGGCACCGTAGGCGGCAGCGGCCGCGGCGGGCAGTCCCCGACCGGGTTCCTTGCGCATGCCCGTATCGCTGAGCCACACCACCGCGTGGCGAATCGGCCGTTCCAGCTCTGGGCGGGTCCGGGGGGCGGCGGGACGCGGCCCGCGCACCGTTCTGGGGCTGCGGTCCAGGAGAGCGGCCAAGGCGGCGACAATGGTGGTGTGGTAGCCGGTGGCCCAGTGCTGATACGCGTCGTCACCGTCGGCGAGTTTGGGGTGGACGACCCCCTGCGGACCGTTCACCCGTCCGTCGGGCTCCTGCACGGCCGCGATGAAGTTCCAGGCCCGCTCGGCTTCCCTGGATTCCCTCACGCCGAGACAGAGCAGGCAGCACAGCAGTTCCCCCACCAGGTCGGCGTTCTCCCGCCCCCGGGTGAGCGAGAGCAGTGCCTCAAGGAGTTCGACCGCTTCAGCCGGATCGAATCCGTGCGGCCAGCGCGGTACGCGGAGCCCGAAATCGGTGGCATAGAAGATGGTGTGGGTGATGGCGTAGATGTCGCTGTCGGTGAGTTTGATGACGTTCGGGCCGTTGCAGAGCAGTGTGAACGGCAGCACGTCGTCCAGGGCGGGCAGGCTGTGCTCGATCTGGCAGAGGTGCAGGGTGTGGAGGAGATCGAGCTGCCGGTAGGGGATCCGCTCGAAGACCGTCGCGTAGCCGCTTGCCGCGGTCCGCTCGATGATGCGACGGAACTCGGGGTCGTCGCGTCCGCACAGCCGCAGTGCCGCGTAGGTGCCGGCGTAGAGCAGGAAGGCGGCCTCGTCCCGGGCGATGAGTTCCCGGTAGGAGGGGCGGGCGGTGATGTCCTGGACCTGATCGAGGAGCGTGGCGTAGTCACCGTCCAGCGGATCCGGGTCAAGGCGCGCCCGCAGGCCCACAAGGAACGCCGTTTCGATCAGGGCCTTGCGTGCGAACAGCACACCGTCCGGGCCCGCGTTGCCGGGGTCGATCAGTGTGCGGCGCGCGGCGAGCCAGGCCACGGCCCGGTCTTCCACCGCGCGCCTCTGGGCCGATCCGCTGCCGGGCTGCGTTGTGTTCATCAGATGCCTCCCGGCGATCGACGACTACCGTGGATTCGGGATCAGCGAGTGGCTCCGGGCTCGGGGTCCGCGGCATCCGCGATCTCGTTGGCGACGACGAGTACATAGCGCTCCCACGCGAGCACGTATCCCGCCACGTCGTCGAGTTGGCTGATCCGGTCGACAACACTCTCCAGCGGAAGCGAGAGATCGACGAGACCACTCGTCCTCAGGAACTCCAGGGCCTTGCGGGCGTCGCTAGGGGGGCATGTTGCTGTCATGGCGTACTCCTGCTGTTGGGGAGGGGAGCTGCGGCGGGCATCGCTTCCCGTCAGAAAGGAGTCACCGTTTCCAACCGGGAGATGTCGGCCCCGTCGTCTGTCCCCGCGAAATAGGCCGAGTCCATCGCGGCAGTACGTCACGCCGTCGCTGGCTGCCAGGGCAAGCAGGCTGGACAGCAGGCAGGCTGCCGCTCCCGGACAGGAAGGGCGGCCCACCGGATTGGACCCCATCAGTAACCCATCGGGGTGGACGCGCCAGCAATAACTTTGACGCCACATCACCCGAACGGACGGCGCGGCGCCGTCAGGTGAGCACGTGCACCGTGGGGGGGCGCGCCGGGACAACCCTGAGTCCGGCGAGGCGGTTACCGGGCCTTCCGCAACCAGTCCTGGTAGTGCGTGGGCGCCAGGTGTGCGTCCGGTCCCGCGATGAGCACGTCGCCGGTGACGGCCGCGAACATGCCGGCCTGGTCGTCGGTGACGACGGTCCGGCTGTCGTGCTGTGCCGCCAGAGTGACCCGGCCGAGTTCGTCGAGCGGGAAGACGTCCGGGCCCGCGGTGTTCCGGATGCCTTCGAGCGGCGTGCTCGTGGCGACCTCGACGACGGCGTCCACCACGTCCGCGGCGGCCATCGGCTGAATACGGGTGGCGGGCAGACGGACGGTGTCGCTGTCGGAGGTCCAGGACAGGACCGCGTCCATGAACTCGAAGAACTGAGTGGCGCGCACGATGGAGTACGGCGTGGGTCCCTGCCGGAGCAGTTCCTCCTGGAGGGCCTTGGCCCGGTAGTAGTCGAGTTGAGGCACCTGGTCCACACCGACGATCGAGAGGACCACCTGGTGCCGGACCCGGGCACGCTCCCCGGCGGCCAGCAGGTTGGTCATGGAGGTACGGAAGAAGCCCGGGGACGCCTCGTCGAATGTCGGCGAGTTCGCCAGGTTGATCACAGCGTCGGCGCCTTCCAGCGCCTCGTCCAGGCCCTTGCCCGTGATCAGGTCGACGCCGGTGGACAGTGCCGCGGGGACGGCCTCGTGTCCGGCCGCCGCCAGCTTCCCGACCACCTGAGAGCCGATCAGTCCGGTACCGCCGATGACTACGAGTCTCATGGTTCTCGCCTTTCACGGGCATGCCACCGGGCACACCGGGGTCCGCTGAGGACGGCGCCCTCAACTCGGATATTTCTTGTCCGTGATAATAGTCGGATAGTCTTTGTCCGAGTTGGCTGGAGGGGCGGGTAAGGACATGAAGTTGTCAGGAGGGGTCGAGTGGGCCCTGCACTGCTGCGTGGTGCTGACCACGGCCACGGACCCGGTGCCCGCCGCCCGGCTGGCGGAGCTGCACGATGTCTCCGCCAGCTATCTGGCCAAGCAGTTGCAGGCGCTCTCCCGTACGGGCCTGGTGACCTCGGTCCAGGGCAAGGCGGGCGGATACGTCCTGACCAGGGCACCCGAGCTCATCAGCGTCCTCGATGTCGTCGTGGCTGTTGACGGTGGCCGGCCCGCCTTCGTGTGCACCGAGATCCGCCGGCGGGGCCCGCTGGCGACACCCCGGGAGTCCTGCACCCGGCCGTGCGCGATTTCCCGCGCGATGGCCGACGCCGACGCCGCCTGGCGCGGGGCCCTGCGGGCGATATCCGTCGCGGACCTCGCCCGGAGTGTCGACGAGGACAACGGCACCGGCGCGCTCGCGGGCATCCGCACCTGGCTGACGGGACAGAGCGACGGCGATGCCGCCGTTCCCGCCGGCTGATCACCATCGCGGCCGGCGGCGGGGCGAGGGCCGGTAATTCGCGGCATGCGGCGAACTGCCACCGCCCGTGCGGCGACGCACCGGCCGGTCCCTCGGCAGCCGACAGTACGCTCGGACCATGGCAGGTCTGGAGACACGTGAGATGGAGTGCTTCGTCGCCGTGGCGGAGACTCTGCACTTCGGCGCCGCAGCCGAGCGGCTGGGCATCGGGCAGCCCGCGCTGTCCCGGCTCGTCGCCCGGCTGGAACGGCGCCTCGACGTCGTGCTGTTCGACCGGACGACACGGCGGGTGACGTTGACACCGGCCGGAGAGAGCCTTCTCGCCGAGTGCCGCAGGATCCTTACCGACATCGAGGGCGCGATGCGCCGGGTCCAGCGCTCCGCACGGCCGGCCACGCTGACACTGGCGGTACGGCCGGGAACCGGTCAGGGCGTCCTGGCGGACATCCTCACCGCCTATCGCGACGAGCCCGGCAGCGCGCCCGTGGAGGTTGTGTTCACCCACTTCCAGGAGCCCTCGCTCCGCGACGGCACCGCGGATGTCGCGCTGACCTGCCAGACCGCTCCGCTCCCCGACGACCTCGGCCGGATCGAGGTCGGAGCGGAGAGCCCAGTGGCTCTGGTGCCGGGCAACCACCCCCTGGCCTCCCGGTCGAGTGTGACGACGGCGGATCTGCTGGCGTTCGACGACTTCACCGAAACGGTCCCGCTCGACACGACGGAGTCGATCGTCGACCGGGTGGCCCTCGGACATCTGCTGGTGATCACCGGTGCGAGCGTGCGCCGGCGCCTCACAACGTCCGTGACGGCCGTGCCCGTGATCGACTCGCCCTGGGCCCATCTGCATCTGGCCTGGCTTCCCGGGACGTCGAACCCCGCCCGCGACCTGTTTCTCGGCACCGCCGAACGGATTCTGTTCGCCGCACCGGCGACCGCCTCCGGCGGCCAATCCTGACTCTCCGCGGTCCGCAAGCCGCGATCCGCGAGCGACAACCGCCCTCACACGCCCGGCGTGAGCGCACGACGGAGCGTTCAGACCGCCACGGCAGGATTCGGCGCCGTGGTCACCCAGCCGCCATCCACGGCCAGGGTCTGCCCGGTGATGTAGGAACTCCTCGGGGAACTGAGGAACAACACAGCCTCGGCGATGTCCTCGGGTTCGCCGACCCGGCCCAGCGGTACGCCTTCCAAGTAGCGGCGCGCGACGGCCTCGTGTCCGGTGATCCACGAGCCGAGGCCGGTGCGGGTGGCGCCCGGGCTCACCGTATTCACCCTGACCCCGCCGTGTCCCCACTCGGCCGCCAGCGACCTGGTGGCAGCCTCGGCCCCCGCCCGGAGCGCGCTGTAGACGCTGACGCCGGACATCCCCACCTGCCCCAGTCCCGAGGAGACGTTCACAATGCTGCCGCCGTCGCGAGCCGCCATCCGTTCGGCGGCCAGGCCGCTGAGGAGAAGCGGAGTTCGCAGGTGGAGCGCCCAGCTCAGGTCGGTGTCCGCCACGGCCAGCCGGTTGGCGGGACCGGCCGCGCCGCCCCCGCCCGCGTTGTTCACCAGGATGTCAATCCCTCCTGCGGCTTCCTCGGCCCGGTCCACGATGACGTGGTGTGCGTCCGGCCTCGTCAGATCGACGGCGATGACCACGGGGTCGTTCGGAAGTCCGGCCGCGACCTCTTCCAGGGTGGCGGCCGACCGTCCCACCAGCAGCACCCGGGCGCCGGCCCTCGCCAGCGCGCGAGCTGTCGCCGCACCGATACCGCGGCTCGCGCCGGTGACGACGGCGTTGCGGCCGGCCAGTTCTGGCGTACTGGACGTGGAGTTCGCAGACATGAGTTTCCCTTCGGCGTTCGGCGAAGCGGAGAACGGGCAACCGCTTCCACGCCAGTCTCGAACCGTGTCGTACGGCGAACAATGCCGTCTTCGGCATCGACTCATTCCGCGGCGGCATGGACGTCCCCTTCTGGCGAGTCCGCCCCTGCCGAAGTCCCCGACGCCCTCCGGTCCCGTTGTGGGCCCTCATGCGGCCGGCGCCGGCGTCAGGTCGGCGCCGGCCCTGCGCCCCCGCTCAGCGCTTCGTCTTGTGCGGGCAGATCACCAGCAAGCAGCTACGGACCCGCACGTCGTCGATGACGGCACCGGCCGCACCCGGGCTCGTACCCGCGAAGGTCAGTGTGACGGAGCTGCCGAGCAGGGTGGTGAAGACCGCCGTCTGCCGGACATAGCCCATGTCGCGCCGGGAGCGGTTCGTGATGTCGAAGCTGAAGTTCTGCACGGTCGCCCCATTGACCTGGAGCGCCCCGGTCTTCAGGGCCGGACCGTAGTCGGGGTTGCCGGCCAGTTGATACGTCACGACGTACGAGGTCAGCGGAAGTGTGGGGATGGTCTGCGACACACTGCCGGGACCGACGCCGCTGAGGTCGAGGGACTGGGATCCGTCGGCCGCGTCCCACTGGCGGTCGGAATTGAGGTTGACACTGTCGCCGCCCACCGTCCACGGACCGATGCTCTCTCCGGCGACGGGCTCGGTGAAGGTGACCGGATAGGGCACCACCGGTGTCTCGAAGCTGCCGTCGGACAGGTCCCCGGCGGCCGTGGGAAGGGCCGGAGGCCCTGAAGCGGCCGTGGCCGCCGCGTGTACGGGGCCCGCGGCGGCGGTGAGAAACAACGCGCCTGCGGACAGGGCGGTGACACAGAGGCGTACTGATGGCATGAGGTGAACCTTTCGTCTCGCACAACGCCGAGCGGCGGGCCCTCGGCCCAGGCCCCGCTCGGAGTGTGCCGACCCTGCCGTGCCACGCCAAGAGCCCCGGTGCGCGGCCGGAGCGGGGACAACGGGGCCGGGCGCGCCATCCGGACCCGGCGGGCGCGCGCCATTGTCCGCCTGCGCCCCGGAGGACGGCACAACTGATCAGGTCCTCGGCGCCGAGCCGCCTCGGTCATGGCCGCGATGTCGGAGAAGGGAGTGCGCCGGTGCTTTCCACATGTCCTCGCGCTCCAACCGGGCCGGTGCCGGACCGCCGAGTGGCGCCTGACGGTCGTCCGGCGGCACTCGGCGCGTTCGTCGTGGCCTACAGGTCCGTCATATCCAGCCGTCGAGCGACGCCATGAAGCCGTCGAAGTCGTCCCGGTGGATGGTGTGGCCCGCGCCCTTGACCGTACGGATCTCGAACCCCCGGCGGTCCAGCTCCGCCGCGTCCGCCGCGGAGATCATCACGCTGGGATCGGCGAGCTGCACGAGCGAGGGAACGACCGGGCGTTCGGGCAGCAGATCCGCCCCGTACGCCGAGGCGATGCCGTACGCGGTCTGCTCGTCCCAGGCGTCGAGCGCCGCCACCTCGTTCGCCACGTCCTCACTCGCCCAGCGCGGGTTCAGCGCGACGATCTCCGCCGCGGACAGCGACTTGCCCCGGGCGAGGACCTCCGGCCCGAAACCGCTTCCCGGACCGGGCAGATGCCACGCCGGGTCGGAGTAGACCGCGCGGCGCGGGGCCAGCCGCTCCACGGCGAGCGAGAGGGCCAGGGCCCCGAGGGAGTGGCCGATCGCCACCTCGGCGGCGACGGGCAGTGTCTCCACCAGATCGTCGGCGAAGAGCTGCGCGCCGTAAGGACCGCGGTCCGCCGCCCCGTGCCCGCGCAGGTCCACCGCGATCACCCGCAGTCCACGCGCCGCGAGTGCGGGTCCGACCTTTCGCCAGCTCCGGTGGTCCGTCATGATGCCGTGCACCAGGAGGGCGACCCGGTCGCCCTCACCCCATGTACGGGTTGGAAGCCGCACCACATCCCCTTTCACACGGATACGAGAGATACCTCTGGATCACCGGAGCCATCCTGCCCCGATCACCCGCCGTCGAGGGGCCGTTCGCCGGATCCCGCCGTGAACGCGGGGGCGCTCAGCCTCGGGGGAGGTCCAGCACGGCCTCGCGTACCCGGGGCGCCCGCAGATAGTTGCGTACCCGGTGGAAGTCGAATGCGTGGATGACGGTGTGTTCGTCGACGGCCACCCCGTCGAATCGGTGCCCGACTCCGCGCGGTGGGACCGCGACAATGTCACCCGGGTCGGCGAGATTCACCCACCGCCGGACACCGGGGGGCCGTTTTCCGCGCGCGCCGAGCGGTGCCGGATCCAGCCGGGGGAAGACCGCGTGCGGCAGTGCCAACGGCGAGCCCACTGTCACCAGCAGCTCCACCGGTGTCTCCGGATACGCCCACAACGCCTCGTACGCGACCACGGAGCCCAGGGAGTGAGCGACCACCACTTCGGGCCGGTGCGCCGCGATCGCCGCGGCCACCTCGCCCCGCACGGCGCCCCGGACCGGCCCGCCCTCCTCCCGCAGATAGGTTGCCACCTCCCGGAAGAAGGTGGCCACGAACCACTCCACCCCGGCCCGGCCGGGGAAACGCGTGCGCGCGAGCCACGACACCGCCTGCCGCAGCGGCCATGTGCCCGGCCCCGCCGGAACACCGCCCCGTGGCAGCAGCTCGGCGAGCCAGTCACGCACCATGCGTTGTTCCAGGGCGTCCAGCCCGTCCAGACCGGTCGGCCCGCCCTGGTGAGGGGTCGGCGGGCGCAGCAGATGCGCGTAGTAGGCGACCGCGAGGTTGTGATCGCGCCTGTCGTCCGGGCCTCCGTCACGTGTCCGGTCACCGTGCGTGCCCGCCGGTTCCGGTGTGTCTCCCAGAGCGTTTCGCCAGGCGGCGGCGAGATTGTCCGACGCCTGCTGTGCGGTCTCCCCCGGCCGGTAGTTGCCCACTCCGTGTACGCCCAGTATCCGTGTCACCGCGCCCCAACTCCCCGCTCCAGCACGACCAGTTCCTGCCCGGTGCCCGCCACCAGCGCACCGTCGGCAGTGATCACAACGGCGCCGACCGGCTCCGGCATCGCGTGGACGACAGCGTGCCCGCGCCGCAGATCCCAGATCCGTACCGTCCTGTCCACCCCGCCGGAGGCCGCCACCGGGCGTCCGTCCAGCAGTCCACAGGCGATCGCCGTCACCGCTCCGTCGTGCCTGCCCAACGGGGGCCCCACCGGGCGGCGCGCCACCAGATCCCAGCCACGGACGGTCCCCTCACCGTCCCCGGCAACGGCGACCGGCACCCCGTCACACCACACGCAGCCCACCGCCGTGACCTCGCGGTCCCCCTCCCCCGCCGCGACCCGCAGTGGATCGCCCCACTGTTTCCGCGCCGCCAGGTCCCACACCCGCAACGTACCGTCCCGCGCCACACTGACCGCGGCGGGACGGTCCTCGATCACTGTGCAGGCAACAGCCGTGATCCTCCTGGTGTGTCCCCGCATCGGTGCACCGCACGGAGCCTGGTCCGTCAGATCCCAGGTCCGCACGGCCCGGCCGCTTCCCACCACGGCGACAGGCCGGCCGCCGACCACCGCGCAGGCCGCCGAGATCATGCTGTCGGCGTCACCGCGCAGCGGGCGGCCGAGCGGCAGGCCGGTGGTCAGGTCCCACATCTGGATCCTGCCCCCATGACTTCCCGTCACCCCGACAGGATCACCACCGACCACGGCACAGACGACAGCACTGGCGCTGATGTGCTCCGACAGCGGGACGCCGCGCGGTCGGTCCGCCGCCATGTCCCACACCCGCGCTCCGTCGTATCCGGCCGACACAACGACCGTGCGTCCGGCCGTACGGGCCGAGGCCAGGGAGGTCACCTCCCGCGCGTGCCCCGTCCCCGCTCCGGACACCAGTGGGCTCCGCTCCAGGTCCCACACCCGCACCGTGCCCTCACCGCCGGCCTGGACCGCCACCGCACGCCCGTCGAGCCGGGTGCAGGCGATGGACGTCACGGCGTCGACGTGGGCGGTCATCGGTGCTCCGAGCGGCCTGCCCGCCGTCAGGTCCCATGCCTCGACGGAGCCGTCGAAGCTGGTGGTGACGGCGAGCGTGCCGCCATCGGGCCGGGCGCAGGCCACCGCGTTGACTCCGCCCGCCCGGCCCGTCAGCGGGGAGCCCACGGGACCGCCATCGGCCAAGTCCCAGATCCGCAGGGCCCCTTCGCCGCTGGCGACGGCGACCGGACGCCCGGCCCGCTCCCCGCAGGCCAACGCGTTCACACCGCCGGCGCTGCCGGCCAGCGGGCTGCCGCGCAGCCTCCCGCCGTCCGTCACGGAGTCCTCCAGTTCCCACCGCCACAGCGCGCCGTCACCACCGGCGACGGCCATGGGCCGCCCCTCCACCTCGGTACAGGCCACCGTGCGGAATGTGTCGCCGTCCGGGGCGGTCGCCACCGCGCACCGCCGCCCGGCGTCCAGGTCCCAGACCTCCACCACCCCCCGGACTCGCGCGGCGTCCCTGCCCGCGGTGACGGCGACACTCCGCCCCGCGATCCGGGCGCACGCGAGGGACCGCATACGGCCGGCGCTGCCGGTCAGCGGCTTTCCCAGCGGCAGCCCCGAAGCCAGGTCCCACACCAGCAGCGTTTCGCTGTCGGCGCTGACCGCTACGGGCCGTCCGTCGCGCAGCCGCGTGCACGCCACCGCGAGGACCCTGCCGGTGTGGCCGGGCAGCGGACCGTGTGTACGGCGACCGGTCGCCAGGTCCCACACCGACACCGTCCCGTCCGAGCCGCCGGTGACCACCAGGGGCCGGGTCTCGTCCTGTGTGCAGGCCAGCGCGTCCACGGGCCCGGCGCGGAACGAGTTGCGCAGGGCGGGGCTGACCTGCGTTCCCGTGGCCCAGCGAGGGCGCCAACGCGCGGGCTCCAGCGGTTCGGTGAGTGCGGCGAGCAGCGCGGGAACGCGGAAGCGCGCGGCGTCCACGGCGAGCAGTTGCCGCCGGGCCTCGGTGTCGGTGTGCCGGTGGCTGCCGACCGAGGCACGGTAGACGTCGGCCGCCGCTCTGGCGTGCGGGGTGCCGGCGAGGGCGCAGGCCGCCAGTACGGCGTCCGTGGCACCGTGCACCAGCAGTTCCGGGTCCGTGAGCAGTTCGTCGGCCCGCCCGGCGGCCGCGGCGTGTTCGATGGCGTGCCGGTACAGATAGGGCGGCGCGGCCTGCCATGTGCCGGCCGCGTACACACCTCCGCGCGGTGCGCGGTACGGGGCGGTCAGACGGTCGAGGACGGTGCCCTCGTCCAGCGGTGCGGCCTGCCGCAGGTGGTCCGCCAGTCCCTGGTGGAAAAGCCGGTGGAGTGTGGTGCCGTCCTGCTCCGGCTCGGTCCGCAGATAGGGGCGGAGGTCCGCGTGGAGCAGGGTCCGCACCGCGCCGGGGTCGGCACCTGCCACGGCGGCGACGAGTTCGGCCGGCATGCCCTGACCCTTCGCGTGCGCGAGCACGGTCAGCAGTGTGCGGTGCAGCGCGCCGTCCGGCCGGGCCCGCAGGTCCAGTTCCAGTACCTCGGGCAGGGTGGCCGGGACACGGCTGCCCAGTGTCTCGGCCTCCGCCACGGTGACCGCCGGGCTCACCACGGCGAGGTGGCGGACAAACAGGGAGGCCACCAGGAACGCGCCCCAGGGCCGCGACACGTCCGCCGGCCGGGTGAGCCGGGCGGCGACGGCCTCGGCCAGCCGGCCGCGTACGACGCGGCGCCGAGCGGACCGGTATCCGGGCAGGTCGGAGAGCACGCCTGCGAGGTGGGCCGACAGGTCCGCGCGGAGTTCGGCCTGGCTCACGGTGTCCAGGTCGATCACATGCCCCTCGGCGGCGGCGCGTTGCCGCAGCGGTGCGAAGTCCTGCCAGGGCCGCATCCCCACCAGCAGGCGGCAGGCGGGCCGTCCGCCGGCCCTGCGGGCGTCGGCGAGGGGCAGCAGCAGCCGGGTGGTGAGGCCGGCCGGGTCCAGGGCTTCGTCGACCGCGTCCACAATGATGGACGGCGGTTCGTCCAGCGCGGCCACGGCGGCGACCAGGTCCTCCGGTCCCGGCACCTCGCCCGGGGACCCGGGCGGCACAAGACGCAACTGCCGCGCGAGGGAGGCGGTGATCTCGGGCAGGGCGCGCTGGCGCGCGTGCAGGGCGACCAGCCCGGGGCGGTACGAGGGGCAGCCTGCCGGGTCCTGTCCCTGAAGGCGGGCGCGCACGTGCGGTGCGGCAGCCGCCGCTTGCGGGTGCGCCGCGCACACCAGCGCGCCCAGCAGTGCGGACTTGCCCGCGCCGGGGCTGCCGGTCACCACGCAGAGCGCGCCGTCGCCGCCGTCGAGCCAGCCGACCAGGTGGCGGAGTTGGCCGCGCCGCCCGGTGAAGTGTGAGCCCGCCCGGTCCGCGAAGTGTGCGACGTCCGGTGACTCGGGGCCGCTCGGGTCCGGTGTGTGCGACGGCTGGTCCGTGGTGGGCGGCAGCGGCAGCGGCCCGGGCAGGTCGTCCACAAAGCCGCGCAGCGTACGGTCCAGGGTCTGCCGGGCGCGCAGTGCCGGGTCGTCGAGGTAGCGGGGGTTGGGGAAGAAAGGGAGTTCCGGCTCCGGCAGCGCGGGGTCGAGCGGCGTGGAGCAGACCGTCTGCGACAGCCGGCCGGCCGCTTCGGTGTCCGGCCCCGAGACACGCAGCCCGATGGCGC
This sequence comes from Streptomyces sp. NPDC006923, assembly GCF_040635655.1. Taxonomy (NCBI): domain Bacteria; kingdom Bacillati; phylum Actinomycetota; class Actinomycetes; order Kitasatosporales; family Streptomycetaceae; genus Streptomyces; species Streptomyces sp. NPDC006923. The sequence goes on from NZ_JBEYIF010000026.1 coordinate 35,571, forward strand.
GCGCCACCACGGAGAAGGCGACGTGGCGCTGGGAGGGGTGGGTGTCCAGCCCGGTGCGGGCCACTTCGGCCAGTACCTCGGTCACGGCCTCGCTGAACCGGCCGTCGTAGGCGTACTCGTCCCGGCCCGCCGCCGCGATCACCCAGGCGGCGGTGTCCCGGCCGGCCTTCTCCTGGAGGAAGGGCAGGCGCGCGGCCCGGCCCGCGTGGCACAGGTCCAGCAGGAACAGCGTGGGGCTGCGGAGCTTCTCCACCGTCGACAGCCACTCGCTGACATTGGTGCCGTTGCCCACCCGGGTGCAGGAGGGCACGACGTCCAGCCGGTCCCGGTCGCCCTGCGGGTCGATGTCGCCGTGGGAGAGGACATGGACGATCCCGCAGCCCTCGTCCACGGCGTGTCCGAAGGCGTCGCGCAGCGCCGCGGCGTCGGGGTCCAGCACGCGCGTCACCTCGTACCCGAGGTCGCCGAGAGCGCCGGCGACGCCGGGCAGAACGTCATAGACGAAGTCCAGGGGCGGCCAGAGCGCCGCTCCCGTCGGGGGCTCCTCACCCGCGGCCACCGGGGACGCGAAACGCCCCGCTCCCACCAGCAATGCCTTCCGCCGCTCCATGAGCGCACCCCGTTCACCCGCGTGGCGCTCCAGCATTGTCCCCGACCACCGGATGAGCAAATTCCGTACAGCCGCGCCGTGTTGCGCTCGGCGCGCCAGCCAGCGCGACGGCCTGACGGGGAACACTCGCGGGCAGGCCGTCGGGCAGGGGCCGACTCCCGCTGGGATCACGGGCACGGTCGCCGCCCGGCCCGGCCGGTCCCGGGGAGGTCAGCGCTGGAGGAGGCGGACCGTCTCGTCCCAGAGGCGATCGGCGTCGTTCGCGTCGAGGGCGTAAGGGGCCACACCGCTCAGGCCGGTCCCCGGTTCGGTGACTACGGCCTCGGCGCAGTCCTCGAAGTAGTGTCCGCTCACCCCGCGCACATGCGGAGAGGCGGCCAGCAGGACGGAAGTGGCTGCGCCCTGCTGCGGGGTCTTCCAGCCGGGCGGGACGTCCAGACGGCGGCCCTGCTCGTCCACCGCGCCGACGAACCGCAGTTGTGCCTCATCGAGGTGGCGCTGGAGATTGGTCATGATGCCGCCGGGGTGGAGCGCGTTGGCGGTGATGTCGTCGGCGGCCCACTTCTTGGCCAGGGCCACGGTGAACAGGATGGCCGCTGTCTTCGACTGACCGTACGCGGACCAGGCTTCGTACGGCCGCGACGCGAAGTGGATGTCGTCGAACACAACGGGGGACATCAGGTGGGCGGAGGAACTGACCACGACGACCCTGGCCCCCCGCGCGGCGACGAGCGCCTCATGCAGACCCAGGGTCAGGGCGGCATGACCGAGGTGGTTGGTGGCGAACTGCGTCTCCCAGCCCTCCGGGGTGGTGGTGAGTTCGGGCAGGGCCATGACCCCGGCGTTGTTGACGAGGATGTGAAGGGGACCCGTCCAGCCGGCGGTGAAGGCGTCGACGGTGGCACGGTCCGCCAGGTCGAGGAGGGCGACGCGCACGTCGTCGCGCCCCGTGGTGGCACGGATCTCGGCTGCGGCTCGCTCACCGGCGTCGGTGTTACGGACGGCCAGGGTCACCTCAGCGCCGCCCGAGGCCAGCGCGCGGGCGGTCTCCAGGCCGATCCCGGACGCGCCGCCGGTGACAAGGGCGCGCTTGCCGGTGAGGTCGACTCCGTCGATCACTTCCGCGGCGGTCGACTGGGCGTGGAAGGGGGTGGTGATACGGGACATGGCAGAACGCTCCGTGGATCGGTGTGTGGGAAAGCGGAACAGGCCCCGAAGATCCGGACGGCCGTGGTCAGTCCGCAGTACGGCAGAGCAGCCGCACGGCGCGGCTGATCCGGTCGCGGAACTCCGCGCGGTCGGCCGCCGTCTGCTTATAGGTCAACGCGGCCGAGAAGAGGACGTCCATGACGTCGTCCGCGGCGAGTTCCTCGTTGAGCAGGCCGGGCGGCGCGAGCGCGTCGATCTGCGCGCTGATGGTCGTCCTGGCCCGTTCCTGGTAGTCGTGGAACATCGAACCGAGCTGTGGCCCGCTGTTCTCCAGCAGCTCACCGAGATCTCTGGACACCTGGCTCTCGACGTACTGGCCCATCAGGGCGTCCAGTGCGGCGACGATCCGTTCCTCGAAGCTCAGCGCCGCGTCGGCGAAGCGTGCCTCCATGGCCTGCTGGGCCCGTTCCATGACGCCTTGCATCGTGGCCCGGTAGAGCTGCTCCTTGTTCGAGAACCGCAGATACAACGCCGGCCGGGAGATGCCCGCCGCCTTGGCGACCGCCTCCATCGACGTCTTCTGGAAGCCGTATCGCCCGAACTGCCCGAGGGCGGCCGCGAGTACGGCAGCGCGCTTGGGGTCGTCGTAGTCCATCTCCGAACTGGTCACACTGACACATTAGACAGTCGTCGGCAGTTTGTCTAATGTGTCAGCGTGAGGTGCCACTGGCGGGCGTCGGCGCGGGACTCGCGGGTGTGAACGGTGCCTGCCACACCGCCCCATCCGGGTGGGAAAAGCTGATGTCACGGCTGTTGCGCTTCGGCTCGGCGCCTCGGAGCCGAAGCACAACGGCCTCTCTCCGGCGGCAGTGTGCGCCGAAGCACGACATCACTCACCGCCTGCCGGTTTCCTTGATGATTCAGCGGGCCGGCGGGGTGAACTCGGGCTGGTCGAGCACGCGCAGCCAGCTCCCGTCCGGCTGCCGCCGGACCACTTGGGCCCGAGCACCGGCTCCGTCCCTCGGCGGAGTCGAGGTCAGGGCGATGTCGCCGCTGATCAGCGTCGGGAGGGGGTGTTCCAGCTCGAAGTGCGCTCCACCGGCCAGCACTTTCCGCCACAGCGCGCGGATCGCCTCCCGTCCCTTTGTCTGCCCGCCGGGCGGGTAGGCCATCGTCGCGTTCTCTTCGTAGAGTGCGGCGACTCCGTCCGCGTCACCGGCGTTTGACCGTTCGACGAACAAGCGGGTGATGTCCTCGGGGCGCATGGCCTTTTCGTACTCCGGCACAGGTTCCTCCTGGTGTCCGATCTTCCGTGTGTTCAGCTTCGTCAGCCGCCGACCAGAAGTCCAACAGATGCTTCTTCTGCCGACTAGAATCCACAGTCATGGATCTACGACAGTTGGAGTACTTCGTCGCGGTCGCGGAAGAGGAGAACTTCACCCGGGCGGCCGAGCGGGTGAGCATCAGCCAGTCCGGCGTCAGCGCCCAGATTCTCAAGCTGGAACGGGAGGTCGGAGCCGAGCTGTTCGACCGATCCGCCCGCAGTGTCACCCTCACCGTTGCCGGAAAGGCGGCCCTCGAACACGCCCGCGCCGCGCTCGCCGCCGCCCAGGCGGTCGGCCAGGCGGTCGGTGAGGTGAGAGGCCTGATCCGAGGTCGGCTGACCGTCGGGATGGTCATCGGCTGCACTCTTGCGCCCCTGTTCGACGCACTCGCCGCGTTCCACAGCGCACATCCCGGCGTGGAGATCTCCCTGCTGGAGGACCGCTCTGACCGGCTTGTCGAGGAGGTGCGTGCCGGCTCCGTGGACCTGGCCCTCATCGGTACCGCGACTGCCGCGCCCGAGGGTCTGGGCGCCCTGACGATCGTCAGCGACCGGCTTGTTGTCGCTGTCCCGGCCGGACATCTACTGGCCGAGACACGGCGGATCACCCTGCGGGACGTGGTCGACCATCCAATCGTGTCCATGCCATCCGGCACCGGCCTGCGCACGGCGCTCGACGAGGCGTGCGCGGCACAGGGCCTCCGTCCTGTGATCGCGCTGCAAGCGAGCGCCGCAGATGCCATCGCAGACCTGGCGGCCCGCGGCCTCGCCATCGCCGTCCTCAGCGAATCGATGGCCGTGCCGTACCGCGACCGGCTCATCGCCCGCACGATCGACGACCTCGAAACACCCGCCCTGCTCGCCATGGTCTGGAGAAACACTCACAGCCCCGCAGTGCGTGCCTTTCTGCTGCGGAGCCGACGTGCCTTCGCCGGGCAAGCTCCTGGAGAACCGGACGTCGCACAGACACCGTGACGGCGCGTCTCGCTTGCCGCGCCAGACGGTCATGGCATCGGGGAGATGGGCGCCCACCTCGGCGGCCTTCTGCTGTTGATCGTGTGCGTTGGCTTTGCCGCGTGACGTGGAGAGGGGCCGGCCCAAAAGGGTTGTCCCGTAACCCGTAATCCCTGGTGGATCGGCGTGCGGTGTCAGATGCGACGCATCACATGACGGAGGGGCGGCCCCCATACGGGGCGGGAGCGAGAGGCAGCCGTCCGGGCCCCCCTCGCTCGTGCTCGTACCTATCCGGCTACCAGGGCACTTCCCCGTTCTCGTCCTGGAAGGTTCCTGTCGGGCCGTCCGCGCCGAGAGTTGCCAGACGCACAACGACCCTGGCACTCGCCTCCGGCTCCCTTCCGATTCCGAACGCCGCGGTCAGGTCGGTCGCGGTGGTGCCGGGCTCGACTGCGTTGAACTTGATGCCCGGCTGGGACTTGGCGTACTGGACCGTAAGCATGGTGGCTGCGGACTTCGAGGCGGAGTAGAGCGCCAACGGCAAGTTGAATTCGGGCCGGTCCGGATTGGTCACTGCCCAGAACGATCCGGCACTGCTCGACACGGTGACCGCGGTCGGGTTCGAGGATTTACGGAGGAGGGGGAGCGCCGCCTCCGTGACACGTACGATTCCCACCACATTGGTGTCGAAGGCCCGAAGAGCCGTGGGACCGTCGGTGACTCCGTCCCCCAGGATGCCCGCGTTGTTCACCAGGACGTCGAGTCGGCCCTCGGCCGAGTCGATCGTCGCCAGCGCGTTGCTCACTGACGCGTCGTCGGTCACGTCCAGTTGTACGAATCGTGCGCCAAGCGCTGCCGCCGCCTTCTCGCCTCGCTCGACATCGCGCGCACCGATGTACACGACGTGACCCAATGCCAGAAGCTGTTTGGCTGTCTCGAAACCGATGCCCTTGTTGGCCCCGGTGATCAGTGTGATGGTCATTGCGTATCCTCGCGACTTATATGGCCCGGTGGGCTGTTGGGGTCTTTCGTTTGGATCCGGCTGGGTCAGGGAGCGGGGTCTGGTGCCGTGGATCGCGGAGCGTCGGCTCCCTCCTGCGCCGACAACGCTGCGAGGCGCGGTGCCCCCAGGCACGCGAGCCCGGCACGTTCCAAGACGAAAGACCCCAGCGGTCTCCGGAGTGCTCTGTGAGTTGCCGGCCCCGATCTGAGCGGTCAGCCGGTCAACTGCCGGAGAAGTTCGCCGGCGTCGTGCAGGGCGGTCATATGCGCGAACCGCCCGTTGTGGACCTGATAGATGGCGTACTCAACGATCTCGAACGAGGCGCCGGTGGGAGCCACACCGAGCCATTCCTTCACCGGAGTACCGGTGTTGACCAGACGTGCGGCCAGACGGTCACCGTCGAAAAGCAGTTCCTTGAGCTCCCAGTGAAGATCCGGAACCGCGTCCACATCATGCTTCTGAACCGCGATGAGGTCGTCCCGGGTGGCCGGCTCACCGTTCAGGGTGGTCCGGTCGTTGATGAACTCGTCCATACCCTCGAACTCGTGGGTGTTGAGCGCCTGGATGTAGCGCAGGTAGAACGCGCGCAGATCGCTGTCGGACACGAGGGGACCCTTCTGCCGGGCAACTCCGGATCGGAGCTGCCGCCGGATATCGATGAGACGGGATGCCCCTCACGACCACGCCGCGCCGGCCATCGCCGGACACTTGTTGTCATGAATGGCGCCGCCCCTCAGATCTGATTGAGGCCGCCGTCGACGTACAGGCTCGAACCGGTGATGAAGCTGCTCTGCTCGGAGGCAAGGAAGGCCACAGCGGCAGCGATCTCTTCCGGGCGCCCGAGCCGGCCCATCGGCACACGCGTTGCCAGTCGCTGCTTGAACAGGTCCGGGGCGGGGGTGAGTCCTGACACCGCGGGGGTGTCGGTCGGCCCGGGCGTGACGGTGTTGACCCGGATGCCGCGTGTCTTGAGCTCGTTGGCCCAGGTCCGGGCGAAGGATCGGGTGGCTGCCTTGGTCGCCGCGTATACGCCGAGCGCCTCATCGCCGACGTCCACGTTGGTAGAGCCGTTCAGGATGATCGACGCGCCGTCGTTGAGCAGTGGCAGCGCCTTCTGAACGGTGAACAACGTGCCGCGCACGTTGATACCGAAAAGAGTGTCGAAGTGCTCCTCGGTGACCTGCTCAAGCGGCACGAGCGAGGCGACGGACGCATTCGCGAACAGCACGTCCAGGCCCCGTTCCCGGCTGAGGACCGCCTCGTAGAGCCGGTCCAGGTCTGCCAGGTTCGAGATGTCGCCGGTCACCGCGGTGGCCGATGGACCAATCGCCTCGACGGCCGCGTCGAGTTCGGTCTCGCGCCGGCCGGTGATGAACACCTGTGCGCCCTCGGCCGCCAGCCGTATGGCACTGGCCAGGCCGATGCCGGTGCTGCCCCCGGTGACAAGAGCGGTCTTTCCCTCAAGCAGTCCCACGCGACCAGCTCCTCGACTTGTGTAGCGATCGCTACGGAAGTCGACCGTAGCACTTCCGCAGCGATCGCTACAGAAGGCGTAGGCTATGGGTGTGGAGACAAAACAGAGCGGCCCCATCGGCCGACCCCGGGGATTCGACACCGACGAAGCTCTTGAGCGCGCCATGCTGGTCTTCTGGAGGCATGGCTACGAGGGGGCCAGCACCGCCAACCTGACGACCGCGATGGGCATCTCCACCACCAGCATGTACGCGGCCTTCGGCAACAAGGAGAAGTTGTTCCGCAAGGCCCTGGAGCGCTACACCGAAGGCCCGAGCGCATACCTGGCCAGAGCCATGGAGGAGCCGACCGCCCTCGGCGTCGCCACCGCGATCCTGGCCGGTACGGTGCGGACCACCACCCGCCCGGCCAATCCCCACGGGTGCCTTGGCGTCCACGGCGCCCTGACCGCCGGCGACTCCGGGCAGGAGATCCGCGACCTCCTTGTCTCCTGGCGCAACAACGGCTACTCCCGCGTCCAGGAGCGGTTCCAGCGAGCGGTCGACGACGGGGATCTGCCCGCGGACACCGATCCGGGGCTACTGGCCCGCTACGTCACGACCTTCGCCTACGGCATCGCGGTACAAGCCGCGAGCGGTGTCGGCCGCGATGAGCTCCAGGAGTTGGCCGATGCAGCCCTGCGCAACTGGCCACCCTCCTGATACGCGACTCTCCTGATACGCGGGCATGGCGCATGCGGTGCCTGCCCGTTGACGAACTGGACGGCGGCCCGCTGTGAGTAAGGGCTGTCCCTCGGCGCAACAGCCATCCCTGGGTTGCTGTCACGGGACAGCCCCTAGAATTCGAGCTCGACATAGTCGATGTCGGTGAACTCCACCAGCAGATCGTGGGCCCGGCGGCCCCCGTCCTTGAAGTACTGCTCCTGGAGACCTTCGGCGGCGATGCGCTGGAGTTCCTGCTCCGCGGCGCCCGCGGTCCGGGCGTCGAAGAGGCGGGCCGCGTACACGGGTGGCAGCGACTGTGTGATCAGGCGGATACGGCCGTCGTCGGTACTTCCCGGCGCCGCGGTGAAACCGAACCGGGCGCGGGTCTCGATGACAATCCCGGTGGAGCTCGCGGCCCTCTTCCTGGCCCGCTCGCGCACCCGGGGCTGCCAGTCCCGGCGCACCTCTGTCGCCATACGGGCCGCGAGGTCCCGGCGCGGTCGCTTGAGCTGCCCCTTCAGGTAGCGCTCCACCGTGCGCTGCGAGACCCCGAGCCGCCTCGCGACTGCCCTGGTGGAGCCCTTCTCGTGTTTGACCAGGAATCGCATCTGCGCCTGGGCGGACCGGGGGATCGGGCGGGTGAACGTATTCACCTCTGCCTTGTCGAGGCTGTCGCCCAGGATGCCCATCGTGTGTTCCTACTCTCCGTCGACCGTCGCATCGGTGCCCTTGATGTGCCGGGCGGGGTTGTGTCCTTCTTCGAGCATCCGGACGGCCCATGTCAGGTCCTGGGTGCCTTCGTGCTTGACCATGCCGGGCGATACGCCCAGGCGGAAGCCGCCGGGCAGCGGTTTGCCGTCCTCGGTGCGCGGCAGGAAGTCGAGCGGACCCGGTCCGTCCGACGGGTAGACGGCACAGTCGGACAGCACGGCGAGCGGGAAGAGGCCCGCGCCCGCCAGTCTGAGCATCTTGCGGTGCATATTGACCCGGGCGCTGGAGATGACAGCCGCGCGGATGTCGGGGCGCCAGGTGGGACGTTCCAGGGCCGGCCAGCGTTCGCCGTACCGGTGCGACACACCTTGCGGGCGCTCGCGGAGCTTGCCGATACCGCCCTTCACGGTGGCTTTGATCGCGGAGAGCACCAGGCTCCGGCCGGGGTCCGTCCGCTTGTGGGTCTTCATCGCCTCCAGGAAGTCCGGTTCGCTCATCCCGGTACGGACCCCCAGCTCGTCCATGGTGGCCAGGTACGCGTCACGCAGCCGGGTGTACCAGGGATCAAGGTAGGCGCCGTTCTCGGGCCGCACGTATGCCTCGATCGGCCGGACGTCGTCACCCAGTTCCAGCGCGTACGCGACGGTCGGCGTGGCGTACCAGGCCGGACCGGACGGCCGCTCGCCGTGCGGGGTGAACGGGTTCGGCAGACGCGGGTCGACGACGACGCGCGACAGGTCGACCAGCCACGAGCCCGGCAGCTTCTTGTCGAACGCCGGTGCCTTCACATGGACGGCGGGGCCGGTGCCGACGATCAGCCGGTTGGCGGCCGCGGCGAACGCCATGTTGACGTCGATACCGACCGCGTACGTCTTCGCGCACTCCTCACCGGTCAGCAGATCGATGTCGCGGATCCACTCGTACGCCTCCTCGTCGAGAACCTGCTCCGGCGTGCGCCGGTGGGCACGGGGATACAGGGCGGCAACGATCGGATGCTCGTCCGGTGCCTCCGGCGGCGCCGGGTCGACCGCCGAGGTCAGCGAGCCGGGCGTCGGTCCGGAGATCCATGCACCGGTCGCCTCGTCCTTCACGGCCCGGGTCGGCGGACGCAGCGCGGTCATCAGCTCAAGACCGGACACCGCCGTCGAGCCGCGCGGGGTGATGACGCGTGCGGCATAGGTCCCCAGCACATGGGCCAGATCCGCCGGCGGCAACTGATCCGCACGGCCCCAGGCACGGGCGTCGAGAGCACCCCAGGGCACGATCGCGAACTGCACGCACTGTCGCCGGCCGCCCTGCGCCGGACGGTAGACCCGCGCCCATGGGCCGAAGCCGCGCCGGGTGAGCTGCCACTTCGCCTTGGCCAGTTGCTTGAGCACCTTGTGGTCGTCGGGCAGCCGCAGGCCCCTCCGGTCCTCCAGCGTGGCGGGCAGGCCCAGCCGTTCGACGGCCGCCGCGGTGAGCACGATCAGCGGATCGGCGTCCTTGCCCGACCGGTGCAGCCGGGGCGCCCCGAGCCGGGCCTCCGTGAGCGTCCAGTCGACCAGTGAGGCGACCGTCCTGGCCGGACAGTCCAGCACCAGACCGCCGGTGTAGGCGTTCCCTTCACCGTCCAGGACGGCGAGGGGGCCGTTCTCGAAACGCGGGTCCGCCCCGGCGGGTACGGTGGCCGGCTCCTTCAGCGGGGCCTTCTTCGCGGCTGGACGGCGCGACAACGGCTGGTCCGCGATCACCGCCGGCGCCGTCCTCGCGGGTGCCGGCGCCGGGGCGGGCACGGGTGCGGGCACGACGGGTTCCGCCGTGGTCACCGGTTCCTTGAGCGCTTCCGGCACCGCCGGGGCGGGGTGGCGGGCCGCGAGACCTTCCAGAAGGCGGATGTACGCGGCGCGCTTCGGCGGCCGCGGATCCGTCCGGCCCGACTCCCAGCCGGTGATCGTCTCCCGCCGCACCGACAGAGCCCTCGCGACCTGCTCCTGGCTCAGGCCGCTCGCCTCCCGCAGCCGCTTGCGCTCCTCCGGATCCGGCAACGCCTCGCGCGCGGCCACCTCCTCCAGCAGTGCGTCGACCGACGCGAAAAGCTCGTCCTGGCCGTGCGGCACAGAGATCACCTCCGCGCCGATCCTAAGGGTTGCCCCGTGGACGGAGCGAACAGCCGACTTAACCCGGAACACACGGCGCTCACCTTAGTTCGCTCACCGAACCAACCCATGCTAGCGTGCGCGTTCAGAATGGTTCAGTCACTGAACTGACAGCCTTGGGGAGAGCCATGTACCAGATTCTCGTTTCATTCACCGTCCGGCCGGAGCACCGCGACGACTTCGTCCGGGCGGCCCAGAAGACCCGGCGCGACTCCCTCGCGAACGAGCCCGGCTCCCACCGGTTCGAGGCGCTCGTGGACGAGGAGAACGCGGATCTCTTCTACCTGAACGAGGTCTACGCGGACGTCGCCGCCTTCGACGCCCACGCCGGCGGCCCCTCCTTCGCGGCGTTCTTCGCCGAAGTCAGCGCCTACGTCGAAGGCCCGACGTGGCTCATGAGGGGAAACCTCATCCCTGACAAGGATGAGGTCTGACGACGGCCACCGGGTTTGCCGGGACGAGCCGGGTGATGCCGCCTCCTGGCGCCTGGGGCGGTGTGCGGGCCGGGCCCGTCCGTAAGGCATCCCTCGGCGAGCCGAACAGACATACCTTTCATGTGTGGAAGCGGCCGACTTTCCTCAGGACCTCCGCGACGCCCAGCGAGAGCTGCACCGGACGCGCGAGGAGTATGAGGCGCTCTGCCGCGAGCTGCCCTGGAGCGCGGACCCGGCGCCCGCCTGGAGCGGCGACAGGACCCCGTACAGCGCGTACCGGCCCGAATTCCCGGACAGCCCGGGCTACAGCGAGGAGCAGAAGGCAGAGGAGGCCCGGCTGCGCGGGCGGCTGCTGGAACTCTCGGTGTTCGTGTCGACGCATCCGTACTGGGCGACGCTCGAACGCGGCTCCGTCGTGGAAGCACGGATGGTACTGAAGCGGGTCGCGCGCGAGCCTCCGCCACGGGAATGACACCCGCGGGGTGGCGCGACGCCGGGGCACCCCACCGTTCGGCGCGGGACTCGTTACGGACCTGCCTCACCCGCGCGAGCGGAGCCGGCGGCCGGCCGTCGGGCGAAGGCCGGAGCCGACTCCGGCCGGAAGCCGATCGCGAACAGGCGGGCCGGCAGAATCAGCAGTCGGGGATGGCGTTTCAGCAGAGCTTTCAGCACGTTCGGCGCGGTGTGCGCGGACGCCGTGTTTCCCTCGCGCAGCGCGGGCCCGACGGTGAACCGGTGCATCAGCCGCTGGACGGTCTGGGTGACCAGGGTCGAGGGGATTCGCCGCCGCTGAATTCCGCGCAGGACCCGTGGCCGTACGTTTCCTGTCCGCAGTGGGTCCGCCAGCAGGCGGGCCGCGGCCACCGCGTCCTGTACCGCCAGGTTGACACCGACGCCGCCGACCGGCGACATCGCGTGGGCCGCGTCACCGATGCACAGCAGGCCGTCGCGGTACCAGCGGCGAAGACGGTTCAACTGGACGCTGAGCACCTTCACATCGTCCACGGAGCGGAGCTCCTCCACCCGGTCGGCGAGCCAGGGTGCGACCTCCGCGACGGTCTGTCTCATCGCTTCGACTCCTCCCGCACGCCACTGTCCGTCGGTGCCCTTTCTGATCGGCAGTGCCAGTTGGAAGTAGTCGCCGCGGTCGATGTAGACCAGCATTCCGCCCCCACCGATCACCATGCCCAGACCCTTTCGGTCGGTGGGTCGGCGGGACAGTCTGAACCACTCGATGTCCATGGGAGTGGGCCACGATGTCAGTGGGAGACCGCTGTCGGCGCGCAACACCGAACCCCGTCCGTCACAGCAGACAACCAGGTCGGCGTACAGCTCCCCGACGTTGTTCCACGCGTCGCGGTGGCGCACGCCAACGACCCTGTCGCCCTTGGTGATCAGCGCGGTGGCGGCGGTGTTCATGCTGATCCGGAAGGTCGGCTCGCGTTCGGCGGATTCCAGCAGCATGCCGAGGAATTCCCACTGCGGGACCATCGCGATGTGTTGATGGCGGCCGGGGAGCAGACCGAGGTCCATGGCCACCGAGTCATCGGTGCCCACGGGCAGGGTCAGAGAGGTGATCAGCCGGTGCGGCAGCCGTGCGAACTCCTCCCCGAGGCCGAGCTGGTCCAGCAGTGTCAGTGTGCTCGCGTGCACTGTGTCACCGCGGAAATCCCGCAGGAAGTCACCGTGCTTCTCCAGCACGGTGACATCGACATCTCCCCGGGCCAGGAGCAGCGCCAGCATCATGCCCGCCGGGCCGCCGCCGACGATCACGCAGGTGGTGCGGGTGACTGCCACGTCAGCCATAACACCCTCCTCGCCTCAGCGACTACCAAGAATACTTCGCTTGGCCCCTCGTCGTTGGTTTCTTCGCGTGCCCGGCCTGGCGGTGTGTCATGTATGCCGTACCGGCATGGTGATGGGCCGGACCGCGACGAGGGCGTGTTGTGAAAGGAGCGCCGTCCGCCCCCTGGGGCGGGGCTCGCGGCGTCTGGTGCGTGCGATCGCAAGGCGGAGGATCGTTCGCGTACTGGACGTACCGGATGTACTGGGACGACTCCGACCACGCGGCGAGCGTGCGCGCCAGGCGTCGCAGGCCAGGCGGGACTTTCACAACACGCCCTACGCCCCGTCGCCGGCGGCCGCGACACAGGCCGGATGCCCCCAGCCCTCCGGATTCTTGGCGATGGGCTCGCCGGCGGCGTACGAGCGCCCGCAGCGGCAGCGGCCGGGGAACTTGGCGTTGAGTGTTCTCTTCGCGTTCCCCGTGGTGCGCGGCTGTGACGCGGTGGCCGTCTTCGCCGTACCGCCGGAGGAGCCCCGGCGGGCGCCACCGGCCCGTGGCGTGTCCGGTGAGGGCGGCGGCTCCGGGGAACCGTGCTCACTGCCGGCGGCCTGCTGGGCGAGCGCCGCCTGGCTCGCGGCCCGGTCCGCGAAGTCGTTGAGCGGGTCCCCGTCGACCTGGTGCGCCGGTACGTAACGGAACTCCACGGAGCGGCCGTCGAGCAGCGCGTCGATGCTGACGACCAGCTCCTGGTTGGCGACCGGTTTCCCGGTGGATGTCTTCCAGCCCTTGCGCTTCCAACCGGGCAGCCAGGTGGTGACCGCCTTCATCGCGTACTGCGAGTCCATCCGGATCTCCATCGGGACATCCGGCGCGGTGGCCGCCAACAGGCTTTCCAGCGCGGTCAGTTCCGCGACATTGTTGGTCGCCCTGCCCAGCGGACCGGCCTCCCAGCGGACAACGCTCCCGTCGCCGTCGGCGATGACCCAGGCCCAGCCGGCGGGCCCGGGATTTCCTTTCGACGCCCCGTCACACGCGGCGATAACACGTTCAGCCATGTCCCCGATCATGCCAGTGCGGTGGCGCTCCCAGGACCGCGCCCCGGCACCCGGCCCTTCGCGGCTCGCGGGTGTCGAGACGCCGCGCCGTACCACCCCCTGGCCGGGCTCAGTCGTCGAACGCGTCCTTCAGGGCGGCCAGGCCGTCGCTGTAGACGCCCTGGAAGAGGGCGATCGCCTCGTCCTCGCTCACACCGGCGGGTGTGAAGGTGCCGGACCATTCCACGACTGCCGCGCCCCCGCCCGCCGCCTCGCTCACCGTGATCGTCGACAGATAGGCGGTGACCGGGAAAGGGCCCTGCTCGATCGAGTAGCTGTAGGAGCGGCCGGCGTTGTCGAAAGCTTCGAGCCGTTCGACGACCACCTCGTCGTCCGCGGTCGCGAGGGTGCGCAGCCGACCGCCCTCGCTCAGGACGCTGCTGCGGATGAAGGGCAGCCAGTCGGGCAGGGAGCCGAAGCCGCCGACGAGCTGCCACACCCTGTCGGCGGTCGCGGGGATCTCCACGGAGGCCGCCGTGGCGGAAGCGGGCGTAGTGGTCATGGTGTTTCTCCAGCCGTGATTCCGTACGAGTGGCACAGTGCGGGTGAGGGGCCGAGGGGGGCGTGCCGGTGGTACCCCCCGGTGTCAGCCGGAGGGGGTCGGAGCGCCGGGAGCGATCAGGTGCTCCTCGCGCAGCGCGGCCCAGAACTCGCCGGGGACCGGGGCGTCGAGAGCCGCCACGTCCTCCGCGATCCGGCTGGGCCGGGTGGCGCCGGGGATGACCGCCGCCACGGCCGGGTGAGCCGTCGAGAACTGCAGGGCGGCCGACTTGATGCCGACACCGAAGCGTTCGGCCACGGCCTTGATACGTTCCACCCGGGCGATGATCTCGGGCGACGCCTCCTGGTATTCGAAGTGTGTGCCGCCGGCCAGAATGCCCGAGCTGTAGGGCCCGCCGACCACGATGTCGACGTCCTGCCGCTCGGCCGCGGGCAGCAGCCGCTGCAAGGCGCGCTCGTGGTCGAGCAGTGTGTAGCGGCCGGCCAGCAGGAAGGCGTCGGGGCTGGGCTCGTCCAGGTCGAGTGTGAGCTCAAGGGGCTCCACGCGGTTGACGCCCAGACCCCACGCCTTGATGACACCTTCCTCGCGGAGGCGGGTCAGCGCGCGGAAGGCCCCCGTGCGCGCCGATTCATAGGCGGCCAGCCACTCGTCGCCGTAGAAGTCCTGGGCCACGTCGTGCACCCAGACGATGTCGAGACGGTCGGTCCTCAGTCGCTTGAGACTGTCCTCGACGGAGCGCAGGGTGGCGTCTGCGGAGTAGTCGTTGATCATCTTGTTGGGACGGCCGTGCTCGAACAGTCCGCCCTTCTCACCCAGGTCGCGGACCGCCGGGTCCTCCACCTCGTCCAGGACCACCCGGCCGACCTTCGTGCTCAGGACGTAGGAGTCACGTGTGTGCTCCGCCAGTACGTCGCCGAGCCGGATCTCGGCCAGACCGGCGCCGTAGAACGGCGCGGTGTCGAAGTAGCGGATGCCCTGGTCCCAGGCCGCGCGCACGGTGGCCGCGGCCTCTTCCTCGGGGATCGCGCGGAACATGTTGCCGAGCGGTGCGGTGCCGAAGCCCAGGCGGCCGGGCAGCAAGGTGCTGATGGTCATGAGAGAACTTCCTGAAAAGTGGGGGGACGGTGGTGTGCTTGATGGTGTGCGGCATTCCGGCGGGCGCGGCTGCCGCGCCCGCCGACGGGTCAGTTGAGGGTGTCGGGGTCCGGTCCTGTGCGCATGCCACGGTCCAGCGCGGTGATCGCGTCGATGTCGTCCTGGGCGAGGGCGAAGTCGAAGACGTCGATGTTCTCGCGGATACGCGCGGGAGTGACGGACTTGGGAATCACGATGTTACCGAGCTGCAGGTGCCAGCGCAGAACCACCTGGGCGGCGGACTTGCCGTGCCGCTCGGCGATCGCGGCTATGGCCTCGTCCTTGAGCAGCGCGCCCTGGGCCAGCGGGCTCCATGCCTCGGTGGCGATGTTGTGCTTCGCGTGGAAGGCGCGCAGTTCGCTCTGCTGGAGAGCCGGGTGGAGTTCGACCTGGTTGACCGCGGGGACGATACCGGAGTGGTCCAGGAGTCGCCGCAGGTGCGCGGGCTGGAAGTTGGACACACCGATGGCGCGGGTGCGGCCGTCGGCGAGGAGCTTCTCCAGTGCGCGCCAGGTGTCGAGGTACTTGTCACGTGCCGGGGTGGGCCAGTGGATGAGGTACAGGTCGACATGGTCCAGCCCGAGCTTTTCCAGGGAGGCGTCGAAGGCGGTCAGGGTGGTGTCATAGCCCTGGTCGGCGTTCCAGAGTTTGGTGGTGACGAACAGCTCGTCGCGTGCCGTCCCCGAGGAGGCGATGGCTCGTCCGACGCCGGCCTCGTTGCCGTAGACGGCAGCGGTGTCGATGCTGCGGTAGCCCGCCTCCAGTGCGCTGGTGACAGCGGCGGTCGTCTCCTGGTCGGGGACCTGGAAGACGCCGAAGCCGAGCTGCGGGATGGTGACGCCGTTGTTCAGGGTGACATTCGGTACGGAACTCATGATGTCTTTGACTCTTTCGGGTTGTGCGGTGGTCCGGTGCCGGTCCGGGATGTGGGGCGGCACCTGATCGTGGGTCAGTCGGCCGTACGTTGCGGCGGCGCTCCGGGCAGGGGCGAGGCGCTGCCCGGCCAGAGGTCAGTGCGGGACGGCGGCAGGGGCCTGCTCCGCCTCGGCGGGCGCCGGACCGGTGAGGGTGCGCGCACCGCGTCCGGCGCCCCGTTCCAGAACGCTGGAGACAACCGCGAGGACCAGCGCGGCAGCGGCCAGCGCGGCGCCGACCCAGTTGGGCGCGGTGTAGCCGAGGCCCCTGGCGATGACGATTCCGCCCAGCCAGGCGGAGAGCGCGTTGCCCAGGTTGAAGGCGCCGATGTTCACCGCCGACGCCAGTGTCGGGGCACCGGCCGCCTGGTCGAGGACCCGCTTCTGCAACGGCGGTACCGTCGCGAAGCCCAGGGCTCCGATCAGGAAGATCGTGACGGCCGCGGCGGCCTTGTTGTGCGCCGTCAGGGTGAACAGGGCAAGGACCACGGCCAGGGAGCCCAGCGCCGTGTACAGCATGGGCATCAGGGCCCGGTCCGCGAACGCGCCGCCGGTCAGGTTCCCCACGACCATGCCGAGACCGAACAGGACGAGCAGCCAGGTCACGGAGGAGTCCGCGAAGCCTGCCACGTCCGTCATCATCGGCGCGATGTAGGTGATCGCGGCGAAGACTCCGCCGAAGCCGAGCACGGTCATCGCCATCGCCAGCAGCACCTGCACATTGCGGAAGGCGCCGAGTTCGTGGCGCAGACGTACGCCTTCGGGTCTGGGCATGTCCGGCACCAGCTTGGCGATGCCCAGCAGCCCGAGCACGCCCAGCCCGGCGACGATGAAGAAGGTGACCCGCCAGCCGGCGCTCTGGCCGACAAAGGTCCCCAGCGGCACACCGACGACATTGGCGACGGTCAGCCCGGTGAACATCATCGCGATGGCCCCGGCCTTCTTCTCGGGCGAGACCACCTCGGCCGCGACGACCGAGCCGATACCGAAGAACGCGCCGTGTGCGAGCGAGGCCACGATCCGGCCGACGAGCATGACTCCGAAGACGGGGGCCAGCGCGGAAACGACATTGCCGATGACGAACAGCCCCATCAGCACCATCAGCATGTTCTTACGGGAGATCCGGGTACCGAGGACGGTCATGAGCGGGGCACCGGCCACGACGCCGAGTGCGTACCCGGTGACCAGGTAACCGGCGGTGGGAACGGAGACGCCGAAATCGGAGGCGACCTCGGGAAGCAGCCCCATGATCACAAACTCCGTGGTGCCGATCCCGAAGGCCCCGATGGCGAGGGCCAGGAGGGCGAGAGGCATGGGAGAAACCTTCCATCGATATGCGATAGCGCCTTACGAGCGTCCACAATAGTTGCACACGCTGGATAAGCGCAAACAGAAGTATTGTGGACGCGTCCTGTCACCGAGCTCCGGGACCACCGCCCGGCCGGGGCACCGCTGCCGCCAGGAGGCACCCATGACCGCCACGGATCCCGCGCTGACCGCCCTCGCCCAGGGCTGGTGCGCGCTCTCCCTGCTCCACGGGAGGATCGAGGCCCGTATCGAACGGGAACTGCAGAGACGGCACGGACTCAGCGTTCGCGCGTACTCGCTGCTCGACGTCCTCAGCCGCCAGCACGACGGGGTGGGCGGCCACCTGCAGATGAAGCAGGTCGCCAACGCCGTCGTACTGAGCCAGAGCGCGACCACCCGGCTGGTCACCCGCCTTGAGGACCGCGGCCTGCTCTCCCGCTATCTGTGCCCGACCGACCGGCGCGGTATCTACACCAACGTCAGCGACACCGGCATGGAGCTGCTCGACCGGGCGCGGCCCACCAATGACGGAGCCCTGCGCGCGGCACTGGACGAGGCCGCCGAGGACCCCGAGCTCGCCCCCCTGGTGCGGGCCGTCGAGTCACTCAGGACCGCGGCCTGACCCGGCCGCCACCGGCCCCCGCCGGGAAGCGAGGAAGGCCCCCCGGCTTCCGCCGGGGGGCCTTCCGGGACGCCGCCTCATCCGCGTCGGACCGCCGGGGCCGGCACCGCTTCGGCCGGCCGTGTCCCGGTGCGTGTGACCTGGGCCGCGGTGATCTCCCGGATCGCCAGGAGCAGCAGAATTCCGGAGACGACACTGAGCAGTGCCACAGAGGGAGAGAACAGCGGATTCGGTGTGGAACCCGCGATGGCCAGGGCCACCGCCACCTTGCCCAGCCGAGTCCACCACCAGCCTTCGACCAGCAGGCTTCTGCCGGCGAGGCCACTTGCCCCGCGAGTGTCGAGAGTGACCCGGCGCGGGATCCAGAGCATGGCCACGGGGATGAACCAGCCTCCGATCGCGAAGCCCGGTCGGTAGCGGTGGGTGCCGGGCGCGAACGCTTCCGCGTTGAGCCGACAGCGGCGGAGCCAGCAGATCAGCACAACGAACGAGACGCCCGTCACCAGCGCCACCACCTGCATGGCCTGCGGAAAGTCCGCCGCCCCGCGCTCCCCGAGCACCACCAGCCCGATCTGTGTCAACAACTCGACACCGATCAGCACCTGGGCGGCGATCGCCAGCCGCCTCGGATCGCGCACCGCCGGAACGGTGGGCGCGGACACCGCGTTGATTGTTTCCGGTTGCACGTTGACCCCATGAAGTGAAGGACTGCGGCACTGATCGCGTGCAGAGACGAGCGGCAGCCTAACTGATCGTTTCAGAATGCCCAGTCCGGAACCGTGAGCGACGCCACGTCGCGCGATCAACGGCCGGTTCCGGCGGCGGTCCGCCGCCCGGTCACCCACGTCCCACAGGGAGCCATGCTCAGATTTTCCCGCCATACAGCCTGGAGTTTGTGTCCTCACGTCAAAAAATTGCATGCAGTCATCTTGTCCGTGCATTGTCATGTCCATAGGTTGTCTTCGAGTGGCCCGCCGGGACGCGGGCCGCTCCCTGTGCTCGGAACGGTCCGCAACTTCTTCGTGCCCGCGCCGCCGGGCTCTGCCCGTGAGCCGCCGGCCGATCAGCCGATAGCGAGGAATCCCGTGAGCATCTCCAGACGGTCCGTCATCGTGTCCGCACTCGCCGGCGCCGCCACCGTCGGCGGCGTTCTGCCGGGTGTCACGACAGCGACAGCCGCGCCGGCCGCCCCGGCCGCCTCTCCTCCGGGTGATGTGGTCGGTAAGATCACTGTGGGTTATCAGGGCTGGTTCGCGTGTATCGGTGACGGTGCGCCGATCAACAGCTGGTGGCACTACAG
>NZ_JBEYIF010000027.1:0-51240 GCF_040635655.1 Streptomyces sp. NPDC006923
CGGGTACCCCCGATGCCCTTCGCGTACGACAGCGCCAGCTCGAACGCCCGGCCCGAGGCGTCCTGCTCGACCGCCGCGATACACGGAACACCACGGCCCTCCTCGTACTGGCGCCGCACCAGATGCCCCGGACCCTTCGGCGCGACCATCGCCACATCGACGTTCGCCGGCGGCTTGATGAAGCCGTACCGAATGTTCAGACCATGACCGAAGAACAGCGCGTCACCGTCCTGGAGATGATCCCGCACGGACTCCTCGTAGACCTGGGCCTGGATCGGGTCCGGCACCAGGATCATGATCACATCGGCCTCGGCGGCGGCCTCCGCGGGCGTCACCACCCGCAGACCCTGCTCCTCCGCCTTCGCCTTCGACGAGGAACCCTCGTGCAGACCGACCCGGACGTCGACACCAGAGTCACGCAGCGACAGCGCGTGGGCATGGCCCTGGCTGCCATAGCCGATGACCGCGACCTTGCGGTTCTGGATGATGGACAGGTCGGCATCGTCGTCATAGAACAGCTCGGCCATGGATATCGCCTTTCGTACGCGGGGGAGACGGTGGGGAGAGACCGGAGACAGCGGGAGGAGCCGCGGTCGGGGCAGAGTGGGCAGGGGATCGCCGTACACCCTCGGGTCTCGCCAACGCGGGACGGTCTGTGACTTTTCAAGTGGTGCGGCGCCGGCTGCTTGTCGCTGCCGGCCGAGCGCCCCGCGGGGGACCGGCTCCGGGTTGTGCCCGGTGAGCGGCCTGATCCGATCACACTGTCTCACGCTCAGTGGACGGCGTTCGGACCCGGCTCCCACAGTAACCCGGCGACCGCGAGAGGATTCCACCGGACAGGGCCCGGTGCCGTCGTAAGCCGGCCTGCGGGGGTCCGGTACGAGGGTCTGGCGGCCGGGCGGGCTGTCGGCCTTCCGGTCCAGGGGAAACACACGGTGTGTGGGCCCGAGACGCCCTGGCGAACCCCACGGGCGATTCCTTCGCGAGAAGAACTGTCACAGTCGTCGCTCGCGTCCGGTCAGTGTGGATGAACGACATGCGCGGCGTTGATACGAGCCCGTGCGGGGAGACAAGCCCGTGCGGTGAAGAAGGGACCACAACATGGCATGAGTGGGAGCCCCGAGGACGTCCGTATGACAGCGATCGGGGCGAGTCGCGAAAGCGGCTCCGTCCGCCCGAGGGCGGGACCGGCGCGCCCGCCCGCCAGCCATTCCCGCAACGCGAAGCTGCCGGCCCATCGCAGAGCCCGTGACAAAGCCCGTGACAAAGAAAGACGCATGATGTTCCGAGACCCCGACCACCGCCCTGATGTCGAGGAAGCCATCGAGTCGCTGACTGCCGAAGCCGCGCGGCTCGACACGCGCGTCCGTCTGATCAGAGAACAACTCGCCGCCGTCAACGCCCGGATGGAAGACATATCCGACTCACTGCAGTGGCTGACCCGTCCTGCGGGCCTCGTCAACGCGGCAACCGGCGAAGACGGCTGTGGTGAGCAGGCACGCAGTGGCGCCTCGAACCGTCCGGACGGCGGATGTCTGAGGCGGTCTCATCGCTCCGTGCCCCGTCGGCACTGAACGGATCGAGTGCCCGCCCGTGGCTGCTCCCCCTGTCCGCCCCGGTGCTTCGGCAGCTCAGAACCAATGGGTGTGTCCATCGTTGTCTCACCGTTCGGTGCTGAAGGAGTGGTGTCCTGCCACTCATTGGGTCACGCGGCGCCGCGCCGTACTAATCTGTGTGCCGGACGGGCTGCCGCGCTTCAGTCACGCCACACCATGGGCGAATGAACGCCCAATCGGGGCATGCGCGGGACGGCAGGGTGGGTTGAGGACGAGAGGAACACATGGTCTCCGGAGCCCATGCGGCGAATACGGCGAAGAACATTGAGAACACCGCGGAGCGCCTCAAGGACGAGCTGGTTCGCCTGGGGGCCCAGAAGCAGGCGCTGGAGAGGGAACTGACCGCGGTCGTGGCCCACCTCGGCTCGGTGGAGGCGGCCCTTCATGCCCTCCAGGACCTGATGAGCGCCACGACGTATGTCACGGCCTCCGGTGGAAAGGCGGACGCGCCGAAGGCCGAGGTGCCCGCGGCTGCCCTGGCACCCGGGGCAGACGGGGGTGACTCCGTTCCTGCCGCGTCCGCTTCCAGACAGCCCGAGGGAGGGTCCGCGCCGGCACAGGTCGTGGGCTCGGCGGACGCGGAGCAGCCCGCGCCGCTCGGCGCCCCGGCAGACGCGGCGGACGGGAAGTACGGCAGACTCACCGGACAGATCATGGACTACTTCGCACGCATCGGTGACACCGATGTGCGCGCCCGCGATGTGGCCGCGGCGCTCGGACGCGACACCGACGCCGGAAGCATCAACGCCGTCCGGTCCACACTCGACCGGCTCGTCGGTGCCTCCCGTATCCGCCGTGCAGGCCGGGGCCTCTACCGCGCCAATCCCTGACTCGGGCCCCTGGCGAAAGTCTCTTTCGGGTCCGCTTGCGGGCGCGTCGGTGCCTCCCCGCGAGCCATGGCCTCCCGCTCGACCGGCGGCACCGCTCGACAACCGCCACCAAGCCCGGAGGTTCCATGACCAGCATGTCCACCCGTACGTATCGCGGCACAGCGGGCGGCTCGCGCCCGGCCCGGCGGCCCGTCCGCGTCTCCATGACGTCCCGGGAGGCGGGGCTGTGAGTACGGTGGCTCCCTTCGGCTCATGGCATTTCACCACCATCTGGGACATGGAACTCCTCAGCCCGCCGGACGACCCGGAGCACTGTCCGCCGTCCGTGGTGTGGCTGGTGATGCTCAGCGGGGGCAGGCACCACCGGCTGCGACTGTTCCACCGCCGCTGTTCACCCCCGGACTCCGAGCCTTTGTGACCAGCGCCACAGTGTCTTCGGCGAACTTCCCTCGCCGCTCCGCATCCAGTCCATGTGAATACACCAACTGGGCCCCTGGCTCTTCCTCACCCGGCCGGAGACACTGCCGATGTCCTGGCACCCGGCACACACACGATGCCCGTCCAGCACGGATCGGCCATTGTCGAACAGCGCTACCACGTCGCCGGAACGGGACCCGTGTGCATCGCCCACTCGGGCGGCCCCGGCATCGACTGGGCTTATCTGCGCATGCCGCTGCTCGAACGCAGCCACACCATGGTCTACGCCGAACCCGTGGGCACCGGTGCTTCCGGGCGACTGGCCGATCCGCGCGACTACAACATGGCCACCTATACGCACTTTCTGCATGCCCTTGTCGAGCGCCTGGCGCAGCCGCGGGTCAGTCTGCTCGGCCACTCTCATGGTGGTTTTGTCGTCCAGCAGTACGCCCTTGACCACCCCGACCGTGTCGCGTCCCTGATCCTGTACGACACCTCGCCGGTGACGGACGAGAGTTTCTGGTCGACCGCGGTCGCGAACATGGATCGGTTCGCACAGCGGCACGCGAGTCGGCACCCCGAGGTGGCCACCTATGTCGACAGCCTCACCGCGCGCCTCGACCAACTCGACGACGACGGCGCCACCACGGTGCTGCGTACGATCATGCCCGCGTACTTCTTCGACTACTGGGGGCGCGAGGACGAGTTCGACCCCGCCCGCCGGGCCGTGCGGATGTACACGGATCCCTCTCGCGGCCAAGGCCCGCCCTTCGACGTCCGGGAGAAGCTGCCGGCCGTCGCGGCGCCCACCCTGGTGCTGGTCGGGGCAGAGGACTTCATCTGCGGGCCGCGGTGGGCCCGGATGATCCACGAACTGATCCCCGGGTCCGAGCTGGTGACTCTGGAGAAGTCCGGCCATATGGCCCACCTTGAGCAGGCCGTGGAGTTCCGTACGACGGTGACCGGATTCCTGCGGCGCTCGGCGCCGGAACAGCACGGCCACGGAGAGGGCTGAGCCGATGTCCCGGCGGCATTCTCCGGGCGCCTGCCGGGAGAATGCCGCCGGCGGCGATCCTCCGCCCCGCCGTGGGCCGGCGCGATCTGACGGACCCGATGGTTCGCCGTACGCGATCCCCGGGCCGGTCCTTCTCCGCGTGAGACGCGTGTCACATGCGGGGGTGCTGTCCGGTCACCTAGTTGATGGGAAAACCAGTCTTCGCCGTGCGGATCAGGCGCCCTGATGCCCGATGTGATCGCCGGCTGAGAACAGAGGGGAACATCATGCTCCTTCGAACGGACAGAAACAGTTCGCACGGTGCGTACGCGATCGGTCGTCCTCCCGGCTTGAGGACTCCTGGACGCGTGTGCGACACCTCCGGTCCTTCTCCGGGCAGGCCGACATGAGGGCCGTCGCGCCTGCCGGGGCCGGCCTCGGTGACAAGTGGCTGGTGGGTCTGGAGGTCCATGGACCCGATACCCGGGCCGTGTGGCTCTACTACGTGGTGGATCAGGCTTCGGATGCCGTCGAAGCGATACGTCTGGCGTTGCGGCGTGCCAACAGCACCCGGGAGCGGACGGCCCGGGGAGGTGCGGTCGTCC
Organism: Streptomyces sp. NPDC006923; assembly: GCF_040635655.1. Taxonomy (NCBI): domain Bacteria; kingdom Bacillati; phylum Actinomycetota; class Actinomycetes; order Kitasatosporales; family Streptomycetaceae; genus Streptomyces; species Streptomyces sp. NPDC006923. The sequence continues at coordinate 4,463 of NZ_JBEYIF010000027.1, forward strand.
GGCCCGAACGGCTTGAGGTCCAGCGGATGTACCTGGACACGGCAGGACGTCTCCAGTGGGCGCGCTGCTGCTGACGCCGGATGCGGGGGCGTCCGTATCCCCTCGGAGAACTGGGCCCCGGGTCGCACCGGGGCCACTGTTGTGTGTGCGGTAGCCAGGCCGGTGCGGCTGCTCCGTTCTTTCACCGTGTGACTCTCCCTGTTGCCAATGAGCGCGGCACGGCCCTTCCTGCGGGCCCGGCGCCGCGCGTCGGGCGGCGGCTTGGATCAAGAGTTACCTTGCGCACGATTAAAGTGTGCACTAGGTTATTTCCATGGGAGATCGACGGAGTTGGATCCGCCGATGCCCGAGCAGGCCGGGGACGTCCGGCCGCCGACTCAGGGAGACCGACATGACTTCCAGCAAGCGCGTACGCCGCTTCTCCGTCCTCAGCGCCATGGGGACCGTCACCGCCGCGGTGGCCCTGGGTGTGGCCACGATCGGCCCGGCCAACGCGGAGAAGGACAGCCGCTCGGCTGCCTCCGGGCCCAAGCCCACCGTGGTGCTCGTCCATGGTGCGTTCGCCGACGGGTCGAGCTGGAACGGCGTCATCGGGCGCCTCAAGCGGGACGGCTATCCCGTCGTCGCACCCGCCAACCCACTGCGCGGGCTCAGCAGCGACGCCGCCTACCTCAAGGACCTGCTCAACAGTGTCAAGGGGCCGATCGTGCTCGCGGGGCACTCGTACGGCGGGTCGGTCATCTCCGCCGCCGCAGCCGGTGACAAGGACGTCAAGGCCCTCGTCTACATCGCCGCGTTCCTCCCCGAGACCGGCGAGAGCGCCTCCGGTCTCTCCGGGAAGTTTCCCGGCAGCACCCTGGGCCCTACCCTCCACGAGGTCACCACGGCGCTCGCGGACGGCACCGAGGTCACTGATCTCTCCATCACGCAGGACAAGTTCCACCAGCAGTTCGCCGCCGATGTCCCGGCCGCCACTGCCGGAGCCATGGCCGCCGGCCAGCGCCCCATCACCAGCGCGGCGCTCGACGAAAAGCTCTCCGGGGAGCCCGCCTGGAAGACCGTCCCTTCCTGGACGATGATCACCACTCAGGACCTCAACATCCCCGTCAAGGCCCAGCGGTTCATGGCCGACCGTGCCGGGTCGCACAAGGTCGAGATCAAGGCGTCCCACGCGGTCACCGTGTCCCAGCCGGGAGCCGTCACGCGCCTGATCGAGCAGGCGGCCCACGCGACCGGCTCGGGTCGCTGAGGGCTGTCACGCGATCCCCGGCGGGGGGCCGACGGCAGCAACGGCACCCGACGCGTGGACGGAGTCGTCGGTGGCGTCCCGTACGAGACGGCCGGTCCCGAACTTTCGCCGACGCGTGTCACACATCGACCGGCTACGGTCCTTCGTCGCGTGGCGACCGTTCAGCCGAGCTGCGGTACCCCGCCGGCGTCGTGCCCGGCCGCGCCACGCTCCAGGTTGGCCCTGAGGCGGCGCAGGAGCAGCTGCGCCGCCTCGTACTCCTCGGGGCTGAATCCCATGGCCTTCCCGATGGAAGGAGGGACGGTCATGATCCGGCGGCGCATGTCCGCTCCCTCGCCGGTGAGGACGACCTCGACCACACGCTCGTCGTCCGCGCGCCGCGTTCGCTCCACGAGCCCGTGGGACTCCAGTCGCTTGATGAGGGGTGTCGCGGTCCCGTAGTCGAGGTGCAGGGCGGTGATCAGTTCCTTGACCGTCGCCCGCTCCCGCTGCCACAGCACCAACATGACGAGGTACTGCGGATACGTCAGTCCGACGGATTCGAGGAGCGGCCGGTACGCCGCGGTCACAGCCCTTGAGGCCGCGTACAGCGTGAAGCAGAACTGGTCGTCGAGATCGAGCGAGGGCTCCTCGTCCGGCATCGGAACGGGAGGTTCGTGAGCGTCCATGAACTTTCCTCCGACGGCGTGCGCGGCCTCTGAGCTGGGAGCCCTGATGCGCCCCAAGTTACCTCACTCGCGTGTACATGGTGCGCGATCTATTTGTGCACCCGCACCAGCAAGGCCCCGGACCTCGACGACACTGCACACCTTCCCTGCGGCGCGTGGGAACAGTGGCACACGTTCTCTGGGCGAAAGTGCGAACGGCCGGGCGCGATGGTGCCGAACGGACGGGAAACGGCTCGCCGGCGATCAGTTGAGGGCGGACCGCACAACGCTCCTGATGGTCGGAGTGCGGTCAAGCTCCAGCCGGATGTCCGCGAGACTCTGTGCGGCGAGGGCCTGGCGCCATGCCTCGTCGGCGCGGTGCATGGCCACTTTGACGGCGCATGCGCCGGTGGGGGGCGGGGAAAGCTCGCCGATCTTGCCGCAGCAGCGGATCTCGGCGCAGTGGAAGAGCTGGGTGTCGCCCTCGATGGCCTGCACCACATCCAGGAGTGTGATGTCTTCGAGGGGCCGGGTCAGCCGGAAGCCGCCGCGTGGACCTGGAGTGGAGGCCAGCAGGTCCGCTCTCGCGAGCTGCTGCAACTGCTTGTTCAGATAGGGGGCCGGCAGCCCGTGGGCCTCGGCGAGCTGGCCGCTGCCCACCGGGCCACCCCCGATCATGTCCAGGTTGAGCAGTGTGTGGATGGCCCACTCGACGCCCTTACTCATTCGCATAATGCGGACATTGTATGTCCTGGAACGGGTGTTCATCGGGGTGAGTCGAAGCCCTGCCCGGCCCGCCGCCGAATGACATCAGTGGCACACCGTTTTCCGAGAATCTTGACACTTAATAGCCAGGATAGATGAGCGGCCCGGAGGCCAAGACCCTCAAGCAGAACATCAATACACTCTGGATCTACCCGCCGGTCGACGACGCGGAGCGGATCCTCGACCAGGCCGGCCGTTTCTCCAACCTCTGACAGAACGCGCACGGCGTTTCATCCTCTGGAAATCCCCTATGGGCCGTCCGTGATTCCCGCTCACCGGCCACCGCGCGAAGGGGCGCGGCGCGCTGACGCCGCGCCCCTTCGTCACCGGCGGGCACACGGGAGGGACACCGACTGCCACGGGCCCCTCCGGCTCGTGCCGCCCCCTCCGCGGCGGCCGGGACCGATGCTTACTTCTCCCAGCCGACCGTCTCCGGAAGGGGGTTGTAGAAGATGGTCGCCCCGACGTTGGCGAGGCCCTTCTTCACCGCGTAGGTCGACGGGCCGCTGAACAGTGGCAGGAAGGCGTACTGCCGCAGGGCCTTTCGCTCGACCTTGTTGACCTCGGCGGCCTGCTGGTCGAGGTCGGCGATCTCGGTGGTCGCCCGGATCTCCTTGTCCAGGGCCGCCGTGCCCGCGCCTGTCAGGTTCGAGTCGTGGTCGGAGCAGTAGAAGTCGCACAGGTAGCGGGCGCCGAACGGGTCCATGGAGCGGTTGCCCGACAGGAAGAGGTCGAACCTGCGCTCACTGAGGATCGAGGCGAAGTCCGCCTCGTCGGCCTTCTTGATGACGAGTCGGATTCCGGCGGGCTTCAGCATCGCGGCGAAGGCGCCGGCGGTCGCCTTGTCGAGTGGGTCATCGCCGAGGAGTGTGTAGCCGATTTCGAGCTTCTTGCCGTCCTTGGCGCGGATGCCGTCGGGGCCGGGCTTCCAGCCCGCGGCGTCGAGTGTCTTCCCGGCGGCGTCCGGTGCGTACTTCAGCACGGCGGAGACGTTGTCCTCGTACCCCTTCTGGAAGCTGTACAGCACGGCCGAGCCGGGCAGCGGCTCCCGGTAGTCGAGCCCCTGGAACTGGATCTTCGCGATCTGCGGGCGGTCGATGCTCTCCAGGACGGCCTTGCGGACGGCCTGGTCCGAGAGGACCGGCGACTTCGTGTTGAGGTAGAGCGAATACTCGAACGGGCTGCCACCGCTGCGGATCTCGGTGTTCTTGAGCCCCTTGACCTGCTTGAGGCTCTCGGCGTCGACGGCGGAGGTGTAGTCGAGCTGACCGTTCTTGAAGGCGTTGACCGCGGCGGTCGACTCCAGGTTGACGTAGACGCGCTTGTCGAGCTTGCCCTTCTTGCCCCACCACGTGGGGTTGCGGACAAAGGTGATGTTGCCGGAGTGGCTGTCCCACGTGCCGACCGTGTACGGACCGGCGCCCCACTCCGGGTGGGCCTTCTTGACGTATGCCTTGTTGAAGTTGTCGACGGTGGCGGCCTTCGGATGCAGGAAGGTGCTGAACAGGGACGACCACGAGGCGTTGACGCCCTTGAAGGTGATGACGGCCTGCTTGGCGTTCTCACCCTGCTCGACCGAGGTGATCTGGCTGTAGCCGTCCGTGGACGAGGCGTCGTATGCCTTGTTCGAGCCGTTGTTGGCCTTCCAGGTGGCCCGGACAGCGGTCCAGTCGATCGGCGTCCCGTCGTTGAAGGTGGCCTTCGGGTTGATCGTCAGCGTGACCTTCTGGTTGCCGCCCTCGACGGCGACCTTCACATCGCTGTAGTAATCCGGGTTGTACCGCACCTCACCGGTGGGCGAGAACGTGATCGCGTCGGCGTTGTACCAGGCCCAGACGCGGGACGCGGTGAGCGTGGCGTTCACGTTGAAGGGGTTGCCCTGGTCGTCGAAGGTGCCCGCGGTGGTGTACGTGCCACCGTCCTTGAGCTTGTCGTACGGCTGGGGGTCGTAGTCGGCGGCGGCCGAGGCGGCCTTCGGCACGTCCTTCTTGGCCGGGCCGGTGGCCGAGCTCGTCCCGGAGGAGGAGTCGCACGCGGTGGCCGCGACAGCGACGGCGGCGACGAGGGCGACGGGCAGGGCCAGTCTTGCGCGCATGGCGGGATGGTTCCTTCTGGTTCGGTGGAGTGATGTGGGCAGGTGGGGGCCCGGTACAGGGCCGGGAAGGGGCGGGGCGGACCGGGCACCGTCGGGCGGGCTCGGGAGGCGGAGCAGGCTCAGCCGGCGTGACAGGCGAACAGGTGATCGGGACGCTCGGTCACCCCGGTCGGCAGGGGACGTTCCGTACGACAGCGCCGGCGCACGTCCTCGTCGGCGGTTCGGTACAGAGGACAGCGGTCGACGAAGACACAGCCCCGGGGCAGCCGCGCGGCGCTCGGCTGCTCGCCCTCCAGCACGACGCGCTCGCGGCTGCGCTCCCGTTCCGGGTCGGGCACCGGAATGGCGGAGAGCAGCGCTCTGGTGTACGGGTGTCTGGGGTCGGCGAAGATGGTCTCGGTGGGCCCGGTCTCGACGACGTGGCCCAGGTACATCACGGCGATCCGGTCGGAGATGTACCGGACGACGGCCAGGTCGTGGGCGACGACGAGATAGGCGAGCCCGAGTTCGCGTTGGAGGCGTGCCAGCAGGTTGATGACTCCGGCCTGCACCGACACGTCGAGGGCCGAGAGCGGTTCGTCGAGGGCGAGAAGCCGGGGCGCGGTCGCGAGGGCGCGGGCGATCCCGACGCGCTGGCGTTGGCCGCCGGACAGCGTGGCCGGGAACCGGTCGCTCAACGAGGCGTCCAGGCCCACCAGCGCGAGCAGTTCGCCGATGCGGGAGCGGATCTCCTCGCGGCTCCGCCCGATGGCCTGGAGGGGCTCGGCGATGAGCTGGAAGACGGGCAGCCGCGGATCCAGGGCGCCCAGCGGGTCCTGCATGACGATCTGTACGTCGCGCCGCAACTCCCTCGCCCGCGCGGCGGAGCCGATCGTGCCGACATCGGTGCCGGCGATCTCGATCCGCCCGCCTTCGGGCCGCTTGAGCCGGAGGATCTCCAGCAGGGTCGTGGTCTTGCCGCTGCCGGACTCACCCACGAGACCGAGGGTCTCTCCGGCGCGCAGCTCGAAGCTCACCCGGTTGACGGCGTGCAGCGTACCGACCCGGCGCTTGAGGAGGACGCCCTTGGTGACGGGGAAGGTCTTGACGAGGTCCTCGACCCGCAGCACGATGTCGCCGGCCTCGGCGCGGGCCGGCCCGGTCACCCGGTCGGCGGGCACGGCGTCCCCCGCGGGGTCGAGTGATCCCTCGGCCACTTCCCCGGCGCGCAGGCAGGCCACCTGCCCGTGCCCGGTGATCTCGCGCAGCTCGGGTTCGTCGGTGCGGCAGGCGTCGAGGGCGACGGCGCAGCGGTTCGCGAACGGGCAGCCGGCCGGGAGTGTCACGAGGGAGGGCGGTTCGCCGCTGATCGGGACAAGGGGCCGGTGGACCCCGCTGTCCACGGACGGCACCGCGGCGAGCAGTCGCGCGGTGTAGGGCATCGTCGGACGGCGGAACAACTCCTCGACGCCCGCCCGCTCCACGAACCGGCCCGCGTACATGACGGCGATCTCGTCCGCGTGTCCGGCGACGACCCCCAGGTCATGGGTGATGAGGACCAGGCCGGCGCCGGTCTCGGCCTGCGCCACCCGCAGCACGTCGAGGATCTGGGCCTGCACGGTGACATCGAGGGCGGTGGTGGGTTCGTCGGCGACGAGTACGGACGGCTTGTTGGCGATCGCCATGGCGATGACGACGCGCTGGCGCATGCCGCCGGAGAACTCGTGCGGGAAGGACTTGGCCCGGTTGCGCGGGTCGGATATGCCGACGAGATCCAGCAGTTCGACGGCCTGTTCCCAGGCCGCCCGTCTCGTGAGGTCCTGGTGGACCCGCAGGGCGTCGGAGAGCAGCCTTCCCACCGAGAAGATGGGGGTGAGCGCGGACAGGGGGTCCTGGAAGACCATGCCGATGGTGCTGCCCCGTACCTGCGAGAATTCCTTGTCGCCGAGACCGACCAGGTCACGGCCGCCGATCAGCACCTGCCCCGACAGGACGGCGGTCGGCGGCAGCAGGCCCATGAGGCCCATCGCGGTGGCGGACTTGCCCGAACCGGACTCACCGACGATGCCGAGGGTCCGGCCGGGCAGGAGGTCGAAACTGACACCGCGTACCGCCTCGACGGGACCGGCCTCGGAGGGGAAGGAGATCCGCAGATCCCGTACGGAGAGCACGGGGGTGTCGTCGGCGGACGGGGCGGGGCCCGGCAGAATCGTGGTGAGTGTCATCGTCGGCCTCCTGCCGCGCCGGTCACGGACGTCGGGTCGAGGGCGTCGCGCAGTCCGTCGCCGACAAAGGTCATCGACACGGTGAGCAGGACGACCAGGCCCGCGGGGAAGGCGAAGAGCCAGGGAGCACTGGTGATGGTGCTCGCGCCGTCCGCGAGCATGGTGCCGAGGGAGACGTCCGGGGGCTGGACGCCGAACCCGAGGAAGGACAGCGCGGTCTCGCTGAGCACCGTCGCGACGACCCCGAGTGTCAGGTTGACGATCAGCAGGGAGCCGAGGTTGGGGATGATGTGACGCATGATGATGCGCTGCGGGCTCACCCCCATGAACTCGGCCGCCGCCACATAGTCCCGTTCCCGCAGGGAGGTCGAGACGGACCAGATGACCCGGGCGGTCTGCATCCAGCCGAACACCGTCAGCACCACGATGAGGATTCGCCAGTCGCCCGCGAGGCGGTGGGAGACCAGGGCGAGGATGAGGAACGAGGGGACGATCAGCAGGAAGTGGATGACGGCGAGCGTCAGCTTCTCGACCCGGCCGCCGAAGTACGCCGCGCTGGAGCCGATGACCGCGGCGACGACAACGGTGAGGACCGAGACGCTCACCGCGATCGTCAGCGAGCGCTGAAGTCCGTGTACGACGGAGGCGTAGATGTCGTTGCCACCCTGGTTCGTGCCGAACCAGTGGGTCCCGCTCGGTGGTTGGGTGAGTGCGGCGAAGTCGGTGTCGGAGTACGCGTACGACGTGAACCGGCCGCCGAACACACTGAACAGCACCAGCAGCACGAAGATCACCACACCGACGACGGCGAGGCGGTTGCGCAGGAAACGCCGCAGGTAGAGTCGGCCGAGGCCGGTGTGCTGCCGGTCCTCCGGCAGGGGGAGCTTCGCGTCCGGCACGTGGGCCGCGGTCACGTCTGCCGTCAGGCCCGTTGTCAGGTCCGAGGTCATGTCAGCTCACCCTCACCCTCGGGTCGAGGAAGACCGTGGCGATGTCCGCGAGGATCGCGCCGACCGCGGTGAGAGCGGCGGCGAAGGCGGCTGTCGCGACCGTGCCGTGCACATCGTTCTTGCTGATGGTCTGCACGAAGTAGCGGCCCATGCCGTTCCAGCCGAAGATGCTCTCGGTGATGACGGCGCCGGTGAAGAGGGCCGGCACACTGAACGCCACGGAGGTCGCGGTGGGGATCAGCGCGGCCCGCAGGGCGTGCCGGCGGACTGCCTGGGTCCGGGTGAGGCCGGTGGCCTGGGCGGTACGCACGAAGTCGGCGTTGATCGTGTCGAGCAGCAACGAACGCTGCGTCAGGTGATAGCCGACATAGCCCATCAGAGTCAGGGTCAGGGTGGGCAGGATCAGATGAAGGAGACGGTCACCGATCGTGGGGAGGAGCCCTTCGACGTTCGGTGCGTTCTCCCCGGCGACATAGAGGAAGTGCAGCCCGGCGTGCTGGTTCAGCCAGACGGCGACGAAGACCACAGCCAGCGCGGCGACGGACGTGGGGATGTTGAACAGTGCGACGGACACGGCCTGCGAGATCCGGTCGGCCCAGCCGTACTGCCGGGACGCGGTGTACACGCCCACCATGACGCCGATCACGACCGACAGAACCGTCGCGATGACGACCAGTTCCGCGCTGACGAGCGACCGGTAGCCGACCTCCCCGTTGACGGAGACACCCGTGGGAGATCTGCCCCAGTCGAAGTGGAGCGTCACGGAGGTGAACCACTCCCACCACCGGTGGGCCAGTGGCACCCGTGGGTCCAGGTTGTACGGCGCCAGGGCACGGTCGATCTGGACCTCGGTACGGACGGGCCGCAGCTCCTTGAAGTTCGACCGCGGATCCAGAAACCAACTGGCCAGGAAATAGGTGGCGTTGGTCGCGACCACGATCATCAGCAACCAGCCCGCCGACTTGCGCATCACATAGCGGACCACAAGCGCTCCCTCCTCTCCTCGGAGGAGAGGCAGAAGACGCTGGTTCTGACGGACGTGCTCATGGCGCGGGGGGGCTTTCTGGAGTGAGGGAGCGTACGCACCGGCGTACGGGCCTCAGTTTGATCAGCGCCCGGCCTTGACACCAGTAATCGGCCACTCCTGCCACAAGGCTGAAATAGTGCTGTAGTAAACAACCCTTACTGGCCACATTGTTTACGCTCCCGACACAAGGCAGGGGCCGGGCCCGGACGTTGTTCCCGCCCCGGTCCCCTCGCCGGCGTGTGCCGCTCGCGCCGCGAAGGTGGCTGGATCTGACCTTCCGACATGTAGTTGAACTCGCAAGAATCTTGGAAGTCGCCAGCGAGGCAGCCGTACTTGTCCCGTCGTGCCGCGACATCCGCTTCCCACGCATTCAAGGATGGATCACATGGTCGGTCTCAAGAAGCAGCTCGCCGGTGTCCTCGCGGGCTCCGGCGCCGCGCTGCTGGTCTGCACGGGCTTGGCGCAGCCCGCCGCGGCGGCGGTGCCCTACCCAGGGGCGTCCTTCTACGCCGCGGCCGGGCAGAGTGGGACGGAGTTCCCCGTCGATCTGAGCAGCACCGCCTGCCAGACGCTGCCGCAGGCGGCGCGTTCCGCCGTCAACCTGTCCGGCTCGGACATCGTTGTGTACTTCAACCCGGACTGCGCGCCCGGGACGCCCGGCAGCAGCGGCGACACGACCTATGTCCTCGGCAGTCTGCACTCCGGCGACTTCCCCTTCCCGGCCGTCAGCTATCGGGTCGTCACCCACTGAGCCGGAACGGCCCCCGCCGGTTGCGGGCGGACCACGAGTTCCAGGACGCGGATGTGTTCCCGTCGGCGGGGAGCACGTGGCGCGGCCCCCGGTCCCACTCCGGGCAACGCGTCCGTTCAGCTCAGCAGGCCCCGTTCCAGCGCCGTCATCACGGCGGACGTACGGTCGGAGACGCCGAGTTTCTTGAACGTCCGCAGCAGATGCGTCTTGACGGTGGCCTCGCTGATGAACAGCTCTCTGCCGATCTCGGCGTTGGTGTGTCCGCGGCTGACCAGGCGCAGTACCTCGCGCTCCCGTCCCGACAGCGGAACGGGTTCCGGCGTCCGCGCGCGGAACAGCTTGCCCGCGAGTGAGGGTGTCAGCACCGTCTCGCCACGGGCGGCGGCGTGTACGGCGTCGATCAGCTCCGCGCGTGAACTGCCCTTCAGCAGATAGCCCGCCGCGCCGGCCTCCACGGCGCGCAGGATGTCGGAATCGTCCTCATAGGTGGTGACGATGACGACCTTGCTTCCGGGAGACCGGCGCAGGATGTGACCCGTCGCGGCGACGCCGTCCATCCCACCCATCCGCAGGTCCAGCAGGACGATGTCCGGAGCGAGCGAGGCGGCCTGGACGACGGCCTCCTCACCGGAGCCGGCCTGGCCGACGACGCTGATGTACTCGGCCGACTCCAGCATGGCGCACAGGCCCGCGCGGACCACCGGGTGGTCGTCGGCCAGCAGCACCCTGATCGTCCTGTCGTCATCCATGGGCCGCCGCCTCGCTGTCCGTTGCCCGCAGCGGCACGGCCACGTCGATCGTTGTGCCCTGGCCGGGGTGGCTGCGGATCTCCGCCCGGCCGGAGATCTCCCGTACCCGGGCGAGCATGCCGCGCAGCCCGTAGCCCTCCTGGAGGCCGTCCGGGACAAAACCCTGTCCGTCGTCCTCGACCCGCAGCCGTACGGTGTCCTCGTCGTACCTCACGGTCACGGTGACCCGGCCGGCCTCCGTGGCGTGCTTGCGTACATTGGCGACCGCCTCCTGCACCGCCCGCAGCAGGACCACACTGACCGCCATCGGCAGCGGCCTCTCCTCGCCGTGCACCGAGCAGCGCACCTCAAGACCGGTCTGCGCCTCCAGGCCCTCCGCCTGCCGCCGCACCGCCTGCGCCAGCGAACTCCCGCGCAGCGTCGGCGGGGTGAGAGCCGCGATGAAGTCCCGGGCCTCGGCCAGGCTCTCCTTGGCCACGCGGTCCGCCAGTGCCAGCCGCTCACGGGCCAGCCCCGGCGAGTCGTTCACCTCCGCGTCGGCGGCCTGGACAAGGCTGACAATGCTGGTCAGGCCCTGGGTGATGGTGTCGTGGATCTCGCGGGCGAGCCGCTCGCGCTCGGCGGCGACGCCGGCGTCACGGGACAGCCTGGCCTCACGCTCCCGACTGCTCTGGAGCTCCTCGATCAGCGCACCGCGCTCCTTGCTCTGCCGTACCACGCGAGTGATCCACAGGCCGAGGAAGATCGACAGGGCGATGCTGAGCAGGGAGATGGGCAGCACATGCAGCATCCGGACCTGGTCGCCGCCCGCCACCCGGACGACGGCCACCGGCCACAGATTGGCCACCAGGACGAGCACGATCGCCCGGGCCATCGGCAGGCTCATGATGAGCATCGGTACCACCGCGAACATGCCGAAGGCGGCGGCGAGATCGAAGGTGGTGGCGGCGGCGAACAGCACGGTGAGCACAAGCGCGAAGACGATGTTCCGCCGCCCCGCGGTGTCGTGGATCATCAGATCCCGCCCGAGGGCCGCGTACCACGGGATGACGAGGGTCACCAGGCCGATCGCGACGGCACGGTGGACCTGCTCACCGGCGGAGACGAAGAGCAGGATCGTGGTGACGAGGTAGGAGATCGCGAAATAGCCGTCCCAGAGACCGAACCAGCGGGCCCCCGTATCGGAGTCGTGGTCCGCACCGGCCCCTGGTACGCCCTCCCCGGCTTGAGTACGCACGCCACCAGTCATACCACGCGGGGGAAGAGCGTCCACCGGTCGGTTGACAGCGGGACCCACCGATCGGTCGTCGCGGGGCCGGGGCCGCATCCGTAACGTCGTGAATACGGAGTGGGCGGCCGGAGACCGCACGGCTCGGCCAGGAGAGGTGGACACGTTGAGTCCGTTCATGACCGCGCTCATCGCCAGCGGCACGATCCTTGTCATCATCCTCGCCACGGACCTGGGACGGCGCAAGGTCACCCCGGTACGGATGCTCCGGGCCGTCGTCGCGGTCGCCGTTGTCATCGTCCTGTTCGTGCACTCGTTCCCGACGTCCGGGAACGACCTCTCGCTCCAGACGATCGGAGTGGGGGTCGGTGTCATCTGCGGCCTGGTCGCCGCGGTGTTCCTGCCGGCCTTCCGCGAGCGGAACGGCGACGTCTACACCGTGGGCGGTGTGCCCTACGCGCTGGTCTGGATCGTTCTCGCCGGAGGGCGGGTGGCGTTCGCCTACGGGGCGGAGCACTGGTTCCCGGAGGGCCTCATCAGGTTCAGCGTCAGATACGAGCTGAGCGGCCAGGACGTGTACGCGAACACGTTCGTCTTCATGGCCCTCGCGACGGTGCTGACCAGGACCGCGGTCCTGATGGTGAAGGCGCGCCGGCTGCGCGCCGCCGGCACCGGAGACTCAGCCCCGGCGGAGACCGGGCAGCCGTTCGGCGGTGGTGTCAGGTGACCCGGGGGAGCGCCGGCGGCCGACCGGGTGCGTCGGCGGACCAGGAAGAGGGGAAGAGAGTGGAGGCCAGGGACGATGTGCGGCTCCGCCCGCCTCGGCACCGCATCGAGCGCCGCGCCGTCGGCTGGTGGGCCGTGCAGTCCACACTCTTCACACTGCCGCTTCCGCTTGTCTTCGGCATCCTCTGGCTCACCATCCCACCGGCGCGGCCCGTCTTCGGCTGGCTCTTCCTCGGCTGCCTCGTCCCCGGAATCCTCTACACGGCCGTGATGCCGCTCTGGCGTTACCGCGTGCACCGCTGGGAGACGACCGACGAAGCCGTCTACGCGGCGTCCGGCTGGCTCTGGCAGCAGTGGCGCGTGGTCCCGCTCTCCCGGATCCAGACGGTCGACACCCTGCGCGGCCCCGTCCAGCGGATGTTCGGCCTCTCCGGCGTCACTGTGACCACCGCCTCCGCCTCCGGCGCCGTGAAGATCAAGGGACTCGACCACCGGGTCGCCACCGAGGTCGCCGACCACCTCACCCGCTTCGCCCAGTCCACACCGGGAGACGCGACATGAGCGCCGGTACCGCGGACCGGAGCCCGGCCGACCCCGGTCCGGAGGAGCCATGGGGCCGGCTCCACCCCCGGCTGATCCTGGTGAACCTCGCCGTCCTCGCCGCGCCGGTCGCCCTGTTCCTCGGGTCCCTCCTGGTGACCGGCGGGAAGGCGACCCTCCCGCTCCTCATCACCGTCGGCTCGGTCTTCGTCACCTTCCTGGTGATCTGCGGCATCAGCCTGCTGCGGCTGCTCACCACCCGCTACCGCGTCACCGGCGAGCGGGTCGAGGTCCGTTCAGGGTTTGTCTTCCACCGCTCCCGTTCCCTGCCGGTCGACCGGATCCGGAGCCTCGATCTCACCGCCAACCCGGTCCACCGGGTCTTCGGACTCACCACGCTCCGTATTGGCGCCGGTGGACAGGGCTCCTCCTCCGGCGGTGAACTCTCGCTGGACGGGATCAGCGTGGCGGACGCCGAGGAACTGCGCCGCCGGATCACCGAGCGGCGCGGCGCGGCGCCGCCGGCCGGCGAGGACAACGCTCCGATCCTGGCGCTCGACTGGGCGTGGCTGCGCTACGGGCCGCTGACCGTCTGGGGGGTCGGCGGGGTCTTCGCGGCGCTCGGCACGGTCTACCGGATCCTGGATGAGATGCAGATCGATCCGCTGGAACTGGGCATCGTCAAGGAGGTCGCCGACCGCTTCGGCTCCGTACCGCTCTGGTGCGGCGTCCTGGTCACCGCGCTGATCGTCGTGGCGCTCGGCGTCGCCGGATCCACCGCCACTTTTGCCGAGGGCTGGTACGGCTACCGGCTCGAACGTCAGGACACCGGTATGTTCCGGGTCCGCCGCGGCATGCTCGTCACCCGTTCCGTCACCATTGAGGAACGGCGGCTGCGCGGCGTCGAGATCATCGAGCCGATCCCCCTGCGCTGGGCCGGCGGCGCCAAGCTCAGCGCGGTGGCGAGTGGCCTCGGCGACGCGGAGGAGAACCGCAGGCGCCGCGTCCTGACCCCGCCGTCCCCGCGCGCCGAGGTCCTGCGGGTGGCCGCCGAGGTCCTGGCTGAGGACGAGTCACCCACCACCCTGGCCGCACTCGTTCCGCATCCCCGCGTCGCCCTGCGGCGACGGCTCAACCGGGCGCTGTCGGTCACACTGCTGACGGCCGCCGTACCCGTCGGCCTCGGACTGTGGCTCACCCCGGTACTCGTGCACATCGGCTGGATCCTTGCCCTGGTGCTGCTGCCGCTGACGACCGTGCTGGCCCGGGACGCGTACCGCACCCTCGGCCATGGCATCCACGGCCGCTATCTTGTGACCCGTGCCGGTACGTTCGCCCACCGGACGGTCGCACTGCAACGCGAGGGCATCGTCGGCTGGACCGTCACCCGGTCGTTCTTCCAGCGCCGCGCGGGACTTCTCACGCTGGGAGCCACCACCGGGGCCGGCAGCGGCGTCTACCGGGTCCGCGATGTGACGGTCTCCGAAGGGCTGAGCCTGGCCGAGGAAGCGGTGCCACGACTGCTCGCTCCGTTTGTCGAACGCGTCCCGGCGCGGGACTGAACCACGGGCCGGCTCCGTCCGTTCCCGTACGTTTCCGTGCGTACGGGCGGCACAGGGCTGGCCGGCGCACCGGACGGTCGGAAAGAATTCCCGTAAAATTCCGTTCTCCCCTTTCTCGGAAACCATCCCCTGTGCGAGTCTGTATTTCATCGAGTGTCGTTCGGCGGCTTCTTCCCGCTGTGCGCCCGAAGACGGAGAGCCTCTTTCATCCAAGCGGATTCCCGGCCGAAAGGTAGGGGTTCCTAGGGGGTTTTACAGGGGTTTCTCAGGCCGTCGTCCTGTGGAACGCTGGGAAACGTTCTTGGCTTATGTCTGCGGGAGTGATGGGGCGCGCGATGATGGGTGAGTCCGAGGATTTCACGCCCGAGAACGCCGAAATGAGCGGCGCTGGTCCGCACACGGTGTCGTCGTGGCGGAAGCGGTTCGCCGACCTGTCGGACGCGGACCGGGACCGGGCGCTGCTGGACTGGGTGACCACCCTGGTCGCCGAGGCGCTGCGTGACAACGCACCCGCCGTCGTCGACCCCCACCGCCCCTTCCTCGACCTGGGATTCGACTCGCTGGCAGCGGTCGACCTGCACAGTCGGCTGACCGCCGGGACCGGGCTGCGCCTCCCCGTCACCCTCGCCTTCGACCACCCCACGCCCGCTGCCCTCGCCCGCTTCCTGCGCGGGGAGATCCTCGGCCCGGACGAGGGGCCGGCCCCGCTCCCCGCCGCCCCGGCCCTCGCCGACGACGAGCCGGTCGCCATTGTCGGAATGAGCTGCCGTTTTCCCGGCGGTGTGCGTTCGCCCGAAGAACTCTGGAATCTTGTCGCCGAGGGCCGGGACGCCGTCACCGAATTCCCGGACAATCGCGGCTGGGACCTGACGGGTCTCTACGACCCGGACCCGGACCGGCACGGCAGCAGTTACACCCGCGAGGGCGGATTCCTCGAAGACGCCGACCAGTTCGATCCCGCCTTCTTCGGAATTTCTCCGCGTGAGGCGACCGCGATGGACCCGCAGCAGCGCCTGCTGCTGGAAACGTCCTGGGAGGCGTTCGAGCGGGCCGGCATCGACCCCACCCGCTACCGGGGCGGCCAGGCCGGTGTGTTCATCGGGGTCGAGACCCAGGAGTACGGACCCCGGCTGCATGAGGCCGAGGAAGGCTTCGAGGGCTATCTCGTCACCGGCAACGCGGCCAGTGTCGCCTCGGGCCGTATCGCCTACACCCTTGGCTTCGAGGGGCCGGCGGTCACCGTGGACACCGCCTGCTCCTCCTCGCTCGTCGCGCTGCACCTGGCCGTCCAGGCGCTCCGCGGCGGCGAGTGCACCGTCGCGCTGGCCGGCGGCGCCGCGATCATGGCAGGCCCCGGCTCGTTCGTCGCGTTCAGCCGCCAGCGCGGACTGGCTCCGGACGGCCGCTGCAAACCCTTCGCCGCCGCCGCCGACGGCACCGCGTGGGGAGAGGGCGTCGGCATGCTGCTCGTCGAGCGGCTCTCCGACGCCCGGCGCAACGGACACCCCGTCCTCGGCATCGTCCGGGGCACCGCCGTCAACCAGGACGGCGCGTCCAACGGCCTGACCGCACCCAGCGGCCCTTCGCAGCAGCGTGTCATCCGGCAGGCGATGGCCAACGCCGGACTCACCGCCGCCGACATCGACGCCGTGGAGGCGCACGGCACGGGAACCACGCTCGGCGACCCGATCGAGGCGCAGGCCCTGCTCGCCACCTACGGTCAGGAGCGGCCCGAGGGGCAGCCGTTGTGGCTCGGCTCCCTCAAGTCCAACATCGGCCACACCCAGGCCGCCGCGGGTGTCGCCGGGATCATCAAGATGGTCATGGCGATGCGGCACGGCGTGCTGCCGCGCACGCTGCACATCGACGCGCCCACACCGCACGCCGACTGGTCCACGGGCGCCGTCCGGCTGCTGACGGAGCCCGCACCGTGGCCGGAGAACGGCCGGCCGCGGCGCGCGGGAATCTCCTCCTTCGGCATGAGCGGCACCAACGCCCACACCATCGTCGAACAGCCCCCGGCCGACGCCCCGGACGAGCACACCCAGGGCCAACAGCCCGGGCCCGCCGAGGAGAAGGCCGCCCAGGGCACCCGCGTACTTCCCTGGGTGCTCACCGCCAGGACCCCCGAGGCCCTGCGGGACCAGGCCGCACGGCTCCTCGCCCACCTGGAGGCGGACCGGGGCCCGGCACCCGCCGACATCGGGCACTCCCTGGCGACGACCCGTACCTCCTTCGAAGAGCGTGCCGTCCTCGTCGCGGCCGAGCGTGACGACTTCCTCGACGGACTGCGCGCACTGGCCACGGACACCGGAACCACACCGGGCCGGGTGAGCCTGGTCCGGGGCGTCCAGGGCGGCGGACGGCTGGCGTTCCTCTTCACCGGGCAGGGCAGCCAGCGGCTCGGTATGGGACGCGCCCTGTACGAGACGTATCCCGTCTTCAGCGACGCGTTCGACGACGCCTGCTGGTATCTGGACGAGCAACTGGAACGTCCCCTGAAGGACATCCTGTTCGCCGGGGAGGGTGCGGCGGAGGCGGCCCTGCTCGACCGGACCGCCTACACCCAGCCCGCGCTGTTCGCGGTCGAGGTCGCGCTGTTCCGGCTGGCCGAGTCCTGGGGGCTGCGCCCCGACATCGTCGCCGGCCACTCCATCGGCGAGCTGGCCGCCGCGCATGTGGCGGGGGTGCTGTCGCTGGAGGACGCGTCCGCGCTCGTGGCGGCCCGGGGCCGGCTGATGGAGGAACTGCCGGGCGGCGGAGCCATGGTGGCGCTCCAGGCGTCCGAGGACGAGGTGCTGCCACTGCTGCGCGGCCGGGTGAGTGTCGCGGCGGTCAACGGTCCCGCCTCGGTGGTGGTCTCGGGCGACGAGGACACGGTCCTGGGCATCGCCCGGCACTTCGAGGAAGCAGGCCGGAAGACCAAACGGCTGACCGTCAGCCATGCCTTTCACTCCCCGCACATGGACGGCATGCTCGACGAGTTCCGGCGCGTCGCCCAGGTGCTGGACTACGCGCCGCCCCGGATCCCGGTGGTCTCCGGTGTCACCGGGCGCCTCGCCACGGCGGCGGAGCTGTGCTCACCCGACTACTGGGTACGGCACGTCCGCGAGGCCGTCCGCTTCCTCGACACCGTACGGACCCTCGACGCGCGCGGCGTTGTCACCTATGTCGAGCTGGGCCCGGACGGTGTGCTCTCCGCGATGGCGCAGGAGTGCCTGCCGGACCGTGACACCGCCGCGGACACCGCCCCGGTGCTGGTCGCGGCGCTGCGCGGCACACGTCCCGAGGCCATGACCCTGACCCACGCCCTGGCCACGGCGTATGCCAGAGGCGCGGACGTCACCTGGGAGGCGGTGTACGCGGACACCGGCGCGCGCCGGGTCGACCTGCCCACCTACGCGTTCCAGCGCCGCCGGTACTGGCTCGACGCGTCCTCGGCCGGCCCGGCGGGCGACACCGCCGGAGACCCGGTGGACCGGCGGTTCTGGGAGGCCGTCGAGCGCGAGGACCTCGGCACCGTCGTGGCCGCGCTCGGCCTGGGCGGTGACGCACCACTGAGCGCCGTACTGCCGTCGCTGTCCGCGTGGCGCAGGCGGCGGCACGAGCGGTCGGTCGTGGACACCTGGCGCTACCGCGTGCGGTGGAAGCCCATGACCGAGCGGACCGCGCCGGAGGCGCCGGGCACCTGGCTGGTCGTCACACCGGCCGGACAGGACCACGACGGATCCGGTGCCTGGGCGGCCGGGGTCGTCGCCGCGCTGGTGGCCCGTGGCGCCGAGGTACGCCGTCTCGATGTGGACGCGGCACGCCGGGACCGTGCCGCGCTGGCCCGCGAACTCGCCCCCGTCATCGCGGATTTCACGCCCACGGGAGTCCTGTCGCTGCTCGGCACGGCCGGTGGCACCCGGGGGGTGGTGGCCTCGGCACTGCTCGCTCAGGCGCTCGGCGACACCGGCTCCGGAGCCCCGCTCTGGTGCGCCACCCGGGGCGCGGTGTCGGTCGGCAGATCGGACCGGCCCGCCGACCCGGACCAGGCGCAGGTCTGGGGCCTCGGACGCACGGTGGCCCTGGAGCACCCGGAGCGCTGGGGCGGACTGATCGATCTCCCGGAGACCTTCGAAGGGCGCACCGGGGAGCGTCTCGCCTCGGCGCTGGCGGGCCCGGGCGGTGAGGATCAGGTCGCTGTGCGGGGTTCTGGTGTGTTTGTTCGGCGGTTGGTGCGGGTGGTGGGTGGTTCGGAGGGTGTGGGTGGTTGGTCGGTGCGGGGGAGTGTGTTGGTGACGGGTGGTACGGGTGCGTTGGGGGGTGAGGTGGCTCGGTGGTTGGTGGGGTGTGGTGCGGAGCGTCTGGTGTTGGTGAGTCGTCGTGGGTTGGCGGCTCCGGGTGCGGTGGGGTTGCGGGAGGAGTTGGTGGCGCTGGGTGTGGAGGTGATGGTCGCGGCGTGTGATGTGGCTGATCGGGAGGCGTTGGGTGGGTTGCTGGACGCGTTGCCGGAGGAGCATCCTCTGACGGCCGTCGTCCACGCCGCGGGCGTACTGGACGACGGCGTTTTCGACGCCATGACGCCCGAACGGATCGACACCGCGCTACGCGCCAAGGCGGGCGCCGCCGCCGTCCTCGACCAACTCACCCGTGAGCGCGGCCTGGATCTCTCGGCGTTTGTCCTCTTCTCGTCCGTCGCCGGCACGCTGGGCGCCGCCGGACAGGCCAACTACGCCGCGGCCAACGCCTACCTCGACGCGCTCGCCGAGCAGCGCCGGGCCGACGGGCTGCCCGCGACCGCCATCGCCTGGGGCCCCTGGGCCGGGGCGGGCATGGCCGCCGGCGAGGCACTCGAACAGCACCTGCGCCGTGAGGGCATGGCCCCCATGGCGGCCGGACTGGCCATCGGCGCGCTTCAGCGGGCACTCGACGGCGACGACACCGCGCTCACCGTCGCCGACATCGACTGGGCACGCTACGCACGCGGTGTCACAGCCGCTCGCCCGAGCCCGTTCCTCGCCGACATCCCCGAGGCGGCGCGCGTCCTGGACGCGGCCAGTGGGCGCCTTGTCACCAGCGGCGACGCGGTCACCACCCTCGCCGGGCGGCTGGCCGGACGCTCCGAGGCGGAACAGCTCCGGATCACGCTGGACACCGTCCGTACGCAGGTCGCCGCCGTCCTCGGACATGACAGCTCCGAGTCCGTCGCGGCGGAACGGGCCTTCAAGGAACTGGGCTTCGACTCGCTGACGGCCGTGGAACTGCGCAACAGGCTGACGGCGGCCAGTGGTCTGAAGCTGTCCGCCACGCTCATCTTCGACCATCCGACCTCCGCCGCGCTCGCGGCCCATCTGCGGAACGAACTCGCGGGCGCCACCGCTTCGGCCGGGGTCTCCGGGCCCGCCGCCACCGCCCAGGCGGCCGTCGACGACGACCCCATCGCCATCGTCGCGATGAGCTGCCGCTTCCCCGGCGGTGTCCGGAGCCCGGAGGAGCTGTGGCAGCTCCTCACCGCGGGTGAGGACGTCATCGCGGAGTTCCCCAGCGACCGCGGCTGGGACCTCGCCGGCCTCTACAGCCCGGACCCCGCGCAGCAGGGCACCTCGTACACACGCGAGGGCGGATTCCTCTACGACGCCGCCGACTTCGACGCGGAGTTCTTCGGGATCTCGCCACGCGAGGCGCTGGCGATGGATCCTCAGCAGCGGCTGCTGCTGGAGACGTCGTGGGAGGTGTTCGAGCGGGCCGGTATCGATCCGGCCACCCTGCGCGGCAGCAGGACCGGTGTGTTCGCCGGGACCAACGGCCAGGACTACGCGTCCCTCGTCTCCGTACCGCCCGAGGGACTGGAAGGCCATCTGGGGACGGGCAACGCGGCGAGTGTGGTGTCCGGCCGGCTGGCGTACACCTTCGGCCTGGAAGGCCCGGCCGTCACGGTCGACACGGCCTGCTCGTCCTCGCTGGTCGCGCTGCACTGGGCGATCCAGGCGCTGCGCGGCGGCGAGTGCTCGCTCGCCCTGGCGGGCGGTGTGACGGTGATGTCGACCCCGGAACCCTTCGTCGACTTCAGCCGCCAGGGCGGCCTGTCCGTGGACGGCCGGTGCAGGGCGTTCGCCGCGGGCGCGGACGGTACGGGGTGGGGCGAGGGTGCCGGGATGCTGCTGGTGGAGCGGCTTTCCGACGCCCGCGAGAACGGTCATCCGGTGCTGGCGATCGTCCGTGGTTCGGCGGTGAACCAGGACGGTGCGTCGAACGGTCTGACGGCGCCCAATGGTCCGTCGCAGCAGCGGGTGATCCGGCAGGCGCTGGCGTCGGCCGGGCTCTCCACGGCTGAGGTGGACGCCGTGGAGGCACATGGCACGGGCACCACACTGGGTGACCCGATCGAGGCGCAGGCGCTGCTCGCCACCTACGGCCAGGGCCGGGATCCCGGCCGGCCGCTGCTGCTCGGCTCGGTCAAGTCGAACATCGGCCACACCCAGGCCGCGGCCGGTGTCGCCGGGATCATCAAAATGGTGCTGGCGATGCGGCACGGAGTGCTGCCGCGGACGTTGCATGTGGACGAGCCGTCGCCGCACGTCGACTGGGCGTCGGGCGCGGTCGAGCTGCTGACGGAACCCTCCCGGTGGCCGGAGACCGGCCGTCCCCGGCGCGCGGCCGTCTCCGCGTTCGGGGTGAGCGGCACCAACGCGCACACCATCATCGAGCAGCCACCCGGCCCCGCCACAGACATGCCTGACGATGTGTCAGATACGACGGTGTCCGTCACCGGGCACGCCATGCTTCCCTGGCTGATCTCGGCGAAGACGCCGGACGCCCTGCGCGCGCAGGCGGTGGCGCTCAGGGGCCACCTCGCGGCCCACCCGGAGCTCACACCGGCCGACGTCGCCTTCTCCCTCGCGACCAGCCGCGGGGCGCTGGACGCGCGGGCGGCACTGGTCGCGGACGACCGCGCGGAGTTCATCGCCGGACTGGACGCCCTCGCCGCCGGTGAGAGCCGCGCCGGTCTGGTCGAGCGGCGTCCGGGATCCGCCGACGGCAAGGTCGCGTTCCTGTTCACCGGCCAGGGCAGCCAGCGCCTCGGTATGGGCCGCGAACTGCACGCGGCGTTTCCCGTGTTCGCGGACGCGCTGGACGACGTCTGCGCGCACCTGGACGAATACCTCGATCTGCCGCTGCGGGACGTGCTGTTCGCCGCCGAGGACCAGGCGGGGCTGCTGAACCGTACCGGCTTCACCCAGCCCGCGCTGTTCGCCGTCGAGGTCGCGCTGTTCCGGCTGCTGGAGACCTGGGGGGTCCGCCCCGATCTGCTCTGCGGCCATTCCATCGGTGAGCTGGTCGCGGCGCATGTGGCGGGTGTGCTGTCGCTGGCGGACGCGTGCGCGCTGGTCGCGGCGCGCGGCCGGCTGATGGAGCGGCTGCCCGCCGGCGGAGCGATGGTCGCGGTGCGGGCGACGAGAGACGACGTCGTGCCGCTGCTGAGCGACCGGGTCGCCGTCGCGGCGGTCAACGGGCCGTCCTCCGTGGTGCTCTCCGGAGCCGAGGACGAGGTCCTGGAGATCGCCCGGGCACTGGAGGAACAGGGCCGCAAGACCAGCCGCCTGACGGTCAGTCATGCCTTCCACTCGCCGCACATGGACGCCATGCTCGACGCGTTCCGCGAGGTCGCGGCGGGCCTCACCTACCACGCGCCGAGAATTGCGATCGTCTCGAACCTCACGGGTGGCGTTGTCGCGCCGGACCAGATCAGGGACCCCGATTTCTGGGTACGGCACGTCCGCGAAGCGGTCCTCTTCCTCGACGGCGTCCGTGCCCTCGAAGCCGAGGGCTGCTCCGTCTACGTCGAGCTGGGACCGGACGGCGTCCTGTCGGCGCTGGCCGAGGACTCCCTCCTGGCGGCTGCCGACACCGTCCGCCTTCCCGTCCTGCGCAAGGACCGTGGCGAGCCGGAGACCCTGGTGACGGCGCTGGCGCGGCTGCATGTCCAGGGTGTCGCCGTCGACTGGTCCGCGTTCTTCGCCGGGACCGGTGCCCGGCGCGTCGACCTGCCCACTTACGCGTTCCAGCGCGAGCGGTTCTGGCTGGCCGACAGCGTGGCCGGGACCGCGAGCACACCGGCCCCCCAGCCGTCCGCCGACGAGCGGTTCTGGGCGGCGGTGGAGGACGAGGACCGGGGCGCGCTCGCCGCGGAGCTGGAGGTCGACCCGGAGGCGCCGCTGAGCGCCGTCCTGCCGTCGCTGGCCGCGTGGCGCAAGCGGCGACACGAGTCGTCGATGATCGACGGCTGGCGCTACCGGACGACATGGAAGCCACTGACCGGCCGGCGGCCGGCCGGGACGCTCGAAGGCCCCTGGCTGCTGGCCGTCCCGCTCGGTACGTCTTCCGACGACGCGTTGACGGCGGGCGTCGCCGCGATGTTCGCGGAGCGCGGGGTGGCGACACGCAGGGTCGAGATCGACCCGGTGGCCATCGGCCGGTCGGCCCTGGCCGCGTCGCTGTCCGCGCTCGCCGGCCAGGAGAACGGCCCGGTCGCGGGGGTGTTGTCGCTGCTGGCTACCGGCCTCGACGGCGACGGCGTCCGGGCCGTGGTCGGGTCGGCGCTGCTGATACAGGCGCTGGGAGACGCGGAGGTGGAGGCGCCGCTGTGGCTGGCCACACGGGGCGCGGTCTCGGTGGGGCGCTCGGACCGGCTGGTCTCTCCCGCGCAGGCGCAGGTGTGGGGGCTGGGCCGGACGGCGGCCCTGGAGGTGCCGGGACGCTGGGGCGGACTGATCGACCTGCCCGAGCCGCTGGACGGCCGTGCGGCGGACCGGCTGGCGTCGGTGCTGGCGGCGCCGGGCGACGAGGACGAGGTGGCGGTGCGGGCGTCCGGTGTGTTCGGGCGCCGCCTGGTACGGGCACCCGGCGGCAGGGCTCCGGCGGACGCCTGGCACCCACGCGGGACGGTGCTGGTGACCGGCGGTACGGGCGCGCTCGGAGCGCAGGTCGCCCGGTGGCTGGCCCGCGGTGGGGCGGAGCACCTGGTGCTGACGAGTCGCCGGGGCGCGGAGGCTCCGGGAGCGGCCGGACTTCGGGACGAACTTGTGGCCCTCGGCACCGCGGTGACGGTGGCGGCCTGCGATGTCACGGACCGGGACGCGCTGGCCGAGTTGCTGGGCTCACTCCCGGCCGAGTGGCCGCTGACCGGCGTGGTGCACGCGGCGGGTGTGCTCGACGACGGGGTGCTGGACGGGCTCACGCCGGAGCGGATCGAAAGCGTCCTGTCCGCCAAGTCGCTGGCCGCGGCGCGGCTGCACGAGCTGACCCGCGAGCGGGACGGCATCACGGCCTTTGTGCTGTTCTCCTCCGTCGCGGGGACGTTCGGTGCGGCGGGACAGGCCAACTACGCGGCCGCCAACGCGTATCTGGACGCGCTGGCCGAGCAGCGCCGGGCCGACGGGCTGCCCGCGACCTCCGTCGCCTGGGGCCCCTGGGCCGACGGCGGAATGGCCGCCGGGGAGGCGCTCGAACAGCGCATGCGGCGCGACGGCGTACCGCCCATGGCCCCCGAGTCCGCGATCCTCGCGCTCCAGCGGGCACTTGACCTGGGCGACACGTCGGTGACCGTCGCCGACATCGAGTGGGACCGGTTCCTGCCCGGGATGACGACGGCCCGGCCGCGCGCCCTGTTCACCGGTCTCGCACCGGCGGAGGACCGGACGTCCGTGGCCACCGGCACGGACCTCCCGCGAACCGCCGACGACGCGCCTCTCGCCGAACGGCTTCTCGGTCTGCCGGCCGCCGAACGTGAACAGGTACTGCTGGATCTGGTCCGTACGCAGGTCGCCGCCGTACTCGGTTACAGCGGGCCGCGAGCCGTCGCGGCCGGCCGGGCGTTCAGTGAGCTCGGCTTCGACTCGCTGACCGCCGTGGAACTGCGCAACCGGCTCTCGGCCGTGACCGGCCTGCGGCTGCCCACCACCCTCATCTTCGACCGCCCGACCTCCGCAGCGCTCGCGGACCATCTGCGCGCCGAACTCCTGGACGCCGCCGGCCCGGGGGCCGCCCCGTCCGGCGCGGACGCGGTGGCGCCGGAGGTCAGGGGGACGGACGACGACCCGATCGCGATCGTGTCGATGAGCTGCCGCTTCCCCGGCGGCGTACGCGACCCCGAAGAGCTGTGGCAGCTCCTCGCCGGTGGCTCGGACGCCGTGTCCGGCTTCCCGGACGACCGGGGCTGGGACCTGGAGACGCTGTACGACCCGGACCTGACCCGCCGGGGCACCTCCTACACCCGGGAGGGCGGATTCCTCTATGACGTGGCCGGCTTCGACCCGGCGTTCTTCGGGATCTCGCCGCGCGAGGCGCTGGCGATGGACCCGCAGCAGCGGCTGCTGCTGGAGACCTCCTGGGAGGCGTTCGAACGCGCCGGTATCGATCCGACCTCGCTGCGCGGGAGCCGGGCGGGTGTCTTCGTCGGGACGAACGGCCAGGACTACATGTTCCTGGCGATGGACGCGCCCGGCGGCCTCGAAGGCCATCTGGGCACGGGCAACGCGGCGAGTGTGATCTCCGGCCGTGTCTCGTACACGCTGGGCCTGGAGGGACCCGCTGTCACGGTCGACACGGCCTGCTCGTCGTCGCTGGTCGCCCTGCACCTCGCGGTGCAGGCGCTCAGAAGCGGTGAATGCTCCCTCGCCCTGGCCGGCGGTGTCACCATCATGGCCACGGCCGAGAACTTCATCGACTTCAGCCGACTGCGCGGGCTGGCCGCCGACGGGCGCATCAAGGCGTTCGCGGCGGGTGCGGACGGTACCGGGTGGGGTGAGGGCGCCGGGGTACTGCTGCTGGAACGGCTCTCCGATGCGCGCCGAAACGGTCATCCGGTGTTGGCTCTGGTGCGTGGTTCGGCGGTGAATCAGGATGGTGCGTCGAATGGTCTGACGGCGCCGAACGGTCCGTCGCAGCAGCGGGTGATCCGGCAGGCGCTGGCGAGCGCCGGTCTGTCGGCTGCGGATGTCGATGCGGTGGAGGCGCACGGCACCGGTACGAAGCTGGGTGACCCGATCGAGGCGCAGGCGCTGCTCGCTACGTATGGCCAGGAGCGGACGGACGACCGCCCGCTGCTGCTGGGCACGATCAAGTCGAACATCGGACACACCCAGGCCGCGGCCGGTGTCGCCGGGATCATCAAGATGGTCCTGGCGATGGAGCACGGTGTGCTGCCGCAGACGTTGCATGTGGATGAGCCGTCGCCGCATGTCGACTGGTCATCGGGTGCCGTCGAGTTGCTGACCGAATCGGTGGCGTGGCCGGAGACCGGCAGGCCCCGGCGCGCGGGGATCTCGGCGTTCGGTGTGAGCGGCACCAACGCGCACACGATCATCGAGCAGGCCCCCGAGCCCGAGATGACGTCCCTCGCCGTCGAGCCCGTGACGGTGCGCCCACCGGTGCTGCCGTACGCCATGTCGGCGAAGGACCCGGACGCCCTGCGTGGCCAGGCCGGGCGGCTGCTGGAGCACTTGGAGACGGAGCCCGGAGTCGACCTGGTTGATGTCGCCTACACACTGGCGACCGGTCGCACCGCTTTTGACGAACGCGCGGTACTGATCGCCGGAGACCGCGACGAGGCGCTGCGCGGACTGCGGGCCCTGGCCGACGACGGTACGGCCAAGGGCCTGACGCGAGGTTCGGTGCGGCCCGGCAAGGTGGCGTTCCTGTTCACCGGTCAGGGGAGTCAGCGCCTTGGTATGGGGCGTGAGTTGTATGAGACATATCCGGCGTTCGCGGACGCGTTTGACGCGGTGTGTGCGCATCTGGATGTGCGTCTTGAGCGGTCGTTGAGGGATGTGGTGTTCGGGGAGGATGCGGGGCTGCTGGATCGTACGGGATTTGCGCAGCCGGCGTTGTTCGCGGTGGAGGTGGCGCTGTTCCGGTTGGTGGAGTCGTGGGGTGTGCGGCCGGACTTTGTCTCGGGGCATTCGGTGGGTGAGATCGCGGCGGCGCATGTGGCGGGTGTGTTGTCGCTGGCGGACGCGTGCACGCTGGTGGCGGCGCGTGGTGGGTTGATGGAGGGGCTGCCGTCGGGTGGGGCGATGGTGGCGGTGGAGGCGTCGGAGGACGAGGTGCTGCCGCTGCTGTCGGACCGGGCGGGTTTGGCGGCGGTCAACGGACCTACGTCGGTGGTGGTGTCCGGTGACGAGGACGCTGTCCTGGAGATCGCGGCCCGTTTTGAGGCGGAGGGGCGTCGGACCAAGCGGCTCGCGGTGAGCCACGCGTTTCATTCGCCCCGGATGGACGGGATGCTGGATGCCTTCCGCCAGGTGGTCTCCGGACTCGGCTACGAGGCTCCGAAGATTCCGATCGTGTCCAATCTGACCGGTGCTGTTGTGTCGGCGGGGGAGATGGGTGATCCGGAGTTCTGGGTGCGGCATGTGCGGGAGGGTGTCCGTTTCCTGGACGGGGTGCGTGTCCTGGAGGCGCAGGGTGTCACGGCGTATCTGGAGCTGGGTCCCGATGGTGTGCTGTCCGCGATGGCGGGACAGAGCTTTGTCGGTTCGGAGTCGGCTGTGCTGGTGCCCGCGCTGCGCAAGGGCCGTCCTGATACGGAGTCGTTGGCGGCGGCGGTGGCGGGACTGCATGTGGTGGGCCACGGTCCCAACTGGAAGGCGTTCTTCGCCGGTACCGGCGCCCGGCGTGTGAATCTGCCGACCTATGCCTTCCAGCACCAGCGGTACTGGGTGACTCTGGACGAGGAAGGACAGGACGGTGCCCTGTCCGGTGAGACCGTCGACACACGCTTCTGGGAGGCGGTCGAGCGCGGCGACCTCGCGGAACTCGCCACCACTCTGGCGGTCGACGGCACGGACAACGAATCCACGCTGGAGAGCCTGCTGCCCGCACTCTCCTCCTGGCGACGCGGTCAGCGTGCCCGTTCCGAGGTGGACGGCTGGCGCTACCGGGTGCAGTGGAAGCCGGTCACCGACCTGACCACCGGGACTCTGCGCGGCACGGACCCCTGGCTGCTTGTCGTCCCGCCGGCCGGGGATGGTGCCGTCGACGAACTGACGGCTGGTGTGGTGCGCATGTTCGCGACGCGGGGCGTCGAGGTCCGGCGGGTCGAGGTGGGCGCCGAGGACCGGGCGGGGGTGGCCGCGAAACTGCGTACGGCGCTCGTCCCGGGCGGCGAAGCCGTGGCACCGGCCGCCGGAGTGCTGTCGCTCCTCGGCGCGGGGGCGCGCGGCCTCGGTGCCGATGTGGTGGTGGCGTCGGTGGTGCTGGCGCAGGCGCTGGGCGACGCGGGTGTGAGTGCTCCGCTGTGGCTGGCGACACGCGGCGCGGTGTCGGTGGGACGTTCGGACCGGGTGGGCAGTCCTGCGGGCGCCCAGGTGTGGGGTCTGGGACGGGTCGCGGCGCTGGAACTGCCCGAGCGCTGGGGCGGGTTGGTCGACCTGCCCGCGGTGATGGACGGGCGTGCGGGAGACCGGCTGGCATGGGTGCTGGCGGGAGCGGGCGGCGAGGACCAGGTCGCGGTCCGGGCGTCCGGTGTGTTCGGACGCCGGCTGGTGCGCGCGCCCGGCGGCGAGGGGCCGGACGCGGCCCGGCAGTCGCACGGCACTGTGCTGATCACCGGCGGTACGGGCGCGTTGGGCGGGCATGTGGCGCGCTGGCTGGCGGGCCGTGGCACAAAGCATCTCGTGCTCACCAGTCGTCGTGGCCCGGAGGCGCCGGGCGCGCGGGAGCTGTCTGCCGAGCTGACCGCGCTCGGGGTCCGGGTGACGGTCGCGGCCTGTGATGTCGCCGATCGCGCGGCGCTGGCGGGGCTGCTGGACTCGCTGCCCGCCGAGTGGCCGCTGACCGGAGTGGTACACGCGGCCGGCGTGCTGGACGACGGAGTCCTCGACGCGCTCACACCCGGCAGGATCGAGACCGTCCTCCGAGCCAAGGCGACCGCCGCGGCCCACCTGGACGAGCTGACCCGTCGGCGTGGCGACCTGAAGATGTTTGTCCTGTTCTCCTCGATCTCCGGCACGGTCGGTGCGGCGGGACAGGCCAACTACGCGGCAGCCAACGCGTATCTGGACGCGCTGGCCGAGCAGCGCCGCGCCGACGGGCTGCCCGCGACGTCCATCGCCTGGGGGCCGTGGGCCGAAGGCGGGATGGCCGCCGACGCGTCGCTCGGACAGCGGATGCGCCGGGGCGGCGTACCGCCCATGGCACCCGAACCCGCGATCCTCGCGCTCCAGCGGGCGCTCGACCTGGACGGCGACGCCGCCCTGACCATCGCCGACATCGACTGGCAGCGGTTCGCCACCGACTACACCGCGGTCCGGCCGAGCCTGCTCATCGCCGACCTGCCCGAGGCCCGGGCCGCGCTGGACACCACGGTCGGCGCGGAGAACGGCGGCCCGCGTCCCGACGCGCCGGGCTCGGCCCCCGGGGCCCTCGCCGACCGGCTCGCGGGCCTCTCCGAGGCAGAGCGCGGCCGGGCAGCGCTCGACCTGGTACGTACCCATGTCGCCGCCGTACTCGGCCATGAGGAGCCCAAGTCGGTCGGCGCCGACCGGCCGTTCAAGGAGCTGGGTTTCGACTCGCTGACCGCGGTCGAGCTGCGCAACCGGCTGAACGCCGCCACGGGCGTGAAGCTGCCCGCGACCCTGGTCTACGACCATCCGACCGCCGCGGCCCTGGCGGCCTGGCTGCGCACCGAACTCCTCGGCGACCGGGCGACCGGCCCCGCCGCGGCCCTGCCCGAGGGTGCCCCGGCGGCGAGCGGCTCCGCTCCAGGAGGTGCCGACGACGATCCGATCGCGATCGTCTCGATGGCCTGCCGTTTCCCCGGCGGAGTGCGCACCCCGGAGGAGCTGTGGCAGCTACTCACCACGGACGGCGACGCCATTGGCGCGTTTCCCACCGACCGGGGCTGGGACCTCGCCGGACTGTACGACGCCGACCCGGACAAGCGGGGCACCTTCTACGCCCGTGAGGGCGGATTCCTCTACGACGCGGACCGGTTCGACGCCGCGTTCTTCGGCATCTCGCCGCGTGAGGCGCTGGCGATGGATCCTCAGCAGCGGCTGCTGCTGGAGACCTCCTGGGAGACGTTCGAGCGGGCCGGTATCGATCCCGCGACCCTGCGCGGCAGCAACGCCGGTGTCTTTGTCGGTTCGAACAGCCAGGACTACGACGTCGCGCTGCGTGCCGTCCCCGAAGGCGTGGAAGGCTATCTCGGCACCGGCAACGCGGCGAGCGTCGTCAGCGGCCGGCTCGCCTACACCTTCGGTCTCGAAGGGCCGGCCGTCACGGTCGACACGGCCTGCTCGTCCTCCCTGGTCGCGCTGCACTGGGCGATTCAGGCGCTGCGCGGCGGCGAGTGCTCGATCGCGCTCGCCGGCGGTGTGACGGTCATGTCGAGCCCCGGTACGTTCATCGAGTTCAGCAGGCAGCGCGGACTGGCACCGGACGGGCGCTGCAAGGCGTTCGCGGCGGCGGCCGACGGTACGGGCTGGGGCGAGGGCGTCGGCATGCTCCTGGTGGAGCGGCTCTCCGACGCGCGGCGTCTGGGACACCCCGTACTCGCCGTCGTCCGGGGTTCTGCCATCAACCAGGACGGCGCGTCCAACGGCCTCACGGCCCCGAACGGCCCGTCCCAGCAGCGTGTCATCCGCCGGGCCCTGGCGAGCGCCGGTCTGTCGGCGTCGGACGTCGACGCGGTGGAGGCGCACGGCACCGGTACGAAGCTGGGCGACCCGATCGAGGCGCAGGCGCTGCTCGCGACCTACGGCCAGGGGCGAGCGGCCGACCGGCCGTTGCTGCTCGGCTCGGTCAAGTCGAACATCGGGCACACCCAGGCCGCGGCCGGTGTCGCCGGAATCATCAAGATGGTGCTGGCGATGCGGCACGGGGTGCTGCCGAGGTCGCTGCATGTGGACGCGCCGACGCCGCATGTCGACTGGTCGGCGGGCGCGGTCGAGCTGCTGACCGAGACGGTGGCCTGGCCCGCGACGGACCGTCCGCGCCGGGCCGGTGTCTCCTCCTTCGGCTTCAGCGGGACAAACGCGCACACCGTGCTGGAGCAGGCCCCCGACAACACCCTCGCCCTCGCCCGCACGCCCCGGCCCGACTCCGACGCCGGACCCCTCCCGGTCGGCGACGCGGAGCCCACCACACTCATCTGGCCCCTGTCGGCCCGCGACCCGAAGGCGCTGCGGGCCCAGGCCGAACGGCTGCGGGCCTACGCGGCGGCGGAGCCCGGCCTGTCGCCCGCCGACCTCGCGTACTCCCTCGCGACCACACGGTCCGCCCTCGACGTGCGCGCCGCCGTCGTCGGCCACGACCGGGACGCGCTGCTGGCGGGCCTGCGGGCGCTGGCGGAGGGCGAGCCGGCGGCCCAGGTCGTCCAGGGAGCGCCGGCCGACGGCCGTACGGCGTTCCTGTTCACCGGACAGGGCAGCCAGCGGCCTGGCATGGGACGTGAACTGTACGCGTCCCGGCCGGTGTTCGCCGGGGCGCTCGACGCGGTCTGCGCGGAACTCGACCGCCATCTCGACCGGCCGCTGCACGACATACTGTTCGCGGAGCGGGACACCGCCGGGGGCGCGGACGGTGATCCCGACGAGCCGCTGCACCGCACCGCGTACACCCAGCCCGCGCTGTTCGCCGTGGAAGTGGCTCTCTACCGCCTGGCCGAAGCCTCCGGCCTGCGGCCCGACTTCCTCGCCGGGCACTCGATCGGTGAGATCGCCGCCGCTCATGTCGCCGGGGTGCTGTCCCTCCAGGACGCGTGCGCTCTTGTCGCCGCGCGCGGCCGGCTGATGCAGGCGCTGCCCACGGGCGGCGCGATGGCGGCCGTCGAGGCGTCCGAGGACGAGGTGACCCCGCTGCTGGCGGGACGCGCGTCCGAGATCGGGGTCGCCGCCGTCAACGGCCCGGCGGCCGTGGTGCTCTCCGGCGACACCGGCGCGGTCACGGAGGTCGCCGCGTCGTTCGAGGAGCGCGGCCGCAGGACGAAGCGGCTCACCGTCAGCCATGCCTTCCACTCGCCGCACATGGACGCGATGCTCGCGGACTTCCGCGAGGTCGCCGACCTCCTCACCTACCACGAGCCGAGCATCCCCGTCGTCTCGACCGTCACCGGCGATCTCGTCACCGACGAGTGGTGCTCCCCGGACTACTGGGTACGCCATGTCCGCGAGGCCGTTCGCTTCCTCGACGGCATACGCACCCTGGAGAAGCAGGGCGTCACAACCTATGTGGAGATCGGCCCCGACGCCGTCCTCTCCGCACTGGCACAGGACTGCGTGACCGCGCGGGACACGGCGTTCGTTTCGCTGCTGCGCGCGGCCCTGCCCGAGGACGACACCCTGGCCACCGCGCTCGCCCAGGCGTATGTGCGCGGCGCGGTGCCGGAGTGGGAGGCCGTGTACGAGGGCACCGGCGCCCGGCGCGTCGACCTGCCGACCTACGCGTTCCAGCGCCGCCGGTACTGGCTCGACACCCAGCACGGTGTCATGGACGCCGCTGCCACCGGCGCCGCCGGGGGATCCACCGACGCCCGGTTCTGGGCTGCCGTCGAGAGCGACGACCTCGCCTCCCTCACGGCCGCGCTCGACATCGGCGCCGACCAGCCGCTGAGCGCCGTACTCCCCGCGCTCACCACGTGGCGTCGCAGGCAGCGGGAGCGAGCCGCGCTGGACGCCCGGCGCTACCGGGTCACCTGGAAACCGGTCGAGCCGTTGCCCACCGCCGCCCTCACGGGTGAATGGCTGGTCGTCCTGCCTCCCGACGCGGGCCCGGACACGCCCGCGGAACAGGCCGTGGCGGCGCTCGCCGGCCATGGCGCCCGGCTGCTGCGCCTCAAACCGGACAACGCGAGCCTCGACCGCGAGGCACTGGCCGCGCGGCTGCGGACGGCCCTGGCGGACAGCACGGTCGACGGTGTCCTGTCCCTGCTGGCCCTGGACGAAAGCCCGCATCCCCACCGGGCCGAGCTGCCCACGGGACCGCTCCTCACCGGAGTCCTCGTCCAGGCACTCGGCGACGCCGGAGTCGGCGCCCCGCTCTGGTGCGCCACCAGCGGCGCCGTGTCCACGACCGTCTCCGACCCGCCGCGCAGCGCCGCACAGGCACAGGTGTGGGGCCTCGGACGCGTTGTCGCCCTGGAACATCCGGAGCGCTGGGGCGGACTTGTCGATCTGCCCGCGCGCCTCGACGAACGCGCCGCCGCCCGGCTCGCGGCCGTCCTCGCCGGGACCGGCGCGGACACCGGTGACGACCACGGCTACGAGGACCAGGTCGCGATCCGTACCACCGGGGTCCTCGCCCGGCGGATCACCCACGCCGAGCCCGCGCCCGAGAACGCCGGGGCGTGGAAGCCGGGCGGCACGGTCCTGGTCACCGGCGGCACCGGCGCCCTCGGCGCGCACGCCGCCCGGTGGCTCGCCGCGAGCGGCGCCGAACGGCTGGTGCTGGTGAGCAGGCGCGGACCCGGGGCCCCCGGCGCGCCGGACCTCGTCGCGGAACTGGACGCGTCGGGCACCCCGGCCACGGTCGTGGCCTGCGACATCGCCGACCGGAACGCCGTGGCGGCCCTGCTCGCCGGTATCGACGCCGACGCGGACGCCGGGACGCACCCACCGCTCACCGCCGTCGTCCACACCGCCGGGGCGGGGCAGTTCACACCGCTCGCCGAGACCGGGGCGGCCGAGTTCTCCGATGTCGTCACCGCCAAGGTCGCGGGCGCACGCCATCTCGACGAACTCCTCGACGGCCGGGAGCTGGACGCCTTCGTCCTCTTCTCGTCCATCGCCGGTGTCTGGGGCAGCGGCGGCCAGGGCGCGTACGCGGCGGCCAACGCTCACCTCGACGCGCTGGCGCAGCAGCGCGCCGCACGGGGTCTCGCGGCCACCTCGGTGGCCTGGGGACCCTGGGCCGGCGGCGGCCTGGTCGCCGACGACACCACCGCCGGCCAACTCGCCCTGCGGGGCCTGCCCGTGATGGCGCCCGAGGACGCCATCGCCTCACTCCAGCAGGCACTGGACCTCGGCGACACCACACTGACCGTCGCCGACGTCGACTGGGAGAGGTTCGTGGCCGGCTTCACGGCGGCCCGCCCGCGCCCGCTCATCGCCGACCTGCCCGAGGTACGGACCGCCCTCGACACCCAGGCCGGCCAGGGCACGGGCACCGGCTCCGACGGCGCGGGCGGCGACGGCGCGGCGGCCCTCGCCGGGCGGCTCGCCGGAGCATCGGGGCCGGCCGCCGAACGGATACTGCTCGATCTGGTCCTCGCCCATGTCGCGGCCGTCCTCGGACATGACGGCACCGGCGACATCAGCGCGGGCCGGGCGTTCAAGGAACTGGGCTTCGACTCGCTCACCGCCGTCGAACTGCGCAACAGACTGAACGCGGAGACCGGCCTGCGGCTCTCCGCCGCCCTCGTCTTCGACTACCCGACCCCCGCGGTCCTCGCGGGCCGGCTGCGGGCCGAACTCCTCGGTGACGACACCGAAGAGGAACTGCCCGCGCTCGCGGAGATCGACAAGCTGGAGTTCGCGCTCTCCACCGTCCCCACGGACGACACCGAACGCGCCAGGGTCACGGCCCGGCTCGACGCTCTGCTGCGGAAGTGGCACGAAGCCGACAGCGCACCGGCCGGACTCGACACCGACGCACTCGCCTCGGCCTCCGCCGACGACCTCTTCGACATCATCAATACCGAATTCGGAAGATCCTGACGCCATGACCGCATCTGTTCCGACTTCCGCCAGAGGGTGACGATCCAGTGGCCAGCGCCAACGAAGAGAAGCTTCTCGACAACCTGAAGTGGATGACCGCCGAGCTGCGCCGTACCCGGCGCCGTCTCGGCGAGGTCGAGGCGGACGCGCGGGAACCCATCGCGATCGTCGCGATGAGCTGCCGCTTCCCCGGCGGCGTGGCCTCTCCCGAGGACCTCTGGACGCTCGTGGACAACGGTGAGGACGCCATCACCGGCTTCCCGGCCGACCGCGGCTGGGACCTGGACGCGCTGGTCGACCCGGACCCCGACCGCAGGGGCACCCTCTACACGGCCGGCGGCGGATTCCTCGACGACGCCGCCGGTTTCGACCCGGCCCACTTCGGGATCTCCCCGCGCGAGGCCCTGGCCATGGACCCGCAGCAGCGGCTGCTGCTGGAGACCTCCTGGGAGGTGTTCGAACGCGCGGGCATCGACCCGGCATCCGTCCAGGGCAGCCGCACCGGCGTGTTCATCGGCGCCGGCGCGATGGGATACGCCGCCGATCCGCGACACGTCCCCGCCGGACTGGAGGGCCTCCTCCTCACCGGTGGCGCGACCAGCGTCCTGTCCGGCCGTATCGCCTACTCCTTCGGGCTCGAAGGACCGGCCGTCACCATAGACACGGCCTGCTCTTCGTCGCTGGTCGCCCTGCACTGGGCGACGCAGGCGCTGCGCGCGCGGGAGTGCTCACTGGCCGTCGTCGGCGGCGCGGCCGTCATGCCCACCCCCGACGTCTTCGTCGAGTTCAGCAGGCAGCGCGGTCTCGCGCCGGACGGCCGCTGCAAGTCCTTCGCCGCGTCGGCCGACGGTACGGGCTGGTCCGAGGGCGTCGGGGTGCTGCTGGTGGAGCGGCTCTCGGACGCGCGCCGCAACGGCCATCAGGTCCTGGCCGTCGTCCGTGGTTCGGCAGTCAACCAGGACGGCGCCTCCAACGGTCTGACCGCACCCAACGGCCCCGCGCAGCAGCGCGTCATCCGCCAGGCCCTGGAGAACGCGCGGCTGTCGGCCGCCGAGATCGACGCCGTCGAGGCCCACGGCACGGGAACCACGCTCGGCGACCCCATCGAGGCGCAGGCCCTGCTCGCCACCTACGGCCAGGAGCGCCCCGAGGGACAGCCGTTGTGGCTCGGCTCCCTCAAGTCCAACCTCGGCCACACCCAGGCCGCCGCCGGGATCGCCGGAGTCATCAAGACCGTCATGGCGATCCGCCACGGCGTACTGCCCCGCACCCTCCACCTCGACGAACCGACCCCCAACGTCGACTGGACCTCGGGCGCGGTCTCCCTGCTGACGGAGGCGAGGCCCTGGCCGGAGACCGGCCGGCCGCGCCGCGCCGGTGTTTCGGCGTTCGGTGTGAGCGGCACCAACGCGCACACCGTCATCGAGCAGGCCCCCGAGGACGAGGAGGCGGGCCCCGCCGACGGCGACGGGGTGCGCGACGGCGTACGGGAGGTCACCGGCGCGGCCCTGCCGTGGCCCCTCACCGCAAGGAACACCACCGCGTTGCGGGAGAACGCGCAGCGCCTGCTGGACCGCCTGGAGTCCCGGCCGGAACTCGGTCCGGCAGAGGTGGGCCGCTCGCTGGCGACCGGCCGGGCCGCGCTGGAGCACCGTGCGGTGCTCGTCGGCCACGACCGCGAGGACCTGCTCACCGGCCTGTCCGCCCTCGCGGCGGGCCGGGCCGCCGCAGGTCTGGTCGAGGGCTCGGCGGACGGCGGCAAGCTCGCGTTCCTCTTCACCGGCCAGGGCAGCCAGCGTCCGGGCATGGGCCGCGGACTGTACGAGACCTTCCCGGTGTTCGCGGACGCGCTGGACACGGTGTGCGCCGAACTCGACCGCCACCTCGAACAGCCCCTGAAGAGCGCACTGTTCGGCGACGACCAGGATCTGCTGGACCGTACGGGTGTCACCCAGCCCGCGCTGTTCGCGATCGAGGTCGCGCTGTACCGGCTGGCGGAGGCATGGGGACTGCGGCCGGACTTCGTGGCCGGGCATTCGATCGGTGAGCTGGTCGCGGCGCATGTGGCGGGTGTGTTGTCGCTGGTGGACGCGTGTGTGCTGGTGGCGGCGCGTGGCCGGCTGATGGAGGCGTTGCCGGCCGGTGGTGCGATGGTGGCGGTGGGGGCCTCGGAGGACGAGGTGCTGCCGCTGCTCGGTGACGGTGTGAGTGTCGCCGCGGTCAACGGGCCCTCCTCGGTGGTGGTGTCAGGTGACGAGGACGCCGTCCTCGCGCTCGCCGCCTCGTTCGCACAACAGGGCCGCAGGACCAAGCGTCTGACGGTCAGTCATGCCTTTCACTCGCCGCACATGGACGCCATGCTCGACGCGTTCCGCGAGGTCGCCGCCGGACTCACCTACCGGGCCCCGCACACACCGGTCCTCTCCCACCTCACGGGCCGCCCCGTCGCCGCCCAGGAGATGGCCACACCGGACTTCTGGGTCCGCCATGTCCGCGAAACCGTACGCTTCCTCGACGGCGTACGGTCCCTCCGCGACCACGGAGTGACCACCTTCGTCGAACTGGGCCCCGGCGGTGTCCTCACCGCCATGGCACAGGAATGCCTGGCCGCACCGGAAACCGCAACCGAAGCCCAAAGCGGAACCGGCCCGGACAACGACGGCGCACCCGCCGACCGCTGGGCCTTCGCCGCCGCGCTGCGCCCCGGACAGGCCGAGGCCGACTCCTTCACCTCGGCGGTCGCGAGGGCCTACACACGCGGTGCGCCCCTGGACTGGGAGGCGGTGTACGCGGGCCGCCGCGCCGGCCGCGCCGACCTGCCGACCTACCCCTTCCAGCACCAGCGATTCTGGCTGGAGCCCGGCGACGGCACGGCCGACATCGCCGCGGCCGGCCTGGAGAACATGGCCCACCCGCTGCTCGCCGCCGCGGTCCCGGTCGCCGGCTCCGACACCCTCCTCCTCACCGGACGCCTCTCGGCGCGCACCCACCCCTGGCTGACCGACCACACCGTCGCCGGGACGCCGGTGCTCTCCACCGCCACCTTTGTGGAGCTGGCACTCCGCGCGGGCGACCAGGCAGGCTGCGACCACCTTCTCCAACTGGCCCCGCAGGAGCCGCTGATCCTGCCGGACCACGGTGCTGTACGGATCCAGCTCGCCGTAGCGGCCAGGGACGACGACGGCCGGCGCACCTTCAGTCTCTCCTCCCGCCCGGAGGACGCGGCCCCCGACAGCGAGTGGACACACCACGCGACCGGCACCCTCGCCACGGGCGCCCGGGACAGCGGCTTCCGTCCGGCCCAGTGGCCGCCGCCCGGCGCGGAACAGATCACGCTCGACGGTTTCTACGAGGACACCGACACCACAGGCCCGGTCCACGGCCCGCTCTTCCAAGGTCTGCGGTCCGCCTGGCGCCGCGACGGAGAGATCTTCGCCGACGTACGGCTGCCCGAGAGCGCCGAGGCCGACGCCCGGGCCTTCGGACTGCACCCCGCGCTCCTCGACGCCGCCGCGCACGCCGCGCTCGCGGCGGACGGGCCGGAGAGTGAACGACGCCTGCCGTCCTCCTGGCGCGGTGTGACCCTGCACGCCGTCGGCGCCACCGCGCTGCGCGTACGCGTCACCCCCACCGGCGACCACACCGTGTCCCTGGCGCTCGCCGACACCACCGGGCAGCCCGTCGCGACCATCGAGGGGCTCACTCTCGGCGCGCCGCCCGCCGGCCTGCTCGACGGCCCCCGGCGGAGCGCACTCGGGCAGTCCCTCTTCCAGCTCGACTGGACCCCGGCGCCCGCCGCCACACCGACCGGCCAGGAGCGCTACGCGGTCCTCGGCACCGACGGACTCGGGGTCGCACGCGCCCTGACGGCGGCCGGCGCGCCCGTCACCACGTATCGCGACCTGACGGCGCTCGGAGACGCCCTGGGCACCGCGGCCGGAACGACAGCCGACGCACCGGGAACGGGAACACCGGCCTCCGCGCCCGCTCCCCGCCTGGTGCTGGTGCCGCTCACCGCTCCGCACGGCACGGACACCGACCTCGCAGGGGCCGTCCACAAGGCGGCCCGGGACGCCCTCGCCCTCGTCCAGAGCTGGCTCGCCGACGAACGGTTCGCCACCTCGCGGCTGGTCCTCGTCACCCGGGACGCGGTCGCGGCGGACACCGGCCACCACAACGGCCCGGACCAGCGGCGGGGCGTGCGGAATCTCGCACACGCCCCACTGTGGGGCCTCATCAGGTCGGCTGAGGCCGAGAACCCCGACCGTTTCACCCTTGTCGACCTCGACACCGAAGACGCCTCGTACACCGCGCTGCCCGGCGCCCTCGCCACCGGCGAACCCGAACTGGCACTGCGCGACGGCACCGTCCTGGTGCCCCGCCTGGCCCGCGCCGCCACCGCTGCGGCGGCCGTCCCCACCGCCACCGCACTCGACCCGGACGGCACGGTTCTCATCACCGGCGGCACCGGCACCCTGGGCCGCCTCGCCGCCCGCCACCTCGCCACCGCCCACGGCGCCCGCCACCTGCTGCTCACCAGCCGGCGCGGCCCCGACGCCGAAGGCGCCGCGGACCTTGTCGCCGAACTCGCCGAGCTGGGCGCCGAAGCCACCCTCGCCGCCTGCGACGCGGCGGACCGCGACGCGCTCGCGGCGGTCCTCGCCGCCGTTCCCGCGCACCGCCCGCTCACCGCCGTCGTCCACACGGCAGGCGTCGTCGACGACGGGGTGATCACCGCACTCACCGCCGAACGCCTGGACCGTGTCCTGCGCCCCAAGGCCGACGCGGCGTGGAACCTGCACGAACTGACCCGCGACCTCAACGTGTCGGCGTTCCTGCTCTACTCCGCGGTCGCCGGCACCCTCGGCAGCGCCGGCCAGGCCAACTACGCCGCCGCCAATGTCTTCCTCGACGCGCTCGCCGCCCACCGCCACGCCCAGGGCCTGCCCGCGACCTCCCTCGCCTGGGGACTGTGGGCCGAGACCAGCGGCATCACGGGACACCTGACCCACGCCGACCTGCGCCGCATGGAGCGCGGCGGCGTCGGCGCGCTCTCCTCAGAGGAGGGCATGGCCCTGTTCGACACCGCGTGGCGCAGCGACCGCGCCGCCCTGGTCCCGGCGCGCCTCGACCTCGCCGCGCTGCGCTCCGCCACGGGCACGGAATCCGTACCCGCGCTGCTCCGCGGCCTGATCCGGACGCCCCGGCGCAGGACCGCGACGAGCGCGGCCACCGCCGGAGCCGCCACCCTGGCCGGGCGGCTCCGCGGACTCTCCGCCGGCGAGCAGACACGCGAACTCCGCGACCTCGTCCGCACCCAGGCCGCCGCCGTCCTCGGACACGACTCACCGGACGCCGTCGAATCCGGCCGGGCCTTCAAGGACCTCGGCTTCGACTCGCTGACGGCCATCGAACTGCGCAACCGCCTCCGTACCGCCACCGGACTGCGGCTGCCGACCACACTCGTCTACGACCATCCGACCCCGGCGGCGCTCGCCGGACAACTGCGCGACGAACTCCTCGGCGCGGACACGGAGACCACCACACCACCGGTACGCCAGGACGGAGCGGCAACCGACAGCGAACCGATCGCGATCGTGGCGATGAGCTGCCGCTACCCGGGAGACATACACACCCCCGACGACCTGTGGCAGTTGGTGTCCACCGGCGCGGACGCCATGTCGGGCTTCCCGGTCAACCGCGGCTGGGAGACACGGGACCGGCCGGCCACCGGGACACCACGCGGGCAGGACTACCCACGCGTGGGCGGATTCCTGCACGACGCCGACCGGTTCGACGCCGCGTTCTTCGGCATCTCGCCCCGGGAGGCCCTGGCGATGGACCCGCAGCAGCGGCTGCTCCTCGAAACCTCCTGGGAAGCCTTCGAAGGCGCGGGCATCGACCCCGCGACCGTACGCGGCAGCAGTACGGGCGTGTTCATCGGCGCGTCCCACAGCGGTTACGACACCAGCCTCGACGAAGCCGGTGAAGGCGTCGCCGGGCATGTCATGACGGGCAACGCCGGCAGTGTCACCTCCGGCCGTATCTCCTATGTCTTCGGCCTGGAGGGACCCGCGGTCACGGTCGACACGGCCTGCTCGTCGTCACTGGTCGCGCTGCACTGGGCGATCCAGTCGCTGCGCCGAGGCGAATGCTCGCTCGCGCTCGCGGGCGGTGTGACGGTCATGGCGACACCCGGCACCTTCACCGAGTTCAGCAGGCAGGGCGGGCTGTCCGTGGACGGACGGTGCAAGGCGTTCGCGGCGGCGGCCGACGGCACGGGCTGGGGCGAGGGAGCCGGGGTGCTGCTGGTCGAGCGGCTCTCCGACGCGCGCCGCCATGGGCATCCGGTGCTGGCCCTCGTACGGGGAAGCGCCGTCAACCAGGACGGCGCGTCCAACGGACTGACGGCGCCGAACGG
The DNA here is from genome assembly GCF_040635655.1 of Streptomyces sp. NPDC006923. Lineage (NCBI taxonomy): Bacteria > Bacillati > Actinomycetota > Actinomycetes > Kitasatosporales > Streptomycetaceae > Streptomyces > Streptomyces sp. NPDC006923. The sequence goes on from NZ_JBEYIF010000027.1 coordinate 45,077, forward strand.
CCCGTCGCAGCAGCGGGTGATCCGGCAGGCGCTGGCCGGCGCCGGTCTGTCTGCGTCGGACGTCGACGCGGTGGAGGCACACGGCACGGGCACAAAACTCGGTGACCCGATCGAGGCACAGGCGCTGCTCGCCACCTACGGCCAGGACCGGGACGCCGGGCGGCCCCTGCTGCTCGGCTCGGTCAAGTCGAACATCGGCCACACGCAGGCGGCGGCCGGTGTCGCCGGAATCATCAAAATGGTGCTGGCGATGCGGCACGGAACGCTGCCGCGGACTCTGCACGTCGACGCGCCGACACCGCACGTCGACTGGGCATCGGGCGCGGTGGAGCTGCTGACGGAGCCGGTGGCCTGGCCCGAGACCGGCAGACCCCGCAGGGCCGCGGTGTCGTCCTTCGGTATCAGCGGCACCAACGCGCACACGATCATCGAGCAGGCGCCCGCCGCCGTGGCCACCACGGACACGGAGCCGGCCGACGCCGCCGGTGGGAGCGCGCCGCCCCCGGCCGTTCTCTGTCCGCTGTCGGCACGGGACGCGGACGCACTGCGTGGCCAGGCCGAGCGGCTGCGGCGGCGACTGGAGGCCGCGCCGGAACTCGGCCTGACCGATGTCGCCCACACACTGGCCACGGGCCGCGCCGCTCATCAGTACCGTGCCGTGCTGACCGCGACGGACCGGCCCTCGCTGTTGAGGGACCTCGACGCGATGGCACACGGCGAGGCGCCGGTGCGGCTGATCGACGGCCAGGTGACCGAGGGCGAGATGGCGTTCCTGTTCACGGGGCAGGGGAGTCAGCGCCTCGGCATGGGACGCGAACTGTACGCGGCGTATCCGGTGTTCGCGGACGCGCTGGACGCGGTCTGCGCGGAACTGGACGGGAAGCTCGAACGGCCCCTGAAAGACGTGCTGTTCGGCGACGAAGAGGCTCCGCTGGACCGCACGGGCTTCACCCAGCCCGCGTTGTTCGCCGTACAGGTCGCGCTGTTCCGGCTGATGGAGTCATGGGGGATACGGCCGGACGTCCTGGCCGGGCATTCGATCGGTGAGGTCGCCGCGGCGCATGTGGCGGGTGTGTTGTCGCTGGCGGATGCGTGTGTGCTGGTGGCGGCGCGTGGCCGGTTGATGGAGGCGTTGCCGGTCGGTGGTGCGATGGTGGCGGTGGAGGCGTCGGAGGACGAGGTGCTGCCGCTGCTGTCGGACCGGGTGGCTGTCGCCGCGGTCAATGGTCCTTCTTCGGTGGTGGTGTCGGGTGACGAGGACGCTGTCCTGGAGATCGCGGCGCGTTTTGAGGCGGAGGGGCGCAAGACCAAGCGGCTTACGGTCAGCCACGCGTTTCATTCGCCCCATATGGACGGGATGCTGGACGCGTTCCGGGACGTGGCGGCCGGGCTCACCTATGAGGTCCCGGGCATCCCGATCGTCTCCGGCCTGACTGGCGCTCTCGTCCCGGCCGACGAGATCCGCGACCCCGAGTTCTGGGTACGGCACGTCCGTGACACGGTCCGGTTCCTCGACGCGGTCCGCACCCTTGAGGCGCGCGGGACGACGGCCTGTCTCGAACTCGGCCCGGACGGCGTGCTGTCCGCGATGGCCGTGGACTGTCTCTCGCGACCGGAATCCGCCTCGCTGATACCGGCCCTGCGCAAGGGCAGGCCCGAAACCGAAGCACTGTCCGCCGCCGTCGCCCGTCTGCATGTGGTGGGCCATGGCCCGCACTGGGACGCGTACTTCGCCGGCACCGGCGCCCGGCGAGTGGACCTGCCCACCTACGCCTTCCAGCGGCGCCGGTTCTGGCCGGAGGCCGCCTCCCCGGCCGCCGCCCCGGCGCGCACACCGGCGGACGCGGTGGAAGCCCGCTTCTGGGCGGCCGTGGAGCGGGAAGACCTGGAGTCGATCGCCACCGAACTGGGCGTCGAGAGCGCACAGCCGCTCGGCTCCGTCCTGCCCGCGCTGTCGTCCTGGCGCCGCAGCCGGCACAAGGAGTCCGTCGCCGGAAGCAGGCGCTACCGCGTCGTGTGGAAGCCGCGCCCGGCGACCGGCCCGCGCAGCGGCGCGACGGCCCTCACCGGGACCTGGCTTCTGGCCCTGTCCGCCGCACGCACGGACGACACTCTGGCCGAGGCGGTGGAGGACGAGCTGACCCGGCGCGGCGCGCGGGTCGTACGCGTCGAGCTGGACACCGCCGACACCGGTGAACACGCCTCGGTCGCCGCCCGGTTGGACACCGCGGCGGACGGTGGCCCGGTGGCCGGTGTGCTGTCCCTGCTGGCACTGGACGAGCGACCGCATCCCGAACACCCCGAGCTGCCCACCGGCCTGGCACTGACCGTCACACTGACGGACGTACTCAATGGCACCCGACCCGCCGGCCCGACGCCCGCACCGGTCGCGGGTAGCGGGGCCCGGCTGTGGTGTGTCACCTCGGGCGCCGTCTCCGTCGACGCCACCGACCGGCTCACCCGCCCCGCCCAGGCACAGGTGTGGGGACTCGGCAGGACCACCGCCCTGGAACACCCCGAACGCTGGGGCGGCCTGATCGACCTGCCGGAAACGCCGGACCCACGGGTGCTGACGGCGCTGGCGGGACTGCTCGCGGCAGCGGGCGACGAGGACCAGCTCGCCGTACGCACCGGCGGAGTCTTCGTACGGAGGCTTGTGCACGCCCCGTACGACACCGGCAGGACCGGGCTCGGCGCATCCGGCACCCCGGCGCCGTGGAAGCCCCGCGGGACCGTCCTGATCAGCGGCGGCACCGGCGCGCTCGGCAGGCATGCCGCCCGCTGGCTCGCGGAGAACGGCGCCGAACGGCTGGTCCTGCTGAGCCGGCGCGGCGCCGACGCACCGGGCGCCGCCGGGATCACGGCCGAACTGGCCGCACTCGGCGCCGAAACGATCGTGGCCGCCTGCGATGTCGCGGACCGCGGCGCCCTGGAGGCGCTCGTCGGCAAGCTGGCGGCCGACGGCACCCCGGTCAGGGCCGTCGTCCACGCCGCGGGCATCTCCCAGCCACCGGGCACCGGTGAGGAGTTGGCCGGCTTCGCGCGCGTCGTCGGAGCCAAGACCGCCGGAGCCCGCCATCTGGACGACCTCTTCGGCGAGGACTCCGAACCGCTCGACGCCTTCATCCTGTTCTCGTCCATCGCCGGCGTCTGGGGCAGCGGCGGCCAGGGCGCCTACGCGGCGGCCAACGCGTACCTCGACGCGCTCGCCGAACACCGCGCGGCCCGCGGCCTCACCGTCACCGCCCTGGCCTGGGGCCCCTGGGCCGACGGCGGAATGGCCACCGAAGGCGACGCGGAGGAGCAGCTCACCCGGCGCGGACTACCGCCCATGGAACCGGAGCTGAACCTGATCGCGCTGCGCCAGGCACTGGACCACGGCGACACGGCCGTGACCGTGGCCGAGGTCGACTGGGAGCGCTTCACCCCCGCCTTCACCGCCGCCCGTCCCCGCCCGCTGATCGAGGACCTGCCCGAGGTCGCGGCGACGCTGCGCGGCGACGCCGTGGGGGACGCCGAGGACAACCGGGCCGACGGCGCCTCGGAGCTGCGGCGCCACCTCGCTGAACTCGACGACACCGACCGCCGGGACACACTCCTGGAACTCGTCCGCACCCACGCGGCCGCCGCGCTCGGCCATGACTCGGCGGACGCCGTGGCAGCAGGCCGGGCCTTCAAGGAACTGGGCTTCGACTCGCTCACCGCCGTCGAACTCCGCGACCGGCTCAGATCCGGCACCGGACTGCGGTTGCCCTCCAGCCTTGTCTTCGACTACCCGAACCCCACCGTGCTCGCCGCCCATCTGCTCCGCGAACTGTCCCCGTCCGGCCCCGGACAGGGCCGGGCCCCCGACGGCTGGGCGCACCTGGAGTCCGATCCCCACGAAGCGGAACTGCACAGAACCCTCGCCGCCATCCCGGTCGGCCGGATCAGGGAAGCCGGTCTGCTGGAGACGCTGCTGCGGCTCGCCGGCTCCGGGGCCGCGACCCCGGGCAGCGACGACGAGACCACCGGAACCACCACGTCCATCGACGACATGGACGTGCAGAACCTCATCGACATGGCGCTCGACGGGCTCGACCTGTCCGGCGGCCCCGACGGCACTGCCAGTGCCGGCAGCACCGAATCCTGACGCGGCCCCTCAAGCGGAGTAAGTGATGACAACCCCCAACGAAAAGATCGTTGAAGCGCTGCGGGCGTCGCTCAAGGAAACCGAGCGCCTGCGACGGCAGAACCAGCAGCTCACCGACGCGTCGCGGGAACCCATCGCGATTGTCGGCATGAGCTGCCGATTCCCGGGCGGCATCAGCTCACCCGAGGAGCTGTGGCGGCTCGTCGCCGAGGGCGGGGACGCCATCTCCGGCTTCCCGGCCGACCGCGGCTGGGACATCGAGTCGCTGTACGACCCGGACCCCGACCGCCAGGGGACCTTCTACGCCCGGGGCGGCGGCTTCCTCCATGACGCCGCCGACTTCGACCCGGCGTTCTTCGGCATCTCGCCGCGCGAGGCGCTGGCGATGGATCCGCAGCAGCGGCTGCTGCTGGAGACCTCCTGGGAGGCGTTCGAGCGCGCGGGCATCGACCCGGCGTCCGTCCAGGGCAGCCGGACCGGTGTGTTCGTCGGGGCGTCGTCCCAGGCATATGGCACGGGCCGGCAGGAACTCCCGGAAGGCGTCGAAGGGCACCTCCTCACCGGCACGGCCTCCAGCGTTGTGTCCGGACGGCTCGCGTATGTCTTCGGTCTCGAAGGGCCCGCAGCCACCATCGACACCGCCTGCTCGTCCTCCTCGGTCGCCCTCCACCTCGCGGTGCAGGCACTGCGCAACGGCGAGTGCTCACTCGCGCTGGCGGGCGGTGTGACCGTACTGGCGACGCCCGACGTGTTCATCGAGTTCAGCAGGCAGCGCGGGCTGTCCCCGGACGGCCGGTGCCGGTCGTTCGCGGCGGGCGCGGACGGCACCGGCTGGTCCGAGGGCGTCGGCGTGCTCCTGGTGGAGCGGCTGTCCGACGCCAAGCGGAACGGCCACCAGGTGCTGGCCGTCGTCCGTGGTTCGGCAGTCAATCAGGACGGCGCGTCCAACGGTCTGACCGCGCCCAACGGCCCCGCGCAGCAGCGTGTCATCCGCCAGGCCCTGGAGAACGCCCGGCTGACACCGCCGGACATCGACGCCGTCGAGGCCCACGGTACGGGCACCACACTGGGTGACCCGATCGAGGCGCAGGCGCTGCTCGCCACCTACGGCCAGGGCCGGCCCGAGGCGGAACCGCTCTGGCTGGGATCGCTGAAGTCCAACCTCGGACACACCCAGAACGCGGCAGGCGTCGCCGGGATCATCAAGACGGTCATGGCCATCCGTCATGGCGTCCTTCCGCGCACATTGCACATCGACCGGCCGACACCGGAGGTCGACTGGGAGGACGGCCAGGTCTCGCTGCTGACGGAGGCGAGGCCCTGGCCGGAGACCGGCAGGCCGCGCCGCGCCGGTGTTTCGGCGTTCGGTGTGAGCGGCACCAACGCGCACACCATCATCGAGCAGGCCCCGGAGGACACCACCGCACCCGATCCGTCCACGGCCGCCGAGGACACACCGGCGCGGTCTCTTCCCGTCCAGCCCTGGCTCCTTTCGGGGCGCGGCGCCGAAGCGGCACAGGCCCAGGCGGAGCGGCTGCGATCGTACCTGGCCGAGAGCGGGGATCGGTCAACTCCCGGCGACATCACCGACATCGGCTACTCGCTGGCGACGACCCGTGCGGCGTTTGATCATCGTGCGGTGATTGTTGGTGCCGGTCGTGAGGATTTCGATTCGGCTCTGGTGGCGTTGGGTGAGGGTCGGAGTGTGGCGGGGGTGGTGGAGGGTTCGCCGGTGCTGGGGAAGGTGGCGTTCCTGTTCACCGGGCAGGGGAGTCAGCGTCTTGGTATGGGGCGTGAGTTGTATGAGACATATCCGGTGTTCGCGGATGCCTTTGACGCGGTGTGTGCGCATGTGGATGTGCGTCTTGAGCGGTCGTTGAGGGATGTGGTGTTCGGGGAGGACGCTGAAATCCTTGACCGTACGGGTTTTGCGCAGTCGGCGTTGTTCGCGGTGGAGGTGGCGCTGTTCCGGTTGGTGGAGTCGTGGGGTGTGCGGCCGGACTTTGTCTCGGGGCATTCGGTGGGTGAGATC